>NZ_CM000776.2:66949-668027 GCF_000162575.1 Helicobacter canadensis MIT 98-5491
TCTTTAATGTATTTGCAAATTTTATTTCACTATAGGGATTATTAATTCTAGCTATTCTTCCACCTAGAGCCATATCATTAGAGATATTTATAGCACCATTTACAGAACTACTATTATTTAGAGTATCTATGCTACTTTTTGCACTTTCTCTTACATCTTTAAAGAAGTTTTTATTTGTGATTGCACCTATACCTACACTAGCATTAATATTAGAGTTAATCAAACTATCAAAGATACCTTGTGCTTCGTTTAGGTTGCCGGAAGATTTTAGGGAAGTTACTGCACCACCTATATTTTTATTTACATCTAAAAGTAAAGCTGCGTGCATTTCTGTATTTTTTATACCATTTAGTTTATCTACTAGCTCTCCTGCTAGGGCTTTATCGCTTTGTGCTATGCCTGTGCCTACTACATCAATAAAATCTTTACCGCTAATCTGCCCATTTTGATCTGTAGGGATTGCACTTTCAATGGCAGTTTTTTGTGCGGTGATGAGTGTGATAGCTTCATCTATCCTTGCTTTTTCAGCTTCATCTATAGTGTTTGCTTTTTGGTTATTTAGCTCTATTAGCATATCATTTCTAGTTTTTACTTCTTCTTCTAGAATCTTTGCAAGGTTTCTAGCATCTTCTGTGGTGGTAATATCCGTAGATAGTCTTTTTTCATCTTCGCTTAAATCCAAACTCGCTTCATAAAGATTCTCGCTTACTACTCTATCAATCTCATAAGTGGCAATACCATCAATACTTTGTGTGCCTAAGAGTTCTTTTAAGGTAACTAAATATTGTAAATTCACTTTATTATTTCCGCTAAGTGTGATTTTGCTATCACTTCTTATCAGTTCATAATCACTAAAAGCTAAACTAGAAAGGCTTTGTGCGATGACTCTAAAAGTAGAGTTTATAAGGCTTACATCGCCACTTACATGTAAAAGTCCGCCTTTTCTATTTGAATCAGCGATTGTAAAATAACCATAATTTGAATTAAGAGTACCATCAATACTCAAAGAACCATTTGCACCCCAAATTTTATATACTTCTAGGCTACCACCACCTTGATCGCTTCCGCTTATAGTTACATTTCCATTGATATAAGAAGGGCTTTGTGCGAGCAAGTTTCCATCAGTTTTAATCTCTACATCTGCATTAATTGTATAAGAATGGTTTGCACTTTGGAATTCAACATCTGATTCTCCAAAATAGCTGTCATCTTCACCCATTCCATCACCGATTATGAATTTAGTGCCATTGTATGTAATATCCTTAATGTTTAGCCCTAAACCCCCTTGATCTTGTGGGCTGGTTAGAGATAGAGAGTCAAAGTTAAAAGTTAGATTATCGTTTTTGTATTGTTCTTTTAGCGCCCATTTTCCACTGCCCTCGCTACTTTCTTCAAAATAAGTTTGAAAGTCATTAGCGCTATTTAGGGTGTAATCTGCTCCAAATGCACTCATACTCCCTAAAATTCCTAAACCCAATATTGCTCTTGATGCAATAAGAGATAATTTCATTCTTACTCCTTAAAAATTTAAAATAAACTTGTTATTTTGCCCCCCCCCCCCCCTTATTTTTTACTTAAATATGATTTCATTAAAGATAATAAGGGTGATTTGGTGCTTTTTTAGAAAATTTGAATTTAGTGGTATGACAATAATTTAAGAGAGAATTCCAAAGAATAGAAGCTTAGAGTTTAGGAAACTATGCTATAATAATGGGCTTTTTAAAATGCTAAAACACAAGGATAAGCGATGACAATTATTTCACAAGATAGTCAAGAAGTTTTGGTGGAACATTGTAAAATTGCTAGTGCGGAAAATTTAATTTTAGGTATTGAACACTCATTATTAAGTGCAGATGTAGAGCCACAAAGAGTTTTCTTTTTGAAAGTTCCTCCCGAGTTTAAAAAGAAACTTTATAGCAAAGATTGGTATTGGAATGGCACAAAATTAGAAGTTTATGAAGATTAAGGAGAAAAGATGCAAGGCAAAGCTTGGAAGTTTGGAGATAATATTGATACAGATTTAATCATCGCAGCGCGTTATTTAAACACTAGTGATGAAAAAGTTTTAGCATCACATTTAATGGAGGATGCAAGGGCGGATTTTGTAAGCCTAATTGGTAAGGGAGATATTATTGTGGCTGGAGAGAATTTTGGCTGTGGTTCTAGTAGGGAGCATGCACCTGTAGCAATTAAAGCAGCAGGGATTGCCGCAGTGATTGCTAAGAGCTATGCGAGAATCTTTTATCGCAATGCCTTTAATACAGGGCTTCCGATTCTAGAGATTAAAGAAACTGATTCTATTTGTGAAGGGGATGTGTTAGAAATTGATTTGCAAGGGGGTGTGATTAAAAACATTACTCAAAATACACAATATCATTTCACTCCTATTCCGCCCTTTATGCTTGAGCTTTTAGAAGCTGGAGGATTAATTCCCTATGCAAAATCTCAAAAAGGAAAATAAATTGAAAAATTACAAAATTGCTGTTATTAAGGGAGATGGAATCGGTCCTGAAATTATTAATGAAGCCCTTAAGGTTTTAAAAGTTGTTGCAGAGAAATTTGAATTTGGCTTGGAGTTTGAAGATTATTTGATGGGTGGAATCGCTTATGATTTAACAAAGAATCCTTTGCCTGATGAGACTATTGAAGGGTGTCTTAAGGCAGATGCCACGCTTTTTGGGGCAATTGGTGGTGAAAAGTGGGATAATTTACCTAGAGAATTACGCCCAGAGAGTGGTTTATTGCGGTTACGCAAAAGCTTGGAAGTATTTGCAAACTTCCGTCCTGCAAAAGTTTATGATGAGCTAATTGAAGCAAGCACTCTGAAGCCTGAAGTGGTGCGTGGAGTGGATATTTTGGTAGTGCGAGAATTGATTGGCGGAATCTACTTTGGCACTCCAAAAGGACGCGATAAAGATCGTGGATTTAATACAATGGTCTATAGCGTTGATGAAGTCAAAAGAATCGCTCATATTGCCTTTGAAGCTGCCCAAAAGAGAAACAAAAAAGTCTGCTCTGTGGATAAGGCAAATGTGCTCGATGTTAGCCAATTATGGCGAGAAGTGGTGAGTGAAGTGGCAAAAGAATATCCTAGTGTGGAATTAAGCCATATGTATGTTGATAATGCAGCGATGCAGCTTATTCGCAATCCTAAGCAATTTGATGTGATTTTAACGGGGAATCTTTTTGGAGATATTTTGAGCGATGAAGCTAGTATGCTAAGCGGATCTATCGGGCTTTTGCCTTCTGCTTCTCTTGGCACAAAAGCGGCAATTTATGAACCAATTCACGGAAGTGCGCCAGATATTGCAGGAATGGGGATTGCAAATCCAATTGCAACAATAGCGAGTGCTAGCATGCTCTTGCGATATTCTTTGGGTGAGATTAAGGCTGCTGATGCTATTGACAATGCAATTCATTTGGCATTAAAAGAAGGGTATCGCACTAAAGATATTGCAGAATTTGGTGCAAAAGAAATTTGCACTACAGAACAAATGGGAAGTATTATTGCAGGAAAAATTTAGCTGTTTAAAAAATAGCGAATAGAAGCAAAACTACAAAAAGGAATTTGGGAGATTTCCAAAATTTCTTTTTGACTGATAATTCCTCCTAATGCAAAAATTTCTGCCTTGTAACAATTAAGATCAAGTCTCTTTAAAAAATCAACTCCTAGAGGTTGTCCTTTGTTGGGTGTTTGGAAAATTGGGCTAATGGTGATTCCATTTGCCCCATAAGAATCAGCCTCTTTTATCTCTTGCTCATTGTGCGCACTAAAAAAAACTAAAGGAAGCTTTTGTTTGGCATTACTAATTTGATGCATCTGTTTGCTATTGCAATGCAATCCATCAAAGCCATATTGCAATGCCATATCAAAGTGAGAATTTAAAAGGCTTGGGATTTGATAGCTTTGATTGAGTTTTAAAAAAACTTCAAAGAGTTTTGGGTTTGGGGATTCTTTATCACGATAACAGGCAAAAGAAATAGCTTGAGAATCGAGGATATTTTTATAGAAATCATAAAATTTTAAGGGAGAATTTGGATAGAGATTAGGATCGGTGATGAGGTAAGCTTTAATGTGCTTCCTCACTTGCTAAAACTGCACCGGCTAAAAAGACATAGGTTAGAATCATAAAAATAAAAGCTTGTAAAAATGCCATAAAAGTCAAAATCAAGAAAGCAGGTAATGGTGCAACCCAAGGAGCCAACATAAGCATAACAAGTAAGAACATATCATCTCCTTTGATATTTCCAAAAAGACGGAAAGAAAGAGAAACAATTCTTGAGCAATGGGAGATTATTTCAATAGGAAACATTAGGGGTGCAAGGGCTTTTACTGGTCCTGCAAAATGTGCAAAGTATTTGGCAATTCCAAAAGTGCGAATCCCTTCAAAATTGTAATAAACAAAGACAACTAATGCAAGTGTAAGAGTGAAGCTAAGGCTTGATGAAGGTGCTTCAAAACCTGGAATAATACCAATTGCATTGGCTAGAAATACAAATAAAGCTAGGGTAGCAGTTAAAGGTAAGTATTGTCGTGCTTTTTCTTCACCAATGACATCTTTTGCCATAAAGATAACACCACCCAAAAAGGTTTCAAAAACATTTTGGATAGTCCCTGGAACAACTTGCATCCTTGAAGTAGCAAGTTTCGCTAAAATAACCGCGATAATAGCTACAAGCACCACATGAAACGCAATGATAAAATCGTGATTATGATTAATTAGCCCCGCAAATGTGAAAATTGAATTCATAAAATGTCTCCCTTAGAATTTATAAAGTCTATAATTATGCCAAAAATAATTTTAATAAAAAATTAACCTTTTTTATAAACTTTAGTTTTGAGTAGCAAATCGTGTAAGGCACTTCTATCTTTTCTCCACAATGGCATTAAAATGCCAATAATGGTAACTCCAGAAACTAAAAAAAGAAAGAATCGTAAAAGTGCAAAAAAGAAAGTAATGGGTTGATTATTCTCTCGCTTTACCCATAAATCATAGGCTTTTTTACCGAGGGTTTGACCTTTGAATGCCATTAATAAAGCCACAATCAAACCATAAATTAATACCGCAACAAAAGGACCCCAATTTGATTCTCGAAACTCTTTTGCACTTCCTATGACAACATAGGTTAAGAAGTATAAAAGGGGTAAATAAATCATAAAAGTGTCAATCACTTGGGCTTTGCCTCTTTCCCAAAAAGTAGCGTAATTAGAATCTTCTTGCAAAGACAAAGAGATATTTGGGGAGATATTTTGTTTCTTTATATTTCTCCAGCGTTTTGACATAGGGGAGCTTAGAATCTAATTGCCACGACTTCCGGGTTTAATTGCTTTGCTACCTTGTTGGCACAAAGGGCATTGACTTGGCTCATAGGTTTCAAAGACAAAATCTTCTAACGCAAAGAGTGGGAGATTAGAATCTAATTTGCATTCTTTAGAATCAAAGGTATTTGGACTTTGGTAGCGGTTGCAGATTCCACGATTAGCAAGGGCGGCATAGCCGACAACTTCAGCGCCAAGGCTTTCAACTTCCTTGGCACATTCCATTGCAGAACCGCCTGTGGTGATAATGTCTTCACACACAAGAATCTTTTCATTTTTTTTGATTTCAAATCCGCGTCTTAGAGTCATCACCCCATTAACGCGTTCTGTAAAAATAAATCGCACTCCCAATGCTCTTGCAAGCTCATATCCAGCGAGAATCCCGCCAAGTGCAGGGGAGCAAACACAATCGACTTTAATTTGCGATTCTTGAATGATTTTTGCAAGTGCTTTTGCTAATTCTTCTGCGGTTTTTGGATTTTCTAAAACCTTAGCAGACTGCAGATAAAAGGGCGAATGCTTACCGCTACTAAGCAAAAAATGCCCCTCTAAAAGTGCGTTTGAATTTTTGTAAATTTGAGTAATATCCATTGCTTCTCCTTGCTAGATTTTTAGCAATTCCTCTTCTTTGTGCTTGACAAGTTCATCGATTTTTTTAACCGCGTTGTCAGTCAATTTTTGAATCTCTTCTTGTCCTTTTTTGGATTCATCTTCGCTAACAACTTTATCTTTTTCAAGCTTTTTGACTTTGTCATTAGAATCTTTGCGGATATTTCTAATTGCAATTTTGGCTTTTTCTCCGATATTTTTAGCTTCTTTAGCGATTTCTTTTCTTTGCTCACTTGTCATTGGGGGGAAAAAGAGTTTGATAGTTTCGCCATCGTTGTTTGGATTTACTCCAATATTGGCTTCTTGAATTGCTCTTTCTATTTCCTTAAGTAAATTTTTTTCCCAAGGCGTGATGACAATCGTGCTAGCATCTTGTGCGATAACAGAGCCAATTTGATTGAGTGGTGTGGGCGTGTCATAATAGCTAATGCGAATATGATCTAGAATTGCTACAGAAACTTTTCCACTTCTTAAAGTGCTAAATTCCTTTTTCATTGATTCAATGCTTTTATTCATTGATTCTTGGGTGTGATTGTAAATTTCTTGCAAACTCATCTATTGTCCTTGTTGATTAGGTTGGGTGTCTGATTGTGGTGCAACAGGAGCAGTAGGAACTGCTGGTGTAGCGGGTGTAGGATTGGCTGGAATTTCTACATTATCAAGAATTGAACTTTGAGAATCTTTGGTATAGAAATAGCCCAATGCGATTGTATTTACCACAAATAAGAATCCAAGAACAAAAGTAGTCTTAGCCAAGAATCCTGCTGGACCTTTCGCACCAAAAAGACTTTCATTACTTCCGCTATATGCTCCAAGTCCGATGCTAGAGCTTTTTTGTAAAAGCACTATAATGGTAATAATAACCGCTAAAACAAATTGAATAATCAATAAAATTCCACTCATACTTTCCCTTCTAAAAATAAAAAAATTATTCACATTTTACCCAAAACATACTTAAATAAAATAAAACTTTAGCGAGAGTCTTGCATAATTGCTTCAAGTAGAATAGAATATGTTTTTTAAAATATGGTATTGAATTTTAATGAAGGATTTAAAATGGCTTTTTCAAATCTCTCTAAGGTTTTGGCAAAATATTTTAAGGGAGAGCAGGGCGAGAGTTATGTGTGTGATTCTATTGCTTCACTTCTAAGGGATAAAAGCGATAGGGAAAACTACTATCTTATTCCTAAAGCAAAATTAGGGTTTGCTGAAAATATTTTTGAAATAGATTTGCTCTTGTTGCATCCGACTTTGGGGATTTTTGTTGTTGAAGTAAAAAACTGGGATTCTTTAGAATTGATTAAAAAACACTCCCCTTATGATCAGGCAAATAAATATAGAAATCTAATTTTGTCTATTTTGAAAGAAAATTTTGGAGATTGTCCTATTCCTATTAATGTTGAGATGCGTGTTATCTTTCCATCCATTTCTAAAAGCGATGCAGAAGAATTCTTTTTGCGACACTCTTATGATGCAAATATGCAACCCTTAACATTTTTTAAAGAAGATTTGCAAAACAAAGAATCTTTTGGTCGTTTCTTTAAATCCACTAGTATCAATGTGCCCAATAAAAAAGATTTTCTTAAAATCACCTCTTTGTTTGTTTCTGCCAAAGATTCCAAAAGCAATCAAATAATCCCAATAATCACAAAAGATGAAGTGGTCTTTTTTGATCATAAGCAACTAGGGATTATGAATGGCTACAAAGATGGCTTTAGAATCATTCGCGGTGTTGCAGGAACTGGCAAAACGATTATATTGACTAATTTTGTAGCACAGCGATTGAAAAAAGATAGCAGTGAGTGCTTTTTGATTTTATGTTTCAATAACAACTTAGAAAATGCCATTAAAACAAGTTTTGGAGAAAATTATGATTCCAAACAAATTAAAATTATTTCAATTATGGCTTTTTTAAGGGAGATTAGCTTTGATTTTAGTAAAGTGGGAATTAGAGTGCAAAGCACAAAAGAGATTGAAGCTACACCTATTTCTAAGCAATATGAAATTTTTGAAAGTGATGAGGCACTAGAAGAGTTTAAGCTAAAACTGCAAAATTATCTTAAAAGATATCCTGTGGATTATATGCTGTGTGATGAAACGCAAGATATGCCAGAGGGCTTTATGCGAATCTTATATGAAGAGATTAAAGATTGTATTTTCTTTATTGATGAAGCACAAAGATTCTATTCTTATTCTATGGAGAATATCGCACAAGTTTTTCATCATCCAAAATTTGAAAAAATCTCTATGCAAGGGCGCGTTAAGAATCTTAAAAATGTCTATAGGACACCATCAAATATTGCTGTGTGTGCCTTTAAAATACTTAATAAAGACAAAAAGCTAAATGAATACTATAAAAAATCTTTTTATTTGAAAAGTAATTTTACAAGTGATATTAATTGCGTCCTAGAAACAGGCGAAATAAAGGCGCAAAATTTCAATTACAAAGAAAATGATAATTTAAAAAATTTATTGAAAAATTTTCCTAGTAATGAAAGCAATATTCTCTTAACCTTTAGCAAAGAAAATGTGAAAGGATTAGAAAATGTCTTGGATTCTATTGGGAGAAAAGATATAAAAATTATGACTATTCAAGGAATCAAAGGGCTTGAAGCTCAAAATGTCGTGGTTCATGGGTTTGTTGATTTTTTAAATATTACACAAAAATACGAGCCTGATCTTTTGTATCGCAAGACTTATGTTCTTCTTACACGCGCTAGAGAAAATATTTATTTGGACTTTAGCGGCAAAGGATTCTCTGATGAAGTCAATGAAATCTTAAAAATTATTCAAGAAGATTCTAAGCAGGTTGAAGCGCAAAAAGAAAAAGATAGCACAGAATCTAAAGGAACTAGTAAATTCAAACTTGCAAAGATTTGCCCCATTCTCTCTGGTGCAAAAGATAGTGCGGAGTTTATAGTGGCGGCAAGTGAGATTTTTGCCGTTGTTGCTGGGCTTTGTGCGCTATAGGGCGTTGCAAAACAAAGCCTAACTAACCTTTGGTGCTTTTAGGTGTTTGTAGATTTTTAGGCTAAGTGCACACAAAGTAGCAATAAGTAGCACATAATGGAGAGTACTTAGAATCTTTTGCTGAGTAAGAATATGCAAAAGCGCAAGTAAGATTGCTAGATAAACTAAAAAATACATTTTAAAGCGCCTAAAAAGATTTGCCAAAGAAGCACAAAAGATAAATAAGCTTATTAAAAAGCCAATACTTCCTAAAATTAAAGAATTTTCTGCAAGAATCTTTTGAAGCATTAGTTGAATATCTAAGTTAAAATCCAAATAAGCAAAAATGAGAAAATGCCAACTCATCGCAACAAAGGCTAATAAGCCAAGCAATCGACCATAGAGATGTGGTAGCCAAAGCCCAACAAAAAGCAATGCAAAGGCAAAATATCCCGTATAGAGATAGAGGGCTTCAAAGGAGAAATAAATGCCATAGAGAATCTGATTTTCTATGGATAAGATTCCATAATATCCAAGGCAAAATAAGGCTAAAAGCGCGATGGATTCAATAATGATTCGCATTAATAGAGTTTTGTCCTATCTAAACCTTGATAAAAATGTTCCACTTCTTTGGCATAACCATTGAGGTAGAGAGTTTTAACTTGCCCTCTTTTGCCAATGACACGCTCACTGCTTTGAGACCATCTAGGGTGTGAGACTTCAGGATCTACATTGCCATAAAATCCATATTCTCTAGGATTCTCTTCTTCCCAAGTTGAGATGGGTTTTTCTTTTAAAAATTCAATTTTATGGATACTCTTAATGGATTTATATCCATATTTCCAAGGCACAACCAAACGCAGAGGTGCTCCATTTTGTGGAGGTAGAGGCTTTTTATACATTCCAACAGCTAGAAGTGTTAAGGGGTGCATTGCTTCATCAAGACGCAAAACTTCTTTATAGGGAAAATTAAGCAATTGCATAGCACCTTGCATAGGAAATTGTTTGGGATCATAAAGCGTTGTAAAACGCATATATTTAGCATTGCTATTTGGTTTTGCAAGCTCTATTAGCTCTCTTAGCTCAAAGCCAACCCAAGGGATAACCATACTCCAAGCTTCAACACAGCGAAAACGATATACTCTTTCAACTAAATGTACCTGCTTTAATAAATCAGTATAAGAAATGCTAAAAGGCTTTTCAATCTCTCCTTCAATTTGAATCTCCCAAGGAGAAGTTTTTAAAGTGTGTGCTTTGTTTTTTGGATCTGCTTTGGAGAATCCAAACTCATAAAAATTATTATAACTAGTTGCAATTTCTTCTTTGGTGAGTTCTAAATGCTCACCATTTAGAGTGTATGCTTCTTCTGCACTCATTTCTTTGAAGTCTAATCCTTGCTCCTTTAGCACTGCTGCTAAGAGATTATCAGCCAATAAGGCACTCACTAGACTTCCAGCTCCTAGCTTTAAAAATTTCCTTCTAGCATTAAAAAGCTTTTCGGGTGTAATTTCCATTGTGTTTGCTCCGGTTAAAACTTTTTAAAATTTTATCATTTAGAATCTAAATAGCAAAAATGGCATAGATTTACTTTTACATTAGTTTTTGCATCGAGAGATAACTATTTAATGCACCAATGTATGCCCTAGCTGTTGCTTGTAAGGTATCTAAATGCAAACCATGTCCAATAAATGCGGGTTTGTTTGGCTCAAACTCTGCTTTAACAACAACTTTTGCTAAAGCATCTTTACCTTCACTCACTGCTTCTACTTTATAATCTTTTAAAACACCATTATAGCCACTAATTCTATCAATTGTTTTTAAAATAGCATCCACGCTACCATTTCCAATGGCTGCATCAATACGATTGGTGCCATCTTTTTGGATAGAGATTGCTGCATAAGGCACACCATTAGAATCGCTACTAATTTGCAAACTAATTAATTCAAAAATTTGTGGAATCTTGCTGGTTTGATCAGTTAGAATGGAACGAATATCCTCATCATAAACTTCTTTTTTCTTATCGCAAAGAATCTTGAATTTTTCAAAGGCACTATCAAGCTCTTCTTGTGAAATTCCATCAAATCCTAAACTTACCAATTTATCTTTAAAAGCTGCTCTACCACTATGTTTGCCAAGCACCAATCCATTTTCTTGTGGAATCCCAATATCGCTAGATTTCATAATCTCATAAGTTTCTGGGTGCTTTAGCATACCATCTTGGTGGATTCCACTTTCGTGAGCAAATGCATTTTTACCCACAATAGCTTTGTTAGGTTGTGGTCTAATGCCTGTAATGTCTGCTACAAGTTTGCTAGTGGCATAAATTTCTTTGGTTTTGATGTTTGTATCTAAATTTCCAAAAATATCTTTGCGTGTTTTTAGAATCATAACCACTTCTTCTAAGGCTGTGTTTCCTGCGCGTTCCCCAAGTCCATTGATTGTGCATTCAAGTTGCCTTGCACCATTTTGTATTCCTGCAATAGAGTTAGAGACTGCTAAGCCCAAGTCATTATGGCAATGCACTGATAAAATCGCACGATCACCAACGCAAGTTTTCATTTCTTTTATCATTTCGCCAATTTCATTGGGCAAACGATAACCCACTGTATCAGGGAGATTAAGTGTTGTTGCTCCTGCTTCAATCACCGCTAAAGCTACTTCTTTTAAAAATCCAATATCACTACGACACGCATCTTCACAGCTAAACTCTATGTCTTCACACAAGCTTCTTGCAAGTTTGACAGCTTCTACAGCACGCTTAATGACTTCATTGGGTTGCATTTTGAGTTTATATTCCATATGTATAGGGCTTGTTGCAATGAAAGTATGGATTCGCTTATATTTTGCTTTTTCTAGTGCTTTTGCAGCTGATTCAATATCTTTTGGCACAGCTCTTGCAAGGGAGCATATCGTGCTTTCTTTGAGTGTTTCAGAAATTCTTGAAATCGCTTCAAAATCCCCAGGACTAGCTGCTGCAAAACCTGCTTCAATAATATCTACGCCCAATTTTTCTAACTGCAAAGCAAGTTTGATTTTTTCTTCTGTATTCATTGAAGCACCAGGGCTCTGCTCACCATCTCTTAAAGTAGTATCAAAAATTTTTATCATTTCCATTGTTATATCCTTTAAAATATATTTATTGTTTGAGTGAGGGTTAAATGTTAGATTCCCAGTGGTAGCAATAGCGATAAAGTTAAAAGATTTTTATATGCATTGCTGTAATGCCGCGTGTAAGACATTCTCATTTTCTTCTCTCTATAAAATGCTTGGTGAGATAATATAAAGCTCTACTGGGACCAAAAAGCACATAACAAGTGATTAGAATTGTAATGCTCAAGACTGGATAAGCAAAAAGAATTGCTAAAATGATCATTAAAAGGACAATGATTTTACTAAAGCTTATTTTTTCAAAATTTAATTTCTTAAAGCTAGGATAGCGAATGTTGCTCACCATTAACAAAGCTACTATCAAACTTCCTATCAATAAAAATGGTGAGATCATCTTTGGATTTTCAAAATATTTTTGAAAGTAACCCATTTCAAGCAATAGCCAACTTATGACAAAAACTGCTGCAGCAGGAATAGGCAATCCTATAAAGACATTGGGTTCATTTTGATTAGTTGTGACATTAAATCGTGCAAGTCTAATAGCTCCAAATACAACATAAAGCCCAGAGACAATGATTCCAAGTTTCCCATACATATATCCAACATAGGTAAATAAAATCATAGCGGGTGCTACGCCAAAAGCTACAATATCTGCTAATGAATCAAACTCTACACCAAATTTGCTTGTAGTGCCTGTTAATCTTGCTACACGCCCATCAAGTCCATCAAAGATTAAACTTAATAGCACAAGCCAACAAGCTAGTTGGAATCTTCCCATTGTCGCATAGGAAATACTTAAGATTCCAAGATAGATACTTGCTCCTGTGAAAAAATTTGGCAAAATATACAAAGGATCAATTTTCATTAGCGGATATACCCCATTATGCTAGAACCTGCTAATATTTTATCGCCTATGGAGACCTTTACTTCTACATTTTTGGGTAATTGCAATTTAGCCATCCCTTTTAAGAAAAAGCCAATTCGTTCTCCTTCTCTAAATTTGGAATCACAAAAATAGATAAAAAGATTGCGAAGGCAAATTTTGGGATATAAAATAAGTGAAATACAAGTTTTAGAACCCATAAACTCTAAACACACTCTCTCGCCCGTTGATTCTTGAGCATTGGCTAAACCAGAGATATGATAGAGTTTTTTTGCCATCCCATTTAAAGGCATCCGTATCATCCCACAAAAACAAATAGGCTTTTTGATTGTTATTAATAGGCTGTCTTCTTGATTTTCTATGTGTGTAATGATTCCATCAATGGGCGCTAAAATGACATCTTGTGAAATATCTTGTGCGATTCTTTCAGGATTATAGTAGAAATAAAGAAGAGAAAGCAAGAATACAAAAGCCAAGAAGCCAATGAATTTCCAACTTAATAACCAACAAAAAAATAACACAATTAAAGTGATGATAATAGGCTTCCAACCTTCTTTTGCGATAATTTGTGTTGTGGTTTTCAACATTACTCCTTTTAGGCTTCCTCTTTTTCTTCTTTAACGATTCTGCTTTCTAAATTGTGAGCTTTTTCGTATTCTGCAATGATTTCTCGCACTTTCTCTCCATCAATATTTTCTTTTTCAAAGAGTTCTTTGACGATATTTTCAATCGCCTCTTTGTAGGTTTCTAGCGATTCTTTGACAGCTTCAAAACGCTCATTAAGAAGGGTTTTGATATAAGAATCCATTTTTTGTGCCATTTCTTCACTATATTCCCTTGTGCTACCTAATCCACCATTTAAGAAAACATTGCGTTGTTTCTCTAGCACCATAAGTCCAGCAACATCGGTCATTCCATAGTAGCTTACCATAGCTTTAATAATGTCGGTGGCTCTTTCTAAGTCATTGCTAGCCCCTGTGGAAATTTCGCCTAAAAATACTGCTTCAGCTGCTCTTCCACCAAGCAAAACATCAACTTCGGCTAACAATTCGTGCTTTTGCATAAGATATTTGTTTTCTTCGGGTGTATTGAGTGTGTATCCAAGTGCTGCTAAACCGCGTGGAATAATAGAAACCTTGGTTACTTTTTTGGCTCCTTTAGTGATTTCAGCTATAAGTGCGTGCCCACTTTCGTGGTAAGCAACAATTTTTTTCTCTTTTGGAGAGATTCTGCGAGATTTTTTCTCCAATCCCGCGATACTTCTCTCAACAGCCTCTAAAAAATCACTTTGTTCGACTCCTTTTTTATCATTTCTTCCAGCAAGGAGTGCGGCTTCATTAACAATATTAGCTAAATCGGCACCTGCAAGTCCGGCTGTTAGCTTTGAAACTTCAAATAAATCAACATTGCGAGCTAATTTGATATTTTTGATATGCACTTTTAAAATTTCCACTCTACCTTCAAAGTCAGGTTTATCCACCAAAACTTGTCTATCAAATCTACCTGGACGCAAGAGAGCAGGATCTAAAACTTCTGGGCGGTTAGTTGCTGCAAGCACGATAACAGGAGAAGAATCAGAATTAAAACCATCCATTTCGGCTAAAAGTTGATTGAGTGTTTGTTCGCGTTCATCATTGCCGCCACCCACCATTCCATTGGCACGACTTTTACCAATTGCATCAATTTCATCAATAAAAATAATACTCGGTGCTTCCTTTTTGGCATTTTCAAATAAATCTCTTACTCTGCTTGCCCCAACACCTACAAACATTTCAATAAAGCTACTTCCGCTAACAGAAAAAAATGGGACATTGGCTTCACCTGCTACAGCTTTTGCAAGGAGTGTTTTACCCGTCCCTGGAGGTCCTACTAATAATACACCTTTAGGTATTTTAGCACCTAATGCTGCGTAACGCTCGGGATTTTTTAGAAAATCTACAATCTCTACTACCTCATCTTTAGCTTCTGCATTACCTGCCATATCATCAAATTTAACATTGGGCTTTTCTGAATTGACAAGTTTTCTTGAACTTCCAAATCCCAATATTCCACTTCCCATATTTTTTTGCATACGATTAGCCAAAAACATCCAAATTGCAAAGAAAATAAAGATAGGCAATACCCAACCAAAGAGCATATCACTAAGCCAATTGCTTTCGCTATAGCCAGTGTATTCTACACCTTTTTCATCTAGCAAAGGAATTAGTGTGTTATCTGGGCTTACTCTTTGAGCATTATAGACAATTTTTCCATTTTCATTGTTTGCAGTAGCTTTGATATTAGTTTGTCCAATAGCAACAAAATCTACTTGTTTGTTTTCAATGAGTTTTTTTAATTCATAGTAGTTAATGGTTTTGGTTGTGTTTGCACCGCTTAATTTGCTTACTTCGCCATTTGGGGACATAAAGCGAAAAATAACAATCGCAATGATTGCAAAAATAACAAACATTAAAAGAGGATTCTGATTGAAAAAATTATTAGGTTTTTTATCTTGTGGTTGATTTTGGTTATTGTCTTGTCTTTGCATTATTATCCTTATATTTTTTTAAAAGTTAAAGTTACCCATTCTTGATGATTATTTTGGGTAAGTAATTCTAAGTTTTTAAACTTATCAAGAACTTTTTTTGTGTATTTTTCTAAAATCCCTGATAAGATTAATATCCCACCTTTCTTAACATAAGAATCTAAGGGTAATGCTACAATAATATCTGCGAGAATATTAGCAATTACCACATCAAAATAATCTTTTTTGTCAGTTATTTTATCAATAGATCCTAAAAAAACTTTATCTAAGTTAAGATTATTTTTTTGGGCATTTTCTTTGGTAGCATTAACGGCTATTTCATCAGTATCACAACACCAAACTTCTGCGCCACTCTTTTTAGCGGCGATAGATAAAATCCCACTTCCACAACCCACATCCAAAAGTGTTTTGTTTGCTAAAGAGAGATTATTGAGCGCTTCTAGACAGCCAAAAGTGCTACCATGATGCCCACTACCAAAGGCTAATGCTGGCTCGATGATGAGATTAATTTTGTCGGTTTTGGGGGAAAACCAAGGGGGATAAATATAATATTTTCCGCATTCAATGGGTTGTATGGAATCGCGGTATTTGGCAATCCAATCTTCATTATTTAAAATATTTGATTCAAATTCTAGATGGATTTTTTCTTGCATAAGATTTTCAAGTTCTTTGCTATAAGCCTCTAATTGCTTTTGAATTGCATTGGTATCTTGATAGGTTCGAATGATAAAACCATTTTCAATTTCTTCAATCGCTTCCTTGGTGATTTCTAGTGCCTTATTTTCAAAAAGCCATAAAAATTTATCAACTTTGATATTGAGGCAATTATAAGATTCCATTGTTAATCATTTACACCTAATACAACTTCTAATTTTTCTTTTAAGACTTGTGGGGTAAATGGCTTGACTATATAGTTATTAACGCCAGCCTTGAGAGCAGTAATTACTTCTGCCTTTCCTCCTTCTGTGGTAACCATAATGATAGGAATATCTTTAAATCTTTCATCAGCACGAACTTTTTTAACTAAGTCTAAACCATTCATTTCAGGCATATTCCAATCTGTGATTAAGACTTTTACATCCGGATTGGCATTCATTTGATCCCAACCTTCAACGCCATTTTCTCCTTCTAAAATGTCATTATAACCTAATCTTGCAAGTGTGTTTTTTATGATTCTCCTCATCGTAGAACTATCATCAACAACAACCATCTTCAAAGCGAACTCCTTATTGCTAGCTAAAGCTAAAATTTTAATTGAAAAATTGTAATATCATAGCAAAATTTACCATAAGCTACAATTAAATTTTTTTATCTCATAGGATTTTTGTTATTTAAATTTTTTAAAGGCTTCTTTTAAGTCAAGCTTTTTTTCATAGAAAGCTTTACCTACAATGACTCCATCAATTTTAGAAAGATAGAGTTTCTCTAAATCCTCTAAACACGACAATCCACCGCTTGCAAGAGTAAATTTACCGCTACTTTGAGCAATTTCTTTGGTAAAATCAATATTGATTCCATTGAGCATTCCATCATTGCTAATATCCGTGCAAATGATTGCTTCTATAGGGCTATTTTGAAATTCTTTTGCAAATTCACTTGCAAGGACTCTTCCTACTTTATCCCAGCCCTCTGTGGCAACTTTTCCATCTTTAGCATCAATTCCAATGACAATAGGATATTTTTGTGCCATTTGTTTAGCAAAATTTGGATCTTTTAGGGCAATAGAGCCTAGTATAATACGATTTGCACCAAGATTTAAATATTCTTTTATGGTTTCTTCATTGCGGATTCCACCTCCAATTTCAATTTTGAGTGTGGAATTTTGGGCGATATTTTCAATCACTGCTTTGTTTTGTGGTTTGCCACAAAAGGCTCCATCTAAATCAACAATGTGTAAATATTCTGCACCCATTTCTTCAAAAATCTTTGCGACTTCCAAAGGGTTTTTATAATAAATTTTGGCACTTTCCATTTTGCCTTGTATGAGCCTTACAGCACAGCCATCTTTTAAGTCAATTGCCGGAATAATTTGCATTTTCTATCCTTAAAAAAACAACACGCTTTATATTCTTGAAAGCTTTAAGTATATACTTTTATGTTTTTTTTGTCAATTTCAAAAAAAGATTCTTTTTAATTTATATTAAAAAATAAATTTTTTTTGTTATAATTTTTTATGATTAGAAAAAAATTTAAAGTTGTAAACTATGAAATTATACACAAAGATATTCATTTTCGCTTTAAGCGGAGGCTATTTATTTGGTTATGATAGTATTTTGGTTGAGAGTAAGCAAAAGCCAATTTTTCAACTAGATTTTTATAATCAGGGAGAAAGTTCAACTTTTATGGGTGAGGCTCAGGTTTCACCTTTTACTCTAACAGATGAACAAAAAAATGAAGTTAAAAGGGCTGCACAATTTTTGGCAGATATTTTAAGTGTTAATGCCACAAATAATGAACCTATTGCACTTAGTGTAAGCACAATGCAAGAAGCTAATGCGAGTGCTATTTCATATGATATTCTTACAAATGGGAATTCAGCCTTGTTTGCACAATTGCTTTATGAGAGTTTATCTTTACAGGAGGCAAAAGAGGATTTAAGTCATATTGTTATCAATCAAGACTCTCAAGGTAATCCCATTTTTCTCTCTAGCGAAGATTTAAAATATTTAGGGACCATTAACATAGGGACATTAGATTGGTATATTGCACCTCATCCAAGCGTTTTGCCTATTAACAAGAATCAAGGCGATACTTTTAGTATTTTTACTCACGAACTTTTTCATGCTTTTGGGCTTGGTGCAACCATTTCTAATGGGTTGAATGCTATTTTTGCGAGTAATCTCAATGCTTATACAAGACATCTTGTGGATTATAGAGGAGTGTATGCGCAAGGGGGTATGCAAATTGTTGATGATAAATTTTATGAAAGCAATCGTGGCATTTTTCTAGTGGATGTTGGCAATGATATGTGGGGTGATAATTTTGGAGGCAGTCTTAGCAATGCTAGTGGTCATGCATATTTTGTTGGGAATAATGTTAGTGAAGTGATTAAAAATGCAAGGCTTGGTTTTGATGCGTTTAATGGATTGCCTATTAGCGGTTGGGAAAATGGAAGTGCAGAATTTTCCCATATTGAATTAGATAATTCATTAATGAGTCACCAAAGTTGGTCTAACTATCTTTATTTTATGGAGGCAGAGCTTGCTTTGCTTCAAGATTTAGGTTATCGTTTTGATAGGAAGTTATATTTTGGGGATTCCATTTATGAGAATGGAATTGTATGGAATAGCACCCACGGATTTAATGATAGAGATGCACAAGGTTGGGTGCTAGGTTCTTATAACCCTAGTGCTTATGGTGTAGGATTGCATATTTATGGCAGAGAGAATGTTATAACGCAAAATCATAATATTTTATCTAGAGGAATTGCAGCAAGTGGAATTCGAATAGATGGTAGTGACAATACTTTAAATCTTGCTAGTGGCACTAAAATTCATATGTTAGGAGATTACTCTAGTGGAGTGCTTGTGGCTTATGGTAAAAATCACACTCTAAATCATAATGGAGAAATTATTGCTGAGGGCAAAGAAGGTATAGGAATTCACATTGATTTTGGGGATAATGAACTAGGAAATAATTCTGAATATAGGGGTTCTTATATGTTTGCTAATCCTAATTATGAAGAAATTGAATTTCAAGATTTTTTAGAAGCCTATAGGTTAAATGGTGCATTGGTAAGTAATCTTAATTTAGGCAATAAAAGTTATACACAAGGGGATTTAGCAGCTATTTATATTGCAGATAATGCTTTTGTAGAAAATATTAATATCCAAATGGGAGCCACAATTAAGGGCGATATTATTTCGCTTTGGAATCCAAATAATTCTAAATTATTACAAGGTTATGCTAATCAATTCTTTACAACCTTGAATTTTGAAAATTTCCAAACAAGGCAAAGTAATCCAGTCAATGCCTTTGTGCTTGAAGGCGGAATTTATGGATATAATAGCTTTAAGGTTAAGGTTAATGGAGATCTTGTTTTAAAGGATAATGCTTGGGTGTATGATTTGTATAATAATGCTTCTTTGAAATTAGAAAACTCAAATGCCTCAATAAAGATAAAAAATCATTTTGAAAATGCTGCCAATGCTACTTTAAATGCACCTATAAACCCTCAAGGGAAACTTAATATTCAGCTTGGAAATTCGGCAACTTTAGATGGAAATTTAAAATTCTATATGGCAAAAGGGTTTTATGGAGATAAGCTACAGCTTGATAGAGAAAATTTATTTAATACAAATTCTGGCAATACGACAAATATTTCAGGAAAATTTGCAACAATTGCATATGATGATTCCACAAATCTTTCTCATACCTTAGAATTTCATTTTGATAACCTTAGTGATACAATAGAGATTACAAGGGATTATATGAAATTTGCAACTAACGAGGGAGATAAAACTCTAGCGAATGCTTTAGAATCTTTGGCATTTAAAACAGAAGCTACTAATCCAACTTCGGTTTTGTTTGAAGAAATAGATTTCACTAGAGATACACAAGCCATTACAAGAACTCTAGAGAATTTGAATGCTACGGCTTATGTGAATACAGCTAAAGCTTCTTTAGATTTTCAACAGCGATTGAATCAAGATTTTTTAAATGATTTTAGAAAGGATTCTAATCGTTTAGAATGGTTAGTGCAAGTTATTCCATTTGGAAACTATTCTTATACAAAAGAAAATGGCGATTTTAGTGCTTATAGAGGGTATGGAGGTGGAATCCATACGAGTGCTATTAAGAATTTTAATGATTCTTGGAATATGGGATTGCATTTTATTGCCAATTCAAGTTATTTAGAATTTCAAAATGACTTAGAGAGTAATGTGAAAAGTAAGGGAGGATATGCAGGGGTAACAACGCGATATGATTTGGAAAATTTTTATCTGTTTGGCTCTTTGAGAGTGGGCTATGAAAATAATGAATTAAATCGTGCTATAAATGTAGGTAGTTATACGCAAAATTTTTCTGCTAATTTTAATACATTAGTTACAAGCACATTTGTTGGAATTGGTAAAGATTTTATTGTAAGCGATGCTTTATCTTTTTTGCCTTTTGGTTATATAGAATATAATATTCTTCATACTCCAAATATTACTGAAAAGCAAGATTCCAATCTTGCGTTGAGGGTAAAAAGCAAAGATTATTATTCTTTGGGAAGTTTTGTGGGAGCAAAAATAGAGTATCATACAAATTTTTATAATTCTGTATTTAACCTTGCTTTGCTAGGAGGATATTATTATTTTTTTAATGATGAACTCAAAGGTGATGCATCTTTTAAGGGCGATTCTAATTCTGCTTTTTATGCTCAAAATGTTTTAAATGATAAGAGTTCTTTGCGTATGCAGGTTAAAACAGGATTATCTTATCAAAATGGATTTTTTACTAATCTTTCTTTGCAGAGTGATATTAAAAGCCGTAGCGATTTTTATGGTAAATTAGAGGCGGGGATTAGGTTTTGATTTCTAATTTTACAAGGTTGGATCAAGAAAATTTGAGAAAATTTTCTAGAATTTTTAAACCAACATTGTGAGATTTTTCTGGGTGAGGTTGAATCCCCAAAAGATTATCTTTTTGCACTAAAGCTGTGAAATCTACACCATAATGGCTTATTCCAATGGCATTTTTAAAATCACCTAAGTAATAACTATGCACAAAATACAAATAAAAAGTTTCTTCCAAATCTTTTAAGAGTGGGCTATTTTTAGTTTTTTGGACAAGATTCCACCCCATATGGGGAATCTTCTCATCTTCTTTGAGTAGCTTTTTGTCAAATTTTATAATCTCGCCCTCTATCAAACCAAGCCCCAAATGCTCCCCAAACTCATAACTTTTTTGGAATAAAAGCTGCATCCCAAGGCAGATTCCAAGCAAAGGTTTTCCGCTTTTTGCAAATTCTAAAATCGATTCTTTCATACCACTTTTTTCTAAATGTTCCATAGCTTCACCAAAGGCTCCAACACCAGGCAGTATCAACCTATCATAACTTTTGAGTTTTTCAGGGTTAGATTCGATTCTAACTTCTCCTCCTAGCTTTAAAATAGCATTTTGCACACTAGCTAGGTTTCCGCTGTTGTAGTTAATGATTCCAAGCATTTTTAATCCCTTTTAACTCCAGCGGTGAATTTTACATAGAGTGAAAGCCCTGCAAGTAGCAATGTTACTCCAACAATCAAATACACCGCATAGATAAGCTTTTCAGGCTCAATAATAGTAAATTTAAAAACTAGCATCAAGGCTTCAATGGCTAGAGCAATCACAATAGAACCTAAAAAGCGAGTCATTGTTTTATGCACCATTTTAGAATCTTGAGATTTTTGCCTGCCAAGCACTTCTTCTTCAAAGATTGCTCGGACTAAATCAAAAATAGCCAAAGAAAGAGTGATGAGAATCGTGGCTTCAAAAATATCTTTAATATCTAGGCTATTAAATCTCTCTAGAGCTTCCCACATACTAATGCCACCTTTTACAAGCAATAATCCACAAACAAGAAATAAGGCTAAAGTGATGATAAAATAAACACCCTTTTTAAAATGAGAAAAGAAACCAAAAAGTGGCATAGGTTTTAAAAGTAGAGAGGTTTTTTCTAGGGGTATATCAAGACAGACAACATACATTAGTTTGCCTTTATCATTATAGAGTGGATAAGAAGCAGTGATTACAAGATTCCCACTTGCTAGGGAAGGGTAGGGATCTGTTAGGATACATTTTTTTTCTTTGATGGCACGATAAAAATAGGCTCTGTCATTGTGATTTTCACCCTTTTTGCATTCTATGGAAGAATCATTGCTGATTCCATCTATTGCCAAATTTCCACTTGAATCAAGGACATATAAAAGTTCAAAAATACTAACTTCACTACCAATTTTATGCAAACCATCAATGATTTTATTAAGTTCAATATGGGGTAAATGGTTTTTGATATTGCGTTGCAATAAAAAGCACAAATAGGCTCTTATTTCATAACGCATTTCGCTAAATTCTAAAATTTCCTTTGAAAGCATAAAGCTCCTTTGGCTTAAGAGTGAATTTGTTGTGTGATTGTATCAAAAAAGATTGAAGAATAAGACTTGTCTTTTGGGAGATTTTCCCTCCAATTACTTAAGATTTCTTGATATTGCTCCACATTTAAATTGCCCTTTAAAAGCTCATAGTGCAAATACACGCCATAAGTGTTTAAGACATCGCTTTGGCAATATTCATCAATTTTTTCATATTCTCCTTGATAATAAAGCTCTAGCACCATATCGCCGTGAATGTCATATTTCCCAGGGAAACCCATAAGGTTTGCAAGCACATCAAGCTTTAATCCACGCACACTCCCAAAATTTCCCAATACATCAAGCAAATCGGTGTGAAATTTTTCGCTATATCTTTGACGATAATTTTCCCATTTGTTTTTATTGTATTGAAGGTTATCTGTTTCAAAATACGCATTAGCTTGGAGTTTATATTTCATCGCTCTAAGCAATAGCATTGGCAAATCAAATCCCCTCCCATTAAAGCTTACTAGTTTGGGTTGGTGTTTATTTAAATAATCTAAAAAAGCTTGTATGAGTGATTTTTCTCTTTCTTCTTTGGTGTTGCCTATGGCTTTGAAATTTCCTACTTTTTTAAAATTACCATATTCATCGCAAAAAATGGCAGCAATAGAAACGACTTGGTGGTAGCAAATGGGTAAAAATTCACTTCCGCTATTTTCCTTTTGAATCTCCATTGCTTTTTTGCTAATGGCTAGTTCATCAGAAAAATCAAAGTTAAGTGCTTCAAACTCTTTTTTAAAGCCTTGCTTTATAAGTGTAACATCAGGAATTGTCTCGCAGTCAAATACCATTACCATAGCAAACCTTTGTGATAAATTTTAAAGTTATTTTAGTTAAAATCCTATCAATTTG
This sequence comes from Helicobacter canadensis MIT 98-5491, assembly GCF_000162575.1. NCBI lineage: Bacteria > Pseudomonadati > Campylobacterota > Epsilonproteobacteria > Campylobacterales > Helicobacteraceae > Helicobacter > Helicobacter canadensis. Next base: position 90,295 of record NZ_CM000776.2, read on the forward strand.
ACATAAAAAGGAGTAAAAATGCTACTTGGAGTAAATATTGATCATATTGCTACTTTAAGGGAAGCACGAAAAATCAATGATCCAGATCCTTTGGAAGCGATTTTTATCGCAAAGAGAGCAGGGGCAGATCAAATCACGATGCATTTAAGGGAAGATAGGCGTCATATGCACGATGAAGACATTTTGCGGATAGCACAATCTTCGTTTTTACCTATTAATATTGAATCATCAATTAACCCCACTATTATTGAATTTCTTTTAAAAATTGCTCCACATAGAATCACGCTTGTTCCAGAAAATAGAGAGGAAGTAACGACAGAGGGTGGATTGAATGTTGTGGGGAATTTTGAACGCATTTTGCAAATTACAAAAAGTTTTCAAGAAGTTGGCACACAAGTTTCGCTTTTTATTGATTCGGAAGCAAGTCAAATTGAAGCCTCTAAGGAAGTGGGGGCAGAGATGATAGAGTTACACACAGGGAGCTATGCGAATTTGCACTTAATGCTTTTTTCAAATTTGCCTAAGATGAAAAATAGTATCAAAGAATTAGAATTGCCTAAAAAAGAGTTATTAGGTCTTTGGGAGCAGTCTTTGGAATCTCTTAAAAAAGGCGCAAAAAAAGCGAATGAATTGGGCTTGGGGGTCGCAGCAGGACACGGATTAAATTATGTGAATTTAAAGCCTATTTTGGAGATTCAAGAGATTGTGGAGTTAAATATTGGACAGAGTATCATTGCAAGAGCGATTTTTGTGGGATTGGAAAATGCTATTAGAGAGTTAAAGGCTTTGTTGGTGTAGAGATTAAGCTTGATAGAGAAGGTATTTTGCACTTAGTGGTTAATTAAGAAAAATAAGAGATTTGTAAAATTTTGTTAATTGTGGGCTTACTTTTATTTAAAATTTAGCAAAAAATGATAATAATTACACCCTACAAAGTGATAAGTAGGGGATAGATCCGAACAGACTTTGAAATTTCAAGGAGATAATCAATGAAAAAATTATTTTTAGCATTTTTTGCATTAGCTAGCGTAGCATTTGCTGCTGAGGGTGCTGGTGAAATGTTGTTGTCTTATTCTGCAATCGCTGCAGGTATTGGATTAGGTATTGCTGCGCTTGGTGGTGCTATCGGTATGGGAAGCACAGCAGCTGCAACTATTTCTGGTATGGCTAGAAATCCTGGTGTAGGCGGTAAGCTTATGACAACAATGTTTATTGCATTAGCGATGATTGAAGCACAAGTTATTTATACACTTGTTGTAGCTTTAATTCTTCTTTATGCTAACCCTTTTGCAGGAATACTAGGTTTATAATAACTTTTTTTAAGATTCTAGTCTTGGCTAGAATCTTAAACTTCTATTGCGCTGGTGGTGGAATGGTAGACACACCATCTTGAGGGGGTGGCGGGGCGACCCGTGCGAGTTCAAGTCTCGCCCAGCGCACCATACTTCTAAAATTTCTTTTGTAAACGAATCTATTCTTTTATAAATATAAAATTAAATTATTCAAATACTATAAAATATCGTAATTTGTATTTGGTCGATATTTGATTTTATGCTACAATCTTGCAAAATATTTGCAAAATACTTGGGAGATAATAATGTATAATGTCGTGCTTAATTTAAATGAAAATTATGTGCCTTATGCAGCAGTGCTAATCACTTCAATTATTCAAAATACTCAATCTAGTGGGGGGGGGGGCTATAATTTTCACCTTTTAATGGATTCTATTAGCCAAGAAAATACAAAGAATCTAGAAAATCTTATCTCGGAGCTTTCCAAAATTTATCCTTGCACACTTACCATTTATATTTTAGATGATCAACTCTTTAGAGAATATTCTATGCCTACACTCAATGGAAATTATTTAGCTTATTATCGCTTAAAGATTGGCAGTGCTTTGCCATTATCAATTAAACGATGTGTTTATTTGGATGTAGATATGATTGTTTTGGGGGATTTAAGAGAGCTATTTGAAGTGGATCTACAAGGTAAAATTTGCGGGGTTGTAATGGAGCATCATTCTCAAAAAATTTATAAGCCTAAAAATCAAGCTTATAAGCCCATAAATATTACAGGAAGCTATTTTAATTCTGGAATGTTGCTTGTAGATTTGGATTTATGGAGACAAGAAAATATAGAAGATAGGGCTTTTGAGATTGGAAAAAATTATCATTACTCTTTCCACGATCAAGATATATTAAACATAGTTTTATCTGGGAAAACTCATAAGGTTGGAATAGAATGGAATCTTATGGTTTGTGTTTATTATCGTGCGATTTGTAAAGATGAAAAAGGCAGGGACAAGCTTCCTTATTATAGAAAAGATTTTAATAGTGCATTGCGAAATCCTAAAATCTTGCACTATTTCACACACACTAAACCTTGGAATAACGCTAAGATTTATTTAGATTATCACAATAAATTTTTAGATCAATATTGGTGGGATATGGTGGATCAAACTCCTATTTTTAAAGAAAAATTATTACAACTTAAACCACAAGCAGATAGTGCCCTAGCTTTTCAATGTTTGGTTGGATATAAGCTTCTAAGATATTATCAAAAAGGCTTATTTGCACTAATTCCATTTTATACTTACTCTCTCATTAAAAATAAAGATTCAATAGAGCAAGAAGAAATTCCCCTAAAAGATTATAATTTAGCTAGAGACATAGGAAGGGTTGCTTTAAATGCTTATCATAAACGCAAAAAAGGTAAATTAATTTCATTTCCTTTTAGAATGTTGCATATGATTAAAAACTTTAGAAAGAATCAAGCAAGAATCTTGGGTTAGGAGCGTTGGATAAAATTTGATAATTTGTTGTGAAGTGCATTTTGATATGCAAGGAATAAAATGAGAGAGAATCTTGGATTCTCCCTAAATTTTTATTTGAGATTGAAATAATCTTTAATAGCTTCTGCTTTGTCAGTTTTTTCCCAAGTGAATTCAGGTAATTCTCTACCAAAGTGTCCATAACTTGCAGTTTTTTGATAGATAGGGCGGAGTAAGTCTAGAGATTCAATAATACCTTTTGGTGTAAGGCGGAAAAGGGTTTTGACGCATTCTTCGATTTTGGAATCTTCTACTTTTCCTGTTCCGTGAGTATTAACAAGAATTGATACAGGCTCTACTACCCCAATAGCATAGGCAATTTGAACGGTGGCTTTATCGCAGATTCCACTTGCTACAAGATTTTTTGCAACATATCGCATTGCATAGGCACCACTTCTATCGACTTTGCTTGGATCTTTTCCACTAAAAGCTCCCCCACCATGCGGACAACTTCCACCATAAGTATCGACAATGATTTTTCGCCCTGTTAGCCCTGCATCACCTTGAGGACCACCGATGACAAATTTTCCAGTTGGATTGATAAAGTAGCGAATATTATCGGTTGCAAATTGCTCGGGCAAAGCTTTTTTGATAACTTCTTCAATAACGGCACTTCTAAGTGTTTCTTGAGAAGTCTCTGGACTATGTTGAGTTGAGACAACAATAGTATCAATGCCTACAGGGATTCCATTAACATATTTGATTGTAACTTGAGATTTACCATCAGGACGCAAAAAAGGAAGTGTTCCATCTTTTCTAAGTGCAGCTAGTCTTTCTGTGATTCTGTGGGAAAGATAAATAGGAAGTGGCATTAAAACATCAGTTTCGCGACAAGCATAACCAAACATCAAGCCTTGATCCCCTGCTCCAATCTCGCCATCTTCTCTATCTACGCCTTGATTAATATCCGGACTTTGCTCTCCGATTCCATTAAGCACTCCAGCGCTGCGGTAGTCAAATCCATAGCGTGCATCAATATAGCCAATCTCTCGAATCACGCGTCTAGCAATGTCTTGCATTGGAGCATAAGCGTGAGTTTTTAATTCTCCCGCAATCACGCAATAACCATTAGAAAGCAAAGTTTCACAAGCTACTCTAGCCTTTGGATCGCGTTCTATAATATAATCTAAAATCGCATCGCTAATTTGATCAGCCATTTTATCTGGATGCCCTTCGGTAACCGATTCAGAAGTAAAGAGAAATTCTTTTTTCATAAATTCACCTTGTATTTAATTTTTTTTATTCTATCAAAGTTAATCTTAAAAAACATAAAAAAGATTCAAGTAATATTTAATATTCAATTTATATTAGTATTGGTATTATTCTAATTGATATTTTTTATCAACAAATTATTTTTTATAAAGGATTTAAAATGTTAGTAACAAAAAAAGCTCCAAATTTCAAAGCACCTGCAGTTTTAGCAGACAATCAAATTGTAGAAGATTTCGAACTTGCTAGAAATCTTGGTAGAAATGGTGCAGTTGTTTTCTTTTGGCCAAAAGATTTTACTTTTGTTTGTCCTTCAGAAATCATTGCAATGGATCACAGAGTAAAAGCTTTTGCCGAAAAAGGTTTTAATGTAATTGGTGTTTCTATTGATTCTGATGTTGTTCATTTTGCATGGAAAAATACTCCAGTTAATCAAGGTGGAATCGGAAATGTTCAATTCCCTATGGTTTCTGATATTACAAAACAAATTTCAAGAGATTATGAAGTTTTAATTGATGAAGCAGTTGCATTAAGAGGTTCTTTCTTAATTGATAAAAATCAAGTTGTTCGCCACGCTGTAATCAATGACCTTCCACTTGGTAGAAATATGGATGAAATGCTAAGAATGTGCGATGCACTAACATTCTTTGAAGAAAATGGTGAAGTTTGTCCAGCAGGTTGGAATAAAGGTGATAAAGGCATGAAAGCTGATGCTAAAGGTGTAGCAGAATATCTTTCTCAAAACGCAGATAAACTTTAATCTTATACAATCCCTAACCTTAATTAAAGTTAGGGATTTTTTTATCCTACTAAATTTTAACTCCCTAATTCTTGAGCTAAGTTTTCTTTGGCTTCTTTAGGTAAATTAGCTAAAAAGTTTCCCATATCAAAGTCAATATTTTGTGCCTTTGCTTCATTTAAAAGTGCGATAGCCTTTCTAGAATTAAAGTGGCTAAGTGGTGCATAAGGTTCAAAAAGGCAGTTAGTAATAGCTAGAGCATAGGCGTTTTTTTTGATTTCATTGGTGGCAGCGTGAGGAGTATCAATATAAGCGATACTTTGGATTAGGACTTCATCAAACTTCCAATAATCAAATAAAAATCCCAAAAAAGATATGCTATCAACACCGCAATAATGATTTTCTACTTCGTGAATATCTTGGAAATTATGGGCTTTATTTTCTGCTAAAAATTCTTTGTCTTTATCGGCTTTAATAAGCATATTAGAAAGCAAAATCATCCCTAATCTTAATAGCATTGCACAGGGCACAAGCGTATTTGCAAGGGCTTTATCCTCTTCTTTGAGCCAATTTGAGATAAAATCCACTTCTTTAGAGCAGTTATTAAGAAAATCTGTAGTGTCTAAACCATAAGGAGAAACATCAATAGTGAAAGTAGATTTAAGAGAGTTAGCCAAAACAATATTTTTAATATTATTGATTCCTAATAGAGAAATAACTTGTTGAATGGTAGAGACTTGTCGTGAGAATCCATAAAAAGGGGAGTTTGCAAGACGCAATAATTCTCCAACCAAAAGTGGATCTTTCTGGATAATAGTGGCAATTTTTTTGACTTCTAAGTTTGCACCATTAGAATCAATATAATTGCGTAATTCTGTCACGGTGCTTGGTAGCGGTGGAAGATCTTGAATAGCCTTCAATAATAGGGGGTTCATACTTTATCCTTGATTCCAAATATTTTTATTTATTTTATATTATTTTTTTTAAAATTTTACTTATTTATTAAGTAGCAATGAGGGGTGAAGATTAATGCGATATAATGTAAAATATAAGGAATATAAAATATTTGTTAATTTGGTAAGGAGAATTTATGCGGTTTGGGAAAATTGATTATTTAAATCTTTTGCCTTTTGAAGTTTTTATACGCGCCTATCCAACACCTTCTCAATTTATGTTGTGCTATAAAAAACGAAAATCTTATCCAGCTAAACTCAATAAAGAATTTCTATTTGGCTATATTGATGCAGGATTTGTGTCTTCTATCACAGCTTTGCGAAAAAGCAATTTTTTTGCTTCAAGAATTGGGATTGTTGCAAGGAAAAAAGTCTTAAGCGTCATTTGTCTTAAAGAAGAAGAAGGGAGTGATTATCAATCAGCAACTTCTAATGCACTTTTGAAAGTTTTAGGTTTAAAAGGGCGTGTTTTGATTGGAGATAGGGCGTTAGTGGAAGTTTTAAAGCAAAAAAAGGAAGGTAGAAAAGATTATATTGATATGGGGGAATATTGGGTTTCTAAGCAGGGATTACCTTTTGTTTTTGGGAGATTATGTGTAAGAAAAGATCTAGCTTTTTTTAAGAAAGTTATTCAAGCTTTTGAGAAAAAACACATTAAGATACCTTATTATATCTTAGATGAAGCCTCTTGCAATACAGGGGTAAGTAAAAAGCAGATTTTGGAATATCTAAAAGTTCTTTCTTATAAAATTGATAAGAAGGCTAATTTTGGTATGCAGAGATTTTATAGAGAATTGCGTATTTTAGGAATCAAACCTCCAAAACGATTCTAAAATAATGCATTTAATGTTAAATATAATTTTTTATTGTATAATAATAACTTTGATTTTATAAATTCCAAGATTTTTGGTAAAAAATAGGAGTAAGGAAATGGAGAAAACATTATCCATTATTAAGCCAGATGCAGTGAAAAAGAATGTTATTGGTAAAATTATTGATAGATTTGAAAGCAATGGCTTAAGAATTGCAGCAATGAAAAAAGTCCAATTAAGCCAAAGTGATGCACAAGAATTTTATGCTATTCACAAAAGTCGCCCTTTTTTCAATGATTTAGTTACTTTTATGGTGAGCGGTCCAGTTGTTGTAATGGTATTGGAAGGATTGAATGCGGTTGCAAAAAATCGTGAATTAATGGGAGCTACTAACCCTAAAGAAGCAGCAGCAGGCACAATAAGAGCAGATTTTGCTGAAAGCATTGATGCCAATGCAGTGCATGGAAGTGATAGTTTAGAGAATGCGGAAAAAGAAATTAAATTTTTCTTTGCAGAAAGGGAAATTTGCTAATTGGCTTCTAAAATTCCTTTTTTAAGAGCATTTCAAGTTTGCAAAAATGGAGAGAAGATTCCATTTTGTCTACAGCAAGATTCGGTTAAGTTTGAGGGTTTCTTGTCTTATGATAGGAGTTATAGAGATTTTATCAAGCTTGATGCAAGATTGCAAGGAGAGATTGAATTGATATGCGATTTGAGTGGGGAAGAATATTTAGAAGTATTAGATAATGAAGTTTCATTCTATCTTAGCAATGGAAAAGTTAGTTTAGATAACGAGCATTTTGAAGAAGTTGTTGAGTGTGAGAATGGAAGTGTTGATTTAGAAGAAATTTTGAGGGGCGAATTGGAAATGATTCGCTGTGATTATCATATTAAAACTAATTAAAACTAAAATTTAAGGAGTAAAAAATGGCAGTACCAAAGAGACGCGTAAGTAAAACAAGAGCAGCAAAGAGAAGAACGCATTATAAAATTGCTTTAGCAATGCCTATAAAAGATAAAGATGGCACTTGGAAAATGCCTCATAGGGTAAATAAATTTACTGGAAAATATAAAGACTAAAGTCAAGCCTTGGTAAGTATTGTGAAAATTGCTGTTGATGCAATGGGTGGTGATTTTGGAGCTTCACCACTTGTAGAAGGTGCTTTGTGGGCATTAAAGGAGAGAGATTTTTCTCTAGTGCTTATTGGAAATAAGACTATTCTTGATCCTTTGATTCCTGTGGATATGGCGAATAAGGTTCAAATTGTTCATTGTGAGGATTTTATTGCAATGGATGATGGTGCTACTGCAGCACTTAAGCGTAAAGATAGCTCGATTTATTTGGCTATGGAGATGCTCAAAAATAAAGAAGTGGATGCGGTGGTTTCTGCTGGGCATAGTGGTGCAACTATGAGTTTGGCGACTTTGAAGATTGGACGCTTAAAAGGTATTTCTCGCCCTGCAATTTGCACTTTAATGCCACGAATAGATGGAAACAAAAGCTTAATTATCGATGCAGGGGCTAATGTAGATTGTAAGCCTGAGAATCTCTTTGAATTTGGCATTATGGGTTATGAGTATGCCAAATGGATTTTAAAATATCCCAAAGTGCGAATCGGATTGCTTGCTAATGGCGAAGAAGAATGCAAAGGCAATGAAAACACAAAAGCAGCAATGGAAATACTAAGGAATCATCCAAGTTTTATTGGAAATATTGAGGGTAATAATATTTTTGATTCTTCTGTTGAAGTGGTTGTATGCGATGGTTTTGTCGGAAATGTTGTCCTAAAAACAAGTGAAGGTGTTGCGGATTCAATCATTCATCTCTTGAAGCAATATATTAAAAGCTCTCTTATAGGGACTTTTGGAGCATTGTTTATGAGGGGTGTGTTTAAGAAACTAAAAAAGCAAATTGACTATGCAGAGTATGGTGGAGCACCGCTCCTTGGTATTGATGGAAATGTGATTATTTGCCATGGAAAAAGCAATGCCAAAGCAATGAAAAATGCAATTTTTCAAGCAATTTCTACGATTGAAAATAGCATCAATGATAAGATACTAAGTGCTTTGCAACTACACAAAATGCCAACAAAATAATTTTTAGGAGATCCTATGGAGAAAAAAATCTATGCAAGTTTAAACTCCATTGGAGCTTATGTGCCAAATAAAATTGTAACAAATGATGATCTTTCAAAAATCGTTGATACAAGCGATGAATGGATACAAAAAAGAACAGGTATCAAAGAGCGAAGGTTTGCTGATTCTACTGAAGCGACAAGCGATTTAGCAACTAAAGCAGCACAACTTGCTATAAAAAGGGCAAAGCTTACTCCTAATGAAATTGATATGGTGATTGTAGCAACTATCTCTCCAGATTTTCTTTGTATGCCTTCAACGGCTTGTGTGGTGGCTAATAATCTTGGGATTATTAATAAACCTGCTTTTGATATTTCAGCGGCGTGTAGTGGTTTTATTTATCTTTTGTATCTTGCAAAATCATTTATTGAATCTAGGGCTTGTAAAAATATCCTTATTATTGGTGCAGAGAAGTTATCAAGCATTATTGATATGGAAGATAGAAGCACTTGTGTGCTTTTTGGAGATGGTGCGGGAGCTGCTGTGATTGGAAGTAGTGAAGATCCAAGCCAAGCTATTTTAGATGTGAGAGTGGCTTCTAATGGTGGCTATCAGGAGTTTTTGATGACGCCTGGTTGTGGGAGCAGGAATCCGGCGAATGCTAAAATGCTTGAAGATCGGTTGCAGTTTATCAAAATGAAAGGCAATGAAACCTTTAAAATAGCCGTGAAAACACTCACTAATGATGTGATTGAAATTATGAAAAATAATCATCTAACAAAAGATGATATTGATTTTTTCATTCCTCATCAAGCTAATTTACGGATTATTTCAGCAGTGGGAGAGAGTTTGGGATTTCCGATTGAAAAAGTAGCTCAAAGTGTGCAAAAATATGGCAACACTTCGGCTGCTTCGATTCCTATGGCAATGAATGATTATTATGAAGCAGGGGCATTAAAGAAAGGTTCTAGGTTGCTCCTTGATGCCTTTGGTGGTGGATTAACTTGGGGATCAGCGATTCTTAGTTTTAATGGCGAATAACTAAAATAGATAATTCATATAATATTTTATTAATCATAAATAAGATATAATTTAGCCTTCATTTTGATTATTGATTGAAGGAATTCAAATGCGGGCTATTTGGTTATTTTTGCTCATTTTTGTCAGTCTCCAAGCGGTCGAATTTGCGGAAGTTGGTGTTGAGCCTATCCCTGATTCTATACCTTTTGATGAACAAAAAGCGAGACTTGGTAAAAAATTGTATTTAGATGCAAATCTTTCAAAAGACAAAACAATTTCTTGTAATTCTTGTCATCCTTTAGAAAATTATGGTGTTGATAATTTGCGTTTGTCTTTAGGAGTTGGTGGTGCTACTAATGGAGCGACAAATTCTCCTACAAGTTTTAATTCTGTTTTTAATTTTGTGCAGTTTTGGGATGGTAGGGCTAAGGATTTACAAGAACAAGCAGCAGGTCCTTTGCTTAATCCAGTGGAACACGGAATGACAGAAGATGCAGTAGTTGCTGCTGTTAAAGACAATCCAGAGTATGTGAAGAGTTTTGGAGAATTGTACGAAGAGGGGATTACATTTTTGACAATCACTGATGCTATTGCTGAATTTGAGAAAACTCTACTGACGCCTAATTCGCCTTTTGATAAATGGTTAAAGGGAGATGAAAATGCTATCACTCCAGCTGCCAAGAGAGGTTTTGAAGCTTTTAAAAGCAATGGTTGTATTTCATGTCATCAAGGACAAAATGTGGGTGGCAATATGTATCAAAAAATCGGAATCTTTGAGCCTTATAATGGTAGCGGACCTAATGGCAATTTAGGGCGTTATAATGTAACCCAAGATGAAAATGATAAATTAGTCTTTAAAGTGCCTTCTTTACGAAATATTGCCAAAACCGCCCCTTATTTTCATGATGGAAGTGTAGAAACATTGGAAGTTGCCGTGCAGTTAATGGCATTTTACCAACTTGGAAAATTTTTAGATAATGAAGTGGTAATGGACATTGTTTCATTTTTAGAAAGCCTTACAGGAGAATATAATGACAAACTCCAATAAAAAAACCTCTCTTTTTCTTTATCAATTCATCGGATTATCTGTATTTGTCCTTATTTTTATGCTACTTTTGTTGTTTTTTATTTTTAATAACTATGTAAGTGAAGAGAAAAACTCTCAAATTGCAGATTCTCTTAAGAAGCTAGAAAGCTATGATTTAAGAATTGATTCGGTTTTCAAAAATCAATTTAACTTTATTAATTATGATTCAAGTGTTAGAGATTCCAATAGTTTTGCCAAAGAATTAGAGTTTTTGAAGTCTCAAGGGATTGAAATTAGTAAAATACAAGAGATTTTTAACGCTAAGCAAAATCAGCTTGATAGATTTAAGCGAGCTAATTCGATTGCTTTTAATTCCAAAACTTTTTTGTATGTGCTTCATCAAGAAATTGCTAAGCTTACAGAAAATAATCCTGCTTATTCTCAAGTCCTTAAGCTTACTAATGTCATCCTAGCAAAACTTGCAACAGAAAATATTTTAGAAAGTGAGAATCTTAAGAATCTAAATAGCATCATTAAGCAATTAGAGAGCTTTTCAAACCTTAATGAGCAAAATATTCAACTTTTTATTAAACATTACAAAATGATGTTAGCTCAAGCTTCTTTAATGCAGCAAAATTCTACAATCTATCAAGAACAAGCCTTGCAAAAAGAGATTGCTTTGGTGAATGCAATGGTAAAAGAGCGTCTTAAAAAAGAAAGCCAAAATAGACTTTATATTGCTTGTGGTGTGTTTGGTGCAACTTTGTTGTTAGTTTTATTCTTTATTTTCTTAACGCTTAAAAAAGTGATTATCCCTATTTCGCTTTTAGAAAAATTAACTAAGAATCTTGCTTCCAAAGAAGCCAATTTGAAATCTCGTTTGGTAATCGATCAAAAAAGTGAGCTCTCTCAAAGTGCTAATTATATCAATACCTTTATTTCTGTGGTTGAAAAATCGATTTTAGAGGCAATGGAAAATGCCAAATCAAGTCTTCATAATTCTCAAAAACTACAAGAAAACGCGGCGGTTTTGCAGCAAAATTCTGATGCTCAAAATGAACAAATTATAGATTTAAGAAAGATAGGAGAGGCTTTAGATAGTCATATCCAACAAAATAGTGTTTTGGCTGAAAACACAATTGAAGATATGAATAAAATGCAAAGTGTAATGCTAAAGGCTGAAGGGACATTGAAGGAATTGGCAGAATTAATTACCCAAAGTAATGAACAAGAAAGCATTATTATAGAAAATATGGACAATCTCTCAAAGAGTGCTGATAGCATTACAGGGATTACAGAGAGTATTAAAGAAATTGCAGATCAAACCAATCTTCTCTCGCTAAATGCAGCGATTGAAGCAGCTAGAGCAGGGGAACACGGAAGAGGTTTTGCAGTTGTCGCTGATGAGGTAAGAAAACTCGCAGAAAAGACAACTAAATCGCTATTAGAGATTAATGCTACTGTTTCTTTGATCACACAACAGATTCAAGAAAATATTGAAGGAATGGATGTGGTGCATCGCTCAATGAGTAAAACCAATGAAGTAGCACAAGAGTTGCAAGGCGAAGTGGTTGATACAATGGAGCGTTTAAGAATGGGTGTTGAATCAACGCAAAATATGGCAGAAAAAAATATTGAAGCAAAAGATAAAATGGCAATTTTGGATAAAAAATTAGGAGCAGTTAGCGATATTTCGCAACACATTAAAACCCTTTCAAGTGAGGTGAATGCCATTTCTATTAGCGTTCTTGATGGATCTAGCAAGCTTTCAAGTCGGTTAAGTAGCTTTCAGTAAAGAAGCTCACTTTTGCACCTTTTAGCTAGAAAATATCACAATATGATTCTCCATTGTGCAAAGTGGAGCTTTTAGTGTTTTCGCACTCTAAGATTCCATTTTTAAGCACAAAAGACACAGATTTATCAGAGTTAATTCCGATAAAACCATTGTTTTGTATTTTGAAATAGCAACGACTAGGTTGCATATCTAAGTTTTTATAAAGTTTGGATAAGTCAAGGTTTTGGGCGGAATTGTTTTGGGCTTTGATATGATTTCTTAGTGCAATTTTGAAATTAAGAACTTGAATTTGCAGTTTTTTATCACAGGCACTTTGCTGATAATTAAAAAACTTTGGGATTCCAAAGCTAAGCAAGATCCCAAGCAAAAGTAAAACTAACAAAACTTCTAAAAGTGTGAAAGCTTTGTGATTTGAAAAAGGTTTATTAAAATACAATAGAATTGCTTAGAAGCGGTATTGTAAGTGGGTTTGCTGAAGTAAGATTGATTTGATAGAGCAGTTTTTGGCAAGTGTCTCCATTTGTATCTGGAGTTTCAGTGGTAGAGATTTTCAAAAAACGCACTTGATTAGGTGTGTTAGCTTGTGTGCCATTTGAATCGCTGAGTAATTCTGCACTGATGCAAGATCCTCCTCTAGATGATTCAAGTTTTGTAGAAATCGTATAATCTCCTAGATTCCAATTGGATTCGCTCAAAGTGATAGCATCGCTAAAAGTGCCTTGTCCTTGTGAGAGAAAATAGGCAGGAAAAGAGCTTTTTAGGGTGCTTATATCGCTTTTTAGTGCGACAAGTTTGGCATCATCGCGACTAGCAGAGATTTTTGGAATAGCAATGGCGGCTAAAATACCTAAAATAACTAGAATAAATACTAGCTCAAGCATTGTGAAGGCTTTTTTGCTTTTTGATTCCATTGCATTTCCTAATTTATAGCTATTGCTTCTTATTTAGATTCTAGTGATTTTATCACTTTCTATCGTGTGTGTAAAGGGTTTTTAGTTTTTTTTGGTATCATTAGAGAAAATTTTTGGGAATAAAAGGATTGAAATATGATAGAAACTAAGATAAGCTCGGTGGGGGGGGGCAGAGTCATTACAATACTCATGTTTATGATTTTTTAGAAGAAAGTCTTACTTGTTTTAGCGAGAAAACTGCTTTTGTTGAGCCTTTTGCTAAGGAAAGAAAGGAAATCACTTATAGGAATTTTGATACTTTCTCTAAAAAGGTAGCTAGTGAAATCTTAAGAAGTCTAGGAAATGAGAATCCTATTCAAAGTCCAGTTTTAATAATATTGCCTAAGGGAATTGATTGTTTGATTTCATTTTTTGGGGTGGCATTGAGTGGGAATTTCTATACACTCTTAGATGAAAAAAGCCCAAAAGAAAGAGTAGAAAAAGTCATAGAAATCCTAAAACCTAGACTTTTTATCACTTCAAAAGAATTGAAATTCGATTTAGCCTTGCCTACACTATACACAGAAGATTTTGAAGGTTTTGATATAGATGAGTGTCTAATCCAAGTCGCCAAAGAAAAGCATATCGATACAAATTTGCTCTATGTTCTTTTTACTAGCGGAAGCACAGGAATCCCAAAAGGAGTAAGTATAGCACATAAAAGTGTGATTGATTACACTTCTTGGGTGTGCGAAACTTTTAAATTTGATGAAAATGAAATTTTGGCCAATCAAGCACCATTTTATTTTGATAATAGTGTTTTAGATATTTTTTCAAGCATAAAATCAAGTGCAACCTTGCATCTTTTGCCTAATCATCTTTTTGCTTTTCCAAATAAAATTTTAGAATGCCTAGAAAAAGAAAAAGTAAGCACTATATTTTGGGTGCCTTCAGTGTTGGTCTATTTTGCCAATGAAAAGGGATTGCAAAAATATCCATTAAATTGCTTAAAAAGAATTCTTTTTGCCGGTGAAATCATGCCTAATAAACAATTAAATATTTGGCGCAAATATTTATCTAACGCGTTTTTTGCTAATCTCTATGGTCCTACTGAAATTACTGTTGATTGTTCTTTTTACATAGTAGATCGTGAATTTAAAGATGAAGAGCTTTTGCCTATAGGTAAGGCTTGTAACAATACACAACTTTTAGTTTTTGATGAAAATATGAATTTGATAACTCCTAAACAAATAGGCATAAAAGGTGAGCTTTATGTAAGGGGGACTTGTTTGTCATTGGGTTATTATAACGATAAAGAAAAAACCCAAAAAGCTTTTATACAAAATCCTTTGCACAATCATTATTTGGACTTGCTTTACAAAACAGGAGATGTAGTCGCTTATAATGAATTTGGTGAGCTTTTATGCTATGGGCGTGTGGATAATCAAATTAAATACATGGGGCATCGCATTGAGCTTGGAGAGATAGAAAGTGTGATTAATTCCCATCAAAAGATCAGAAATAGTGTTTGTATCTTTAAAGAAGAGATTGTATGCTTTTATGAAAGTGAGGAAGAGATTGATTTAAAAGTTTTTTTAAAAGATAAATTGCCTGCCTATATGATTCCAAAAAAAATTGTAAAACTTGATAAATTCAAACTTAATCAAAATGGAAAAATTGACAGGAAAGTTTTGAATGAAATTTCCATTTAGCAAACTCATAGTTATAGGAAGAGGTAATGTTGCTAGAGAGTGTTTAAGGATTGCAGAGCAGTTTTTTGAGACAAAAGGGGAATTATTGTTTTTGTTTGGGAATAGTGCTGAAAAAAGCAATTTAGATCTGTTGTTTAAGAATGTGAAAAACTCTCTTATTATTAGTGCTAATAATTTTTATATTTTCAAAGAAGAATGTGTTAAGAATAATACTATAATTAATTATCATAATGCACTATTGCCAAAACATAGGGGTAGCAATGCTCATATTTGGGCTATATGGGAAGGTGATAAAAAAACAGGAGTTACTTGGCATCAAGTCGATTGTGGCGTAGATACTGGGGCTATCATAGTTCAAAAAGAGATAGAGATAGGTGAAATGATGGCTATGGAGCTTTTGCAGAAGCAGCATCTGTTGGCGATTGAAACTCTAGAGGAATGTTTAATGAAATTACTAGAGAATAAAGTTATGCAACAAAAAGAGGAAGAAACCAAATATCATTTTGCTTCAAAACTTCCAAATGATGGTTTTTTAGACCTGCTATGGGAATATAATAAAATTATTAGATTTATGCGTTCTATGGATTGTGGTTTTGCAAGGGCAAAAGTAAAATTATCGGATGATATTTTAAGAATCTTAAAATTTAATTTTAATGATGATAGAATAGAACTAATTTTAGAAAAACATATTGTAATTTTAATTTTAAAAAAGGAGAAAAAATGAAAGAAATTAAACAATTTTTTGAAAAAAGTAGGAAGAAGTGACATAAATGAAACGATGGATAATTTAGTTGAGGATGGCATCATAGATAGTATGGAGATTATGAGTCTTATGCAGGAAATAGAAACTCATTATGGCGTATTTATTGATTTTGATTATATTACTCCAGAAAATTTGAGAAATTTTCAAAGTATTAGTGCAATGATAGAAAGTATTAAAAATCAATAAGGTTATGCAAATGTCTGAAAATCTTAATGTTGTTTGTATAGGAAATTGTGATTTATATCCTACTCGTGGTTTTGTTGGAGGATTAAGGGAAAGTGGAGCAAAGGTTGTATCTTATTCAGAATCTTGGAATGCTATCCATTCTGTTTTATATCATATAGAAAGAGTAGAAAATCAAGATACATTTCATAATTCAGATTTAATAGTTTTGGGAATTGGCGGTCAAAGTAATAATAGAGATTGGATTCCTTTATATAAAATTTTATACAAAAAATTATGGAAGTTTAATAAAAAGATTGTTGTATGTATTTGGCTCCATTCATATCTTAATGAGCTTGAAAAATTTCATCATGTGCAATGTGAAACATATGGTTTTAATTTGATTGATACGGTAAGATATTGCAAAGAAAAAGGAATTTTTGATTTTTACGCAGGTTATTATGATTTTCGGCATCCTTTTTATTCTTTTATGAGTGGAATATCTAAAAGGATTATTAGGGAATATGAAAAATTGCAATACCCAAAACAACTGAGCAATGTAATTGATGATGCTGATTTTAAGATTGTTTCTTTTGTGGAGTTTGTAAATGAGGATGCGATTAAAAAAGTGCACACTTATACTCATTATGAAAGTATTTATGTATTGCAAAATGGGCAAGAAGTAAAAATACCCTCTAAATATGAAGGTTATACATTGATTGGTATTCATACATTTAATGGAGCTGTATATAATTTTGTTCAAGGAAAACTTTTTACAACCTTTATTTTAAAAAATAAAAGCAAAAAAGCTTTAGTACATACAATAAGATATAATTATGTTACCCCAATTAACTCAAAATACTTTATTATTGATAATGAAACTTTTTTAGAGCGGATGTTTGATGAAACAATAGAGAAATCACAATCTATTTTTAATAAATGTGCTGCAGAAGATGCAAATTTGGGCTTGATTGCACTTTTGCTAATTAAGGATAATAAATGTTTAGAAAATCATGAAATTGACTATGATGAGAATTTTAAACTATCAAGCAAATATGATTTTTCTTACTTGTTAGATTTTTTAATTGAATGTAAAAAATTTATAGAGGATTATAATAAAAGACAAGATCCGATTAAACTTGGCCCCCTCCAAACCCAACTTCAAGAAAAAGATCAAATCATCCAAACTAAGAATCAAGAGCTAACTTCTAAAACCAAAGAACTCACCCAAACTAAGAATCAATTAGATTCCGCTAAAATTCAACTCAATTCTACTAAAAAAGAATTAGATTTCACTAAACAGCAATTAGATTCTAAAACCAAAGAACTCATCTCTCTCCCTATTAAAAAACAAACTTTAGAAATAAAGAATTTAGAGCAAGATAATCTATTAAAACAAATACAAATTCAAGAAGCTAAACAAGACTTAATCAATAAACAATTACACACCAAACAACTTGAAAAAGAGTTAGGATATAAATCTAATGTTTTAAAAGAATTAGAATTAAAGAATCAAGAATTAATTCAAACTAAGAATCAATTAGATTCTACTAAAAAAGAATTAGAGTTAAAAAATAAACAATTAGAATCTGCAAATAAGATTCTATCTTCTAATCCAAATACTTCTCATTTTATTCAAAATACTTCTAACTTTAAAGGAAAACTATCTTATCTTAATACTCTCACTACTGCCAAATCTAGAATCCACAATCATCTATCATATAAACTAGGACAAGCTATGATAGAAAATTCTAAATCTTTATTAGGCTATATTAGAATGCCTTATGTTTTATCTTATATCAAAGATAAACACAAACAAGAGCAACAACAATACCAAGAAGCTATTAAAAAGAATCCTAATCTTAAACTCCCTAATTTAGAATCTTATCCTGATTACAAAGAATCCTTAAAAGAAAAAGAATGTTTTACTTATAAACTAGGAGAAGCTTTTATAAAAGCTGATAAAACCTGGTATAAGGGTGGGTATGTTAAGTTGTGGTTTGAGGTGAGGAGGTTGAAGGAGGAGAGAAAGTAGATTTCATCACCCAAAGAGCATTTTATTTTGAAGGCTCCAAGGTAAAAAAGAATTTCTATGCCCAAACATAATTGATTCTATGTTATGAATAAAATACAATTGCCTAAAAAGCGTGTTAGTAATATCAAAGAATCTTTGACATTGCATAAATGGTGGCGGTTTCGCTGCGTAGAATGTTGGAGTGGATAGCGGTGTATTTGGGATTACTCTTTAGAAGCTCTCTTTCTTGTGGGCTAAAGCCACCTTCAGCACCAACCAAAATGGGAATTTCTAGGCTACTCTCTAGTGCCTTTCCGCCAAAGTCCAAAACCCCAGTATTAGGATATTTTTCTAAAACTTCTTGTAGGTTTTCTAGCATTTCAATTTCTAAGAGTGTGATTCGACCGCATTGCATACAAGAATTTTCTAGAATCTTTTGAATCCGCTCTAAGTTTAACTTGAAATTTTTTTGTGAATATTGTGCATAAAAAAAGCTAATTTTATAAATATTAAGTTCATTAAGAAAAGGCAGTGTTTTTTCGATAATTTTGGGATCAATCATTGCCCAGATTAGATGTCCTTTGGATGGATTTTGAGACGGTGTTTCAAGCTTAGATTCTAGCCTTAGGGTGGCATATTTTTTGCTCAGATCAGCAATGCTGTAAGTGTAGCAATAATAATCCCTAAGATTTCGTAGTTGCAATGATTCTGTTTTTTTAGTGCGTCTTGAGTGAAAGAGATGATGATAAGCCTCCCCATCTAATATCAAGGATTCATTGCCGGCATCTTTGTGGATAATAAATTGCATTTTAACTCCAAAGAATAAAAATAAATCCAAAAGCACAAAAATCAAAAAGATATTTTAGCCTTGCCCATTTAAAAAAGGATTCTCTAATAGCGGGGTTAGATTCTACTCTAGTTATTTTTTGCTTTTTGTGGCGTTTGATTTCGGCGACAAAAACAACTAGCCATAAAGCCGTCATAACAAGGATTTTGGGGGTTAGGATAAATCCAAGGGTCGCCCAAATAACAAGTCCGCTAAAAAGACTTGCACTTAAAAATAGGTAATACGCAGGAGCGGTGATTGCAAGGATTTTTAGCTTTTTGGTGTGTGAGGGATAGAAAAAAAGAGCGTAAAGATTGATAATGGGGAATAAAAATAAAGGCAAACAAAGCCATAAATGATAGGTTAAAAGTTCGGTAATGATTAATTCCAAAAGAGAGCCTTTTTGTAAAATTTTGGAAATTGTAGCAATAAAAGCATAGCTTGTAAAGTCATATAGGCTTTAAAATTTGGGCTAGATTTAGTTTGTAAGATAGGGGAGAATCTTGCTCCATTCTTTTAGGAGTAAGGGGAGGGTGTATTTTGCATTAGTGGGGCTACTTGAGGGCAAGGCAATGTGTGGGAGCGGGATAAAATGGCAAGAATGGGGGAGGCAGAAAAATTGGCAATAGAGTTGAGAAGCCTTTTGCCCATTGGTAAAAATGGCTTGTATTTGTGTATTTAAAATGAGTTGATGAATGGGGTTTGGCTGGAGCATTTTTAAGGTGCTATCGCTAGAGTTTCGGATATGGCAGATTTTTGCAATATCAAAGAGTGCAATATGGTGGATTCTGAGAAAAGCCACTTTGTCTTCTTTGGGTTTATTTTGAAGGGGAAAATCAAATAAGTTTTCTAGGATTTTCCAAAAACGATTTTGTTTGTGTGCGTAATAAAAAGATTCTTGCCTAGAGGTGATAGAAGGAAAAGATCCAAGAATCAAAACCTTAGAATCTTGGAAAATAATTGGCTTAAAAGGGTGATAAAAGGCTTTAGAATTGGTCATAAAGTAGCTTAGCTGCCATAGAAAAAGATACAATAACAATAAGGGGCTTGATGATTTTGATTCCATATTTGATGGCTGCCCTTGAGCCAAGATTCGCTCCGATAAACTGCCCCACTGCCATAACAAGCCCGATTCCAAAGAGCATATTTCCGCCAATGGCAAAAAAGATTAAAGAGGCAAGGTTGGTTGAGAAATTATAGAGTTTTGCTTCAGCTAGGGCATTAGTAATCCCAAGTCCTCCTAGGGCGATAAGGGCTAACATTAAAAACGATCCCGTGCCTGGACCAAAAAATCCATCATAAAATCCTATTCCTGCAAGAGCTAAAAAAAGATAGGCTTTGTGAAAATGTGTGGCTCTTTGATCTTCGCTAATTTTTGGCGAAAAGAGAAAGTAAAAGCCAAAAATCATAATCAAAAAAGGCAAGAATTTGGAGAGAAAATCGATGTTAATAAACTGCACAGAGATAGTTCCTAGACTTGAAAAAATAAAGACTAAAATGGCAAAGGGAAGGCATTTTTTTAAGTTTAAATAGCCCTTTTTATAAAAATGTCTTGTCGCAGAGAAACTTCCAAATGAGCTTTGAAGTTTATTGGTTGCAAGCGATTCTAAGGGTGAAGCTCCAGAGAGTAGAAGTGCAGGTAGAGTAATCATTCCTCCCCCTCCAGCAATTGAATCAATAAAACCTGCTAAAAATGCCGCAAAAAAGAGCAATATAAGAGTGCTTATTTCAAATTCCATTTTGTATTCCTTTTAAAAATAGAATTATAGCTTCAAGGTGTTTTTTGTTTCTTTAACTATGCTAATATTTTTGATATAATAGAATACTTTTTTATTGGGTGAGGATTGGTTTTGAGAAAAAATATTTTAATATATGGCTTTGGTTGGACAGGAAAAGCAACTTTGGAGTTGTGTGAAACTATGGGTTGTGCGTGTAAGGTGATTGATGATGGAAATTTATTAGAAAGAGAAGGTTTTATTAGCTATGAAACATTAAAAGAGAGTTTGCAATATGATTCGCAAGCTTTTGACGCTTATTTGATTGCTATAAGTGGGAAAACAGAAATTATTCAAAAAATTAAAGATAAATTATTATCCATCAAATCCGTGGGGGGGGGCAATTATTGAGGAGAGATTAATTTGTCCTATCGCACTTGATGGATATAATCCAAAATTTTTAAAAGTTGTTATGGAAAAATATAGAGATTCTCAAGCTTTTGTAGAAGCAATATTGAATAGAAGTTTTGATTTTGGAGCAATTAAACGGCATTATTTAGAGTTAAAGAAAAGAAATATACAAAGTGATGTTGCTTATCGTTTGGCAATAGATAAAAAATATCCAAGATTGAATACTTTTGCAAAAATTTTTAAACTTGGGATTAGGAATTCTAATACTATTAATTATTTTGGAATTCCATTACCTATTGATTTAAATTCTCCAGATAAAAATTTTTTCTTAAAGAATGAGATTGACTTTGAAGCACTAAAGCAAAGAGATAAAAGTGTTAAAGTGGTTTTGGTATTTGGTCCGAGTACGGTGAGGGAAAGTTATATGGAACATCAAGAAGATGCTTTGGTATTTAAAATTCAAAAAAAACTCAACAATTCTAGTAATTCTTGTATAAAAATAATGGTATTAAATTGTGGGTTTTCTGGATTTACTTTGTATGAACAGTTTTTATTGTATGCCACTCTGTTTTATGCTGTGAAACCTGAAGTGGTGATAACATTTTTTGGTGGAGTAGACATTTTTCAAGGTGGGGTTGGGTGTGAATTACTTGTAAAAAACCATGCAATATTTTCCAGTATTTTTTATGAACAAGAATTTAAGGAAAAATGTCAAAGTATATTTCCTCTGAAACATCAATTGTTAAAAAGCGATTTTTATCAAAATTCTCCAAATAAAGAGGATATTTTGGTGGCTCTTCAAACGCGTTTGAAGCAATTTTATGATATGGTTGTAAGTAATAAAGGAATATTTTGCCCCATTATCACTCCTTTATTGGCTTACAAGCAGCATTGGAGTGAAAAAGAGAAGGAATGTTACAGAACAACTTTAAGGGATTTTAAAAATATTGGATATGATGAAACAAATCAAGAACGACAAATGTTGGAAAAATTTAAAGCTATGCAAAGAGATTTTGTGATTTATGATGGTAATGAGGCGACAAAAAATTCTATAGAAACTTTGTTTATGGATTGGATTCACCCAAATGCTAGAGGAAATGAATTTATAGCTGAATATGTGAGAAAGTTATTGAAAGGTATTTTATAAATTAATTTTTAGTTATAATTATGGAGATTCTTTAAGGAGTAAAATGACTTATGATGTGATTGTAATTGGTGGTGGGCACGCTGGTATTGAGGCATCTATTGTTTCAGCAAAGCGAGGTTGTAAGACTTTGCTTTTGACAATGCTTGTAGAACAAATTGGAGCAGCAAGTTGTAATCCTGCTGTAGGTGGGCTTGGAAAAGGGCATTTGGTAAAGGAAGTGGATGCATTAGGCGGAGTAATGGGCTATATCACCGATAAAAGCGGGATTCAATTCCGCACTCTTAATGCTTCAAAAGGTCCTGCAGTGCGTGGGACTAGAGCGCAAATTGATATGGATAGATATAAAATTATTGCGCGTGAAATTTGTTATCAAACCAAAAATCTTGAAGTTTCACAGCAAATTGCAGAATCGCTATTGTTAGAAAACAATTGCATAGTGGGGGTTAAA
This sequence comes from Helicobacter canadensis MIT 98-5491, assembly GCF_000162575.1. Classification (NCBI taxonomy): domain Bacteria; kingdom Pseudomonadati; phylum Campylobacterota; class Epsilonproteobacteria; order Campylobacterales; family Helicobacteraceae; genus Helicobacter; species Helicobacter canadensis. Next base: position 112,844 of record NZ_CM000776.2, read on the forward strand.
ACCAATATCGGTAAAGTCTATCACGCCAAAAAAGTGATTTTAACCACAGGGACTTTTTTGCGTGGAAAGATTCATATTGGCGAGAATATCTCTAATAACGGCAGAGCAGGAGAACCACCCGCAATGGAGCTTGGAGAATGCTTGAGAGAATTAGGACTTGAAGTAGGAAGGCTAAAAACTGGGACTTGTGCTAGAATCAAAGCAAGTAGCATTAATTTTGAAGCTTTAGAGAAGCATTATGGTGATATGCCACCCCCCTTTTTTAGCAAACAAACTCAAAAAGAATTAGGCAATAAAGAGTTTTCTCCCACTCAACTTCCTTGCTATGTAACTTATACTAATGCCAAAACTCACGAAATTATCCGCAATAATTTTCATAGAGCACCAATGTTTATAGGACAAATTGAAGGGATTGGACCGCGTTATTGCCCAAGCATTGAAGATAAGGTGAATCGCTTTAGCGATAAAGAACGCCATCAGCTTTTTTTAGAGCCACAGACACTAGAGGCAAATGAATATTATATTAATGGTTTGACAACTTCCTTGCCTTTTGATGTGCAAGAAGAGATGATACATAGTATTGAAGGTTTGGAAAATGCAGAAATTGTGCGTTATGGCTATGCTATTGAATATGATTATATCAATCCAACAGAATTAAAGCACACGCTAGAGACTAAAAAAATTAAGAATCTGTATTGTGCAGGGCAGATTAATGGCACCACAGGTTATGAAGAGGCAGCGGCACAAGGTATTTTTGCTGGGATTAATGCTAGTCTTAGTGTTCAAGGAAAAGAAGAAATCACGCTAAAGCGTAATGAAGCTTACATTGGCGTGATGATTGATGATTTGGTAACAAAAGGCACCAAAGAGCCTTATAGAATGTTTAGTTCAAGGGCAGAATATCGATTGCTTTTGCGTGAGGGAAATGCAATTTTTAGGCTTGGAGAATTAGCTTATAAGTTAGGCTTAATGCAAGAAGAAGAATATCAGGCTTTATTGCAAGATAAAAGCGATATTCAAAAAGGTTTGCAATGGTTAGATTCTACTGCACTTACACCAACGCAAGAGATTTTGACATTTTTAGATTCTATTCAAGAAGAAAAAATTAGTGATAAGACAATTTGGAGAACAATTGTGGGGCGTAGAAGCTTTGATTTACCTAAGCTTTTGAAAATTGGAGAGATTATTCCAACGCCTTTTGAGAAGTTTTCACATCGTGCCTTGGAAGAAATTTTGGTAGAAGCAAAATATGCAAACTATATCCAAAAGCAACAAAGTCTTATTGATAATATGGATAAAATGTTGAGCATCAAGATTCCAGCTGATTTTAGCTTTGATACGATTCCAGGATTAAGCTTGGAAGTGGTAGAAAAGCTTAAAAAATTCACTCCAAAAAGCCTTTTTGAAGCCAGTGAGATAAGTGGAGTAACTCCTGCTAGTTTAGAAGTTTTGCAGCTTTATATTCATTTGTATCATAAGAAAAAATCCTTAGAATTAACAAGGGAAAATAACTAAACTTTATTTTAGAGAGATTGCGTTAGAATCTCATCTTAAATTATCTTTAGGTGTAAAATATGAAAATCACAACAAAAAGCCTTTTTCAGACATTTTTGATCGCTATGGTCTTATCTTTTTTATCATCTTCTGTGAGCTTAGCTCAAGAAAAAAAGGGGGAAGAATCGCGTTTAGATTCTTATAACAAACTCCGAAAAGTGATTGGGACGGTGGAGCAATACTATGTTGATGAATTAACTTTAGAGCAAATTGTTGATAAAGCCATTGATGGCTTATTGTCAAATCTTGATGCGCATTCTGCGTATTTGAATGAAAAAAAGTTTGAGGAACTTAAGATTCAGACTAATGGAGAATTTGGTGGCATTGGAATTACTATTGCACTTAAAGAGGGCGCTTTAACAATTATTGCCCCTATTGAAGGGACTCCCGGTGATAAAGCAGGTTTAAAAAGTGGAGATATTATCTTAAAAATTGATAATGAAAGCACTTTGAATATGAGCATTGATGAGGCAGTCAATCGTATGCGTGGAAAACCCAATACAAAAGTGCAACTTACAATTGTAAGAAAAAATAATCCAAAGCCATTGGTTTTTGATATTACAAGGGATAATATTAAAGTAGAAAGCGTTTATGTAAGAGGGATTGAGAATACCAATTATGTTTATGTTAGGGTAACTTCTTTTGATAAAAATGTAAGCCAAAGAGTGGAAGAGGAGCTTAAGAAGTTTAAAAAAGTTGATGGAATCGTATTGGATTTAAGGAATAATCCTGGAGGGCTTTTAAATCAAGCTGTGGAATTAAGTGATTTATTCTTAGAAGATGGTGTGATTGTTTCTCAAAAAGGACGCATTGAAGATGAAGATATTGTGTATAGAGCCAATAAAAGAACACCTTATCCAAAAGTGCCTTTAGTGGTGTTGGTTAATAATGGAAGCGCAAGTGCTAGTGAAATTGTTGCAGGAGCAATTCAAGACAATAAACGCGGGGTGCTTGTAGGGGAAACAACTTTTGGAAAAGGGAGTGTGCAGGTGATTTTACCAACAGAAGAAAAAGAAGCTTTGCGTTTAACTATTGCACGCTATTATTTGCCAAGTGGAAGAACGATTCAAGCAGTGGGTGTAACACCAGATGTTGAAGTAGGGCCAGGAGCTGTCCCAGTGGATAACGATCGTATTAGTATTAAAGAAGCTAATTTGCAAAAGCATTTAGAAGGTGAATTGCAAAAAGTTGATGGCAAAGAAAATAAAGCCAAAAAGAAAGAGGATAAAAATACCCTTACGCAAGAGGCGATTCTTTCGGATATTCAGTTAAAAAGTGCTATCGATGCTCTTAAAGTTTTTAAAGTAGTTAAATAAAAGGAGAAAAGGTGCAAGTAGAACAAAAAGAAATGATGTATGAAGGTAAGGGAAAGAAGCTTTATAAAACTAATGATGCTAATTTAGTGATTGCAGAGTTTAAAGATGATTTAACAGCTTTTAATGCCGAAAAAAAAGGGAGTGAAGAAGGGAAAGGAAGCTTGAATTGCAAGATTTCAACAGAAATTTTTAAATTGCTTCAAAAAAATGGAATCAAAACGCACTATGTGGAAACTCTAAGTGATAATTTAATGCTTTGTAAAAAAGTGCAGATTATTCCTATTGAAGTGGTAGTAAGAAATATTGCTACAGGATCTTTAAGTAAAAGATTGGGAATCAAAGAGGGAGAAAAATTGCCTTTCGTGCTTGTGGAATTTTATTACAAAGATGATGCATTAGGTGATCCACTTATTAATGATGAACACGCTTTGATTTTAAATTGCGTTAAGAGTGTGGAATCGCTAGAGACTTTGCGAAAAATAGGGCGTGAAGTTAATGAAATTTTGCGTGAGTTTTTTGATTCTAAAAATTTACTTTTAGTAGATTTTAAACTTGAATTTGGCGTGGATAATGAAGGGAATATCCTATTGGCTGATGAAATTACTCCTGATTCTTGCCGTTTTTGGGATAAAGAAACAAAAGAAAAATTAGACAAAGATCGATTTAGGCAAGATTTAGGGAATGTCAAAATGGCATATGAAGAAGTTTTAAAGCGAATCTTATCTTAAGGTAAAAATATGAAAGCAGAAGTGATTGTGTCATTAAAAGAAGGGGTGCTTGATCCTCAAGGCAAGGCGATTTGTCACGCTTTATCTTCATTGGGATATAGCAATGTCAAAAATGCAAATGTAGGGAAGGTGATTACTTTAGAAATCGAAGGAGAAGACAAAGAAAAGATTCGCAAAGAAATAGAAGCAATGTGTGAATCGCTCCTTGCAAATGTAGTGATAGAAGACTACAAAATTAAAATATAAACAAAGAGATCCAATGAGTGTTGCTATCTTACAATTTTTAGGAACAAATTGCGAATATGATATGCAGTATGCCTTTTCTTTATTAAAAGTGCCAACGCAAATAGTTTGGCATCAAGAAACTAATTTGCCTAGTGGAACCAAGCTTGTTGTGATACCTGGTGGATTTAGTTATGGTGATTATCTGCGAAGTGGTGCAATTGCAAGGTTTGCGCCTATTATGAAAGCCGTGGTGGAGTTTGCCAAAAAAGGTGGCTATGTGCTTGGAATCTGCAATGGATTTCAGATACTCCTTGAGAGTGGATTATTGCCTGGGGCAATGAAACGCAATGAAAATTTACATTTTGCTTCCAAAGAAGTCTGTTTAAGGGTTGTGAATAATAACAATACATTCTTGAAGAATTTTAATAAAGAGGATTTATTGCAAGTGCCTATTGCTAATGCTGATGGGAATTATTATATTGATGAAGCAGGTTTAAGAATATTGGAGCAAAAAGAACAAATTTTATTAGAATATGTTGGCTATCATAATGGTTCAGTGAGAAATATTGCAGGAATCTGTAATGAACAAAAAAATGTTTTTGGACTAATGCCCCACCCAGAACGATGCGTAGAGAAAATTTTGGGTGGAGATGTAGGGCTAAAAATGCTAGAAGGTTTTTTAGAGATTCTATGAGATTTTTACTTTTTTTCTTTTGTATTGTTGGGCTTTTTGCACAGGAAACTTCTATGTTTCCACAAGATTCAAACACTTATAATCAACGCACGCAAAATCAAAATTCCCCTCAAAATTTTTTGCCTGCTACTCCAGCCCCAATTGAAAAAAATCAAATCCCCTTAGTGCAAGAAAAAGACTTAAAAGATCCCTTTGAAAAATCACTGCCACAAGAAGATTTAGCCACTTTACAAAATAGCGATTCTAATCAAGCCCCAAATTCTATTCAAGAAAATTATCAAAGTGCCTTAAAGCCTAAAAATGTTTATTTAAGCTTTGTTAGTCCGCTTCAAAATGTTTTGTATGTTAAGCAAATTATTCCTATTGAAGTGAAGCTTTTAATTTTTGGTGAATATTCCACAATTACTACAGATTTTATCACTAAAGATTCGAGTGTGAGCGTATTAAATCCGGAGGAAAATTGGATTTTAAATCAAGATTCAAGCTTAAAGAATACTTTTTATTTTAGGATTGAGCAGGCTAATTTTACGATTCCCAAAATAGAAGTTACAATTCAAACCAGTGAAGGAAAAGTGAGAGAATCCACAGAATCCATCACAAGTAGAGCTGTGGCTTTAGAGCGAAAAGGTAATTATTCACAAGTGGTTGCCGATGATCTTAAAATTATTGATACTAAAATTACAAGTTATGATTCACAAAGCAATTTAGCAGTTTTTCAGCTACAAAGCACGATGGGAAATTTATTTGACTTTCATTTGGAGACTTATGCACAGCAAGGAATTGAGAGTAAAAAGGGGGATTATAAAGAATCAGAGATTTTTTATTATGCGGTAGTGCCTAAGAGCTTGGATAAAATTTCCTTTGATTATTTTAATGTGCAAAGTGCCAAATATGTGGAATTACAAATTGATAATTTTTCACAAGATGATCGTGTTAGCACACAGAGTGATATTAGACCCAAAAATACTTTGCAGATTTATAAAATCCTAGCTGCAATTTTCTTGATTATTGTTTTTTTGGGATTATATTTGTATTACCGAAAAAAACTTTTCTTAATTTTAGGGGCTATTGTATTAGTTGTTTTATTGTATTTGTTGTCTATTAAAACTTCTGCGACTTTAAAGTCAAATGTGGAAATTAGGATTCAGCCAACTTTTAATTCAACAATTATTTTAACAACACAAAATCCTATGGAGGTGAAGATTCTTTCAGATAAACACGGCTATTACAAAATATTGCTTGAAGATGATCGTATTGGATGGGTGAGAAAAGATGGTATCCAAAATTAGGGCTTTTAGTGCGATAGTTTATATTGCAGTGGTAATACCTTTTTGTATTGCCTTGATGTATTGCTTTCAAAAATCTCACAGGAAAATACGGGCAATAACAGCTAAAGTTTTTATTCAAATCTTTGGGGTAAAAGCACAAGTATTTGGAGAGATAGATAAGGAAGCAAGGATTTTAGTGATGAATCATCAGAGTTTTATGGATGTGATTTATCTAGAAGCGATGCATCCTAATAATTTGTGTTGGATCGCTAAAAAAGAATTGGGAAAACCCTTTTTGTATGGTCATGCCCTAAAAGCTCCTAAGATGATTTTGATTGATCGAGAAAGTAAAAAAGAAATGGTGCATTTGCTTAAAGAAGCTAAGGATAGATTGCAAAATGGGCGAACTTTATGTATTTTCCCAGAAGGCACTCGCTCATTAGGGGGTGAGAAACTTTTGCCTTTTAAAAGTGGAGCTAAAGTGCTAACAGAGCATTTTGGGCTTAAAGTGCAACCAGTGGTTTTTTGTGGAACAAGAAAATGTTTAGATATAGGAGCGATGCACTTTTCTAATGAGGCTTTTATGGTGAAATATTTACCTTCTTTTGTGCCAGAAGGTGAGGATTGGTTTGTGGAATTAAAAGAAAAAATGCAAAAAGAATATACAAATCTCTATTCACAACTTTTTGCAGTATCAAACTCATAAATCGCCTAAGTAGAGTGGGCTTTTATGTTATAATTTATTTTAAAATGGATAAGTAAAAAATGGAAAAAATGAAAAAAATAAGCAGTGGATTTGCCGAATTTGGGCTTAAAAGTAAAGTTTTAAAAGGGATTGATGAGGCGGGTTTTAAGGAGCCAAGCCCCATTCAAAAAGAAGTTATTCCTGTGATTTTAGATGGACTTGATGTGATTGCACAAGCACAAACAGGCACAGGAAAGACTGCGGCTTTTGCTTTGCCTTTGATTAATGAATTAAGACACGATGGCAGTATTGAAGTTTTGATTGTTGCACCTACAAGGGAGCTTGTAATGCAAATTGGGGATGAGGTTTTTAAGCTTGGAAAATATAACAAAGTTCGCACGGTATCACTTTTTGGTGGGCAGCCTATCCGTCGGCAAATTGAGCTTTTAGAAAAGAAACCTCAAATTGTGATTGCTACTCCTGGGAGATTATTGGATCATTTACGCAATGGACGCTTAAAGGATTTTGATCCAAGAGTAGTGGTGCTTGATGAATCAGATGAAATGCTAGATATGGGCTTTTTAGATGATATTGAAGAGATTTTTACTTACCTTTCAAGCGATCGCCAAACTTTACTTTTTTCAGCAACAATGCCAACTCCTATTAAACATTTAGCTCAAAAAATTTTGCACAATCCAAAACTTATTAAGGTTACTCCAAGCGATACGACTAATCAAGACATTTCGCAGCGATATTACATTATCAATGAGCAAGAGCGTGAAGATGCGATTGTGCGTTTGATTGATAGTGAGATGCCAAGCAAAGCTATTATTTTTACTCGTATGAAAAAAGAAGCAGATTTGCTTTGTGAAAGGCTTGTGAATCGTGGTTACAAGGCGGGAGCTTTGCATGGAGATATGGAGCAAAGAGAGAGACAAAAATCGATTAAAGCTTTTAAAGATTCAAGCATTAATGTTTTGGTAGCTACAGATATTGCAGCGCGTGGGCTTGATATTAGTGGAGTAAGCCATGTGTTTAATTTTCATATTCCACTCAATCCAGAATCATATGTGCATCGCATAGGCAGGACAGGAAGAGCAGGTAAAAAGGGGGTTGCTATTACATTGGCTACTCCTTTAGAGTTTAAAGAGTTACGCAGAATCAAAGAAAACACAAAGGCAAAAATTGAGCTTTATGAGATTCCAGATTTACAAGACACAATTAATAAAAAAGATTCTAATCTTTTAGAAAATATTTTGAAGCACGAGATCACCGATGAAGCTTTGAAATTTTATGAACAAATTCGTGCTAATGCAGATATAACACAATTAGTATGCAAGTTGCTTTCTATGGTGCTAAAAGAAAATAAAATTGTTGGTCCCAATAAAATTGGATTAGACAAAGAAGATTTGAATCGTTTTCAAAAACAACTCCAAAGTGATGAGAAAAAGCACTCTGAGAAAAAAGGATCGCGTCTTTCCCGAAATTCTTCTAATAAAAGAAACTTTAAAGAAAAGGAAAGTCCAAAGAATCAAGGCAGAAGAACCTCTGCAAAAAGTAAAAAAAACTCCAAACCAACTCGCTCAAAAAGGAGATAAATTATGGAATTTCAACCTTATCCATTTGAAAAACTTAATGCCTTGATTAAGGATATTCCACAAAAAGAAGGTAGAATCTTGCTTACTATTGGAGAGCCGCAGTTTAAAACTCCAGAGTTTATTTGTCAAACCCTAAGTCAAAAGGCTGCCTTGCTAAATAAATATCCAAAAACTAGCGGAGAAGAATCGCTTAAAGAAGCTTTGCTTGGATTTGTGCAAAGGAGGTTTGGGATTGATTTGCCTTTAGAATCGCTGATACCGACTTTTGGAACTAGAGAAGTGTTGTTTAATTTTCCGCAATTCTATCTTTTTGGTAAAAAAAATAAGGTTATGGCATATCCTAATCCTTTTTATCAAATTTATGAGGGTGCTGCAATTGCTTCAAGGGCAAAAGTGATTCATATGAATCTCACAAAAGAAAATGATTTTAAGCCAAAATTGAGTGCTAAAGAAATGCAAGAATGTGATTTGGTTATTCTTAATTCACCAAACAATCCAACAGGTAGCACTTTAAGTTTGGAAGAATTAAAAAAGTGGGTAGAATGGGCTTTAGAATATGATTTTTTACTGCTAAATGATGAATGCTATAGCGAGATTTATGTGGATTCTAAACCTGCTTCAATTTTAGAGGCAAGTTATGCAGCAGGAAACTATTCTTTTAAAAATATCTTAGCTTTAAATTCCATTTCTAAGCGTTCTAGTGCTCCAGGGCTTAGAAGTGGCTTTATTGCCGGAGATAGTCAAATTTTGAAGCAATATGCACAATATCGCACTTATGTTGGTTGTGCTTCTCCGCTACCTTTGCAAGAAGCCGCTAGAGCTGCGTGGAGTGATGATGAGCATACTTTATATTCAAGAGAACAATATGCAAAGAATTTGCAACTTGCAAAAGAAATTTTGGGAGTAGAAGTCCCAAATACAACTTTTTATGTATGGCTTTTTGTGGGTGATGATTTGGAATTTACGCGTAATTTATTGCAAAAAGAAAATATTGCAGTGTTGCCAGGGAGTTTTTTGTCAAGAGAAAATGGTGTAAATCCAGGGAGCGGATATGTGAGATTGGCTTTGGTTTATGATCAAGAGATTATTAAAGATGCGCTTTTGAGGATAAAAAAGTGGCTTTAGAGATTCCAAAATCTATACATTTTATTGGAATTGGCGGTATTGGAATCTCAGCTTTAGCTAAATTCTTGCACGCACAAGGTGTGAAGGTTAGTGGATCAGATATGTGCGAGGGCTGTGTAACAAAGGAATTAAAAGCTATGGGGATTCCTATTTGCATTCCACACGCTAAAGAGTCAATTAATTGCCAAGACTTGGTGATTCACTCTGCAATTATTAAGCCTGATAATATTGAGGTAATGGAAGCTAAAAAAAAGGGTATTGCAGTGCTTTCACGCAAAGAAGCCTTGAGTTTAATTTTAAAAGATAAGCAGGTTTATGCGGTTGCTGGAGCACATGGTAAAAGCACTACGACAGCGATTTTGAGTGCGATTTTGCAAGAGAGCAGTGCATTAATTGGGGCAGAGAGTAAGGAGTTTGGCTCTAACACGCGTGCTTTAAAGACTAATAAGGTGGTGTTTGAAGCTGATGAATCAGATAAAAGCTTTTTAGAGTGCAATCCTTATTGTGCGATTGTAACAAATGCTGAACCTGAACATATGGAGACTTATGGGCATAATTTGGAAGTGTTTTATCAAGCCTATAGGGATTTTTTGGAGTTAGCAAAATATCGTGTGATTAATGCTGAAGATGAATTTTTAAAAACACTTCAATGCGAGTGTGTGAGGCTTTATCCTTCAAAAGATATTGAAAATATTGAATATTTCTTAAAAGATGGAGAACCAAAAACGCGTTTTAGATTAAAAAATAGTGGCAAAGATTTAGGAGTTTTTGAAGTTTATGGGCTTGGAGAACATATCGCACTTGATGCAGCCCTAGCAATTTTAGCGGCATTAGAATGTATGGAAGTGGAGCAAATTCGTCAAAATATTCAAAATTTTTGTGGAATCAAAAAGAGATTTGATATTTTAAGTAAGGGCAAATGCCTAATTGTTGATGATTATGCCCATCATCCAACAGAAATTAAAGCCACTTTAAAATCGCTAAAAAAATATCAAGAATTAACTCAATATCAGCAGATTTGTGGAATTTGGCAGCCCCATAAATATTCGCGTATATTGGATAATTTAGAGGAATTTGTAGAGTGTTTTAGTGGGATAGATAGGCTAGTAATCCTGCCAGTTTATGCAGTTGGAGAAGCAAAAAAGGAGATTAACTTTTCTAAGCTTTTTGCCAAATATCAACCTACTTTTGCGGATTTTGTTAAAAGAGAAGGGGATTCTTTAGTGCTTTATTGTAATGGAGTGGAGATTGATAGGATAGAGAGTGGAATTGCAGTGGGGTTTAATGCAGGGGACTTGACTTATCAGCTTCGAGGGGGTTTTTAGTGGTGCATTATTGGCTTATTGTTATTGCTGTTGTAGTTATTTTGGTGTTGTTAGTCCAACTTTTAGCGCAATATAAGATTATTAGCAAAAAAGGTAAAATTTTTGTAGGTATTTTGTTATTGATTCTTGCATTTGGAATCGGTATTTTTACGCTCTTTCAAGAAAAAACTAATGGGGAATTAACAGAACTTGCAAAGCTATTTTTACAAGGCAAAAAGCTAGTGTGTGTAGTAGGAACAAAGACTTTGGAGGTTGATAATAATACATTTAATTTCATTAGTGGCACATTAACCCTAATGGGAAAAGAAGAAAGTGATCATTTTAGAACCACAATTCCTTTAAAAGCTTGTGAGCTTAAAGAATGAATAATTTAGTTAGAAAGTTAGATTTAGAAGAATATTTAAAAAGCTATGAGAGTTTTTTATCTCGCCCTAAAGATTTGTTTTTAGAGGGTGATAGCAAAATCCATTTTAATTTTATTAGTGAGCTAGAGCAGGTTGTTTTTACTCCGCCAAAAGAAGTGAAGAATCTTGATACGCAACTAGTGCTTTTAAAGAAATTTGGCTATTTAAAGTTAGATGAAATTTTTGAGTTTATTAAAATAATTCGCTATTTTAATTATCTCAAAAGCTTGAAATTAGAGGGAATTTTAGGGAATTGGTTTGAAGGGATTATGATTCCACAGCCTATTTTGGAGGTTGCAAAGTCTTTTTTAGAAAATGGTGAGCTAAAAAGTGGGATTTATTTGGAATTTGATTCTATTATAGAAAGCCTTATGCGAGTTAAAAGAGAGATCGCTCAACAATTAAACCAAATCCTAAATCACAATAAGCTTGCAGCTTATCTTGTAGATAGGCAGATGCATTTTATAAATGAAGAAGAATGCTTGCTGCTTAAGGCAGGATTCCATCATGTTCTCTCTGGACAAATTATTAATCGCTCAAGTGCTGGATTTTTTTATGTTTTACCTCAAAGTATCGCGAGTTTAAAAAGCAAAAGCAATGAATTGCAAAATAAAAAAGAGGAGCAGTTATTTTATATTTGCAAGGAGATTTCAACGCTTTTTACTAAGAATCTTGCATTTTTAAAATTTATTAATAAAGAATTTGATCGTTTTGATTCTTATCAAGCGCGTTTAAATTTTGCAAAGTCAAAAGGATTAGAGTTTTTAGCTCCCAAGCCCAATGGCAAAAAGATTATTTTAAGTGAATTTAAACATCCAGCACTAAAGAAACCAAAATCTATCAATCTCTCTTTTGATGGGCAAATTTTGATGGTTACAGGGGTGAATGCCGGTGGAAAAACAATGCTTTTAAAATCTGTAATGAGTGCGGTTTTTCTCTCTAAGTATTTGATTCCACTTCCTATTAATGCAGCAAAATCAAGCATCGATTCTTTTAAGTTTATTGAGTTAATTTTGGAAGATCCACAAAATAGCAAGAATGATATTTCTACTTTTGGGGGTAGAATGTTGCAGTTTTCGGAGATTCTAAACCAAAGAGATGGAATTATTGGTGTGGATGAAATTGAGCTTGGGACAGATAGTGATGAAGCGGCAAGTTTGTTTAAAGTGTTGCTAGAAAATTTGATTTCTAAAAATAACAAAATCATTGTAACTACCCACCATAAGCGACTTGCTGCACTAATGGCTGGGAATCCTAAAGTGCAACTTTTAGCGGCTTTGTTTGATGAAAAAAATCAAATGCCAACTTTTAGTTTTCTTGATGGTACCATTGGCAAAAGTTATGCCTTTGAAACGGCGGTGCGTTATGGGATTCCAAAAACACTTGTAAATGAAGCGAGAATCCTTTATGGAGAGGATAAAGAAAAGCTTAATGAATTAATTGAAAATTCCTCGCGTTTAGAAATGAAATTGCAACAAGAAATTAAGCAAACAGAGCTTAAAAGAGAAGAATTGAAACAAAAAATTATTCATTTAAAATCTAAAGAAGAAACTTTGGAGCAATCTTATAAGGCAAAAATTGCACTCTTGGAGCGAACTTATCAAGAGGCGATTAAGACGGCAAAACAGGCAAGCAAAATGCAAAATCAAGCTGAAATTCATCGTCAAATGAATGAAGCCAATAAGATTCTAAGGCAAGTAAAAAAACAAGAAGAACACAGAGAGAAGCCAAAGATTCAAGCTTTTAAAGTCGGAAATAGGGTAAAATATCATCAATCAAGAGGCGTGATTGTAAGTATCAAAAAGGATAGCGCAATGGTGCAACTTGATGAAGGTTTTAAGCTTAGGGTGCCTTTGGGTGAGTTAAAATTAAGTGGTAATCCTCCGGAGATTCCGCAAGTTAAATTTAATGTGCAATCTCCTAAAAATGCCAATGTGGTTTTGGATTTGCATGGAATGAGGGCAGAAGAAGCTTTAGAAAAACTTGATGAATTTATTTCAAATAGCTTAATTGTTGGATTTGATGAAGTTTTAGTTTATCATGGAATTGGCACTGGAAGACTTTCAAGCGTAGTGAGAGACTTTTTAGAAAAGCATCCAAAAGTTGTGGAATTTACAGATGCACCCCCAAAATCTGGTGGATTTGGAGCAAAAATTGTGAAGTTATAAGGAGTAAAAATGAAAAAAATTTTCTTTTTAATGGGTGTTATTTTTGTGGCTTTTTTGGCAACAGGTTGTGATAAATCCGATTATCAGCATCCTATGCATCGTAGTGGAGGAAAGTAGGATTTTTTTTCCTTAGCCTTCTTGGTAAATACGCTTAGATTCCAAGCTCTTTGGCTAGGAATTTTCCCGTATGACTACCTGTTTTTTTGTATCTTTTAGCAATATGTTCTGGAGATCCGCTATCAACTATGTTTCCTCCTCCACTTCCGCCTTCAGGTCCTACATCAATAATAAAATCGGCATTTTTAATCATATCTAGGTTATGTTCAATCACAATTACACTATTACCCAAATCAGTAAGGTGGTGCAAAACATGCACAAGCCTATCAACATCAGCAAAGTGCAGTCCGGTAGTTGGCTCATCTAAAATATAGAGTGTTTTGCCGGTATCTTTGCGACTTAGCTCTTTAGCGAGTTTGATTCTTTGAGCTTCACCACCACTTAGTGTTGTGGCATTTTGTCCTAGCGTGATATAGCCTAATCCGACATCTTTAAGTGTTCTTAGCTTTTGGTAGATTTTTGGAATCTTGGCAAAAAACTCACACGCTTCATCGACACTCATCTCTAAAACTTGAGCAATATTTTTTCCTTTGTATTCTACTTCTAGGGTTTGTGCGTTATAGCGTGTGCCTTGACAAGAATCGCATTTCACTAAAATATCTGGCAAAAAGTGCATTTCAATTTTAATTTCTCCTTCCCCTTGACACTTTTCACATCTTCCGCCTTTGACATTAAAGCTAAAGCGACTAATATTATAGTTACGGATTTGAGCTTCTTTGGTTTGTGCAAAGATCTGTCGAATCTCATCCATTGCACCTGTGTAAGTTACTGGATTTGATCGTGGTGTGCGTCCAATTGGGCTTTGATCAAGGTAGATGACTTTATCAAGTTTTTCTAAGCCTAGAATCTCTACACCATCAACTTTTTTGACTTTTTTGCGATTGTTGAGCAATTCTTGTGCAACTGGAAGTAAAGTTTGGAGCACTAGGGAGCTTTTGCCACTTCCGCTAACACCTGTAATGCAAACAAAGTTTTTAAGCGGCATTTCAACATTAAGGTTATGAATATTATTGATATTAACATTTTTAATAGCAAGCCAATCTTCTTGATTGCGGCGAATAAAATATTCAATCTTTTTTGTGCCATTAAGATATTGAGCAGTTTGGGTGGCACTTGAGAGAAGTTGCGTGAGATTTCCGCTAAAGACTACTTCTCCGCCGTATTTCCCCGCACCTGGACCTATATCTACAATAAAATCGGCGTGTTCAATAGTTTCTTTATCGTGCTCTACAACGATAACCGAATTTCCTTTTTGCTGCAAACTTCTTAGGGTTTTGATGAGTTTTAAAGTGTCTCGTTCGTGCAAGCCTATGCTTGGTTCATCAAGCACATACATTACACCTGTTAGACCACTCCCAATTTGGCTTGCGATTCTAATTCTTTGTGATTCGCCCCCACTAATGCTTCTTGCATCACGCCCCAAACTAAGATAGCCTAGCCCAACATCATAAAGAAAATAAAGCCTCTCACAAATTTCTTTTAAAATGGGTGCGGCAATCATTGCTTGTTGGTTATCAAAATAATCAAAGTTTTGAGTGTTGGCAAAGAATCCATAACATTCACTAATTGGCATATCTAAAATATCTCCAATAGTTTTGTTGGCGACTTTGACAGCAAGACTTTGAGGAAGAAGTCGATGCCCTAAGCAATCCTCGCAAACCTTTTCACTCATATAATCGCTTAAATCTTTGTTGTCTTTAAACATATCATAAGCAATCGCTAAAATCCCACTCCAAGGTCGCTTAAGCTTAGTGTTTTTCCAAGTGAATTCTATATCTTGGTTATTGCCATATAAAATGAGCTTTTTTTGGTGTTCTTGCAAATCTTCAAAAGAAGCTTTAGAATCAATCCCATTGGCTTGACACATTGCTTTAAAAAGTTCATTGTAATAGCTTTTATTAAAACCATAAATGATTTTGATTCCACCTGATTCTAAAGGAAGGGAGCTATCAAGGATTTTTTTGACATCAATACTATAGCGGATTCCAAGTCCATCACATTTTGGACAAGCACCTTTGGGGGAATTAAATGAAAAACTAAGGGGTTCTAGTGGATTAAAAGAAACTTTACAATCAAAACAAGCTAAATGCTCACTAAAATGAATTAATTGATTTTTGTTTTCCCCTAAAATCTCTATTTCTACCTCACCATAAGATTCTTTAAGGGCTTTTTCAATGCTTTGGGCAATTCTTTCTTTATTTTCAGGCTTAATTGTGATTCTATCAATCACAACTTTGATGGTGTGTTTTTTTGTTTTGGAGAGTTCAATGTTTTCATCTAGCCTTGCTAAAACCCCATCAATCTGCACTCGCACATAGCCTTTTTGCCGCAATGATTCGAGTTTATCTGCAAAAGTTCCCTTTTTTTCGCGAATGAGTGGAGATAGGATTAGCACTTTTGAATCTTCTGGGATTTTGAGGGCTTGAGCAATAATATCACTAGCACTCATTTGAGAGATAGGTTTCCCGCATAAATGGCAGTGTTGAATCCCAACGCGTGCATAAAGCAAACGCAAATAGTCATAAATTTCTGTAATTGTTCCAACCGTGGAGCGAGGATTTTTGCTAGTGGTTTTTTGATCAATGGCAATAGCAGGAGTTAGCCCTTCTATTTTATCCACATCGGGTTTGCCAATTTTATCCAAAAACTGCCTTGCATAGCTTGAGAGTGATTCAATATAGCGTCTTTGTCCTTCTGCATAGAGTGTATCAAAGGCTAGGGTGCTTTTACCGCTTCCACTAAGCCCAGTAAGGACTACTAGTTTATTTTTTGGGATATTGAGATGGATATTTTTGAGATTATTTTCTTTAGCATTAGTGATGATAATATGATCTAATGGTGATGGATTTTGTGGATTCAAAGTTTTTCCTTAAATAAAATGAAATAACCGAATATTATACCAAAAACATTTTTTAAATTTGTATTGCAAAATTTATTGTTTTGTGCTTAAGTAACAATCAAAAAGCATTAATCTTTTTTAATCGCCTTGACTTTATGATTTTAAAAAGAGGCTTTCATAGAATTTCTTTGATAATTTTGAAAGATGATTTTTTATAAAAAGTATAAAGTATTTCAATGTCATCCTTAATAGTTGATAGCTATTATTATTTTATTTTTATTATATCAATAAAGTTTAGTGTATTAATATAAACTTTGTTGATTTTTTGGAATCTCTGTGATATAATTCCGCCAAATTTTTAAAAAAGGATTAAAAATGGCAAAACATACCTTTCAAACTGAAGTGAATCAGCTCTTAGATTTGATGATTCATTCCCTTTATTCTAATAAAGAAATCTTTTTGCGTGAGCTTGTGAGCAATGCCTCTGATGCACTTGATAAGCTTCAATATCTCACGCTAACAGATGAGAAATTAAAATCCCTAGATTTTCAACCTAAAATTGAAATTAGCTTTGATGCAGAGAAAAATACTCTAACCATTAGTGATAATGGGATTGGTATGAATGAGCAGGATTTGATTGAGAATCTAGGAACAATCGCAAAGAGTGGGACAAAAAACTTTCTTTCTAAATTAAGTGGCGATAAGAAAAAAGATTCAGCGCTTATTGGGCAATTTGGAGTTGGATTTTATGCAGCATTTATGGTAGCAAGTAAAATCATCGTAACCACTAAAAAAGCCGGAGAATCTCAAGCTTATGCTTGGATTAGTAATGGAAGTGGGGAATTTGAGATTGAAAAATGCGAAAAAGAAGGGCAAGGAAGTGAGATTAAACTTTATTTAAAAGAAGATGAAAAAGAATTTACAAGTCGCTGGAGAATTGAAGAGATTATCAAAAAATATTCTGATCATATTCCATTCCCAATTTTCTTACATTACACCGAAACAAAAAGTGAAGGTGGAGGGGATTCTAAAAAAGAAGTCAAAGAAGAAAAATGCGAACAAATCAATAAGGCTTCAGCACTTTGGAGAGTGGCTAAAAAAGATCTTAAAGATGAAGAATATAAAGAGTTTTATAAAAGCTTGAGTTATGATTCTAATGAGCCTTTGGCTTGGATTCACACTAAAGTTGAAGGAAGCTTAGAATACACTACACTTTTTTATATTCCACAAACAGCACCTTTTGATCTTTATCGTGTGGATTATAAAAGTGGCGTGAAACTTTATGTTAAACGCGTGTTTATCACAGATGATGATAAAGAGCTTTTACCGCCTTATTTGCGTTTTGTTAGAGGTATTATTGATAGCGAGGATTTACCTTTGAATGTTAGCCGTGAAATTTTGCAACAGAATCGAATCCTAGCTACAATCAAATCAGCTTCAACAAAAAAAATTATTAGCGAAATTGAATCGCTTCAAAAAGATGAGGAAAAATATACAAAATTCTATAAAGAATTTGGAAGATGCTTAAAAGAAGGAGTTTATAGTGATTTTGAAAACAAAGAGAAATTGTTAGAGCTTTTGCGATTCCAATCTAACAAGAGCGAAGGAAAGGAAATTTCATTTAAAACCTATAAAGAGCGAATGAAAGAGGGGCAAAAAGCAATTTATTATTTACAAGGAGAGGATTTAGAATTGCTTAAAAACTCTCCTCTTTTAGAAAGCTATAAAAAGCAAGATATAGAAGTTTTATTTTTTGCAGAAGAGATTGATGGATTTGTAATGCCAATGGTGAGTGAGTTTGATAAGACTCCATTGCGTTCTATTACCTCTAAAGAGGCTTTGGAAGATTTAGGCACACAAGAAGTGGATAAAGAAACACAAGAAAAATATAAAACTATTTTAGAAGAATTTACAAAGGTTTTAAGCGATGAGGTTAAAGAAGTGCGTTTAAGCAATAGACTTGTGGATGCGCCTTCTTGTGTGGTGGCTGATCCTGATGATCCAAATGCTGCAATGATGAAAATGATGAAGCAAATGGGGGCTATGGGCATGGGAGGAGATATTCCAGAGCCTAAGCCGATTTTAGAACTTAACCCTAACCATGTAATTTTAACAAAATTGCTACTTAGCAATGATGAGGCAAAGACTGCTGAAATTGCACATTTGCTTTTAGAGGAAGCAAAACTGCTAGAAGGTGGAAAGCTTAAAGATGTGAATAGTTTTGTAAAAAGATTAAATACACTTTTGGAAAAAACACTTTAGTTTTTAAAGATTCCTTTGTGGAATCTTTAGAATTTTCTTATGTTATATTGTTTTTTATGTTGAGATTGTAAAAAATTCTCTTATGTCGCACTCAAATAGGCGTGAAAGTCTAAATAGATGCAATAAGTTAAAATGTTTTCCATGTGCATTGTTTTCCATATTTGCATAAAAGCCACCTGAAGCCTGTCCAATTGATAGTGCAACTTCAAGTTGACTCATACCTTTTTCTAACCTCTTCTGTTTGATATTTTTGGCAATGTTATTAAAAAAATTTTTTTCTTCTTCGGGTGCTGTAATGTCTGGCAATTTTAACATAATATTATTCCTATAGAAAAGTTTTCTATAAGTTTATTTGCATTACAATATTATTTCAATTTTCTATAAGAATTATTTCTATAGGAGTTATAAGAGGTTTGTATGTTTTGTGTATTTGGAAATATTTTAAAAACTTTTGCATTCATTATGCTCTTTGCGAATTATTGTTTTGCTGAAGTTAGAGAGGATATATGTGTTCAATATGAAATCCGAGAATCTTTTAACTCTGGTTGGTCCAAAAAATATAAGGTTGAAGGTATTTTTTATGATGGAAGTGAATTGAATTTTAAGTTGGGAACCTTAGAGTTTAATAGTTTTGATAGTTATTTAGCTGTCTTTTGGGATAGAGATGAGGTAAGTCTTATACAATTAGAAAGTAAATATTATGGGAGTATTATCGGAGATAATTATGGGATTGATCAAAGAGGAATTAAGTGGAAAATATCTGATGGTTATATGTGTTATTGATTTTATATAGGAGGAATATATGCTGTTGATAATTGGTGTTGTAAGTGGGATTGTATATTTGGTTACAAGAGATATTTGCTATGATATGGGGGTAACTGGTTATTGGATGCTTCCAAATAGTCATGTCGGTTTAATTTTTTTAATTAATAGATTTTTTAAGTGGGTTGCTATCATAAGCATTATTGTTTTTATTTTTCAGTTGATATTTTAAGGTAGTAGCATGTTGATTATTGTGATTTTGTTTTGTTCTTTTATTTGGTTGTTTTTAGCAGAAGCAGAAGAGTGGGTGCGTTGTAAAGAGCCACCATTTTGTCCTGTAATATTTTTTGTTAGATTTATTTGTGGATTTGTGGTTATTGCGGGAATAATAAAATTGATTATTGGGGCTTTCTCATAAATAGAAATATTTTGTTATAGAGTTTTTGGCTTGACTTTTTGGCTCTTAAAGATTATAATTTCAATCCTTTTTATTTGTCGGGGCGTAGCGCAGTCTGGTTAGCGCACTTGGTTTGGGACCAAGGGGTCGAAGGTTCGAATCCTTTCGCCCCGACCACTTCTTTTTAAATACTTATTGCTAATGGTGGGCGTAGCTCAGTTGGTTAGAGCATCAGATTGTGGTCCTGAGGGTCGTGGGTTCGATTCCCATCGCCCACCCCATTGCTTTCTTAATTTTATCTTTAAAATAACTTTTGAAAGCTTATGTTATTTGGTTTTAAATCTTTGTAGCTTATAATACTTTAATAATTTTTGGCAAAGTGTGGTAATGTTTCAAAGAAATGTGTTTTATATTGCAGGATATGATCCTCGCAGTTATCGTTATTATTATGCTTTATTAAAAGATAATCTTATAAAACAAAATGCTATTAGTCATTTGGGGCTAGAAATTTCTCCTTGCCAATTTACTCATAAAAAAGAAATTTTTTGTCAAATTACCTCGCAAGAATCGCAAACAAATTACTATTTCCTAACTTGGGATAAGGTTGTAAGGAAATATTGGTCAAAAACTTTGTGGGATTTTATTTGTGATTTTATTTGTTTTTTAAGGGCTTATATTTTTTCCGGAATTGTTAAGACTTTTACTCAAAAATCAAGAACGCAGCTTTTAGCTGGATTTTATCCGATTGTTTATTTTGTGAGTAGCTATATTTTATGTTTTGTGGTGGCTTATGGCTTGTTTATTTGGATTAAAGAATGGAATCTTTATGCGGCTATGGCTGCAATTTTGGCTTGTTTGTGGGTTGGAACAAAGGGGATTTTATGGTTTGGCAAGAGATTTGCTGTTTTTTGGCTGTCTAATATTTATGCATTTTGTGCCAAATATGCTGCAGGTAAGATTAATGAAATTCCAAGCCTTACTTTGGATTTTAGTCAAAGAATCTTGAAAACTCTTAGGGAGAATCAAAAAATAACCCATTGTGAGACGATTTTATGTGCGCATAGTGTGGGGACTATTTTAGCAGTAAGTGTGATAGCTAAAGTTGTGGAAGTTGCTAAAAAAGAGAATTTGAATCTAAAGAATTTTAAGGTTTTAATGCTTGGGCAGTGTATCCCTCTTGTCAGTTTTCAGAAGCATTGCGAAGTTTTTAAAAAAGAGATGGAAATAGCTGGAAATGCGGGAGTATTTTGGTGTGATTATACTTCAAAGATTGATGGGGCTTGTTTTGCAATGCTTGATTATTATAAAGCTTCAGGGCTAAGTGTGAAATCGCCACCACTTTATCTTTCTCCTCGTTTTTATAAGCTTTTCACCCCTAAAACTTATAAGAAGATTCGATATAATTGGTATTTGGCACATTTTTTGTATTTGTATGCAACAGAGATTGGTGGTGGATATAATTATTTTGAATTTATTAGTGGAGAAAAAACTTTGGAACAGAAGGTAAAGGAGTAGTTATGGGGCAGTGTCCATTTTTTCCAAAACCGCACAAAACTAAGGCATCCTTATTGACAACTTTTTTCTTAAAAAGGCGTTCGTGGCTTGATGGATTATATGAAAGAAGCTATAAGATGAAATCAGGCAGAGTAAAAATGCCTGGTTTTGATTTATATATTGCAAATCACCCAAAAGATGTTAGGCGTATTATGGTGGATGAAGTAAGGGAATTTCCAAAAAGTGATTTGCTACACGAACTATTAAGCCCTTTGCTTGGAGAGAGTATTTTTACAACTAATGGGGAAGTTTGGAAAAAACAAAGGGAGCTTTTGAGACCCTCTTTTGAACAAGCAAGAATCAGCAAAGTATTTGGTTTGATGAGTGATGCGGTTAGTGATTTGATGAGCAAGTTTAGGGCTTATCCAAATAAAGCGGTGATTGAAGTTGATGAGCTAATGACTTTTGTAACTGCTGATGTGATTTTTCGCACGATTATGTCTCAAAAACTTGATGAAGTTAAAGGCAAACAAGTTTTGGAAGCCTTTGTAGTTTTTCAAGAAGAAACTATTCATACAGCCATTAAGAAAATGTTTCGTATCCCAAAATGGTTGGTGAATCTTTTTGGAGAGAGAAAACGTGTTAAAGCTGGAGCACTTATTAGAAAAATTTTAAGTGATATTATTAAACCGCGTTATGATTCTTTTCATAAAGGTGAGATTGGGGAATATCAAGATATTCTCTCTTCGCTTTTAGCAGTAGTTGAGGTAGAAAGCGGTAAGCCTTTTAGCTTTGAGGAGATTTTAGATCAAGTAGCTATGCTTTTTTTAGCAGGGCATGAAACTACAGCAAGTTCATTAACTTGGACGCTTTATATTTTGAGTATATCGCCTAGAGAGCAGGAAATGGCTTATCAAGAGATTATAAAAGTGGCAGGTGAAGAAAATTTTAGCATTGGGCATTTAAGAAAAATGAAATATTTAACCAATGTCTTTAGAGAATCATTAAGGCTTTATCCGCCAGTTGGATTTTTTGCAAGAACGGCTAAAAAAGAGACAAAAATTCGCAATAAGTTAGTTAAAAATGGATCAGGAGTGGTGGTGGCTCCTTGGCTTATTCAAAGGCATAGTGATTATTGGGAGAATCCTCACGAGTTTGACCCTACTCGCTTTGAGAGAGAGATTAAAAAAGATACTTATTTGCCCTTTGGAATGGGAGAGAGAATTTGCATTGGACAAGGCTTTGCTATGCAGGAAGCCATTTTGATTTTGGCAAATATTTTAAGGGAATATAAGTTAGAATTACAGGAAGATTTTGTGCCAGATGTGGTAGGAAGGCTTACGATTCGCTCGGCAAATGGAATGAAGATTAAATTCACTAAAAGAGAAAATTAATTAAAAATGAAAGAAAAACTAGCAGGAACATTACTTTTATGTGCATTAGTTCCCTTAATGGTTATTGGCTATTTGCTTATAGTGTTTGTTGGAACATTTGGTAAAGTTAGCCGTGTGCGTCAAGGTGTTAGGGCATTGGATCATTTTGTCAATGCAACACTTTTTAATGGCTATGCTTGGGAATCAGTCTCTTCTCACGCGTGGAGAGAAAGAGATAAGAAGTGGGCTAAGATTGTGATTAAAATTACAGATTTTTTTCAAAAAGATCACTGCAAAAGAGCTAATTCAAGAGAGCAACCAATTATTGATTTAATGCTACGAAAGCATCTAAATGAACAAACTATTGGAAGGCAATTATAAGAAGTAGCAATGCAAACTTATCTTTTTACTGGGGCAGCTGGATTTATTGGATCGCATACCGCGTATTGTTTTTTAAAAGAGAGTGATTGTAAAATTGTAATTTTGGATAATCTTTGCACAGGATTTAGCGAGAATGTAGAGTTTTTGCAAAAGAAATTTCCCAATAGAGTAGAGTTTGTTAGTGGAGATTTTGGTGATAAAGTTATTTTAGAGAAAATTTTTTCTCAACAAAAAATTGATGCTATTATCCATTTTGCTGGGAGTTTAGTTGTTTCTGAATCGGTTTTTGATCCTTTGAAGTATTACCAAAACAATGTTGCTAATACTCTTAATCTTTTGGAAATGGTCGCAAAATTTAAGATTAATGAGTTTTTATTTAGCTCAACTGCAGCAGTTTATGGAGAGCCAAACACAACACAGAAAATAATAGAAACTACACAAACTGCTCCGATTAATCCTTATGGAGAATCAAAGCTTGTGGTTGAAAAGATTTTGCGGGATTTTGAAGTAGCAAATCCAGAATTTAAGAGTGTGATATTGCGATATTTTAATGTTGCAGGTGCTTTGAGCGAGGGAGGGCTTGGGCAAAGAAGCAAGAATGCTACTCATTTGATTAAAGTAGCGTGTGAATGTGCTTGTGGAAAGCGTGATAAAATGGGGATTTTTGGTGAAGATTATGCGACAAAAGATGGGACTTGCATTCGTGATTATATTCATATTGATGATCTAGCAAAAGCACATTTTGAGTGTCTTAAAACTTTGCAAAAAGAGAGGGTTTCGCAAACTTATAATGTGGGTTATGGAGTTGGATTTAGTGTTAAAGAAGTCATTGAATGTGTAAAAAGGGTCAGTGGGATAGATTTTAAGGTTGAGATTGAGCCAAGAAGAGCTGGAGATCCTGCAATGCTTGTGAGTGATAATAGCAAAATTCTAACTCGCACGGAATGGAAACCCAAGTATAATAATTTAGAGCTTATTTGTAAAAGTGCGTATGAATGGGAAAGAAAAATGGATTAGTTAGCTTAATTTACCATAGAAACTCCTATTAATCTGCACCTTATCAATAAGAAAACTTCTAAAGCGTTCAAAAAGGGTTTGATTAATTTTATATTTTTTTGCCGCTTTCCAAAATTTATTAAGTGATTCTTGGTAGGTTAGTCCTTGGATGTTATAAAAGGCGTTTCCGCAAACTTTTGTGGGGCACTTATGAAGAATACTTGAAAGTCCTGTTGTGCTATTAATAACTACGCAACCAAGAGCATTTTTTAATAGAGTTGGAAGATGAATATCGTGAATGTAAATCACTCTTTGATTTACATTGTATTTACGCGTTTGTCTTTTGATGAATTTTTTATAGTTTTTATAGCCCCTATCCATTGGATGGTGTTTGATAACTAGAAAATGTTGCTTTTTGGAGTATTTTGCAAAAGATCGGATAGAGTTTTTAATAAAACTTTCAATTCGTCTGCCTTCAAAATGATTTTTGATTTGCGTATCATTATAGACTTGTAAGACAACAACAAAATAGTTTTTCTTAGAATCTAAAATAAAATCTCTATCTTCCTTTTGGCTAAAGCGATACCAATGTTTTCTAAAAAGCGATAAAAACCAAGGAAACATTTCTGTGAAGCTCAAGCTTCTGTGGTGGAGTTTGTTGTTAAAATACCAGCCCAATAAAAAAGCCCCAAACCAATAAAGAAAAGCAAACCAAGCCATATTTCTAAAGCTATGTTTGACATTTTTTTCTTCTTGAATGGGTTTATTTTTGTAAGTAAGGTAGAAATTTGGGTCTTTAGATAAAGTGGAATTGGCATTGACGCCATCTTTTTCAAAAGTGATGAAATTAGGGCGGATATAACCTTCTTCAAAAATATAAGTTTGGAGATTGAGCGATCGGGCAACTTTTACTGCGATTTTGTGGATAGGGCGACAATCATTAAACATAATCACGCAATCAATGTGATAAGTTTTGCAAAATTCTTGTAAAAAAGTTTCAAGGTTAGCTAGAGAACCACGATAGGATTTTGCCCCAAAGGGGTAAAAAAGAAAATCTCCCCCATTAAAATTGATTTTGTAAATTTGATTTTTGGGGGATAATAGCTTTGAAAAATGATAAAAAAAGGGCCCAACAGGACCTTGCAAAAGGAGAATTTTGCGGTTTTGAAATTGTTGTATAACTTCTTTTAACTGCATAGATTAGTTATTTGTTAATATCTAAAACTACGCTTGTAGCAATAGCGATTTGATAAAGGATCTGTGCTAAGACACTTGTGATTTGTAATCCTCTACCTGTTTCAATAGCGGGTAAGACAAGCAAGGAATCACCTGGTTTAAGACTTGGCGCACTTGCAAAGGAATACCAACTTGAATCATAGCGTTCTGCTTTTCCATTGGCACGAATGACAAGAATACGCTTTTTGTTGGCTCTTTCTGTGAAGTCTCCCGCAAGTTTAATATAATAGTTAAGATTTTTATCTTCTTCATAAATAAAAGCACCAGGTAATGCCACTTCTCCTTGCACTAAAACAAGATTATTTTTAGTTGGGACATTAATAACATCTCCTTCTTCAAGAATCGTAGTGGTATAAGCACTTTTGTTTTCAAGGACAATTTGACCTTTTGGAGTAAGGCTTTTTGCGCGTTCAATAAATTCAAGCACCATCTTAGATTGGCTTGCGCGCATAGAAGCTTCCTGTGCGGTTACAGATGAGGAGGTGAGTGCTAGAGTTTCTAGTTCTTTTAGTTGAGCTTCAATGAGTTTTTTCTGTGTTTGTGAGACACTTTGGCGGAAGACTTGAATGGCATCTAAATTAGATTGTGGATTAGGTTTGATTTTGAGCACAACTTCTGCAAGGGTAGTGCCTTTTTTGACAACCATAGAGTGCATTCCATTGTGCTCACCTTGAATTTCAATGGTAATATTTTCTGCACTATAATCAGGGCGAAATTCTACTTCATCACCGACTTTTAGAGTGACACTTGCAAATTCTTTTTGTTTATAGGAGTTAATGTCAATTTTGTTGTTAGCAAGATAGGATCGCACAATTGCATTGGTTACGATAGGTTTTGCTCCAGAGACTCTTGCGAGATCTTCTAGGGTTTTAATATCGTCTTTTAATTCAAATCTAAAAGGTTTCTGCACATCACCTTGAACAAAAACATAGCTTTCAAGGTTTTTTACTAAAATCACATCACCTGTTCTAAAAGGGAAAAGTTTCATTTTTCCACTAAAGAGAAAATCATACAAATCCACTTGTAAAGCCACTTTGTTATCTCTTAGTATCTCAATATTTCTAAAACTTCCATAATCTAAATTAATCCCAGAAGCTTTGTCTAAATATTGAATAATGGAATCAGAGCTTAGCCCTTGATAGAGTCCGGGTTTATTGACACTTCCAGTTACAAAAACCGAGACATTTTGATAAACATTCATATCAGCATAAACAAATACATTTTTCTTGTAAATTTTAGAAATACCTTGTTTTAATACTTTAACAAGGTCTCCATTGCGCACTCCAAGCAAATTGATTGCACCTACTCCAGGCACAAAAACATTACCTTGTGAATCCACCATTAATTCTTGTTGAAATTCAACTGCCCCCCACATTCTAAAGTTAATCTTATCGCCAATTGCGATTTTGTAATCAGGATTATAAAGGGATTGAGAGACTTTAGTAAAGTTTCCATTAAAGAGATTTGCGCCAAATACGGGTGGGAGAATAGGGGTTTGAGTGGTTTGCATTGTTTGTATGGAGGTATTAGGTGTGGTATTGGGATTTATGGTTTGTAAATCCATTGGAATGTTTTGGGTAGCAGAAGTGCTAGGAATGCTTGTGATAGAAGAAATATCAACTCCATAAGTAAAATGTGCCGTAAAAATAGTTATTAATAAGATTTGAAATAGTCTTTTCATTAGTATCTGTGCTCCTCTATAATCATAGTAATTAGTTTGATGATTCCATATATTACTGAAAGAATGACAAAAATAGTGATGATATTATACAGCGTTCTTGGGTAGGTCGGGGATTCTGGCTTATTTGCTCCTTGAATCACAACAAGCTGCTTGATTTTACGGCTTGATTCAATGCGTGTGGTTTCAATGGAGGTTAGTGCCACCGTGTAAGCATCTTGTGCAAATTGTGCTTCGATAGTGAGATCTTGAAACTTTGCGGCAAGATCATTTAGCCTTTTGCTACTTTTGGTGGAAACAATCTTGGAAGTTTCTTTATCAAGTTGCTCCTTTAGTGCATCAATTTCAGACTTTAACATCACGATTTGTGGCGCATCTTCGTTAAGATAGCTACGCATTGTGGCAAGTTCGGTTTCTTTGGTGGAAATTTGACTTTCAATAGTGTTAGTAAGGCTTGCTTTAGCTTCAGCTTGTTTTAGGGGATCAAAAACTCCATAACGCGCTTGAAAAGCTAAAAGATTATTCTTGGCATTTTGTAATCGTTCTTTGGCTTTAAGCAACTCTTTTTCAGCAAATGCCATTTGTTCTCTAGCGGCTTTATGGGAAACTTCATTTACAAAGCGTTCGGATTCTTTTAAGATTGCATTAGCAATCATTTCTGAATCTTGGGGAGTGAAGCCTTCAACTTCAACTTTTAAGAGTCCAGAAACATCATCAAAGATGATTTTAACTCGATTTTGATAAAACTTAAGAAAATCTTCTTGACTTGATTGTTGCCCTAACGCAAAGAAAGGATCTTTCTTTTGTGCTTGGTAGAGAAGTTTTAAATGCACTTCTTTATCTAGAATCTTTAGCATATCTAGTGAGTGAATGTATTCTTGCAAAAAGAGCACATCTTCTCTGGCACCCGCGTTAATTCCTACAAGTGAAGCTAAACCACTTACAGGGGAAATATCATTGCTCATTGAGCGCACACTTAGAATAATAGAACTCACATACCTATCTGCTGCAAAGAATAAATAATATAAAATCACTGGAATCATAAGAATATATACGATTTTAAAACTTTTTAGATAGGTTGAAATTTTTTGAGCTTTTGGTTTTTGAAACAAGATTTTTAACTTTTCCATTTATTTTCCTTGATAGGCTTTAATGCCTTCTTCCACATCATCATAAATTGTTACCACTCCATTATCAAGATGAATGATTTTATCACACCATTTGCGAATCTCTGAGAGACTATGAGAAACAAGAATTACTTTAGATTTGCTGAGTTTTTCTTGATAAAGTTTAGTGCTCTTTTTTTTAAAGGTTGGATCACCAACGGCTCCTGCTTCATCAATGAGATAATAATCAAAATCAAACGCCATACTCATCCCAAAAGAAACTCTAGCTCTCATCCCCGATGAAAGCACATTAACAGGCTCATCAAAGAATTTTCCAAGCTCGGCAAATTCCTCTACAAAGGCAATTTTTTCTTTGAGTGCTTCACCTCTGTAGCCATAAACGCGTGTAAGGAATTTAATATTATCCCTTGCAGTGAGTGTGCCTTGAAAAAATGCACCAAGCCCAATAGGAAAGGAGATTTTTTGATCAGTGATTACCTTGCCCCTATCGGGCATATCCATACCCCCTAAGATTCGCATTAAAGTGGATTTACCCGCACCATTTCTGCCCATTAGTCCAATGCTACAATTATCAGGAAAGGTGAAGTTTAAATCTTTAAAGACATAATGCCTCTTGCCACTATTAAGTGGGTAGGATTTGGTGAGATTTTTAAGCTGTATCATCGGATTTGTCCTAAATATTTATAGCGGAAATAATAAAACCAAAGCCCAATAAAAAGCAAAATAATGCCAAATGAAAAGGGATAGGTAAAATTGATGCCTTCAATCTTTGGATAACCATCAAAATAATTTTCTCTTAAAAGCTCAAGAAATTGTAAGACAGGGTTATAAAGCAAGAATTCTACAATGTGATCAGGAATAATCCACAAGGGATATAAAACTGCCGATCCAAAATACAAGATATTTATTCCATAGTTAATAAAAATTTGGGCGTATTCTAACTCGCTATTTAAAAAAGCCAAGCAAACCCCTAGAGAAAAACCTAAAAAAGCCAATCCCAAAAAGGCGACAAAAACTTCCAAAAAATGAATGGGAAGAATCGGTAAATCCAAAAACCAGCCAAATACCACCATAAAAAGAATAAAAACAGAAAAATAAATCCCCATTTCTAAAAGTGCCCTAGCTATGAAAATATGAATGGGCTTAACAGGTTTGTAAGCAATGAGCGCACGATTGGCTTGCACTCCAGCCATAATTTGTGTTACGATATTTCTAAACATAAAAAAGGGCACAAATCCTGTGACTAAAAACATTTCAATTGGGACTTGTGGAATAGATCTTGCACGAATGAGAGTAAAAATAACAAGAAAAAAAAGAATATGCGTCATTGGCTCACCAATGACCCAAAAATACCCTAATCTCCGATTTTTTCCAAAACGCGTTTTTAGTTCTCTAAAAAATAACGCCTCAATAACATCTCTCATTCTATTTTAGCCACTTTAAATTTTTATTTTATCTTTTGTTGTTTTAGGAATTTAAAATTAAGTATTCTATCTTTTATTTACTTGTATAATGATAAATTTAAAAATTTTATAGGAAAGAATTTTAGTTTGGCAATGATGAGACAAATTTTATTTTTAGCTTGGGTTAGCATTTTTGCTTTTGGGGCAGAGTTTGGAGGGATTGGGGATTTAGAGTTTTTGCCACAAAAAAATCTAAAAATTCTTGTCTTAGATGAAAAAATGCAGGTTAAAAAAGTGCTTAATTTTGATAGCAAAGAATCAAAGCATATTACCTTAGAAGTAGAAAAAGATGAGAAAATTTATTTGACTATTATTTCTAAAGATTCAAATCAGACCAAAAAACAAGCAACAGAGAATCAAGACAAAAGCAAGTTGGCTAAGGCTTTAAAAGAAGAGGGGACTATGGCTAATGTATCTCCTAATATAGAAAAGAGTGCGTATGAAGGGAGGTTTGAGAGAAATCGCTTTATGGGAGGGATTTTGGGATTTGAGCCAGATGGATTTAATTATATTTTGCCTGCCAATGTTAGCACTTCAAAAGAACCAAATCAAGGCAAACAAACCGAGACAAAATTTCAAATTAGCATTAAAAAGCGATTGTATAATGATTTAGTGTTTAAGGATTTGGATTTGTATTTTGCCTATACGCAGCAGAGTTTTTGGCAGCTTTATGATTCAGAGAATTCTAAGCCCTTTAGAGAAAGTAATTATGCACCAAGTTTGTATTTGAGCTACCCATTAAAAGCGTATGATTTGTTTTTTGAGCGAGTTAATTTTGGTTATTTACACCAAAGTAATGGTGGAGATTTAGAGCATTCTAGAAGTTGGGATCGAATCTTTATAGAAGGAATTTATAGTTATGAGAATTTTGCCTTATCGCTTAAAGCTTGGTATAGAATCCCAGAAGATCCTAATAGAGATGATAATAGGGATATTACAAAATATTTGGGATATGGAGAGCTTAGTGTGGGATATGCGTGGAAAAAGCATTTAGTAAGTGCGACTTTGAGAAATAATCTAAGAAGCGATAATCGTGGCTCTATTTTGCTAGATTATTCCTATCCTATTTATAAGAATCTTTATTTTTATTTGCAGTTTTTTAATGGCTATGGTGAGAGCTTGAGGGATTATAATAATTCAATCAATCGCATTGGAGCAGGAATCTTATTTAATCGTTAAGAAGTGCAAGAGTCTTTGGGCTTTTCTTGAAAGGAGAAAGTAAAGGCGTTTTTTTAGAGCATAGAAACGATTGTTTTGGAGCTTTTGTTTCTCTTCTTCTAGGGCATCAATGAGTGCAATTGGGTGGCATAGTTGTAGTGTCTTTGGGTGGATATAGCGAGGATAGAGGATATAAGCACCGGCAATGAGCTCATTAAGGGTTAGCTTTCTTGTGCGTCTAGGGCAAGTTTGTTGATCAGTAGTCAATCCCCAGCCGGCATAAAAAGGCATCCCATAGGTAACCACCCTTTTGCCATATAGCAGGGCTTCAAATCCGCTTAAAGAAGTGAGTGTATGCACTTCATCAACAGCTTCTAAGCAAGAAGGTAGGCTAATGTCAATTAGAATTTCATCACAATATTGTAGCGCGACAGAAGAGGGGATATTTCCGATTCGATTCCCACTTAGCACATCAGGATGAGGTTTGTAAAGAATATAGGCTTTTGGATTTTTTTCTCGCACTTCTTTGAGTAGTGATAAATTAGTGCGTCCATTAGCGCCATAGATGATAGAGGCATCATCTTCTACTTGCCCAGGGATTAGAATCTTGAGTTGATTTGGGGGAAGATTGAGGGATTTATGAGGATTGGTATTGTATTTAGAGATTTTGCTTGTAAGAATCTTGTCTTTTAAAATCTTTGCTTCTTCAAGCAGGGTTTGGTTAAAGGTGGTGTGGTTCAGAATAGTTTCTAAATCGCTTTGAGTGGTGGCATCAAAGTAGATTCCGCTTGCATCAAAGACTTGAGAAAAAGGGCGTGTGAGATCAGAGCCTAATGAAATGGAGCGAATAAAACCATCTTCTATGCGTGTGAGTGGGATTGAGTGTTCTTTGGCGAAGTTTTCAATTTCATTAAAAGATTTTCTCCCCCAAATAAAAATTTCACAGTTTTGCTTAAGGGCTTCTTGGAGTAAGCCTTTTTTGAATACAGATTTAAGATGAGAGCTAAAAAGGGGATTAATGAAAATAATATTTTTGGGATTAAAATTTGGCATGAAAGGTGGGATAAAAGTGTGCTTCCAAGTGGAGAATCCAAACATAAAGGCTTTTTTGTGGGTTTTTATATAGTAATGTTTGTAACGGATAAGGGTTTGCAAGGTGTCTAAAATATCGCTTTTTCTTTGGTAAAAGGGATTATAATAATGAGAATAGAGAATATAACTTGCCGCAAAAACTTCTTCTAGTTTTAATTTGCGTTTGCGTCTAGGGCAAGTTTGTTTGTCAATAGTTAATCCCCAGCCGGCATAAAAGGGCATTCCATAGCATACGCATTCACAGCCCACTAATAGAGCTTCAAAGCCCATTTGAGAAGTTTTGGTATAGACTTTTTTAAAGTGCTTTAGTAAGGATATGGGGTTAAAATCTTCATAGATAAGTTTGATTTGTGCAGGAATCTCGCTTGGATTGAAGTCGGATTTTTTGCGACCACTTAGCACATCAGGGTGAATTTTGAGATAAATTTCACAAGTTGGATTTTCTGTGAGTGCATCTTGGATGATTTGGGCGGTGGTGAATGCATTGGCATTACCATAAATTAGGCTAGAATCATTTTGGGTTTGAGAGATGATGAGGATTCTCTTGGGAGTGGAATCTGTGGGAGTAAAATAATTTTGTGGAACATCTGGAGCGTGATTGTATTTGGAAATGTGGTGTGTGGTGATGAGATGAATGGCTTCTTTAGCAGTTTTTAGCAGGGTAGAATCGGTGTTAAAATCATAGGTGTTTAGGATATTTTCTAGTTGGCTTTTGGTAGTAGAATCATAATAGATTCCAAGGTTATCTTGCACGATTGAGAAGCTTGGAGAATCCTCTATGCCCAAGCCAAAAGAGCGGATAAATCCATCTTCAAGCAAGAGGTAGCTACCGCCAAATTTTTCGGCAAGAAAAAGAGCATTTCTACCGGATTTTTTGCGCCCCCAGCCTAGAAATCGTTGCCCCATGAAGAATTGTCTTAGGTTGTAAAAATGGTAGTTTTTTCTTATTAGTAATTTATTTTTCATGATCAATTAAAACTCTCATTGTTTTTTGGTATAATATTACCACAAATATAGCGTTATTCATAAGGGGTAAATATGGACCGAATTGACTATTCAGCAAATAAGATTGTGCTTCAAGAATCGGAGAAGTATATTGAGAATTACCAAAATATGAGCAAAAAAACAGCGGAAGACATATTTGCCTATAGAAACTCGCTAGATATGCTAGGAAGAGGCTTAGAAGTATATGAGCAATTGTATTTTTATGATTTTAAAAGTTTTTCTGAACATAAGTGTTTAACAATTACATTTCATCCACACCCGAGAAAATTTCTATTAAGCAGCCAAAGGTTTTTTGGTGATGTTTTATATATGTCAACTCGAGGCAACACTACTTATTATTTGTATGGGGTTGACTATTTCGTAAAGATGGTTTTAGATTTAATACGAATAAAAAAATATAAGCATATTTGTCTTATTGGTAGTTCTAAAGGGGCAAGCGGAGCATTAGTTTTAGGAAAAAGACTTAAAGAGGCGGTTGTGCGAAATCGTCTTAGAAGTAGGATTACGGTTACCGCATTTAGCCCCATGGTTGATCTAAGGGTAAGCGATAAAACCCCTCCATCTTGCAAGACTTTAGAATACTTGTCAGAGGCAAATTATTTTTACAAATATTTCTTTGCTTTGGGGGGGGGGGGGTGAAGGGCGTATAGATAAAATTTTTGACACTAAAGAGGATGATTTCTTTGTGGTATATGGCGAGAAATCGCATATAGATGCCTATCATTCTGAACTGTTGCAAGGGAAGGTGGAATTAATCAAGCTCAGTGGGATTAATACTCATGGGACGATGGCATTTTTTCCATTTGATGATATTAATGAAAGTTATTATCTAAAATTATATAATGCAATAGTGAGGCAGCAGCTAAATGATGTCGATATGAGTTTTATAGACAACCAAGCAGAGATGATGTCTTTTGAAGAATTTAAAAAGGTAGCTATAGAATGTAGAAGACTATACTTTAAGAAATTATTCCCTATGGCAGTTGATAACGCCAATGTAAGGTTATATAAAAATGAAGAATTTTTGGATATTTTGAAAAATAAATTGTCCAATTCGGTTAAAGAAGCTGAGCAATTAAAAAAAATGTTATCAGAAAAAGACAGAATTATATCGCATATGCAAACGGAGCTAGAATTAGACCACAAAAAAACTATTAAAGAATTTGCGGGAGAGCTATGGATTCTAATTATTAGCCTTTTTAAAAAAGTTAAGATATTAAAGAAAGGACGCTGTGGATAATAAAAGATTATTTAAGCCTTTTTTGTGAATGATAATATTTTATATGTTAGAATTTATGACAGCTTAGGCGAGTGGCAATTTAGAATAGTTTTTGGATTATAGGAGTAGCTATGTTGGAAGTGGCAAGAAAAAAGTTAAGTGGCTTAATGCAGGATATTAAAGAGTATTTTGTGTCCTCAGAATATGAGATGATGTTTTATAAAAAAGAGCTGAATCAGTGCAATAATGTTTTTTATATATCGAATTTAGGGCAGCTTAAGCAAGTGGAAACTCTAATCGAATTTGAAGAGCTATCTAATAATTGTCTGGTAATCGGGTATACGCGTGCGAATTTAGAAATGCCAGATTTCATTTTAGATAAAGCCGATAAAAGAAAATTCCAAAATATTATTTTGGTGGAACTTGTTGTAAGTGTGAATTATTTGAAGCCAGGGAGAATTAAACAAATTTGTCGCATTTATAAAAAATTATCTCAAAATATTGAAACAAAAGAGCTATATTTATTAAGTGTAGAGGGGCATTATGGAATTTTTGCGCATTACATGAA
Source organism: Helicobacter canadensis MIT 98-5491 (assembly GCF_000162575.1). Taxonomy (NCBI): domain Bacteria; kingdom Pseudomonadati; phylum Campylobacterota; class Epsilonproteobacteria; order Campylobacterales; family Helicobacteraceae; genus Helicobacter; species Helicobacter canadensis. The sequence continues at coordinate 147,101 of NZ_CM000776.2, forward strand.
GCAAAAAGGTGTCCTTATTAATTTGTTAGAGGAGGGCACTGCAACATACAAGTTTGAACTTAAAAATGGAAAGATACATGTTAATGCCCCAGCAGTTAGAATGGGGAGGTATACTGAAATATTTTGCACATTGAGTGGAATAAAGAATATGTTGCTAGTTGGAGAATTTAATAAAATATATGCAGCTTTTCCAGAAAAATTGAGAGGTATATTTAAAGCTAACGAGATTATTTTATTTTTTGCTCATATTAACATTAAGCCAAGTGCAAACTTGGTTGAAATTATAGAAAAATATAAAATAACTGGAGATGACATTATTTTTGTATCTCAAAGATTTGATATTGATCTCAATATTTTTATAGAAAAAATATTAGATATTTTGGAGGCATATGTTGTTGCCTATAGACAGAGAGTGTTTGTAAAGCATCATCCAAAAGAGAGTGAAAAACAAATTTCTTTGTTTCGCAGCAAAATTATTGCTAGAGGGTTTAGTCAGAATATAATATCTGTGTCTGATAAAGCCTTTCTTGTTGAAAATATATTAGATATAGTTGAAACTAAGATTTTAGTGGGATTGACTTCCACTTCTTTAATTTATGCTCAAAAGCTTAATAAAGATATTGTAGTTCATTCTGTTGTGCCGTGGTTTTTAAAAAAAGTATTTTTTTTAGAGAAACAAAAAAAACAAATGCTTTCTTCGCATTTCAATGAATTGCAAAAGACATTTGATGGATTTAAAATTATAGAAGATGCAGGAGCGATAGTGGCAGGAGATATATGTAGTGACACTCCTAAAAATAGCGATGCAACAGCCTTGATAGATAAGGCAAATCAAGGTTTTGTAGAAAAAAAAATTTTGCAAGCAATTTTTTATTATAAACAATCCGAAAGTAAAGATATTTTTTTGCGTATGCCCCATATATTATATAACATGCTGTATTGCTGGGATGCTTTAGAAAATGATTTTCAAAAATATAGAATAATTATTAAGTATTTGCAGCTGGATGTTGTTTTGGAAAAAAAAGAAGAAGAGTTTGTTTTCGCTAAACTCATGCAATTTGTTGATATGTGTTTAAGAGAAGGAAAATTTGAAAAATTTGAAAAAATTGAGCAACTCGCATTAGCAAAGCAAGAAAAATTTTTATATTTTGATGTAGGGGTTATCAGGCTTAAAAAAATGCTTTATTTGGAGCGTTGGGATGATGTTTTGAGGGCTTTTGAAGACTTGAGAGAAAGTAGTAAAAAGCGGTATTTTATTGTTTTTGAGATTGTAAGGTCATTCATAAGAGAAGAGAATATGGAGTTTGAGGAGGAATTAAAAGAAATAGATGATAGGGTTGTGGGAGAAAGTCTGAAGCTGTTATATTTGTATAGTTGCAAGAAATATAGTGATATTTATGATTATATTGTTGAGATTAAAGATGCTAACCCTTACTTATACCAACAATATCACAATAAAATAATTATACAAAAAAAATATTCGACACTTATTGAAAGTTTTAATGTTGATAATATCTTGGAATATATGATCAACAATGAAAAAAAACAGTTTTTTGCTGAGGTTAGTGATGTTTTATCGAAATATAATGTTGAATATAGAATTGGAGATATTATCGAGGCATTAAATGGCGACCAGATAAAGTTAAAGACGCAAGATATGGAAGATTTAATTTGTGCACTTAAAGGCTTTGAAGGACTTGCTGAGTTTTGCAAACGCGAAGATGATATGGGTTTAATTTGCCGTATTTTGACATTTGAGTTTGCTGGAAATTTGTTGGAAAATGAGCGTAGCTAGTAATTTAAGTGTAAAATATGGTATGATATTTAGAAAATAAGGATAAATAAACAATGAAAGCGATTATGTATCATTATGTTAGAGAGGGCAGTCATCAATTACCTTTTTTTAGGTATTTATCAATTGAAAATTTTTGCCGTCAGTTGGATTATTTTGAACAACAATATGGGTTTGTGAAAATGGAAGATATTGTCAATTGTTTTATTTTAAAAAAAGACAATTCTTATCAAACCATTCATAATAAGGTATTGCTAACATTTGATGATGGAGTAATAGATCACTATAGTTATGTATATCCAGAGTTGCTAAAGAGGGGTATTGTTGGATTATTTTTTGTTTCAACGGGAGTTTTTGATTCTAATAAGGCGTTAGATGTTCATAGAATCCATTATTGTCTTGGCAGGATGGGGGGGGGGGGCTTGTATGCGACTACTAAATAAAATTATTACAGATGATATGTTGGAGTATGATTATGATATAAAGTCAAACATTTATACAAAACAAAAAAATGATGAAGCTACTAAAGAATTCAAATCTGTTATGAATTACTTTTTGAAATATGAATATAGAGAAGCTGTGTTGGATCTTATAGTTAAAGAGATTGGGATTGCCGATCAAGATTTATTTAAAGAGCTTTATATGTCGATGGATAATATGCAGGAAATGCAAAAAAATGGCATGATATTTGGTAGTCATAGTGTTAAACATTGTGTAATGTCAAAATTGAGCAGGGATGAGCAAGAAAAAGAAATAAGGAATTCATTTTTATTCTTGGAGAGAAATTTGGATATGCGAAAATTAAAAATATTTTGTTATCCATATGGTGGCTTCCATACTTTTAACGAAGATACCTATGAGGCTTTAAAAGAAAATAATGCAATGTTTGCCTTTAATGTTGAGTCACGAGATATTGAATATAAGGATATTTTACAAAATCCTTATACTCTGCCAAGATATGATTGTAATGAGTTTGAGTTTGGTCAAGCTAGTTTGGGTGTCTGCTAATTTTGGAGATTAAGTAGAAATGTATTATAAGATTTAGAGGTATTTTATGTCTGAATATGATATTAGGTATTGCAAAATAGATGAAGTGGGTAAACTGGTTGAATTTTTAAGGAAGCATTGGAAGGAAGATCATGTATTTGTTTGTAATCGCAAGGTGCTCGATTTCCAGCATTTGGATGAGGAAAATCAGAGATATAATTTTTTGGTTGCGCACAACATCAAAACAGGACAGTTTGATGCTATATTAGGTTTTATTCCTACAAATAAATTTGATTGTAAGTTAGAAACACAAGATGTATGGTTGGCTATTTGGAAGGTAAAAAAGCAGTATGCTAAAACAGGTATTGGATTGCAATTGCTTATGGAAATAATGAGGATATACAAGAATGGAAGTGTAGGGATAATGGGAGCCTCCGAGGATGCTATAAAAATATATAAGGCATTAAAATATATGATGGGGGAACTTAATCATTACTATATTGCTAATTTTAATATCAAAACTCAATTGGCTTATTTTAAAAATAGACACGAAAGAAACATACAAAATATACAAAACAGGTATTGTATAAAAAAAATCAGCAAAGAATGCTTAATTGATAGTGCCTTGGAGTATAAATTTAAGCCTTATAAAAGTATAGAGTATTTCATAAATAGATACCATAATGCAGAGTTTTATGATTATAATTTTTATGGAATTTATGAAGACAATTTGATATTGGCTGCATTTGTTGCTAAAATCATCGAAATAAAAGGAGCAAATTGCATGAGAATAGTTGATTGGATTGGGGAGTTTGTAGGTGATATTTATTATCCAATACAGCAGTTGCTAAAAAAAGATAATTTAGAATATATTGATTTAGTATGTCTTGTCCCAAAGAGGAATCATGAGATCTTAAATATGGGTTTTACACTGAAAGACAAGAACGATGTAGTGCCTAATTATTTCGAACCTTTTATAAAAAAAAATGTTATAATTACAGTTGCTTGGAAATCTAATGACAATGGTTATGCCTTTTTTAAGGGGGATAGCGATCAAGAAAGACCAAATTTCTTAAAAGATTAAGAGCGCTTAATAGTTAAGGAGATTTTATGGAAAGGCAAATTCAAGAAATTATAATTGAAATACTACGGAGTTTGGCTGATGAGCTAGAAAATGATAATTTAAAAAATCCTAGCTTGGAGACAAAAATTTATGGTATAGAAGGAAATTTAGATTCTTTGGCTCTGGTAAGTTTTATAGCGGATTTGGAAAGTGAATTAAGCGAGAAATTAAATATCGATATGGTTTTAGCAGATGAAAAGGCCATGAGTATGCGAAATTCTCCATTCAAAGATGTTGAGAGTTTAGCTAATTATATTACCAAAAAACTTCAGGAGCAAGAATAGTGCAAAAAGTTATCGTTATTACAGGAACTAGGAAAGGTATAGGAAAAGAGTTGGCGGAACATTATTTATCCCAAGGTTTTATGGTTTGCGGTTGTTCGAGAGGAGAAGCCAGTATAATACATGGTAATTATAGACATTTTTGTCTTGATGTGAATGATGAAAAAGCTGTGGCATCTATGGTAAGAAATGTAAAAAAAGAGTTTGGTTGTATTGATATATTGCTTAATAACGCAGGGATAGCTTCTATGAATCATATTTTAACAACTCCCTACAAAACAATACAAAATATTTTTAATACTAATGTCTTTGGAAGTTTTTTGTTCATTAGAGAGGTGGCGAAAGTTATGGTTCAAAACTTTAAAAAAACAAAAACTCAGAAAAGAATAGTAAATTTTGCTACCGTTGCCACACCTTTACGTCTTGAGGGCGAAGCGGTATATGCTGCCTCAAAAGCAGCTATTGTTAGTTTTACGCAAGTGCTGGCAAAGGAATTGAGCGAATTTAACATTACTGTAAATGCTGTGGGACCAACACCAGTTCCAACGGATTTAATCAAAAATGTTCCTAAAGAAAAAATGCAAGCTCTCCTTAATCAACAAGCTATAAAACGCTTTGGAGAATTTAAGGATGTGCTTAATGTTGTTGATTTCTTTATCGATGAAAAAAGTGATTTTATAACAGGACAAATAGTCTATTTAGGTGGAGTAAATGGATAAATTTAAAAATGCTTTTTTGAATAAAATTTTTTGCGAGAATCAAGAACAATACGTGCTAGTTTATGAAGAGCAAAGATATACTTATGATGATTTATGTAACAATGTAATTAACAAAATCAACCTACTAACGAATCTTGGAGAGATTAATACTATAGGTATTATAGGGGATTATGACTTTGAAAGCATAAGTTTATTTTTAGCGTGTATAGAATTAAACAAAATTATTGTCCCATTTATAAATGAAAATGAGATTAGTAATAAACTAACAGAAGTTAATTGCGACATTATATTGAAAGGCGATGAGTATCAAATTCAACAGAAAAATCACAAAAATCACGATTTAATTCAAAAACTTATTAATGAAAATAAACCAGGATTGATTTTATTTTCAAGTGGTAGCACAGGGGTGCCAAAGGCAGTGGTACATAATTTTGAAGCCATAATAGATTTGCACATTACCAAACAATATAATCCTACTAAAACCCTTGGTATTTTCTTGCCCGACCATATTGCAGGCATTGATGTGATGCTTTCTGTTTTGGGTACAGGCGGTAGTCTTGTTATTCCAAAATCGAGAAAACCCAAAGATGTATTGGAGGCAATGCAAAGATATAAAGTGGAAATACTACCAGCTTCCCCAACACTTCTTAGGCTTTTGACACTCAGTGAAATGGAAAAATGTGATTTAGATTCGCTGAAGCTTATCGTATATGGTAGCGAAAGGATGGATTCTAATCTTTTACAATTTTTGCAAAAGATTTTGCCTAATGTAAGATGTAAGCAAAGTTTTGGAACGAGTGAGACAAATGCAATAAAAACTAGAGATCATGATACAAAAGAGGGATATTTTAAAATCATGAATTGTAGTTATAAAATTTTAAATAATGAACTTTATCTAAAATCCAAAACTCAAGCCTTAGGTTATTTAAATGCGGATAATTCTGTATTTGATGATGAAGGATATTTTGCCACAGGAGATTTGGTTGAAGTTATTCATAAAAATAACGAGGAATATATAAAAATTATCGGAAGAAATAAAGAGGTAATTAATGTTGGAGGAGAAAAGGTATTGCCCCAAGAAGTAGAAGGAGTATTAATGCAAATACCTTTCATACAAGATTGTTTGGTGTATGGGCAGAGTAATCCTTTAACTGGACAGAGTGTTCGTGTTAAAATTGTGTTGCAAAAAAATGAAAATCTCGATGCCTTAGAGGCTAAGAAAAAAATAAGAATGTTTTGCAGAGATAAATTAACTAGCTATAAAATACCCACTAAAGTAGAAATTGTTCAAAAGCTAGAAATTAGTGAAAGATTTAAAAAGGTGAGAAGATAGTTTAGGGGGAGACATGAAAACACCATACATAAAATTGGGCGATCGAAAAGTAGGTTTAGAATTCAAGCCATTAGTTATAGTCGAAATTGGAATTAATCATGGCGGTTCATTGCAAGTGGCTTATGAAATGGTTGATGCTGCATGGAAAGCAGGAGCTGAAGTCATAAAACATCAAACTCATGTTGTTCATGATGAAATGAGTGTGCATGCTAAAAAAGTTATTCCGGGTAACGCCAATGTGTCAATTTATGATATCATGGAGGAATGTGCTTTGAGCGAAGAAGAGGAAATCGAGCTTAAACGATATGTTGAAAATAAAGGAATGTTGTTTATTAGTACCCCATTTTCTAGGGCAGCTGCCGATAGATTGGAAAGAATGGGGGTTATGGCTTATAAGATAGGCTCTGGAGAGTGCAATAATTACCCTTTAATTGAACATATTGCAAGGTTTAAGAAGCCTATGATTGTAAGCACAGGAATGAATGACATCAAGAGTGTATGTAAAACCGTAGAAATTTTAAGAAGACATAATGTCCCTTATGCGTTGTTGCATACCACAAATCTTTACCCGACTCCTGCACATTTGGTGAGATTAGGTGGGATGGAGGAATTAAAGAATAACTTTGATGATGCGGTGATCGGACTATCAGATCATACAACGAATAATAGAGCTTGTTTTGCGGCAGTTGCTTTAGGTGCCAGTATTGTGGAGAGGCATTTTACCGATAAAATGGAGAGAAAAGGTCCAGATATCATTAATTCAATGGATCCTGTTGCACTTAAGGAGTTAATTATTGGAGTGGAAGAGATAGCGTTGATGAGAGGTGGGATTAAAGAGGCTGCAAGAGAAGAGCAGGTAACTATTGATTTTGCTTTTGCCACAGTTGTAGCTATCAAGGATATTAAAAAAGGAGAAAAATTTACAATGGATAATTTGTGGGTTAAAAGACCTGGAACAGGACCCATAAAGGCAGAATTCTTTAATGATATTTTAGACAAGAGAGCGAGTATGGATATTTGTGTAGACAAACATATAAGTTGGGACGATATTGATGATTAAGAAGATTGTTTTTTTATCAGGTACAAGAGCGGATTTTGGAAAAATTAAAAGTTTATTGCAAGTTTGTGCTGATTTAGATAGTGTTGAATATAGCGTTTTTGTAACTGGTATGCATATGTTGAGTAAATATGGGAGCACTTTCAAAGAAATTGATAGATTTACAACCAAGACTTATAAGTTTATTAATTGTTTTGAAGGAGAGCCTATGGAAATTGTTTTATCTAATACAATCGATGGTTTTTCTAAATATGTTCATGAATATAAACCGGATTTAATTGTTGTTCATGGGGATAGAGTCGAAGCTCTTGCGGGATCAATAGTTGGTAGTCTCAATAATGTTTTGGTGGCGCATATAGAGGGTGGTGAAAAAAGTGGGACTGTTGATGAAATAATGCGACATGCTATTACTAAGATGTCTCATATACATTTGGTGGCTAATCAAGAAGCTAGAAATAGAATAGTTCAGATGGGGGAAATAGCTGAAAATGTTTTTATTATTGGCTCTCCAGATATAGATATTATGTGTTCTAAATTACCCGATATTGATGTTGTAAGGGAAAAATATCAAATTAAATATGAAAATTATCATATCGTTTTGTTTCATCCAGTTACAACAGAGTTGGATCGCTTTGAAAAATATGCTTCTATATTTGTGGAGGCTCTGTTGGAGAGTTCAGAAGAAAATTATGTAGTAATTTATCCAAACAATGATATGGGATCTGCATTAATATTAAAGCAATATGAAAAATTTAAAGGAAGAAATAATTTTAGACTTTTTCCTTCTATTAATTTTGAATGCTTTTTGACATTAATGAAAAATGCAACATCGGTTATTGGAAATTCTAGTGCTGGTATTAGAGAAGCACCATTTTATAATATTCCCAGTATTAATATTGGGACAAGACAAATGGGGCGTTCAAATATTGAAACTATCTTGAATGTTGATTACGACAAAGAACAGATTAAAGCAGCCATAAAAGAAATAATTCAAGCCAAAACAAATGTTAATAATAATATAGATAGGGTTCGCTTTGGGGAAGGTAGTAGTGCTAAGCAATTTAAAAAACTAATTAAAAGTGAAAAAATTTGGAATGTTTCTGTGCAAAAACATTTTGTTGATCGATAAAGGTTAAAAGAATGAAAGAGAGAGTTATTGCTATAATACCAGCAAGAGGTGGAAGCAAGGGTGTGTATAAAAAAAATATTGCCTTAGTGGGAGGCAAACCGCTGATAACATATACTATTGAGGCAGCGTTAAATTCAAAGATTTTTAGTCGGATAATAGTAACTACCGATAGCGAAGAGATTGCTAATTTGGCATCTGAGTATGGTGTTGGAGTATTAGAAAGGCCTAAAGAGTTGGCTACAGATACGGCTAGTAGTATTGATGTAATTTCGCATGTCTTAGGTGAAATACAGCAAGAAGAATATAGCCATTTTGTTTTATTGCAACCAACTTCTCCCTTGAGAACTGCGAGACATATTCAAAAGGCATGGGAGCTTTATAATACAGAAATGGCTACTACATTGGTTAGTGTGGCGGGAGTTGATGAATGTCCTCAGAAAATGTTGGTCAGAGAGGGTGATAGTATTTTTCCTCTCACTTCTTACGAAGATTTAGTTAAGCCAAGACAGCAGCTTGCAAAAGCATATCTCCCTAATGGAGCTATATATATCTGTAAAATTAGTAATTTTTTGCATTCAAGATGTTTATTTGAAGAAAAAATATCATTATTTGAAATGTCTAGTGATGAGAGCATTGATATTGATGCCAATGATGATATTAGAAAAGCAGAAAGAATTCTCAAGGAATTTAAAATGGACAATAAAATAATAAAAATTGATAATGAAGAGATAGTAGATATTCCTAGTGAAAATGCTTCTAGGGCGAGGCAGCTATATAAAGAAGAAAAGTTTTTATCAGCAATAGAAATTTTTTCTTGCAAAGAAAAAAGATCATTTTTTGAAGCAATTGAGATAATTGGTGTTTGTTATTTTAAGCTTCAAAGATTTGATGAGACAGTTAAATATTTAAGTAAAAGCATTAATAAATTCCCTGTAAAGAGTTCAAAGCAAGCTTGGTTATATCTTTTTAATAGCTACTTTAAAATGAACAATAATGTTATGTGTTTTGAAGTGGCAATAGAGGCCTTGAAATACAAAAAAGTGGATGCTAGAATGGCTAAAGCTGTTTTAGAGGCATTTTGTATGTTAGAGGAGAGTAAATATTTGGCAGTGGTTAACAAAATATATCCCTTATATGATGAGTTTTGTTACAAAAATAACTTAAAAGTTCCTCAGAGATTTACACAGGCTTATGCAAAATATAATTATTCATTGAAGGAAACTTATAACAAAAAACCTGTGGATATATCTATGGAAATTTTAGATAAATTTGAGGTTTTGGTACCAACATATCAAAGAAAAGAGGCAATTATATCGACCATTAGAAATATTAAAGAGGTTAATAAATGGATCCATATGAGAGTTGTCGATAATGCTTCAACGGATGGGACTTATGAAGCGTTGCAGGAATTGGCAAAAGAATATCCAAATTTGTATGTATCTCAGAATGAGGAAAATTTGGGATATGCCGGAAGTATGGTTAGATTACTAAAGGAATGTTCTAGAAAATTTGGGATATTTACATCAGATGAAGAACCAATTATAGTGGAAAACACTATAAAAGCGATACAATATATGATTGATGACAATATAGATTTTCTTTCATCGCAATTCTTTAGAAAAAATTCTTTTTTTCGCGGAAAAGCAAATAATTACCTAATGTCGCCAGAAGAATATATGAGAGCTTCATTTTTTACATCCGGTATTATATTTAACATGAATTTATTGCAGAAATATCAGGATATTATTGTTAAACATACACCCAGAAAGCAAGTATATCCAGAGATTATTTTTGCAATTGTGGCAAGTATATTTGGTAAGTGCTTTTGGTTTAATTTGCCAACAGCGTATATTCTGAAGTATCAATTGCCGACTCATTCTCATGATGATACGGAAGAGAAAAGCTATACTTGTCTTATTGAGCGTTGGAGGCAGTTTCAACGATTTATGCAATTTTTTCAGGAATTGTTTCAAGAGACCATTGAGGAAAAATATAAGGCAAGAATTGATAGTGTCATGAGGCATTCAGCGTCTGAAATTTTCTTTGGTTTAAAAAATGCAGCAAAAAGAGAATATAAGACGCTTAGTGAATATTTTTAGATAAAATTACAAATTTTAGACACCCTTTAATCGTGGCTTTTTTAAGATGCTTAAGGTGGTTTTTAAAAGGATAACTGCATTTTTCCCTATATTTTAGAGCAAAGGGGCGTTTTTTTTATCTGAATAGCGATAAAATTCTCTTATTTTTTGCCATCTAGTATCAACACAGATGCGGCTTTTTTGTTGTGTTAATACTTCTTTCGGTGGTGAAAATTCAAGATACACTAATTGGCAAATTGGCAAACAGAGTACATGTATTTGTTAAATATTAAAGATGGTATAAGAAAATGTGAGTAAGCAGGATAGACTTGTTCTTAATGATAAGCGGAAACTATATCAATGAATATAGATGGGGTTTTTAAAAAACTAATTTAAATGATGCACTTGGAGGGTATGTAGTACTTCTCTAAAAATTATTCACTAGGAATATCTACTATCTCTTCATTATCAATTTTTATTATTTTATTGTCCATTTTAAATTCCTTGAGAATTCTTTCTGCTTTTCTAATATCATCATTGGCATCAATATCAATGCTCTCATCACTAGACATTTCAAATAATGATATTTTTTCTTCAAATAAACATCTTGAATGCAAAAAATTACTAATTTTACAGATATATATAGCTCCATTAGGGAGATATGCTTTTGCAAGCTGCTGTCTTGGCTTAACTAAATCTTCGTAAGAAGTGAGAGGAAAAATACTTACATTACACAGAATGGGCATAGAATTAAGAATAAATCAAAAAAAAAAAATGTATAATTAACAATCTTAAGTACAATCTTTAAAGGAAAAGAGATGAAAGTTCTAGTTTTAGCAGGTGGTCTTGGAACAAGACTTTCAGAAGAAACAGGTTTAAAACCAAAACCTATGGTGGAAATAGGTGGAAAGCCTATTCTATGGCATATAATGAAGATATATAGTTATTATGGATTTAATGAATTTATTATTTTAACAGGATATAAAGGTCATGTTATAAAAGATTATTTTATAAATTATTATACGCAATATAGCGATATAACAGTAGATATGCTAGATAATTCTGTTCAAATTCATAATACTAGACATGAGCCATGGAAAGTAACTATGCTTTATACTGGACAAGACTCTATGACAGGTGGTAGAATCTTGCATGCTAAAGATTATGTAAGCGATGAGACTTTTATGCTGACTTATGGAGATGGTGTTAGCGATGTAAATATTAATGATTTACTAAGTTTTCATAAAAGCCATGACAAAGCTATCACAATGACTTCTGTTCTTCCTGAGGGAAAATTTGGCGCATTAGATATTGATAGTTCAACAAATCGTATAAAAAGTTTCACAGAGAAGCCAAAGGGTGATGCTAATTTAAATAATGCTGGCTGGATAAATGGTGGTTTTTTTGTATGCGAACCAAAAGTATTTGATTATATCAAAGAGGGCGATATGACAGTTTTTGAACAAGCGCCATTGAGAAATTTAGCACAAGATGGTGAACTTTATAGTTATCAACATCATGGTTTTTGGAAATGTATGGATACTTTAAAAGATAAAAATGATTTAAATAAAATGTGGCTGGGCAATAAAGCACCATGGGCATTATGGCAAAATCAATAAAAAGGGGTTGCAGTTAATGAATAATATGGGTTGCAAGAATTTAAAACAAGATATCTTAAGCAAAGTGAAAGAGTACTATAGTTTGTGTCACAAAGATGAACAGATTCAGTTTATAGAAGGAAAAACTAAAATAAATTATGCTGGTCGGATTTTTAATGAAAAAGAATTGGAGTATTTAATTGATAGCTCACTGGATTTTTGGCTTACCTATGGAAAGTATTCTGAAAAATTTGAAAAAGAATTAGCTAAATTTTTGGGGGTTAGGTGGGCTTTTTTGGTCAATTCTGGCTCATCTGCAAATTTATTGGCTTTTTATGCTTTAACCTCGCCATTATTAAAGGAAAGACAAATTAAAAGAGGTGATGAGATTATAACTGTAGCTGCAGGATTTCCAACCACAGTAGCACCTATTGTTCAGTACGGAGCCATTCCTGTATTTGTTGATATGGAATTAAAATATGCTAATATTGATGTTTCTCAGCTCGATTTAGCTTTAAGCTCTAAAACAAAGGCTGTTATGATTGCACATACCTTAGGGAACCCTTTTAATATTAAAGTTATTAGGGAATTTTGTAATAAGAATAATCTTTGGTTAATTGAAGATAATTGTGATGCATTGGGCTCAAAGTATGATGGTAAATATACTGGCACTTGGGGCGATATAGGAACAAGTTCTTTCTATCCTCCTCATCATATAACCATGGGCGAGGGCGGTGCAGTTTATACTAGTAATTTAATATTAAAAAAAATTATTCTTTCAATGCGCGATTGGGGAAGGGATTGTTGGTGCAAGAGTGGTGTAGATAATACTTGTGGTTGTCGTTTTACTCAACAATTTGGAAGTTTGCCAGAAGGGTATGATCATAAATATGTGTATTCTCATTTTGGTTTTAATTTAAAGGTTACAGATATGCAAGCGGCTGTTGGGTGTGCACAGTTAGAAAAACTACCAAGTTTTATAGAAAAGAGGAGGAATAACTACAGGAAATTATATAAAGAATTAAGGACAATAGAGCAATTGGAGTTAGTAGAAGAACAACCTAGTTCAGAGCCCAGTTGGTTTGGTTTTATGATGACTGTAAAAGATGATGCCAAATTTGAACGCAATGATATTGTAGCTTTTTTAGAGAAAAATAATATTCAGACTAGAAGTTTGTTTGCGGGTAATATGATTAGGCATCCTGCATTTAGTTCTTTGAAGATGGGAAGAGATTATAAAATAGTGGGAGAATTAAAAGTTACCGATAAAATTATGACAAATAGTTTTTGGATTGGAGTATATCCAGGAATGGATGATGAAAAAATTAATTATATGATTTCAAAAATTAAAGAGTTTTGTATGAGGTAGTTATTCGGATGTGCTTTAATATTTACAAAAATAAAAAAATTTTTATCACTGGACACACTGGGTTTAAAGGTTCTTGGCTTAGTTTGTGGTTAAATTTATTGGGTGCAAAAATTTATGGTTATTCATTGATGCCAAATACCAATCCAAATCATTTTAAAATAATAAATTTGCAAGACAAATTAGCACAAAATTACTTTGCTGATATTAATGATCTAAAAAAGCTTGAAGATGCAATGGTGGAAAGTGATCCGGAAATTATTTTTCATCTTGCAGCCCAACCGCTAGTTAGATATAGCTATAAAAATCCATTGGAAACTTTTCAAACTAATGCAATGGGGACATTTAATATCTTAAATTGTGCTAGAAAGCTTAAAAGTTTAAAAGCCATAGTGATTATTACCACAGACAAAGTTTATGAGAATAAAGAGTGGTTATGGGGGTATAGAGAAGATGAGACACTTGGTGGATATGATCCTTATAGTGCAAGTAAAGCTTGTGCTGAAATCATTACAAATTCAATGAGGCAAAGCTTTTTTAATGTGGAAAAATTTAAACAAACTCATCAAGTTTTAATTGCATCGGTTAGAGCAGGAAATGTTATAGGAGGAGGGGATTGGAGTGAAGACAGATTGATACCCGATATTATTAAAGGGGCAAATGAAAGCAAAACAACTATTATACGCAACCCCGATTCTATAAGACCTTGGCAACATGTGTTAGAACCTTTATGTGGATATTTAGCGTTGGGTGAAAAGCTTTTAAAGGGCGAGAAAGAATTTGCCACGAGTTTTAATTTTGGACCTAATAATGAAGGTGATTTAAGCGTAAAAAATGTTTTAGAACTTGCGACATCATTGTGGAATAAAATTTCTTACGAAATTTCAGTAGATTTAAATGCTCCACATGAAGCAAATTTACTTATGCTTGATATATCAAAAGCTAGAAAAATTTTAGGCTGGAAGCCTGTTTTGGATTCGCGGTTATCTATAGAATGGACTATAGAATGGTATAAGAAATTCTATGAAAACAAGAAAATATTAACTGAACAACAATTGCAAAAATATGGCGAGAAATATCATGAAAAATATTTTAATTAGTGGGGTTAATGGATTTCTTGGTTCTTATTTAGCAAGAGAGTTATCTAAGGAATATCAAGTAGTAGGTTTGAAAAGAAGCACTTCTGATATATGCCGTCTTGAAAATATTGAAAATCTAATTCTTTGTGATATAGATAAGGTAGGATTGGAAAAAATTTTTAAAAAATATAAACCATGTTTAGTGTTTCATGCTGCTGTTTGTTATGGTCGTGGAAATGAAAAATTGAGTAATATAGTGCAAACGAACATGCTTTTAAGTATAGAAATGATAGAGTTAAGCATAGCTTTTAATGTTGGCACATTTTTTAATACTGACACTATGCAACAAGCATATCTTAGTTACTACACTACCACTAAAAAGCATCTTAGAGATTATTTAGTGTCGTTATCTCAAGATATACAAATTATAAACTGCAAATTAGAACATATGTATGGTTACAATGATGGTAAAGACAAATTTGTTGGCTATCTTGTAAATTCGCTTCAAAATAAAATTCCAAAAATCTCTCTAACGAAAGGTGAGCAAAAAAGAGATTTTATTTATATAAAAGATGTGATTCAGGCCTATAAAATATTGTTAAAAAATGTAGAACATTTACCTAGATTTTTTGAAATTGATATAGGAACGGGCGAACAAGTAAGTATTAAAGAATTTTGTTTATATCTGTTATGTCAATTTGAAAAATATCAATATGATGGAAATAATACAGAATTGGATTTTGGTGCAATTCCATATAGAGAGGGTGAGCCTATGAGCATTGATGAAGATATTAAGCCTTTGTTGGCTTTAGGATTCATTCCAAAATATGATTATAAAAAAGGAATAGATGATATGTTGTCTAAAATATATAATAATGGTATTCTGGGGGGGGGGGGGGCTTTAAGCCTTATTAACAATCAACAAGAATTCCATGTTTTGCAAAAGGTTGCTTAATATGGAAAAAATAGAAACAGATTTTGATGGGCTTTATATTTTGAAAAGAAGTATGTTTAAGGATAATCGCGGAGAATTTATTAAACATTTTAGTGAGGAGTGTTTTAGGCAAAATTCTTTAGATACTGATTTTAAAGAATCTTATTATTCTGTTTCAAAAAAAGGTGTTCTTAGGGGGATGCATTTTCAACTTCCTCCTTATGAGCACACCAAGCTCGTGTATGTAAGTAGCGGAAAAATATTGGATGTGGTTGTTGATATACGTTTGCATTCTTCAACCTTTGGGCTTTTTTTTAAAATAGTTTTAAGCTCCAAAAAAAGCAGTTTTTTATATATACCAAAGGGGTTTGCCCATGGTTTTTTGTGTTTGGAAGATAATACGAGAGTTCATTATCTTCAAACTAGTGTTTATTCTAAAAATCATGATAGTGGAATTTTATATGATAGTTTTGGGTTTAACTGGCTGGAGGAGAGCAGTAAATATGAAGTTAAAAATTTAATTATTTCTCAAAGAGATTTATCATTTGAAAGCTTGAAAGATTTTAAATTGAAAAAGGTTTTTTAAAATGAAGATTTTACTTACAGGTGCTACAGGCTTCATCGGAACAAATTTTATTCTACAGCTTTATAAAAAATATGAAATTATTGCGTTAGTCAGAAAAAGTAGCAATACAAGTAAAATCGAACAGTTTTGCAAGGTTTTTTATTATGAACGAGATATGCAAAAACTTTCCAATTTTTTAAGAAAAGAAAATATAGATGGAGTTGTTCATTTGGCTGCCTTATATATTAAAAATCATGATACTTATCAAGTATCCTCTTTGATTGAGGGCAATATTACTTTTGGTGTAGAGTTGTTGGAAACTTTATACATGATTGATTTTAAAGGTTGGTTTATTAATGTTGGAACTTTTTGGCAGTTTTATAAGAATTTACCTGATAATCCATTGAATTTATACGCGGCTACAAAGACCGCTTTTTTAAGGGTCGCCGATTATTATATTCAGGTTGCAAAATTCCGATTTACTACAATTTTGCTAAATGATACTTATGGTCCTAATGATTTGCGCCCAAAGATTTTTAATATATGGCTTGAAGCCTTGACTAGTGGCAAGCAAATAAAAATGAGTGGTGGTGAACAGATTATTGATATATTGTATGTTGATGATGTTATTGATGCATTTGATATTTGCATTAATTTGTTAACAAAAAAAGAAGGTATGTTATTGCGTAATAGAAAAGTTGCTTTACACTCAAAGGAGCGAAAAACCTTAAAAGATATTGCAAAAATTTTTAAAGATTGTTTTGGTCAGGAAATAGATATTAAGTGGGGAGCTCTACCGTATTCTTTGAGAGAAAATTTTATACCTTATGAAGGCGGAGATGAATTGCCATGCTGGGAGCAAAAAATTACTTTTCAGCAAGGATTTAATATGATAAAAGATTGTTATAATGATAAAAATGATTAAAATGCTGTTTATAAAGAAAGATGAACCGCAAATATCGATTTTAAGTAATTGCTTTGGTTTGCAGATTTTGTGGTTTTAACAATTTTAATTTGTTCTGCTAAGTTTCTTTGCATTGGTGATTTTGTGAATTAATCCTTTATTGTGATCAATAAAATTATGTGCTATAAAAAATCTTTAAAGCAATATATTTGTCAGCATCAATGTCTTTAGTAGATTTAATATTTTTTGCTTTGTCGAAAATAAAATCAAGAAGGTTGGTGGCTTTTTATTTGTGGAGCAATTTAAGTTTTAATTAAGTCTATTGCATTGCAAAAACTCAAAATTTTTAAAATAATGGAATGATTTAAAGAGAAAGGATATTGTGTTTTTGCAATAAAGTTATGAGTGGAAAAATTGAACTTTAAAGGAGTTTTGATGGAAGATGAAAATATAGTCATATTAGGAGCTGGTATAGCAGGCATTTCGGCCGCTTATCATTTAAAGCAAAAAAATAAAAAAGTTAAAGTATTTGAAAAAGATAATGATTATGGAGGTTTATGCGGAGGTTTTTTTATAAACACCGCCAAAGGTAAATTCTGGTTTGATAATGCTGTGCATTTGTCATTTGCAAAAGATCAAAGCGTAAAAAAAATTTTTTTCGCTACTAGGCATTATACACATATTCCTGATTCTTTAAATTATTGCAGTGGAATTTATGTAAAGCATCCTGTGCAAAGCAATCTTTATCCTTTGCCTCTAGATATTAAAATAGCGGTCATTAAGGGTATGTTGCAAAATGCTCATGGAGATATTAAAGTTGAGAATTTTGAACAATGGCTTAAGTCTCAGTATGGTGACTTTTTTTCAGAAGAATTTGCTATGAAATATACCAGAAAATATTGGACTGTAGAAGCAAAAGACTTAAATACAAATCCTATGTTCATAGGACCAAGATTTTATAAGCCAAATATGGATGAGATTTTAATGGGTGCTATGAGTGAAGATACTCCGGTGACTTACTATGCTAAGGAAATGTATTATCCTGTAAAAGGTGGCTATAGATCTTTTTTGCAAAACATGGTTAAGGAGATAGATATTGTATATCAAAAAGAAGCTACAATTATAGATAGCGAAAAGAAAATAATTTATTTTTCAGATGAAACTAAAGTAAAATATGAAAAGTTAATTTCTACTATACCTTTACCTGCACTTGTTAAAATGCTAAAAAACACTTCTCAAGATATATTAGAATCATCAAGACATCTTTATGCTACTTCTGTAGCTTTAGTATCTTTAGGGTTTGATAAAAAAATTCCTAAACATTTATGGTACTATGTTTATGATGAAGATGTATTTTTTGCAAGATTTTATAGTCCATCAATGAAGAGCGCCTATAATGCTCCGAAAGATTGCTCTAGCATTCAAGTTGAAATTTATTTTTCTGATTTTAAAACTTTGGAAAAAATGAGTAATAATTGCAGTGATTTGGCAGATTTCTTTATAAAACATGTAAAAGAAAAGCTATTTCAAATGAATTTTTGCAAGGAAGCAGATATTGTTTGCGAAGATTTTAGAATTATTCCTTATGCGAATGTTATCTTTAATCATGGTATGGAAAAATATAGAGAAGAACTTCTTGATTATGTAAAAGGGTGTGGCATTTTAACTTGTGGTAGGTTTGGGGAATGGGATTATTTATGGAGTGACCAAAGTTTTTTGAGTGGAATGGAGGCTGCACAACAAATTGAGAATGGCTAGGGTTGGTAAAAATGGTTTTTTGTTATAATTACCTAATTAATTTATCAAGGGTTTTTATGTGGCAAATTTTAAAAGACAGATGAAGTTGCTTGTATTTTCTGATTTTGATTCGCGTTTAAAATGGGGTTTGGCATTGGCTAATTATCTGCGTAGCATATTTGAGTCGGTTATTGTCTATCATAGAGAAAATACTTTGGAGCAAGTAAAAGCTTATGTTAGGCAAGAATATACAATGAAGCGTTACGGCAGTATGAGTGAGATGCTTGAAAAAGAAGATATTTTTTTAAAAGCAGAAGTGATAATATTAGCTATAGGAGGAACGAAAAATATTTATTTTTTAAATGCACTGGGAAGATTTTTTAGAAAATATCAACAGAGACCAATAGTTATTGCTGGTATGAATGGTCTGACGGATTGTAGTGACTTACATGCTGTGCTTTGTAGGATTGGTGCGGATATTATTTGCATAAACTCAAAGAGGAATTTTCGTATTTTCAAAGAAAAGTTGCAAGACTTAAATGTTAAAAATGATAATTTGTTGATGTTGGGGTATGCAAGATTATATGGGGATAATACCGAAAAAAGTAGGAATTGCAATAATGGCAAACAGATAACTCTTTTGATAGGGCAAGCTAATATGCCAGCGCAGAAGAAACAGCAATCTTATTTAATGAAAAAGGTTTATGAGTATGCTCTTAAATATCCCGATCATTTGGTTGTTATAAAAGAAAGAAGTATTACTCACAAAGAACACATGAATGCTTATTTCAAAAAAAAAGAAATTTTTCAATTGTGGAGATGGAGATATAAAATTAAAAGAAAACCTGATAATATCCTGATAAGTAACGAACCTATTGAGAGCCTTTTGGGTAAAGCAGATGTGTGTTTGGGATTTTATTCGACAGCTTTGATAGAAGCGATACATCTTGGTATTCCGACCATTGTTATTCAAGATTTTGGTATAGGTAAAAATATTGGTAATCACGATTTTTTAGGGAGTGGAGTCTTGCATTCATTGAATGATTGGATAGATAATAAATTACCAATAGTAAATAAAGGGTGGAAAGATGAAAATTGTAATTTTGCTTCTGAAGTGGAGATAGATCTGTTAAAAAAGGCTGTAATAAAAAAAATAAAAGAGAAAAGAGAAGAAGTTGTTCAATATTATTCTGAGGAGAAATTTCCATATTTTTATGATAAATAAATTGCTATATGAGCATGATGTGATGTTTTATTGACTTAGAGTAACTCTAATATTTTATAATTTCGTATGCTTTATGGCTTTAGATTCTTAGTAGATAATAAGGAGGCATTTGTGGCTTATACAATTATTGAGGTAGAAAAAAAGACAGGAGTGTCTTCTCATACCTTGCGTTTTTGGGCGAAGAAAGGCTTATTCCCTTTTGTAGAAAAAGATGACAATCAAGTTAAATATTTTAGTGAGCGTGATGTGGAATGGGTGCGTTGGATTAATTGGTTTCGTAAAGCCCAAATGGATATTCCGACAATTAAATATTACATAGAGCTTGCAAACAAGGGTGATTGTACAGCAAAAGAGCGACGAGAAATGATTGCTAGGCAAAAAGAGATTGTTACAGATGCTATTGAGGAGCTACAATCTGTGCTTGAAACGCTAAATTATAAGCTTGGTGTTTATGATGAAATGCTGCATAATAATATCGATGGGTTTAATCCACAAAGCAAACAATACAAAGGTTGTAAAAAAGACTGCAAAAAGGAGAATGCATGAAAAATATATTGCTGATTAATGGAAGCAAAAAGTTTGGTAGTAGTGAAGGTAGGCTTTCTGCGACTTTGCAAGAAGTGGCTAAAGAAACATTGCAATCTTTTGGGTGCAATATCGTAGAAACACATATAGATAAGGGCTATGAGATAGAATCTGAAGTGCAAAAGTTATTAGATTCTGATGTATGGATTTATCAAATGCCTGGTTGGTGGATGGGTGAGCCTTGGATAGTAAAAGAATATATAGATAAAGTATTTATGGCAGGAGCTGGAAAATTTTGTGCTAGCGATGGTCGCCATAGCAATAACCCAAGCAAAAATTATGGCAAAGGTGGCTTATTGCACGATAAGAAATATATGTTTAGTCTTACTTGGAATGCACCCATTGAGGCATTTACAGACAAAGATGAGTTTTTTGGTGGTGTGGGTGTAGATGTCGTGTATTTGCATTTGCATAAGGCACACGAGTTTTTGGGTATGCAGGCTTTGCCGACATTTATTTGCAATGATGTGGTCAAAAACCCACAAGTAGAACAATACATACAAGAGTATAAAGCGCATTTGCAAAAAGTGTTTGGTTAAAATAAGGATAAGATTATGAATGTTTTTGAGAAAGATTTGGCTGGTGTGCCACTAGATTCTAGAGATCCTGAAGTCGCACCTATCATCGAAGTGATTAAGCACACGCAAAAACTCATCACCAAGCTTAATAATGGAGAAAAAAGCGAGGAGCAAGTGCGTGAGATTTTAAGTCAAATTATGGGAAGAGAGGTGGATTCTAGTTTGTGGCTTTTACCACCTTTTTATACGGATTTTGGGCGTAATATATATTTTGGCAAAAATGTTTTTGTTAATACCGCTTGCACATTTATGGATCGGGGCGGAATCTATATTGATGATGAGGTGTTTATCGGACCAAAAGTTAATCTCATCACCATTAACCACGACATTAATCCCTATAATCGCACTACTACCATTTGCAAGCCTATTTATATCCAAAAGCGCGTGTGGATAGGTGTAGCAGCAACTATTTGTCCGGGTGTTAGGATTGGTGAAAATTCTATCGTGGGTGCTAATGCAGTCGTTACCAAAGATGTCCCGCCAAATTCTATCGTGGGCGGAAATCCTGCAAAACTTATCAAAAAAATAGAGATAGAAAATTATAAATAGGATTCGTAGAAAAAAGACGATTAACGAGGAGATAAATAGAAATTTTTGAGAGTAAATTTATTATAAATTTTTAAATACATATTGTATTTTTTAAAAAAATATGCAATAATATCCGTCAAACTAAAATTTCATAAAAAGGATCATAATGAGTAGTATCGTTGGATTTCCTCGTATCGGACAAAATAGAGAGCTGAAAAAAGCTTTAGAGGCATTTTGGGCTGGAAAATGTAGCCAAAGTGATTTAGAAAACGTAGCCAAAGATTTGCGCAAAAAGCATTGGGAAGCACAAAAACATCTTGATTATGTATGTGTCAATGACTTTAGCTACTATGATAATATTTTGGATCTTGCCTATGCGCTTGGCGCAAAGCCACAAAGATTCAAAGACTTAAGCGGTTTGGAGGGATATTTTGCTATGGCACGCGGACATGCAAAAGGTGTAGCGTGTGAAATGACAAAATGGTTTAACACAAACTATCACTATGTTGTCCCAGAGCTTAGTCAAACAGATGTATATCAAGCACAGATTCAAACACTAAAGGATCAATACAATGAAGCTAAAGCGCTAGGATATACGCCAAAGATTTCACTTATAGGACTTTTTACATTTTTTGGATTAAGCAAAATTGCACAAGGTGATCCAAAAGCTATTTTTGCAAAGCTTAAGAGCGCGTATTTAGATTTGATTGATGAGATTGCCAAACTAGATTTGGAAGTTGTGATTGAATTTAGTGAGCCTATTTTTGTGCGTGGATGGCACAATGATACGCCACAAGCACAATGTGTCTATGATAAACAAGCTATTAAAGAAGTGTATGAAAGCATTGCACAAAAAGGTATCAAAACTATCGTAACAACTTTTTTTGAGCATAGCAATGAGCTTACAGAAGTTTTATTGCAAACAAGCATTTATGGTATAGGACTTGATTTTATCGCAGGGGCTAAAAATACACAATCTCTTGGCGCTATCGCAGCAAGCAACAAGGTGCTTTTTGCAGGGCTTATTGATGGGCGTAATATTTGGGTAGCAGATTTAGAATCTAAACTCAAAACATTAGAATCTATCACAGCACAAATTCCAAAAGAGCGCGTAGTAATCACTACTTCTTGCTCACTTTTGCATGTGCCTTTTGGAAAAGATGATGAAAGCAAAATGGATTCACAGATTCTAAGTTGGATTAGCTTTGCAAAAGAAAAACTTGAAGAATTAAGAGCGCTTGAAGATCTCTTCAAAAATGGCGTAAATGGAGAAAGTAAAGCATTTTTTGAAGCCAATAAAGCCATTAATAATGCACGTAAAACTTCTGAAAAAACAAACAATAAAGCTGTACGCGATCGCGTGAGCAAAAATACACTAAAAAGCCGCGATGTAGCTTTCAAAGATCGTATTAAGATTCAACGAGATGAGCTAGGTTATCCAGATCTTGCGACAACAACAATTGGTTCATTCCCTCAAACACCAGAACTTCGTGCATTGCGTTTGGGGTATAAAAAAGGTGAGATTAGCAAAGATGCGTATGAAGCAGGAATCAAAGAATACATACAAGATTGTGTGAAGTTTCAAGAAGAAATTGATTTAGATGTTTTGGTGCATGGAGAGCCAGAACGCAATGATATGGTGGAGTATTTTGGGGAGCAGCTTGAAGGTTTTGTGTTTAGTCAAAATGGTTGGGTGCAAAGCTATGGTAGCCGCTGTGTGAAACCACCTATTATTTTTGGTGATGTAGCACGACCTAAGGCAATGACGCTTGATTGGATTTTGTATGCACAAAGTCTTACGAAAAAAATTATGAAAGGTATGCTAACAGGACCTGTAACGATTCTAAATTGGAGCTTTGTGCGCGATGATATGACGCGCTCACAAGTATGCGAACAAATTGCATTAGCCATTGCTGATGAGATTGATGATTTGCAAAAAGGCGGAGTGAAAATCATTCAAGTCGATGAGGCAGCCTTTAAAGAAGGGTATCCTTTGCGCGCAGAAAATATCAAAGAATATGAGCGATGGGCACTAGAGTGCTTTAAGGTTTCTACCGCAGTAGCAAAGGCAAATACACAGATTCACACACATATGTGTTATAGTGAGTTTAATGATATTATTAAAACTATCGAAGCAATGGATGCTGATGTGATTAGTATAGAAACTGCAAGAAGCGGAAATGAGTTGCTAAAAGTCTTTAAGGAAGTTGGCTATACACATGAAGTAGGACCGGGTGTGTATGATATTCATAGCCCTAGAATCCCAAGCACACAAGAAATCATCGATCAAATCAAAGCGCTTTTGGAAGTATTGCCAAAAGAACAATTGTGGATTAATCCAGATTGTGGGCTAAAAACTCGAAAATGGGAAGAAGTCAAACCAAGTCTTAAAAATATGGTTGAGGCAGTTAAGGCTGTGCGAGGCACATTAAAATAATTTTTAAAAATCAAGTAAAAGACAATGGAGTGCTTGTAAGCTAATTTGGTGGTAATTAAAGGCATCTACTATATTGCTACAAGCATCCTAGCAAAGATTATAAAAAATACACAAATAAAAAGTATAAACAGAAGTTGCGGAAAAAAGCAAATATATAGAGTAAGGCAAATTCCAGCAAGGAATTAAAAGAAGTTTTAAAAACTTATAAATTTTACAAGTTAGAATTTGGTAATATTCCTAAAATTTTAAGTTTTTGGAGACTTTTAAAATATGGAAACAATAGTAACGCGTTTTGCCCCATCCCCTACAGGTTACCTACATATCGGCGGTCTTAGAACCGCACTTTTTAATTATCTTTATGCAAGAGCTAATAAAGGCAAATTTCTTTTAAGGATTGAAGACACAGATTTAGCAAGAAATTCTACCGATGCAAAAGAGGCTATTATTCAAGCTTTTGAGTGGGTTGGAATGGATTATGATGGTGAGGTCGTTTATCAAAGCCAGAGATTCCCACTTTATCAGCAATATATTGAGCAACTTTTAAAAGAGGGTAAGGCGTATTATTGCTATATGAGTAAGGAAGAATTGGATTTATTACGCGAGGAGCAACGCAAAAGAGGAGAGACACCGCGTTATGATAATCGTTATCGTGATTTTCAAGGGACACCCCCAAGTGGAATACAGCCAGTAGTGAGAATCAAAGCACCTTTAAGTGGCGAGATTTGCTTTAAGGATGGTGTGAAAGGTGAGATGAGAATTAACGCAAAAGAGCTTGATGATTTTATTATTGCAAGAAGCGATGGGACACCAACTTATAATTTTTGTGTAGCAATCGATGATGCGTTAATGGGGGTTACAGATGTTATTAGGGGTGATGATCATTTGAGTAATACGCCTAAGCAGATTATTATTTATGAGGCTTTAGGATTCAAGGTGCCGCGATTTTTTCATGTGCCAATGATTCTTAATCCACAAGGGCATAAGCTTAGCAAACGCGATGGTGCAATGAGTGTTATGGAATATAAAGAAATGGGTTATTTGCCAGAAGCACTTTTGAATTTCCTTGTGAGACTTGGTTGGAGTCATGGAGATCAAGAGATTTTTAGCAAAAAAGAAATGTTAGAGTTTTTTAACCCCAATGATTTGAATTCAGCCCCTTCGGCTTATAACCAAGAGAAGCTTTTATGGCTTAATAGCCATTATATTAGAGAATTGAGTAATGATTCTTTGAATATGCTTTTGAGTGAGAATTTCAATGTGGAAACTCCACAAGAAAAAGTGCAAGAGATTTTGTATCCAGAAATCAAAGAGCGTTCTAAAACTTTAGTAGATTTTGTGGAGATTTTAAAAGATTGTTTGCAAGAACCAAAAAGATATGATGAAAAGATGCAACATAAGGTTTCTAGTGAAGAAAATATTAGACTTTTAGGAGAGTTTTGTGCCTATATCAAAGCACTTAAAAAACCAATAGGAACTGCACAAGAAGCTGAAAATGAGATGGCAACTTTTGCAGATTTTCACGGAATCAAAGCAAAAGTATTATTTGTGCCTTTGCGTTATGCTTTGCTTGGTAAGAGTGGGGGGGTTGGTATAGCTCCGCTTTTAGCATGTTTAGATAAAGAGGAAATTGTTAAGAGAATCCAAGCAGCTATTCAAACTTTAAAGAATTAAATGGAAGCGATAGGTAAAGGGCTTTTAATCTTTATAAGCTTGTTTTAAGGCTTTGCGTAATTCTTTGACTTTCTTTTTGGGGATGATGATTTCGCACCGCGTGTCGCTATCCTTTTTATCATTTGGGCAAAAGGAAATTGAAATCATTGAATGCTTTTTGCATTCTTTTTTGGGACTATTAATTTTAGAGATTACGATGCTTGATTCATCGTTTGGTTGATTATCAAGTGCGATGGTATAGACAAGCTTTTTGATTTTTTGCTTCATTTTAGTCTTTTTGCGATTCTTTTTTCAGCATTTTTTTGAAAAGGGCTTGTAATTTTAACCAATCTTGAATTGGTAAAAGTGGGTGACCAGAAAATTTTCCAAAAGCAGGGACGCTTTTTGCAATCGCTGCCTTTGCACCAATTTGAGTGAATTCACCAATATGCAAATGCCCAGCACTTCCGCTTTGTCCGCCTAGCACTACATTACGCCCTGTTGTGGTAGATCCAGAAATTCCTGCTTGAGAAACAATAATAGAGTGTTCGCCAATCTCACAATTATGTCCAATTTGAACAAGATTATCAATTTTAGTGCCTTTACAGATGCGTGTTTGCCCAAAAACTGCTCTGTCTATAGAGGTATTAGAGCCGATTTCAACTTCACTTTCAAGCACAACTTTGCCATTATGGTGGATTTTAATATGTTGTCCATCTTTGGTGTGAGCATAGCCAAACCCATCGCTTCCAATGACAGAATTGGCGTGAATACTCACATTATCTCCAATTTCACAATCATTATAAATGCAAACATTAGGATAAAGAATGCAGTTTTTTCCAATTTTGACATTTTCGCCAATTACAACACCTGCCATTACTACAGAATTTTCATCAATCTCACTGCCATTTCCAATTGTAGCATTATGAGCAATTGTGGCATTTGGGGCAATTTTTGGAGGAATTTTGGAGCTAAAAAGTGGTTTGGCAAAAAATTTTGTTAAATATGCCATTGCTAGGTAAGGGTTTTCACTTACAAAAGCAAGGGAGGTTTTGGGAAGATTTTTAACATAGGCTTTACGCGTGAGAATCACTTTGGCTTTAGTTTTTTCAATATCGGCTAGATATTTTTCTTTTTCTAAAAATGTAAGGGAATCACAAGTAGCCTTTAGGGGTGATTCAATATGGGTAATCGCTTCAGAATCAAAAAAGCTAGAATGTTCTATCCAATCTTTATTCTCTTCATTCCATTGTAAAATCTCACCTAAAACTTCTTTTTCTTTTAAAAAGCTAACAATTTGATTGAGTAACATTATCTTCCTTAATTGACTTCAATGGCTGAAATACCGCTTCTTGTAATATCTTTTGGCTTATAGATTTGGATTGCTTGGAGTAAGCTATTGATTCGCATATGGCAATCACAAGCCATAAAAATTGCGTATTTTTCATTGACTTCTAGTAATTTTCCATTGTAACTTGCAAAAATAGTTGAGAGCTCACTAAGAGATTCTTTATTGGAGAATTTTACAAGCACCGATTCTTGTTCAATAATTTGCTCATCTTCTAAAACTTTTAAGACAGGGATGAGTTTGTGGAGTTGTTTTAGAATCTGTTCTAATACTTTCTTATCCCCTTGTGTTGTAATGGTTATTCTAGAAAGATTGGTATCAAAAATAGGTGCTACGGTGAGTGATTCGATATTATACCCACGCCCTGCAAATAATCCACTAATTCTTGATAACACTCCATGCTCATTTAAAACCGTTACGGTAATAACGCGTTTAATCTCCATAGCTTACTCCTTATACTCTAACATCATATTAAACAATGCTCCACCAGTTGGCACCATAGGTAAAACATTTTCAAAACGATCAATTCGCACATCAAGCAAAGCAGGTTTGTTTGAGTTAATAGCTTTATTGAGACATTGAACGAATTCTTCTTTTGTATGGACAACAAACCCAACTCCTCCAAATGATTCGGCAAGTTTGACAAAATCTGGTTGGAGTTGCAAGTCGGTTTCAGAATAGCGATTTTCATAAAAGAAAGTTTGCCATTGTCTTACCATACCTAGATAATTATTGTTTAATACAATATTGATTACAGGAATCTGACTTGCTAAACAGGTCATTAACTCTTGAATATTCATCAAAATACTTCCATCTCCGCTAATATTAATGGAAGTTTTGTCTGGAAATGCCTTTTTAGCTCCCATTGCAGCAGGCAAACCAAAGCCCATAGTTCCTAAACCGCCGCTTGTGATGAATTGACGCGGAAAGCTAAAAGGATAAAATTGTGCTGCCCACATTTGATGTTGCCCAACATCAGTAGAGATTAATGCTTCTTTGCCTAGAATCTCACCTATTTTTTTAATAACCCATTGGGGCTTTAAAATCTCTTCAGAATCTTCATAGCTTAAAGGATGGAGTTTATCATAGCGTTCTAGTGTCTCCCTCCAAGCAAGAATATTTTTAACTTCATAATCTTCTTTGATTAATCCTGAAAGCTCTTCTAAGACACTACTAACATCCCCAACGATAGGATAAGTTACATCAACAATTTTGCTAATACTACTTGGATCAATATCAACATGCACGATTTGTGCGTATTTAGCAAATTCACTTAGCTTGCCTGTTACCCTATCATCAAACCTTGCTCCAAGTGCGATAATAAGGTCAGTCTCGCTCATTGCCATATTGGCAACATAACTTCCATGCATTCCCACCATTCCTAATAAATCGGGATGATTATGAGGCATTACTCCCCTTGCCATAAGTGTTTCAACAACAGGAATGTGTGTGATTTCACAGAATTCTTTGATGAGATTGGTGCTTTGTGAAGCCACACAGCCACCACCAAGGTATAAAAGCGGTTTTTTGGATTCTTTAATGGCTTGAGCTACTTTTTTGATTTGGCGTGGATTGCCTTTGTAAGTTGGTTTATAGGTTTGGAGTTTGATTTCATTTGGATAGTTGAATTCACCAATTGTTGCACTAATGTCTTTAGGTAAATCAATATGTACCGGACCAGGACGCCCACTTCTAGCGATATAAAAAGCTTCTTTTAGGATTTTAGGCAATTCTTGAATATTTTTAACAAGAAAATTATGTTTGGTGCAAGGACGAGAGATTCCCACAGCATCAATTTCTTGAAAAGCATCCGTTCCAATAAGGCTTGTTGGGACTTGTCCGCTAATAATGACAAGAGGGATTGAATCCATATAAGCCGTTGCAATTCCCGTAACAGCATTTGTAAAGCCAGGTCCGCTTGTTACAATAGCTACTCCTACTTCTCCACTTGCTCTAGCATAACCATCAGCAGCGTGGATTGCCGCTTGTTCGTGGCGTGTGAGAATGTGCTCAAAGAAGTTTTGTTTGTAAATCTCATCATAAATATTTAAAGCCGCACCACCAGGATAACCAAAAACTACTTTTACGCCCTCATTTTTAAGAGCGTGGATAACCATTTCAGAGCCGTTTAATTGCATAGCAAATCCTAAATTTTTTTAGTTTATTTTAATAAAAAAAGCTTGATTAAAGCTTACAAAAGATTTATTTGCATAATTTTTTTAGGCATTCACAAAGATAGTGGAGATCTTTTTTGCGATGTGTGTAATGCAAACTCACACGAATCCAACCGGGTTTTTGAGTAAAAGTTGTGTTGTCTTCTAAATTGAGTAAATCATGACCATAAGGTCCAGCACAAGAACAACCTGCACGCACCAAGATTCCATAGTTATTTGAAAGTATAGTGGCAATTTCATAAGGGGATTTTTCTTGGATATTAAATGCAAAAGTTCCAATAATGTTGTAGTTTGGATTGCCATAAAGAGTGATTTTAGGGTGAGTTTCTAAAAATTCTTTAAAGATGCAAATGAGTTTTTCTTTGGTTTGCATAATCCATTCTTGCCCAATTTCTTGGCGTAATTGGTAGGCTAAACTCGCTCTAATAAACTCTAAAATCCCAGGTGTTCCTGATTCTTCGCGAATTTCTTCATTGGCAAAATAAATTTGACTTGTGCGTGAAACATAGCCCACCACACCACCACCACAAAAAGTAGGAGGCAGAGTTTTGTTAATTAAATTGCGTTTAATAATAAGGATTCCACTACTTGAGATTCCGCCTAAGAGCTTATGTGGAGAGAGAAAAGCAGCATCATAAAAAGAGCTTGGAATATCAAAATAAGCAGAAGAGCTTGCCATATCAAAGCATACGATTCCGCCATATTGTCGGATTAGATTTGAGATTTGCATAAAAGGGCTTAGAATCCCACTAACATTTGAAGTAAGTGAGAAAGAAGCAATGATTTTGCGATGAACATTGGTAATTAAAGTTTGTTCTAGAGCCTTTAAATCTACTAAACCTTCCTCATTAAGTGGGATTCGTATTACTTCGCATAAGCCTTCTCTAAAGCTTAATTCATTGCTATGGTGTTCATAGGGTCCAACAATAACAAGGGGTAATTTAGAGGAATCAATTTCGTGAAGTTTGAGGGTTTTTCTAGTTTGGGGTGGGAGATAGATTCCTAGGATTTCTTGAAACTTTTTGATAGCAGCACTTGAGCCAAAGCCACAAGAAATGAGTGCAAAGCTAGAATCAAGCCCAAAGATTTGTTTTAGATTCTTGCGTGCTTGTTCATAAGTGTCGCCGATGATTTTAGAGTGAAGTGAGCTTTCAGAGTGTGGATTGGCATAAAAGGGGAGAATCTTTTTGATGCGTTTTTCTATGCATTTTGCAGCCAATCCACTTGCCGTCCAATCAAAATAATATTTGTTTTTTGCTAGTAAGATTTCTTTTTTAAGCAAAGCCTTTTTTTCTTTAGTGTTTAGATTTTTAAAATTATGAGGCAATAAGGGGGCGAAAAAATCTTTTTCCACTTTTGAAATCTCCCATTTTTATTTGGCATATTAGCATAATTGTGAGTGTTTTAGGAATTTTGTTTGTTAATTTTAGAGTCTGTTTTTTAAGGAGCTTTTGCTATACTTTGTAAATTTTTTTGGAGTGATTGTGTTTTATGGATAGCCTTATTACTTTTGGTGTGATTTCGTTGTTAATTGTTGTAGCCCCTTTTTTTAGTGCATTGACAAGATTGCCTTTAGTGGTAATAGAGATTATGCTTGGAGCGTTGGCATTTTATTTTGGTTTTTTTAAGCACTTTGATTCTTTAGAGTTTGTAGCACATATTGGGTTTTTGTTTTTAATGTTTTTGTGCGGTTTGGAAGTGGATTTAAAAACTTTCAGTAGGCTTGGAGTTGGGTTTATAAAATCAGCTAGTGTGTATTTTTTTATGCTTTATGGTGTGGCGGTTTTATATGTGTTTTATAGCGGATTGTCTGTGTTTTATATTGCGGCTTTGCCAGTTATGAGTTTAGGGATGATTATGGCACTTTTGAGAGAATATCCTAAAAACACACAATGGCTTCAAATGGCATTAAATGTTGGGATTTTGGGGGAGCTTATTAGTATTGTAGTGTTGGTGCTTTTAAATGGTGTGTATTCTTATGGAATTACTTGGAAGCTTTATGAAACACTTTTTGTGCTTTTTGCCTTTTTGGGTGTTATTGTGGGGATTTTTAAGGTAGCAAATGTTCTATTTTGGTGGTTTCCAACATTGAAGTTTTATGTGATTCCGCAAGATTCAAGTAAGAATCAAGATATTCGTTTTAGTGTGATGTTGTTTTTAACAATGATTGGAATCGCACAAATATTGGACTTAGAACGCGCGCTTGGTGCGTTTTTGGCAGGGATGATTTTGGCAACTTATTTCCATCATCAAAAGGGCTTAGCAGAAAAACTTAATGAAATTGGTTTTGGCTTTTTTGTGCCATTGTTTTTTGTGTATGTGGGATCGACTTTGGATTTGGATTTGATTTTTCAAAAACCGCATTTGTTTTCAGAAGTGTTTGTGATTATTGTAGTAATGGTGCTTTTACGAATCATTGGTGCTTTTGTGGCTTATAGAAAATATTTTGAAAGCTACAAAGAAGTCTTGCTTTTTGCTTTTAGCCATTCGATGCCACTTACTTTTTTGGTAGCAACAGCACAGCTTGGAAAGCAATTTGGGGCTATTAGCACAGAAGAATATTATGCGTTTATTATCGCAGCTCTCTTAGAAGGGATTTTATTGACTATTTGTATTAAATTAATTAGTAATTATAAGGCTAAAGACACTATTAGCCTTACTTGATTTAGAAAATTTCATAGAGTGAATTGGCTTTTTCCATCCATTTTGCTAATTCTTCCCATTTTTCTTCTTTGATAAGGGAAGTTGCAAATTCTAATTCTTTTTGAAAAAAATCAAGAGATTTTAGCAATTCATTTTTATTTTGTTTGGCAATATCGCTCCACATTCTTGGAGAGCTTTTAGCGATTCTGACCATACTTTTAAACCCTCCACCTGCAAGGGCTAAAATATCTTTTGGGTTTTGTTGAGAGAGAACGGTGTTGGCAAGAGCATAGCTGATAATATGAGGTAAATGGCTAATAAATGCAGCGTGATTGTCGTGAGATTTGGAGTCCATTTTGATGATATTCATTTTAAGAGAAATGAATATTTCTTTTGCCATTGCTGCCTGAAATTCTCCGCTTTGCTCCAAATCGGTTAAAACTACAATGTGATGAGCGAGTAATTCTTTAAAAGCTGCTTTGGGACCAAAGTTTTCTGTCCCACTCATAGGGTGTGCACAAACAAAATTTTTGCGAATCTCTTGGGGAATATTTTGAGAGATAAGGTATTTAGTGCTACCTAGATCAATGATGGTTGTGTGTGGAGCGATTCCTATTAGTTTGGGTAGAATTTCCAAAATTGCCTCAACAGGAGTGGCAAGAAAAATAACATCACAAAGTTTGATTTCATCAAGCTCCACTCCCTCATCAACCAATCCTAGAGAAAGTGCTTGTTGTAAGTGGATTTCGTTATTATCTAATCCTACAATTCTCTTAAACATTCCCGTTTCTCTCAAAGCTAATCCTAAAGAACCGCCAATTAATCCTAATCCAATGATTCCAGCTTGCATTTTTACTACTCTTCTTACAAAATAATTTTTATAAAATTATATATTTTATTTGCTTTAGTTTTGTTAGCTTTAAACTCAAAAAAGATATAATCCAAAAAAATTTTAATTCTTTAAGGTGTAAAATACAATGAGCTTTTTCCCAAAAACATTATCCTTTGTAGTGGCGGCTTTTGCTTTATCAAGCAGTTTAAAAGCTGCAGAATTACCTATTATTAAAGAGATTCGCTATGAAGGGTTAAATTACATTTCCCCTTTGATTGCTAATGAAATTGCAAAGATTAAAATTAATGAAGTAATGGATATTGAAAGTGTGAATAAAAGTATCGTTAATTTCTATGAACAAGGGTATTTTAAAGATATTTGGATTACAGAAGAAAATGGAATCTTAACTTATCATTTTGTGGAAAAGCCTGTAATTGCAAGCTTGGTAGTGAGTGGATATGGTGCAGGAAAAGATCAATCGGTTCTTGATAAAGAAATAGGGCTTAAAAAGGGTGATGTTTATGATGAGATAAAAATTGCCAATACGCGTAAAAAGATTATTTCACTTTTGGAATCTCAAGGATACTATAATACCGTTGTGGAGGTAAAAACAGAAGAAATTTCACAAAATGCACTCAAAGTAACGCTAGAGATTAATAAGGGTGAAGAAATTATCATTAGAAAAGCAAATTATTATGGCAGGGAAGAATTAAAAGTTTCGCGTATTGAGGCATCTACTGCCAATAAAGAGCGAGATTTCATTGGTTGGATGTGGGGGTTTAATAGCGGTAAATTGCAAATTAATGAAATTGAAAATGATGCCCTTAGAATCCGCGATCTTTATATGCAAAAAGGCTTTTTGGATGCAGAAGTGGATACGCCTTTTTTGCGAACAGATTTTACGACTTATAATGCTGAATTAGATTTTTATATCAAGGAAGGGCAACTTTATAAGGTTTCTGGCGTTGATATTGTTTTAGAAGAAGATGTGATTCCACTAGAAGATCTTTATGATATTGTGCATTTAAAAAAAGGTAAAAAATTTAATATTAGCACGATGCGTAAAGATGTGGAAGCAATTAAGTATAAAATTGGGGATTTGGGCTATGCCTTTACTCGAGTAACTCCTGATTTGGATAAGAATCAAGAGAATGCAGAAGTGCGGGTAGTTTATTATATTCAGCCAGGCAAAAAAGTAAAGGTGCGTGATGTTTTGATTTCAGGTAATTCTAAGACGCTTGATAGGGTGATTCGTAGAAATGTATTGTTAGCCCCAGGTGATCAATATGAAATGAGTAAGATTGAGCGTTCTAAAAATGCGATTATGAGAACAGGTGGCTTTGATAGTGTGGATATTGAAGAAAAGCGGGTTGATGAGGAAAATATTGATTTGCTTGTGAATGTTAAAGAGGGTAAGACAGGAGAATTCACCTTTGGTGTAGGGTATGGAAGTTATGATGGAATAATGGGAAGTGCATCTATCAAAGATAGAAATATTTTTGGGACAGGGCTAACAGCTGGACTTTATTTTGATAAGAGTGAGATTTCTACTTCTTATCGTGTGAATCTTTATAATCCTGCGGTTTTGGATAGTAATTATAGTCTTTCTACAGATGTTTATCAAACAGATTATGTGGATTATGATTATCGTGAAGTTACGCAAGGGATTAGCCTTGTTGGTGGGCGGAGAATCACTGATACATTAGAAGCAAGTATGGGTTATACTTATCAAAAATCTAAACTTTCAGAATTTAATAATCCTTTTTATAGTCGCTATTATAAGGGAGAGTATATTAAGTCTTCTGTGATTCCTGGGCTATATTTTGATAATACTGATTCTTACTTCTTTCCCAAAAATGGTTGGAAAGCAGGCGGTTCTTTAGAATATGCAGGAGTGGGAGGAGATGCTAAATTTTGGAAGTATTTTGGAAATTTATATTATTTTAAATCTTTAGAGGATTGGACAGATTTGGATTTGATATTTAGATTTAGATCTAAGTTTGGATATATTGATGATAATGGTTATGTCCCAATTAATGAAAGATTTTATTTAGGGGGTGTTAGCTCATTAAGAGGTTTCCAAAGTAACTCTATTACGCCACGCGATAAATATGGAGTGAGGATTGGTGGGAATCAAACACTTTATGGTTCAGTGGAGTTAAGTTATGGGTTATTTGAGACGGTGCAAATGCGATTGAGTGCATTTTATGATTATGGTATGTTAGGAGAGGATAAACTTACACAGATTCAGCGTGATTCTGTGGGTGTAGCTTTGGAGTGGATTTCGCCTATTGGAGCCATTACTTTTATTGTTCCTAAAGCGCTCAATCCTAAAAAGGGTGATGATACCTCTTCTTTTGAATTTACAATGGGGCAGAGATTTTAAGATGACAATGCAAGAAAAAATAGATAGAGCAATCGTTAGGACTAAGATTCCGCGTGTGAGCAAGGAAGAAATTTTGGATTTAATGCAAAATGCTTCTTTGAAAGAATTAGGTGAGAGAGCCTTTAGAGTAAAGCAGGTTTTGCACCCAGATAATATTACAACTTTTGTGGTGGATAGAAATATTAACTACACTAATATTTGTTGGGTGGATTGTAAGTTTTGTGCTTTTAAGCGTAAAATTAATGAAAGTGAGACTTATATCCTTAGTTTTGAAGAAATTGATAAGAAAATTGAAGAATTGCTTGCCATTGGTGGGACACAAATACTTTTTCAAGGTGGGGTGCATCCAAGTCTTAAAATAGAATGGTATGAAGATTTGGTTTCACATATTTCGCAAAAATACCCTCAAATCACGGTGCATGGGTTTTCTGCTATTGAGATTAATTACATTGCAAAAATCTCTAAAATTCCTATTAGTGAAGTATTGAAAAGACTTCAAAAATGTGGATTAGCTTCAATTCCTGGTGCAGGAGCAGAGATTTTAAGCGATAGAGTGCGTGATGTCATAGCACCTAAAAAGCTAGATAGCGATGAATGGATAGAGGTGCATAGAGAAGCCCACAAAATTGGAATGAGAAGCACTGCTACAATGATGTTTGGAAGTGTGGAGAATGATTTAGATATTATTGAGCATTGGGAGAGAATCCGTAATATTCAAGATGAGACTAATGGTTTTAGAGCATTTATTTTATGGAGTTTTCAACCTGCTTTCACGCCTTTACAAAAGGAATTTCCAACAATTCATAAAGCTTCATCAAATCGTTATTTGAGGCTTTTAGCTTGTAGTCGAATCTTTTTGGATAATTTTCAAAATATTCAAAGTAGTTGGGTAACACAGGGTTCTTATATTGGGCAACTTGCATTGCTTTTTGGGGCTAATGATTTGGGTAGCACGATGATGGAAGAAAATGTTGTCGCTGCAGCAGGTGCTAGAAACTCAATGAATCAAGCCGAAATGATTGCTTTGATTAAAGATGTGGGCGAGATTCCAGCTAAACGCAATACAGCTTATGATATTTTGGAGACTTTTTAGCAATGAAGAAAATTTTAGTGATTTTTTTAAATTTATTATTTCTCAAAGGATTTTTAATGGCAGTGGAATTAAAAAAAATGGAAGTTAAAGGGGTGGAGATTCCTATTTTATGTGAGAAAAATTCACAACTTCCTTTATTTTTTATTCAAATTGTTTTTAAGGGTGCAGGTGGAGTTAGCAATCAAAAAAATTATGGATTATCTGATGTGGTAAGCTCACTTTTAAATGAAGGGACACAAAAGCTTGGTGTAACTAAGTTTGCACAAAAGTTAGAGGAGA
Source organism: Helicobacter canadensis MIT 98-5491 (assembly GCF_000162575.1). Lineage (NCBI taxonomy): Bacteria > Pseudomonadati > Campylobacterota > Epsilonproteobacteria > Campylobacterales > Helicobacteraceae > Helicobacter > Helicobacter canadensis. The sequence continues at coordinate 183,541 of NZ_CM000776.2, forward strand.
AAGCCTTAAGTTTAAGTGTGGGAAGTGGGCTAGAGACAATGAGTTTTACATTAAGTGGAATGAGCAAAGAGCAAGAAAGTGGATTAAAATATTTAAAAGATTTAATGCAAGATCCAAATTTTACTCCCAAGGCTTTACAAAAAGTAAAAGAAAATTCACTCATTGGAATCTTAGAGAAAGAAAATGACTTTGATTATCAAGCTAATCGTGCTTTGAGTGCTATGTTGTTTAAAGGCAGTGTGCTAGAAAATCCATTAAGTGGGACTAAGGAAACTTTAGCGCAAATGTCTTTAGAAGAAATAGAGCAGTTTTATCATAAATATGTAAATTTGAAGTCTGCTATTGTGATTGTGGGCGGTGATGTGGATTATGCTAAAATAACTCGAAGTTTAGCAGATCTTTTAGCAATTCTTCCAGTAGGAGATTCTGTAGAGATTAAGCCATTTAGTGCTAATGATAAGCCTCAAACAAAGCGTCAGATTAAGGAAACTAAGCAAGCTTATATTTATTTTGGATCGCCGCTTAATGTGGAGAATCTTCAAAAAGAAAGTGCGTTAATTAAGGTGGCTTCTTTTGTGCTTGGGGGTAGTGGCTTTGGGAGTCGTATGATGGAAGAGGTGCGTGTAAAAAGAGGTTTAGCTTATTCTGCAGTAATGCGATTAGAAGCAGGGAAAACATTTTCTTATGCAAGAGGATATTTGCAAACGAGTTTAAAAAATGAAAAAGAAGCCCAAAAACTTGTGCAAGAAGTGGTTAATGAATTTGTGGAAAAAGGGATTAGTGAGCAAGAATTGCAAGAAGCAAAGCAATATTTGCTAGGCAGTGAGCCTTTGCGCAATGAAACGCTTTCTCAAAGATTAGGAAGTGCATTTAATAATTATTATAAAGGTCTTCCTTTGGATTTTAACGCACAGGTTTTGCAAGAAATTCAAAATCTTACTTTAAAAGAAGTGAATGATTATATTAAATCCCATAAAGAAATTACAAAACTTACTTTTAGTGTGGTGAGTGCAGATTGAATCTGCCAACCCTGCTTCCGCTAAATATTCAAAAACTTGGTGTAAAAAACTTTTTTGATTTTTGTTTAAAATTTACCCCAAAAGATTATTCCAATACAATTTTATCGCCTAAATTAATCGCCAATGCTCAAGCAGTCTTAGAAGTTGAAGTTTTAAGATATTCTAGTTTTAAAAATGCAAGAGTATTGTGTTATGCCCCATTACTCGATAAAGAGATTGAGTTGATGATATTTAATGCTAAAACTTATCATAAGTCTATTTTTAGAGTTGGTGAGAGACTTATTGTAAGTGGAAAAGTGCAGATTCAAGGTAGTTTTATTAGTGTGATTCAGCCAAAAGTGCTTAAGCAAACAGGAAAGATTCTGCCAAATTTTCATGCTAAGGGTGCTAGAGTTTTGTTATTACAAGAGTTTGTGGGGAGTTTGGATTTAGACTTGCTTTCTCAAGTTTATCCTAATATTCCCTTAGAGATTTTAGAAGCATTACTGCTGATTTTTCAACCTAATTTAGAATTTTTTGTAGAGTATAGCAAGAATCGTGGATTTTTTGGAAAAAATTTAGAAGCATTGAAGTTTGTAGAAATTTATGAATATATGCGGCAATTGCAGACTAAGAAAGTTGAATTTCCAAGTATTTGTGCTTTGAGAGGAGATTTTAGGCAATGGCAAGATAGTTTGCCTTTTAAGCTTACTAAGGGACAGGAGAAAGCGATTTTGGAGATTGCTAGTTCATTGAATTCTCAAAAATCTGCAAGACGAGTTATTGTGGGTGATGTGGGTTGTGGCAAGACGATGGTGATTTTTGCTAGTGTGCTTATAGCTTACCCCAAAAGAAGTGTGTTAATGGTTCCAACTTCGATTTTAGCCAAGCAAATCTATAATGAAAGTCAAAAATATCTGCCCAAAAATCTTAAGGTGGCATTATGGACACAAGGGGCTAAAAAGGGGGATTTGGAGCAAAGTGATTTTGTGATAGGCACACACGCATTGCTTTATCAAAAAATACAAAATTTTGCTTTAGTGATGATTGATGAGCAGCATCGATTTGGGACGGCACAGCGGAATACTTTGGAGAGAATGTTTGAGAAAAATCAAAAAAGACCTCATATTTTACAATTTTCTGCAACTCCAATTCCTAGAACTTTGGCAATGATTGAATCAGAATTCTTGGATTTTAGCTTTATTTTGGATTTACCTTTTAAAAAAGACATTACTTCAAGGGTGATAGCTAAAGCGGATTTTAAAGAGCTTATAGCACATATTCAAAGAGAAATTTCCCTTCAACATCAAGTTTTGATTATTTATCCTTTGGTAGAAGAGAGTAAAGCAATGGATTATGTTTCACTAAAAGAAGGTGAAGAGTTTTGGAGGCGTCATTTTAGTGGAGTTTATGTAACTCACGGCAAAGACAAGCTCAAAGAAGAGGTATTAGAAGAATTTAGAGATAAAGGAAATATTTTGTTAGCAACCACGGTGGTGGAAGTTGGAATTTCTTTGCCAAAACTTTCTACGATTGTGATTGTTGGAGCAGAACGCTTGGGATTGGCGACATTGCATCAATTGCGTGGGAGAGTGAGTAGGAATGGATTAAAGGGGTATTGTTTTTTATATTCTAATCAAGCTAACAATGAGCGTTTAAAGCGATTTTGTCAAATACAAAGCGGATTTGAAGTGGCTCAAATGGATTTAGAGTATCGCAATAGTGGTGATTTGCTAAGTGGAGAACAACAAAGTGGCAAACAATTTGAGTGGATTAATTTGGGGAGTGATGAAAAAGTGATTGAACTTGCTAAAGTAGCGTTAAAAAAGATGAATCAAGAAAATAGACAGAGAAATTAACCTCTGTCTTTTAGTCCTAGTTTTTCAATAAGGGTTGCATAGCGTTTGAAATCTTTTCCTTTAAGGTAGCTAAGCAATCTTTTTCTATGAGAAACGATTTTTCTTAAACCTAAACGACTAGAGTGATCTTTTTTATTCACTTTTAAATGTTCTGTTAGGGTTTTGATTCTATCGCTTAAAAGTGCGACTTGCACTTCAACTGAACCTGTATCTTTAGGATTTCTAGCAAAAGCAGAAGTAATTTCTCTTTTTTTCGCCGAATCTTGAGCCATAATAAGACCTCCTGATTGGTAATTTTAAAAGCTGTGATTCTAGCATAATTTTTTTGAAAAAAGATAAAATTTTTTAAATTTATATTGATTTTATTGGGTAAAAACGATTAAAATTACAGACTTATTATTTTTATTAGATTAAGTTTGGAGTGGGTTTGGCACAAGCAGGACAAAAAGCATCTTTTTTTAGTAAAATCTCGCCTTTTTTATCACAATTAACAGGTTCTAAAGATTTAACCGTTGTTTTCTTTATTGTGGCAATTTTGGCGATTATTATTGTTCCACTTCCAAGTGCATTACTTGATTTTTTCTTAGCAATCTCCATTGCACTTTCTGCTTTGATTATCCTTATAGCCCTTTATGTTAAAAAACCTACGGATTTTTCGGCTTTTCCTACTTTACTTTTGATTGTTACGCTTTTTAGGCTTTCATTGAACATTGCCACAACAAGAATGATTTTAAGTAATGGGCATTTAGGACCAGAGGCGGTGAGTGATATTATTACGGCTTTTGGGCAGTTTGTTGTGGGTGGAAATTATGTTATTGGAATCATTTTGTTTATCATTTTGGTAATTATTAACTTTATGGTTGTTACCAATGGTTCTACAAGGGTTTCAGAAGTTAAAGCTCGTTTTACGCTTGATGCAATGCCAGGGAAGCAGATGGCAATTGATGCGGATTTAAATACAGGATTAATTGGGCAAGAGGAAGCTAAAGCAAGGCGTGATGAATTGGCAGCGGAAGCGGATTTTTATGGTTCTATGGATGGTGCTAATAAATTTGTAAAGGGTGATGCTATTGCAGGAATCATCATCACGCTTATTAATATTATTGGTGGTTTTTTAATTGGGGTATTTCAGCGTGATATGAGTGTAGCAGATGCAGCCTCCACTTTTACTATTTTGACGATTGGAGATGGATTGGTTTCTCAACTTCCTGCTTTAATTGTCTCTACAGCAACAGGTATTATTGTAACGCGTTTTAGCAAAGAGGGAGAAAATTTCGCCTCTGGAATCATTGATCAGCTCATTAATGAATCAAAAACTCTAATGATTGTAGGTTGTATTTTATTAATGTTTGCTCTTGTTCCTGGATTGCCTACGCTTTCTTTGGGTTTTGTTGGGTTGATATTTTTATCTTTAGCGTTGCTTTTAAATAAACAAAAAGATGGAGAAGTGTGGAAATATGTTGAATCACTTTTCCAAAAAGTGCGTAAAAAAGAAACTCCAAGTGAGCAAACTACACTCCCTCAAAGACAGGCTAAAAGAGGAGGGCAAACTCCTCAAAATGCACAACAAGCAGCACCAAAACCACAACCCCAAGAAAGTGAAGAAGAACGCAAAAAAAGAGAAGAAGCCGAAATTGATAAAGCATTGAAAGTAAAAATCTTGCGTGTAGGGCTTGGTTATCAACTAATTAAATTTGCTGATCCTGCACAAGGTGGAGAATTAGTCAATAAGATTCGAGCAATTCGTAAAACTATGGCAACAGAGTATGGAATCTTAGTGCCTATGGTTCATTTAAGAGATGATTTGAATCTTGCACCTGATGAATACCAAATTTTGCTTAAAGAGATTGAAATCGGTAAGGGTAAGATTATGGTTGATAAATATTTAGCGATTGCTTCAAGTGGATTTGTGGGAGAATTGCCCGATGGGATTCCTACCAAAGAGCCAGTTTTTGGGTTAGATGCTTATTGGATTGATGAAGACAAAAAAGAAGATGCAATCATTGAAGGATATACAATCATCGATGGTGCCACGGTGATTTCAACGCACATTCAAGAGCTAATTAAACAATATGCCGAAGAATTACTCACGCGTCAAGAAGTTGCTAATCTCATTAGTAAGCTTGGGCAAGATTATCCGATTTTGGCAGAAGAGATTAAAGGCGTAGGAATTGGGAGCATCCAGCATATTTTAAAAGAATTATTACACGAGCAGATTCCTATTAAAGATATGCTAAGTATTGCTGAAGCTATTGCCGATGGTTATCCAGCATATAAGGCGGATTTGCCGACTTTGAGCGAATATGTAAGGGCGTGTCTAAAACGCCTAATTACGCATAATTTTCAAAGTGATGATGGAATCTTGCGGTATTTTGTGCTTTCACCTACTATGGAGCAGTTTTTGTTAGAAAAATTGCCCGATCAACAAAAAATCGGTCAAAGATTGCGTTTGAGTCCTACTGAATCACAAAGCCTTTTAGATGCAATTAATGTGGCTTATCAAAAAGGCGTTTCTATGGGGGCTGTGCCAACTATTATTGGCGGTGTGCCTATGGTGCTTAGAAAGCCTTTGGCAATCTTTTTGGAGCAATATGGTTTTGGGCGTAATATCGTAGTTTTAAGCACTGCAGAGATTGATTATCAAAGCAAATTTGAAATTTTGGGAAGTATTGATTTTCCAGTTTAAAGGAAAGAAATGCACTTTTTTCACCTCTCACATATTGATTTAGATGGCTATGGTTGTCAGCTTGTGAGCAATGAATTTTATAAAAACAAAGCTAGTCAAATCTTTTTTTATAATGCTAATTATGGCAAGGAAGTTTTGGCAAGATTGGAGCAGATTTTTAGAGATATTAGGAAAAATAAGGTTGAATCACATATTTTAATTAGTGATTTAAACTTGACTTTGAATGAATGTGAAGAGTTAAAAAAAGAGATTTTGGAGCTTAATTTAAATGGTTATCAAGTGAGTTATGAATTACTTGATCATCATAAAAGTGGGCAAGAGTGTGCGAATAAATTTGAGTGGTATGTGCTAGATACGAAGCGTTGTGCCACAAAAATAGTTTATGAGACATTATTGGAGAGATTTGGGATTGATGAGAGTGTGAGGGTATGGCTAGAGCCTATGGTGGAGATGATTAATAGCATTGATTTGTGGAATGAAGAGGGTTTTGCCTTTGAGTTTGGTAAGGTTGCAATGCGGTTAATCGTGGAATGCAAGGAAGTCAATCGTTTTATGTTTGATGATGAGGATAGAGCATATAAACTTGCCCTTTTGCGAGAATCAAGCCGTTTTTTGGGAGATGAGAGAGGGCATATTTTACTAGATAATGCGATTTTGGAGATGAAAAAATGCTATTTAAAAGGGAGTTTGCTTAGTGATACACTAGATAATCTTGTCTCGCGTTTTCAAAATGAGCTTTTAGGGCAAAAGGCTGATAAATGCAGTTTGTATTGTGGGAAATATCGAGGGTTTTTAAGTTATGGGATTGGTAATATTTCAGTTTTGGCAAATTTATTTTTAAAAACACACGCAGATTTTGATTTTTTTCTTGATGTGAGTGCAAGGGGAAATGTGAGTTTGAGAGCCAATGGGAATTGTGATGTGAGTGCAATAGCTAAGAAATATTTCAATGGAGGCGGACATCCAAACGCAAGTGGAGGAAAAATTGAGGATTTTAAAGAGAGCTTTATTTATGAGGATATTAAAGATTCTGTTGAGCAGGTCTTTAAAGATTGTTAAAAATGCTAGGAATGTTTGATGGTATTTAGTTCTTATATTTTTATTTTTGCTTTTTTGCCTGTAATGCTTGCAGGATTCTATGGCTTAAAATATTTTAATCAAAATTTTTTGGCAAAACTTTTTTTGGTGCTTGGTAGCTTGTTTTTCTATGCTTTTTGGGAGATAAAATATCTTGGAATTCTTTTGTTTTCAATTTTTGCAAACTATGGAATTGCTTTATTAATCCTAAAGAGCCTTTCTAAAAATAACTCTAAAAAGAATAATCAAGCTAAATTTTATCTTTATTTTGGAATCTTTTTTAATCTTGCATTGCTTGGATTTTTTAAATACACAGACTTTTTCTTAGAAAACTTTAATTTATTTTCTAAAATTTTTCAATTAGATTTTAGTATTCCTTTGCCTCACATTCTTTTGCCACTTGCCATTTCGTTTTTTACTTTTCAGCAGATTGCTTTTTTGGTGGATTGTTACAAGAAAATTGATGTTAAAGATTTAGAAGAAGATACTTTTTTAGGCGATTCTAGGATTGATTTTTTAGATTATTGTTTGTTTGTTAGTTTTTTTCCGCAACTTATTGCAGGTCCTATCGTGCATCATAAAGAAATGATGCCGCAATTCCAAACGCTTTTTTGCAATACTTGGATAGAGTGGGATAAGATTGCAAAAGGTGTGTTTATCTTTTCTATAGGTTTGTTTAAAAAAGTTTTTATTGCAGATAGCTTTGCAAAATGGGCGAATAATGGATTTAGCATAGTAGAAAATGGCGGATTTTTAAATATGGCAGAATCTTGGGTAACTTCGCTTTCTTATACCTTTCAGCTTTATTTTGACTTTAGTGGATATTGCGATATGGCAATAGGTTTGGGATTGTTTTTTGGAATCTTTTTACCAATTAACTTTAATTCGCCTTATAAATCACTCAATATTACGGAGTTTTGGAGAAAATGGCATATCACTTTGGGCAAGTTTTTAAAAGATTATCTTTATATCCCGCTAGGAGGGAATAAGGGCTCAAAGATTCTTACGCTTAGGAATCTTTTTATTGTTGCTTTTTTAAGTGGAATTTGGCATGGGGCTGGTTTTGGGTTTGTGATTTGGGGTGCATTGCATGGGATTGCAATGTGTTTGCATAGAGCTTATGGATATTTGTTAGAATCTTTTAATTGGCAAAAAAGCGCATTTTTGCAAAGCCGTTTTTATAAGATTCTCTGTTGGTTTCTTACTTTTAATTTTCTTAATCTCACTTGGATATTCTTTAGAGCAGAGAATTTACAAGGTGCTTTGAATTTATTGCAAGGAATGTTTGGAATTGTATGGGTAGAATTACCAGAAAAAGCAAGACATATCCCCAAACTTCTAGCACAGATTGAGGGAAGAAATGAAACATTATTTTATTTAATCATTGGGTTTATTGTGATTTTATGTGCAAAAAATAGCATTGAGCTTTTAGAGGATTTTAAGCCCTCATGGAAGAATGTTCTTTTTGCGGGAATTTTATTTTATGTTTCTATTGTTACGCTTAGTATAACTCCTTATGTAGAGTTTATCTATTTTAATTTTTAGGGATTTTATGAGTTATTTTAGATTTATTGTTTATTCGTTTGCATTTTTTATTTTATTGTCTTTTTTATCTTTGGGGTTAATTTATTTTTATGATCCTATGCAAATCTTCCATAAGAGTTTTTTAAAGGAAGAAAGATTTTTTGGTGAGATGCGATTAGGAGCTAGGGCTATTATTAAGCATTATGATTTTGATTCTTATATTTTGGGAACTTCAATGCTCCAAAATACCTCTGCAAAAGAAGCTAATAGGAAATTAGGAGGTAATTGGGTTAATATTTCTCCTGCTGCTAGCACTACCAAAGAGAGAGGAATTATTTTGAATTATTTATTTAGGTATCAAAACCCTAAGACTCTTATTTATTCTTTGGATGCTTTTGGTGATGAAGTTTCAACTAAGCCAAATTTTCGACTTCTTTATGATGAATCCTTTTTAAATGACTTTGAGGCTTATTTGAATGATAGATTTATCATCTGCACTTTAACTTTTAGCAAAAAAGAAAAATGCATTGGAAAAGAAAACCTAGAAACGCTTTTGCAATGGATTAGGGAAGAGAAGCACCAAAAAAGATTGGGTGGTTTTGAGAATTGGATCAAATACAATCCAGATATTTTTAAGCAAGAGTCATTAAAAAGCCTTCCGCAAAGTAAGCCTGTAGAATTTGATCTTAATCGCATTGATGTAAGTAAGGAGCAAGAGCTATTAGAAACTTTTCTCCTTTCTTTTATAAAAAAATATCCTAATACCCAATTTCATTTGATTTTACCCCCTTATTCAAGACTTCATTTTAAAATTAATCCTAAAGCGTTTATAGAGCGAAAAAAAATTACTTATTGGTTGCTTGAGCAAACAAAAGATTTAAAAAATGTTACAATCTATGGATTTGATACTTTAGATTACGCAGATGATATAGGAAATTATGCAGGAGATACTATTCATTATAAGAATGATATGAATTCTTTGGAGCTTGATTCAATACAAAATAAAAAGCATATTTTAACGCCTGATAATATAGAATCTTATTTTGATATTTTTGAGCAAAAAATCCAAGATTATGATTTAACGCCGCTAATTAATATTGTAAAAGATTCAAAAATATTAGAGAAATAAGCACTAAGGCTATCAAAAATAGCCAAGCAAAAGGGAGAAGATAATGAGCAAAGAGAGAATTAAGGAATTAGAAGAAGAGATTGAAGAGCTTTCTATTCAACTTAGTGATATGCTTTGTGTGGCACTTAAGCTCTCAGGTGTGGTTGAAGCCAAAATGCAAGAAGCGTTAGATGCTTATATTGATGGGCTTGATGAGGAGAGCTTGGAATATGGAGTGAAGGAAATTTTAGAAAATATTGAAAAGCTTAAAAAAAATAAGCCAGAATTTTTTGGAAAAAAGTAATGCTAGATTCAAAAGTTACAAAAAATGGTGTGGTTTTAGAATCTAGAATCAAAAGAATTGCGATTCTCTTTAGTGGAAATGGAAGCAATTTAGAAGCTTTAATTCGTAGCTTGAATGGGAAATATTTCAAAAAGCAGGGAAAATTTACTCCCAAAGATTCGCAAGGATTTTTGATTGGGGGATTAGAGTTTGAGTTTGTAGAGGCAACAAAAGAGGATCAAGGTGCATTTAGGGTTGAAGTTGTATTAGCTCTAAGTAATAAGGCAGAAGCTTATGGTTTGGAGCGTGCCAAGAGATTGGGTGTCAAAACACGGGTGCTAGAGAGCAAGAATTTTGCTAAGCGTGAAGATTTTGATAAAGAACTTGTTGGGATTTTAAGAGAATATGAGTTGGATTTATGCGTTTTGGCAGGATTTATGCGCATTTTAACTCCAGTTTTTACTTCTGCTATAAGGGCTATTAATATTCATCCATCGCTTTTGCCACTCTTTAAAGGGGCTAATGGAATCAAAGAAAGTTTTGATTCGGAGATGAAGTTAGGTGGGGTTAGCGTGCATTGGGTGAGTGAGGAGCTAGATAGCGGAGAGATAATCGCACAAGGGGTGATAGCTAAGCTTGAGAGTTTGGAGGCGTATGAAGCAGCAATTCACTGCTTGGAGCATTATTTGTATCCTTTAGCAGTGTTAGAGGTAATAAGTAGAGATGATTAAAAGAGATGAAAAAAATAAAAATTAGTGCGGTTTTGATTGTCAAAAATGCAGAAGCGACACTACAAGAATGCCTAGATTCTTTGCAAAACTTTGATGAAATTATTTTGCTTGATAATGGTAGTAGCGATAATACACAAAAAATCGCACAAGATTTTAATGTATTGCATAAGAATCTTAAGATTTATACAAGTGAATTTATTGGGTTTGGTGCGTTGAAAAATCTTGCTGTGAGTTATGCGAGTAATGATTGGATTTTTAGCATTGATTCAGATGAGGTCTTAGAATCTAATACCTTTGAGTTACTTGCAAAACTTTTTAGTAATTTAGAGGATTTTCCTCCTTCTTGCACTCTTATTGCAATGCCACGCAAAAATCTCTATAATGGCGAGTGGATTAAGGCTTGTGGGTGGTATCCTGATTTTGTAACACGCGTGTTTTGCAAGAATTACACGCGTTTTAATGATAATATTGTGCATGAAAGTATTGTGATACCTAAGGATGCAAAAGTGCTTAAGCTAGATTCTGGACTTAAGCATTATGCTTTTAATGGCATTTCCCATTTGCTTGAGAAAATGCAGCGTTATTCGACTCTTTGGGCACAGCAAAATGCCAACAAAGCTTCAAGCCCATTAAAAGCAATCATTCATGGAAGTTGGACATTCTTTAGGAATTATATCTTTAAAAAAGGCTTTTTATATGGTTACAAAGGCTTTGTGATTTCGGTGTGTAATGGACTTGGTGCTTTTTTTAAATATATGAAACTTTATGAAAATACTATTCAAAAACCCAAAAGCGTTTCGCTCATCATCACTACTTATAATCAAAAAGAAAAGTTAGCATTAGTTTTAGATTCTGTAAGGGATTTGTCTGTGTTGCCCACAGAAGTGCTGATTGCCGATGATGGTAGCAAAGAAGACACAAGAGAGCTAATAGAATCCTATGCACGCACCTTTCCTTGTCCGCTTAGGCATATTTGGCAAGAAGATAGGGGTTTTATGTTAAGTGCGATTCGTAACCAAGCCATAAAGGCAGCAAAAGGGGAGTATATCATTATCATTGATGGTGATATGATTCTTCATCCATTATTTGTTGCAGATCATTTGGCTTTTGCTACACCAAAGGTATTTTTGCAAGGCTCGCGCGTGATTTTGGATTCTCCTGCTTCACAAGCAATGCTAGAAGCAAGACAAAATAATCAAATAAAGGCTTATGAAAGTGCTTTTAATTTGGGAGGATTCAAAGCAAAGCGATGTAGGATTCTAGCACGAATTATTTTTGAATTTTCGCATTTAGATTCGAAGTTTTTTGATAAAAAAGATTTTATTAAGGGTATCCGAGGATGCAATATGAGCTTTTATAAATCCGATTGTGAAGCCATTAAGGGCTTTAATGAAAATTTTGTGGGTTGGGGGCGTGAGGATAGTGAGTTTGTTGCCCGATTTTTATTTAATGGTGGAGTGTTTAGACGATTGAAGTTTGCCGCAGTGGCTTATCATATTTATCACCCTGAAAATACGCGTGATATGCTAGAATCTAACCATAAAATTTATTTGCAAACTATCAAAGAAAAAAAGATTCTATGGTAATGGGTTGGGAGAAATTGAAAGTGAGATAGCAAAAATGAAGATTGTTTTGACAATTGGGGATCTTAGCATACGAGGTGGTGCAGAACGCGTGGTGGTGAATTTCGCTGAGACACTTTATGAGAATGGACATAGGGTTGAGATTTTGAGTTTTTATCGTTCTAATGAAACATTGCCCTATGCGATTTCACCGCAGATTAAAGTTAGCTTTATGCATAAAAAATCACAAGATTCTATGCGAAAAAAGCCATTATATAAACTTTATTATAAGATTTATGAAAGCTATCTTTTAAATAAAATGTATCCTAATGCTGATGTGATTATTTTTAACAATTCTCCCCATTTTCCTTTTTTTAAAAATCCTAAAACTTGCTATATTAAATTTGTGCATTCTGCATTTAAGCGTTTTTTGAAGCGATTTAATTCTTTTGATGCTTTGGTGGTTTTGAGTGGCAGACAAATTGAGATTTGGAAAAAATATCATCAAAATGTTGTGGTGATTCCAAATTTTATTAAAGCATTTTTAGATCAAACTTCAGATTTAAATCAAAAGAGAGTGTTGTGTGTTGGTAGGATTACCCCAAATGATGAAAAAGGATTTTTGCGACTTGTAGATATTTGGGAGATTGTGCAACAAAACTCTAAAAACAAAGAATGGAAGTTGTGTATCATCGCAGGAGTCGAATCACCAAAAGAAGAGCCTTTTAAAGAAAAGCTAGAGCGTAAAATTATTCAAAAAAACTTGCAAAATTCTGTGATTCTTAAGCCCTTTAGCAATGAGATTTACAAAGAATACTTACAAGCAAGTTTTTATGCTATGACAAGCTATGCAGAAGGTCTCCCTATGGTGCTTGTGGAGGCAAGTAGTTGTGGGCTACCTTGCATTGCTTTTGATATTAATACAGGACCAAGTGATATTATTGAAAATCGGGTGAGTGGATTTTTGGTGCAAGATGGAGATTTACAAGGCTATGCAAGAGCAATGCAGAAGCTTATGGAAAATGAAGAGCTAAGGCACAAAATGGGATCTAAGGCTAAAGAAATCGTGGAGGAAAAATTCTCTAAACGCAAAGTTTTGGAGCAATGGGAAGAATTATTTAAAGTTTTAAAAAATAAAAATAGAATCGCTTGAAAAATAAAAGCCAAAAAACAAAAATCCTTAAGTTAGGATTTTATTGCTTGTTTGTGGGTGGCATATTTTTTGTAGTGTTTCTTGATTTTATAGATTTTTGGGATGATGTTTAAGAGATTTTTATTGTGTTTTCTAGCATATAAAATCACTTCCCCAAGCACACAACAAAGCCCAAATTGCGAATCAGGTATCTTGGAGACTTCTTGTAAAAGTTTAGAATCATTATCGCTTTTTAGGAGTTTGGAGAGATTAAAATAACCTAAAAAGTTAGTGGTGTATAGCAGTGCATAATAGCCTAAAATAGCAAAGAGTTTATAATCGCTTATTTGTGATTTTTGTTTAAGCAGTTTGTCTCCAAAAATAGGGGTTTGTTGGGCATATTCCCACCAAATATCATTAATATTGTTTCCTTTGTAATCTTGATAGCTTTGGAGATATCGCCAAGGCTTCTCTCCATAATGCAATATTTTTGGGTTTTTAAAACTTTTATTAAAGGCTTCTCTTGTGTAGTTTAGGCGATTCTTGCATTCATCTTTGCAAAGGACATAAAGCAGGGTAATGCATTGAAAATTGTATGCAAAGGGGAGTTTCAAGCGTTTGTTTATAGGGATTGTGAAGTTAAGTAAATCTTGATCGGCGGCTTTAATATAGGTGCATTTTTTGGCTAGATTCTCACATTTCTCCCAAATTTGTTCTTTAATATATTGCTTGGAGTTTATCAGTAAAAATCCAGAATTAAAGTAATTTTCATCAAAATAAAAAGTTTTTTTATAGTTATTTTCTTGGTATTTGATTTTTCGATTCTTGGAACCACAATCGCCGATGATTCCAGCGATATTATCTTTCAAATCTAGGGCAAATAATTCCCTTAAATCACACAAAACAAGCATATCTGAATCTAAATAAAGGCATTTTTGCGGAGCGGGTTTGATGTAATCTTGCCATTTTAGGCGGTAATAGGGTAGGTGGCTACTATGGGCAGCACCTGAAATAGGGAAGTGAGCAAAATCTATGTCATTAATAATGTGAATTTGAAGAGTGCAGGGGTAAAAGGCACTAAGCTCTTGAATGAAGTTTTGAAGTTTGGTTTGTAAATCTTTGGGGATTGAATCGCTTAAAATATGAAAGACATAACCTTCGCTTTTGTCTAGTTTATCTAAGTTGTCGTATTGTAATCTTGGATAATCTAAGCTTGGCAAAGAATCGCTTGGGGTGGTGCAAAAATCTTTGAAGCTTTTTTGTGGATTGGTGTTTTTAATAATGCTTGTAATTAAAACGGCAGTGTAGGGAATGTAGTTTTTATCAGCGCTAAAGAAAATATGAAACATATTCAACCTTTAAATAAGGAATTATAGCGTATAATTATGGGTAAAATATGTTATGGTAGAATTACAATTAAAGTTAAATGAAATTTGTATCTATTAAATGTTTTGAATAATGGTGGGCATTATGAAAGGTATTGTTTTAGCAGGAGGAAGTGGGACTCGGTTGTATCCAGCAACTTTAGGAGTTTCAAAGCAACTTCTTCCTATTTATGATAAGCCAATGATTTATTATCCATTGTCTGTTTTAATGTTAGCACAGATTCAGGAAGTTTTGATTATTTCTACCCCAAAAGACACTCCGCGTTTTGAAGAAATATTTGGGGATGGAAGTTGGCTTGGGATGAAGATTAGCTATTGTGTGCAAAAATCTCCAGATGGTTTAGCACAAGGGTTAATTTTGGCAGAAGATTTTATTCAAAAAGATGAAATAGCTTTGATTTTGGGTGATAATGTGTTTTATGGGCAAGGGTTTTCACCTATGCTTTTAGAAGCAAAACAAAGAACAAAGGAAGGAATGGCAACTATTTTCCCTTATCGTGTTAAAAATCCTAAGAGTTTTGGAGTTGTAGAGTTTGATTCTAAAGGCAAGGTATTAAACATAGAAGAAAAACCACAGAATCCTAAAAGTAATTTTGCAGTTACAGGACTTTATTTTTATGATAATGAAGCTATTAGTATTGCAAAAAGTCTAAAGCCTTCATCGCGTGGGGAATTAGAAATTACGGATGTTAATAATGTCTATTTGAAGCAGGGTAAATTGTATGCACAAAGTTTGGGTAGAGGATTTGCTTGGCTTGATACTGGAACGCATGATAATCTTATTGAAGCTTCTAGTTTTGTGCAGACTATTGAGCTTAGGCAGGGTTATAAGGTGGCTTGTTTGGAGGAGATTGCTTATCATAATGGCTGGATTGGAGAGCAGCTACTTTTAGAGAGAGCAAGTCTTTTGAAAAAAAGTGGCTATGGAGATTATTTGAATAAGATTTTGGAGCAGGATATTTGAGGCGAAATATTTTAATAACAGGTGGTGCTGGATTTATAGGAAGCAATTTTATTATTTATTTTCTTGGTAAATATCCTTATTATAAAATCATTAATTTAGATTTATTGACTTACGCTGGAAAACTAGAGAATCTAAAAGAAATTGGGTGTAATGAGAATTATACCTTTATCCAAGGCGATATTTGCGATAGTGAGCTTGTGGCAAGAATTTTTAGTGAATATGAAATTACAGATGTGATTCATTTTGCAGCTGAATCGCATGTGGATAATTCTATTCTTAATCCTCAAGCATTTATTCAAACAAATGTTAATGGGACTTTTAACCTTTTGCATCATTCATATTTAAATTGGTTTGATTCTCCTAATAAACCAAAAACGGGCAAAGAAGATTGCGTGTTTCATCATATTAGCACCGATGAGGTTTTTGGAAGTTTGGGAGAGAGCGGATATTTTAGCGAAACCACTCCTTATGCACCCAATTCTCCTTATAGTGCTTCTAAGGCTTCTAGTGATATGTTAGTGCGTAGCTATCATCACACCTATGGGCTTAATACTTTCATTACTAATTGTTCTAATAATTATGGTCCTAAACAACACGATGAGAAGCTTATTCCGACAATTATTAGAAATGCTTTGAGGGGGAGTGAGATTCCAATTTATGGAGATGGTAAGAATATTAGAGATTGGCTTTATGTGGAAGATCATTGTAGGGCTATTGATCTTGTTTTTCATTCTAGATTTTTTGGAGAGAGCTTTAATATAGGGGGAAATAATGAAAAGAATAATTTAGAAATTGCGACTTTGATCTGTGATATTCTCGACAAAAAGAAACCGCAAAATAGAAGTTATAAAGAACAGATAGGTTTTGTCCAAGATAGAGCGGGGCATGATAGGCGATATGCTATTGATTCAAGTAAGATTTACAAAGTATTCAATTGGCAACCTCAAGAAAGTTTTGAGAGTGGGATTTTGAAGACCATCGATTGGTATCTTAGGGAGTATGAAGGTTTAGTTTATGGATTATAAAATATTAAATTTTGATGCAAAAAATGACAATAGAGGAAGTTTGATAGCATTAGAAAATTTAAAAGAAATTCCCTTTGAGATTAAAAGGATTTATTATATTTATGATACCAAGCCTGATTTTCCAAGAGGAGCTCACGCTCATAAAGAATTGGAGCAAGTTTTAATTATGATGGATGGAAGTTGTGAGATTGTCTTAAATGATGGGAGAAATGACAAAAGCATAATTTTGAATCGTCCAAATATAGGGCTTTTTATAGGTAAGAATATGTGGCGTGAGATGAGAAATTTTTCTTATGGGGCTAAACTTTTAGTTTTGGCAAGTGATTTTTACAATGAGAATGAATATATTAGGGATTATGATGAATTTTTGAGGATGGTAAATGATACATAAGTTAGCAGATGTTCAGAGTAAAAATATAGGGAGTGGCACAAGAATTTGGCAATTTTGCGTAGTTTTGCCTAATGCGATTATAGGTGAAAATTGCAATATTTGTTCGCATTCTAGTAAATCCAAAGTATTATTAAAATTAATTAATTGTTTTAAAGAGTTATGTAAATGATTAAATTGTGTATAGCAGGAAAAAATAACATTGCAGTTAATTCACTGGAATATATTCTGAAAAATCATTTTAAGCCAGATCAAGTTGCGGTCATACCAAACAAAAATGATTTTGGTGTTGATTCATGGCAAAAGTCACTATTGCATTATGCTTTTAATAATCATATAAAAGTTATAACTCTAGAAGAAGCATATGAATTAAAACAAATAATATTTTTTTCTTTGGAATTTGATCGAATAGTTAAAGTGGAAAAATTTAAATCAGATAAATTGTTTAATATGCATTTTTCTGCCCTTCCTAAATACAAAGGTGTTTTTACTTCTATTACGCCAATTTTAAATAATGAAGTTGAATCTGGTGTTACATTGCACTGTATAGACAATGGAATTGATACGGGAAATATAATAGATCAGTATATTTTTCCGATAAATATAAACGACACAGCAAGGGATCTTTATTTTAATTATTTGAGTTATGGAGAATACCTTTTTAAGAAAAATATTCAAAGAATAATAAATAATACTTATGAGAATTTCAAACAAAATAATATAAGCTCAAGTTACTTTTCAAGACAAGATATAAATATAAATCATAAAATTAACTTTAAAAAAACAAGCTTTGAAATACACAATCAAATTAGGGCTTTTATTTTTAAAGAGTACCAACTTCCAAGTATAAATAAAACAAAAATTATCAAATCAACTTTAACAAATGAATTTATAGGATATAATATGTTTGAAGAATTTGAGGAATATTTTATGATTTCAGGAATTGATGGATTTAAAATTATAGCGCAAAAATATAATGCAGAGTAAAGTTTTTGTACAGTTTTGTTCAAAGCGATTATAGATGAAAATTACAATATTTGTTCGCATTGTTTTATAGAAAATGATGTAAAAATTGGAAATAATGTTACAATTAAATGCGGAGTTCAAATTTGGGATGGGATAGAAATAGAGGATGATGTTTTTATAGGTCCTAATGTAACTTTTTGCAATGATAAATACCCAAGATCTAAGCAATATCCTAAAGAATTCTCTAAAACAATTATTAAAAAAGGTGCGAGTATAGGGGCAAATGCGACTATATTGCTGGGTATCACTATAGGAGAAAATGCTATGATAGGGGCTGGGGCTATTGTCACAAAAGATGTATTATCACATGTAACTTATTATTCTAAAATATAAAAGGTTTTTAGAGATGTTAAAAATTTCAATTTTAATGCCTTGTTATAATTCGGAGGAATTTTTGCAAAGAAGTATAAATTCTGTGCTTCAACAGGAATATGAAAATTGGGAATTAATTTGTGTAGATGATTGTTCAAAAGATGATACTTATAAGAAATTACAAGAATATGTTAGCAAAGACACTCGCATAAAAGCTATTAAAAGAGAGATAAATGGAGGATGTGCCGCTTCTTTGAATGTTTCTTTAGAGCAATGTAGTGGTGATTTTATATTTGTGCTAGGACATGATGATGAGATAAGCAGAGATTGCTTGCAAGGTTGCGTAGATAGATATTATGAAGTTGGGGAAGAGCTTGATGCTATTATACCTGATTGTTATTTTGTGTATCCAGACAATACAAGTGGAAAAAGTATTATAGGTATTTCAAATGATCTAAAAAGTAAAAATAGGATATTGAGCGGTATTGAGGCTTTTGAATTTAGCATATTTTGGAATATAGCTGGATTTGCTCTCTTTAGAGCTGACATTGTTAAGCAACATAAATTTTTAGAGGATTGCATGAATGGAGATGAGTATGCCGTAAGAATTTTTTTTCTAAATTCTAAAAAGGTAGCATTTTCTAAAAAAGGTAAGTATTTATATCATCAAGTACCTACAAGTGTTACTAAGAAAATGAGTCCCAAAAAGTTTGATATATTTCTTGTTTTTTTAAAGTTAGAAGAAGTAGCTAAAAGAAATCAGCTGAAAAAATCTTTGATAAAAAAGATAAATAGAGAGAGATACCAACAAATTCATAATCTATGGCAGGAATATCTTGAAAATAAAAATATTTTTACTAATGAAGAACAAAAAAGTATTGAAGCAAAATTTGATAAATACGAAGAATTATTAAAGCCTTATAAAGCATTTTGGATAGACTCTATATTAAGAAGAGAAAGGGGAAGAGGCTATAAAGCTTGGATTTTGTTTGATGTATTTAAAATTTATTATAATTAAGGCAGTTAATGAATCCTAAAATTTCTATTCTAACACCTTCTTTTAATCACGAGAAATACATTGGATTCTTCTTGCAGAGTGTTTTAGGGCAAACTTTTCAAAACTTTGAACTTATTATTGTGGATGATTGTTCTTGGGATAAAAATTTAGAAGAAATTAAAAAGTTTAAAGATGAAAGAATAAAGCTCATTAGGCATGATTATAATAAAGGAATCAATGCTGCCTTAAATACTGCTTTTGAAAATTCTAGTGGTGAAATTTTGGTTTTCTGTGCTAGTGATGATATGCTAGAGAGAGATGCTTTAGAAAAGATTTATCAAGCTTTTGAAGAGACACATGTTGATGTAGTTTATCCTGGCGTTAAAGTGATAGATGAAAACAATATGATTTCGCAATCAAAAAAGATAGAAATGCGATATAAAGAGCCTCTGGAAATTCTTAATTATATGTTTTTTGAGGGTAATTGCTTGATGTCTGTTGGAATGTCTATAAAAAGGCAAGCATTTAGAGATATTTATCCCTTGCCACTTGGGCTTTGTAATCATCAAGATACCTTTATGCACATTAATTTATTGCTTAATGGAGCAAAGATTTTATTTTTACAAGATGAGGTGATTTTGTATAGAATGGCAGGTGATCAAACAAGCATTAGTGCGCGAAAAAATGTTACTCTCACTAGAGAAAACCTTGAAATAGAATCTTTAATGGATAGTTTTTTGCGCGTTAAAGATATTGAACTTTTGAAAAAAATTTTTAAAAACGAGATTCAAAATACAGGGATTATGCCTTATGAAGATACAATTGAATTTTTCTTAGGAAGAATGGCTATGTATTCTTCTCAAAGAGTGAGAAAATATTGGGGTTATCATAAAATTTTAGAGTTTTATAATAAGAGTAATAACTCCAATATTCTAAAGACAAGATATAATTTTAATTTCAAAGACTTGTTAGGATTAGCGGAGCTATGTGATAGTGATATGATGATTAAAAAATACAGGAAATACAGGAAGCTATTTAAAGGTAGTCTTGTATTTTGTGGTATTTTAATAATGGTAATTGTTGGAATTATTTTGTGGAGGTAGATCTTGATTAAATTTTTGGATTTACATAAAATTAATCAGCGTTTTAAGAGTGAAATTGACTTAGCCATTAGGGAGGTTTTGGAGAGCGGTTGGTATCTTTTGGGAGAGAAAAATAAAGCCTTTGAAGAAAACTTTGCTAAATATTGTGAGACAAAATTTAGTGTGGGATGCGCAAATGGTCTTGATGCATTACACTTAGCTATCCGAGCTTATGACTTCCCCAAAGATTCGGAGATAATAGTACCAGCTAACACTTACATTGCCTCAATTTTGGCAATTAGCAATTGTGGGTTGAAGCCTATTTTGGTAGAGCCAAATTTAGAGACTTATAATATTGATGCGGATTTGATTGAAGCTAAAATTACAGAGAAGACAAAAGCTATTGTGGTTGTTCATTTGTATGGTCAAGCAGTTGAAATGGAGAAAATTTGGGAACTTGCTAAAAAATATAATTTAAAAATTATTGAGGATTGCGCACAAGCTCATGGAGCAATATACCAAGGTAAAAAAGTTGGGAATCTAGGGGATATAGGGTGTTTTTCTTTTTATCCTGGTAAAAACTTAGGGGCATTAGGTGATGGTGGGTGCATTACTACCAATGATGAAGAAATGGCAACAAAGATTAGGGCAATAGCAAATTATGGTTCTTTAATAAAATATGAAAATATTTATAAAGGTTTAA
Source organism: Helicobacter canadensis MIT 98-5491 (assembly GCF_000162575.1). Classification (NCBI taxonomy): domain Bacteria; kingdom Pseudomonadati; phylum Campylobacterota; class Epsilonproteobacteria; order Campylobacterales; family Helicobacteraceae; genus Helicobacter; species Helicobacter canadensis. The sequence goes on from NZ_CM000776.2 coordinate 204,383, forward strand.
ATTCTAGGCTTGATGAGATTCAAGCTGCTATATTGGATCTTAAATTGCAATTTTTAGATGCAGACAATCAGCAAAGAAGAGAAATCGCTAAAATTTATAGAGAAAATATTAAAAATGAGAAAATTATTTTGCCAAAACCATATGAGGAAGAATCGCATGTTTGGCATTTGTTTGTTATACGCACGAAAGATAGGGATAAATTGCAAGAATACTTAAAGATTAAAGGCATTCAAACACTAATTCACTATCCTATTCCACCACATAAGCAGAATGCTTATAAGGAGTGGAATAATCTTAGTTTTCCTATTACAGAGAAGATTCACAAAGAAGTGCTATCTCTACCTATTTCGCCAGTAATGAATAAAGAAGAAGCTTTTTATATTGCGCAGATTTTGAATGAATTTTAAACTTGTTTTGTTTCGCTTTTATTCCGCTATTGCACAAGCTCTTGTTTCGCGTATTACACTTACTTTGATTTCACCGGGGTATTGGACATTAGATTGTATTTCTTGAGCGATTTCTTTGGCAAGTAGATAGGATTCATCATCATCAATTTCTTCTGCTTTGACAATCACTCGCACTTCCCGCCCTGCGTTAATCGCATAGGCGTGTAAAACGCCCATTTTTGAGAGTGCAATTTTTTCTATTTCACTCACGCGTCTTAGGTAGTTTTCTAGCACTTCTCGTCTTGCTCCAGGGCGTGCAGCAGAGAGTGCATCGGCTGCACACACAGCCGCGGCTTCTATGCTTTTGGCTTCTTCATCGCCGTGATGAGAGAGAATCGCATTTAAAACCACAGGGTGCTCATTGTATCGCCGTATGATTTCTGCTCCAAGCTCCACATGAGTGCCTTTGAATTCGTGCGTCCTTGCCTTTCCTATATCGTGCAAGAGTCCCGCTCTTGTTGCAAGCAAGCAATCTCCGCCTAATTCTGCGGCAATGATTCCAGCAAGGTTGGCTACTTCTAGGCTATGGGCTAGTGCATTTTGTCCATAACTTGCACGATAGCGTAATTTTCCAATGAGTTTTTTGATTTCAGGGTGGATATTTCCAAGACCCAAATCAAGAGTAACTTTATCCCCCTCATCAAAAATATTTTGTTCAAATTCTTCAAAGCACTTTTGATAAATTTCTTCGATTCTAGCGGGTTGGATTCTACCATCTTCGATTAATCTTTGGATAGTCTGAACGGCAATGGATCGGCGGTAGAGATTGTGTGAGCTAACAACAATCACACCGGGCGTGTCATCAATAATAATATCTACCCCACAAATCATTTCAAGTGCTTTGATATTGCGTCCATCTTTGCCGATGATTCTAGCTTTCATTTCATCATTAGGGAGAATGATTGTGTGAATAAGTCTCTCAGCGGCGAATTCTCCAGCAAAGCGAGAAGCGGCTTGGGCTAGAATATAAGCGGCTTTGGCTTTGGCTTCTTCTCTAAGCTCTTTTTCTTGTTTTCTTAGAATCTGTGCAATTTCTTGGCTTGATTCTTCTTGCATTTTTTCAAAAAGAAGTTTTTTGGCTTCGCTCTTTGTGATAGTGCTAATAGTGGCTAATTCTTGAGTTAGTTCCTTGAGCTTTTCTTGGTAGTTTGCTTTGAGTTTTTTAAGTGATTCTTGCTCTTGGAGTAAAATATTTTTATCTCGGTTGATGAGTTGTCTTTCGTGATCAAGTGCGCATTGCTTATGTTCTAGCTTTTGATTCTCTCTTAGCTTTACTTTTTCAAATTCTAAGAGATTGTTTTCATATTCTTTTACAATTTTAGCTGTTTCTCTTTCGTATTTTTGCTTTGATTCTAGCTCTATTTCTTTGGCTTTGATTTTTGATTCTTGAAGTGCTTTTTCTGCTTCGTATTCAATAGCCTTTGCCTTAGCCTTTGATTGTTCAAGCAGAATCTCTACATTAGCCCTAGAAAGTCTGCGTGAAATAAGGTAGCTTCCTCCGCCAGCGACTAAGGCTGATAAAGCGGAACTGACAATAATCCAAGTTATCATATTTTTGATCCTCTAATTTGAGACTAGCAAAGGGCGTGATGAAGAAATTTGATTGCACATCGTGTTTTTCTGTGATAGTTTGATGAGTGTAATGAATGCCACGACAAATAAAAATATTAGTAGGTTTGTGTTTTAAAGTATCAAAAAATCTATCATACATACCCTTGCCAAATCCTATGCGTTTGAAATTTTTATCCATTCCAAGTGTGGGAATGATTGCAATATTAATTTTTTTAAAATAAAATGCTGAATTTTTGGCTTCATAAATACCAAATGCCTTTTTTTGCAATGGTAAGCGATATTTTACAATTTTAAAGCTGATACCACACATAAAAGGGATAAAAATTTGAATATTTCTAGATTTGCGGTAAGAATTAAGTAGCTTCCTGCAATCAAATTCGCTTTTTAAAGGATAATAAAATAAAATAGAAATAGGTGCTTTAGAAGTTTTTTTGTGAGCATAAATTAGGCTTTTTAGGAGTTTATCAAGTCGTTTTTCTAAGCGATAATCCAAGAATCTAGAGTGTTTAGAATCTTGGATTTTTTTGAGATTAGCTTTGTAGCGTTGGCGATAGGATTCTTTTAGGTTTTGCAAGGAGTTCCTTTGAATGAAAAGATAAGAGTAATAAACACTAAGCATTGTAGCAAAAGTAAAAGAAAATGAATGTAATAGACTTGTAATTCTTTAAGCAAGATTCCAAACTGCTCTAATCCAAAATAAAAAATAAAACTCAAGACTAAACCACCTAAATACCCAATTTGTCTTGTTTTATCAATCTTGGAAAGAAAACTTTTTGAATGGAATATCAAGGTTTCATTACGCACAAGATAATCTCCAAAAATAAAGCCTATTTGATACAGCCCATAGACTAAAAGCGCACCATAGAAAGTTTGTGGAAAAAGTAAATAAGAGAGTAAATAGCCAAAGGGTAGAATCTCTATAAAAATAAGAATGATTTTATAAGGTTTGGTTTGGAGAAGTTGTGTGTAAAAAAAGCTTAGAATCCAAGCTCCAAGTGCCAAAATGATTCCGCCAATGGAGAAAGTTTTGGGGGGTAAAAGTGCATAAATAGTAAAGATTGTTCCCAAAGCAACTCCCCCAAAAAGGGAGTTTAAAAATTTATAAATGAGATAGTTGCGAAGTGAAAAGTTTTGCATTAGAATTTATATTTCACTCCTCCACCAAAGGTTGTTTCAAATTCATAAGGATAATAAGCCTCACTGACAACTAAAGCATTTTTATGATTTGTAAGATTGTTTGCAAAGGCATAAATTTCAAAATCTTTAAGTGTGTAGCTTAATGTGGCATTGAGACTTTGATAGTTTGGCATTTTTGTAAGCACATTATCATAATCATTATAATCATAAGCCCTAGAGCCATATTTATAAGAGATTCCAAGATTAAGATTAGGAATAGGGAGATAATTAAGGCTTGTTACAAAAGTGTGCTTAGAGACACCGGGAATTGTATTGCCTTTATAGCCTTCATCGCTTTGCATTGCCGCATCAACATAAGCATAACTTAAAGTTGAATAGAGATTTTGTAAAAAATAAGTAGTTAATTTAACCTCACCACCGATTCTTCTTGTTTTTCCTAGAGTTTGGTTATCATAAATGCCTGTGATTTTGTTTAGTCCAAAATAGTTTTCATCGTGCCCTTGGATATAAAACACACTTCCACTAAGCTTGTGAATCCCCACAATCATATCTGTTCCAATTTGAAAAGTATCAAAAGTGGCTGGTTCAATGAGTGTGTTAGGCAAAGGGGCAAATATGCGGAGTAGCCAATCAACATTTGGAGTAACAAAGGTGCGAGAATAGGAAGTAAAAACGCTAATTTGTGGGTGGATTTGGTAATGATAGCCAAGTTCTCCACCAATAAGATTTTCATCCCTGCTATAAGAATTAGTTTGTTTGTTGATGACTCTTTGTGTGTTGATTCCAAGATTGAGTGTGGAGTTTCCTAGATATTTTTCTCCACTAAGATAAAGCAACATTTCACTCACTTCAGCTTTGACATTGTTATTTGTGCGTTGATTTTGTTTGATCTCTCCCCCTATTTCTGCAAGATAGGAATCATTTTTGTAAGCAGTATTAAAATTACCATATAAACCTTTTCCGACATAAAGTGCATTGGGAGAATTGACATAGTTGCTTTCGTTGCGATTCCCACCAAAATTTATATCAGTGGTAACGCCATTTTGTGCAAAATAGGTTAAGCCAATATTATGATACAAATCCCATCGCTTTTGATGACTAAAGGAATCTCCCGCTTGGCTTGGATCTTTGTCAAACTGCTCTTTGGTAAGTGGATCAGCGTATTTGATTCCATATTTGGAATAATTAGCACTAGCTTTTAAGATTAAAGAATCATTGGGGTAATAAAAAAGTGAGATTCCGCTATTTTTGTTGTAATTTCCATCTTTTTCATCAGATCCTTGTGTGATTTTTCTAGCACCTTGAGAATGTTGATATTGACCATAAAATCCAATATTCAAAGTGTCTCCAACATAACGCGCAGTCATTTGTGAATTGAGCGTGTCATAGCTTGAATAGCCTAGATTAATAGTTCCACCTTCTTTGCGTGTGGTGGTGATTTTCAAGATTCCACTCACTGCACCATTACCATATTTTGTCATACCTTTGCCGCGGATAATTTCAATTTTTTGAATTGAATCAAGTGGAATAGAGCTTAGTGAAACAGGCGCTGAATCAATATTGTTTATTCTAACCCCATCAACAATAATCGCAAGATTTTTATGTGCATTTTGTCCAAAACCGCGTAAATCAATGTTTTGTGTATAAGGATTGCCATAACTGGAAGTGGTTTTAAGCAGAGAATGAAGATTTAAGAATTCATAGACATTTTGAGCATTGGATTGTGAAATTTCCTCTGCACTAAATTCTTCTTTGAAGTCTGCATTCTCTACAAACTCATTTGCATGGATAATAGAAAGCTTTAAAGATTGAGAATCTTGAGATTGTGAAGATTTTTCATTCAAAGCAATATTTTGACTTTGTGCAAGTAAAGTGCTATTTAAAGCTAAAATTGCAGCCAAAGAAAAATATTTTTTTCTAAATCCCTTGGGTTGTAGGTTTTTGTGTTTTTGCATTCTAAGTTTTCCTAAATTAATTTGAGATTTGGCATTTTTAAAATTCAGCAATTAATACTTTGAATAAAATTAAAGTGAGCATTGCTAGAGATTTTAAGAAGCCAAAAAGAATTTTACAATAATTTTGTAAAGTATTGACATTTTTTAAAAAAGAGAGTAGAATTTCATCTCATTTTTAAATTTTGCTGGTGTAGCTCAGTTGGTAGAGCAGCTGCCTTGTAAGCAGCAGGCCGGGGGTTCGAGTCCCTTTACCAGCTCCATTTAAATTTTTATTTCAGTGTTTGACCAGTTTATAATTGGGGTGAGATACTCAAGTGGCCAACGAGGGCAGACTGTAAATCTGCTGGTTCTACCTTCCGTGGTTCGAATCCACGTCTCACCACCATTAATAGCTATTTGCGGGAGTAGCTCAGTTGGCTAGAGCATCAGCCTTCCAAGCTGAGGGTCGCGGGTTCGAGCCCCGTTTCCCGCTCCATATACTGGGAGCTGATTCTACTTGTAGTTTTTTTAAATCAGCCCAACACTTATGTATTGTTATTTTTGCCCATATAGCTCAGTGGCAGAGCACTTCCTTGGTAAGGAAGAGGTCGGCGGTTCAATCCCGCTTATGGGCTCCAGTTTTTCAGAGTTTATGATGGAATTGTAGAAAATGTTACGATTCTTAATTTTAAAATTGGTAAAAATAGTGTAAAATTACAGCTATTTTAAACTTTAAATTTTAGGAGAAGCTTATGGCTAAGGAAAAATATGTCAAATCAAAACCCCATGTAAATATTGGAACTATCGGGCATGTTGACCATGGTAAGACAACTTTAAGTGCTGCGATTTCTGCTGTTCTATCAACTAAAGGTTTAGCAGAAATGAAGGACTATGACAATATTGATAATGCTCCAGAAGAAAAAGAGCGTGGTATCACTATTGCAACTTCACACATTGAATATGAAACAGAAAAAAGACACTATGCACACGTAGATTGTCCTGGACACGCTGACTATGTTAAAAACATGATCACAGGTGCTGCGCAAATGGATGGAGCGATTTTGGTTGTTTCTGCTGCAGATGGTCCTATGCCACAAACTAGAGAACACATTTTGTTATCTCGCCAAGTAGGTGTTCCTTACATTGTAGTATTTATGAATAAACAAGATATGGTAGATGATCCAGAATTGTTAGAATTAGTTGAAATGGAAATTAGAGAGCTTTTATCAAGCTATGAATTCCCAGGGGATGATACTCCAATTATTGCTGGTTCTGCATTAAAAGCACTTGAAGAAGCAAAATCTGGAAATCTAGGTGAGTGGAGTGAGAAAATCATGAAGCTTATGGATGCGGTAGATGAATACATTCCAACTCCTGTTCGTGAAACTGATAAAACTTTCCTTATGCCAATTGAAGATGTTTTCTCAATTGCAGGTCGTGGAACAGTTGTAACAGGAAGAATTGAAAGAGGTGTTGTAAAAGTTGGTGATGAAATTGAAATCGTAGGTATTAGACCAACTCAAAAAACAACCGTAACTGGCGTTGAAATGTTTAGAAAAGAGTTAGATCAAGGTGAAGCCGGTGATAATGTTGGGGTGCTTTTAAGAGGAACTAAAAAAGAAGAAGTAGAAAGAGGTATGGTTCTCTGTAAGCCTGGCTCAATCACTCCTCACAAAAAATTTGAAGGTGAAATTTATGTTCTCTCAAAAGAAGAAGGTGGAAGACACACTCCATTCTTTAATGGATATAGACCACAATTCTATGTAAGAACAACAGATATTACAGGTTCTATTGCGTTGCCAGAAGGAGTAGAAATGGTAATGCCTGGTGATAACATTAAAATCACCGTTGAATTAATCAACCCTATCGCACTTGAAGAGGGAACAAGATTTGCTATCCGTGAAGGTGGTAGAACTGTAGGTGCGGGTGTTGTTACAAAGATTATCGAATAGGCTTTAAAAAATGGCTAAAGGTAATCGCGTAAAAATTGGACTCAAATGTTCTGAGTGTGGTGACATTAATTACAGCACTGTAAAAAATGCAAAAACCCAAACAGAAAAACTGGAGCTAAAAAAGTTCTGCCCAAGATTAAATAAACACACAATTCATAAAGAAGTAAAACTAAAAAGCTAAGATTCCTCCTCTTGGCTTTTTGCTTTTTGTAGGTCAGTAGCTCCAATGGTAGAGCGTCGGTCTCCAAAACCGAGTGTTGGGGGTTCGAGTCCCTCCTGGCCTGCCATTTTGTAATAAAGAGAGACAAGCAAAGAGATGAAAAAACTAATAAGTTATTATAGATTATCAAGAGAAGAATTATCAAAGGTTATTTTCCCCACAAAAGAACAAGTGAGAAATGCATTTATTTCTGTGGTTATCGTTGTAACAATAATTGCTTTATTCTTGGCATTGGTTGATTTCATTCTTGGTAGTTTTGTTTCAAGTATTTTATAATTTTTAGGATTTATCTATGGCGTTGTATTGGTATGCGATTCAAACATATTTTGGTAGTGAGCAAGCAGTAAAGCGTGGGATTGAAAATCTTGTAAGAGAACATCACTTAGAAGAAAGAATCACAGATATTGTTGTTCCAACAGAAGATATTATTGAAGTGAAAAATAACAAAAAAAAGATAAGCGAAAGAAGCCTTTATCCAGGATATGTTTTTATTAAAGTTGATCTTGATACAGCATTATGGCATAAAATCCAATCTTTACCGAAAGTTAGTCGTTTTATTGGTGAGGCTAAAAAGCCAACTCCATTGAGTGAAGCAGACATTAATCATATTATTGAAAAAGTTCAAAATCGTGCTGCTCCTAAACCAAAAGTGATTTTTGAAACAGGAGAAGTTGTTCGAATTATTGAGGGTCCTTTTGCGAATTTTACTGGGACGGTTGAAGAATATGATATGGAACACAGAAAGCTCAAATTAAATGTTTCTATTTTTGGTAGAAGCACTCCTATTGAAATACTTTATTCACAAGTGGAAAAAATAGTTTAATTACTAAAGACAAGGATAAGTTATGGCAAAGAAAATCATTGGCGAACTTAAGCTTCAAATCCCTGCGGGCAAAGCTAATCCATCTCCTCCTGTTGGTCCAGCTCTAGGGCAGCGTGGTGTTAATATTATGGAATTTTGTAAAGCATTCAACGAAAAAACAAAAGATATGGGCGATTTTAATATTCCTGTATTAATCACTGTTTATCAAGATAAAAGCTTTACATTTGTAACTAAAAAACCACCTGTTACAGATCTTATTAAAAAAGCAGCAGGAATCCAAAAAGGTTCTGACAATCCATTGAAAAATAAAGTGGGAAAATTAACTAAAGCGCAAGTTTTAGAAATTGTTAAAACAAAGATGGATGATTTGAATGCAAATTCAGAAGAAGCAGCAATTAAAATTGTTGAGGGAAGTGCTCGAAGTATGGGCATTGAAGTTGTAGATTAAATAGACGCGTTGGAGTATAAAATATGGCAAAAAAAATTACTAAAAGAATGCAAAAACTACTAGAAAAGGTAGATTGTAAAAAGATATACGATATTACAACCGCTTCTGCAACAGTGAAATCTTTAGCATCTGCTAAATTTGATGAAACCGTTGAGATTGCGTTGAGTTTGGGAGTTGATCCTAGACATGCCGATCAAATGATTCGTGGTGCTGTTGTATTGCCTAATGGAACAGGAAAGAATGTTCGTGTAGCGGTTTTTGCAAAAGGTGTAAAAGCTGATGAAGCAAAAGCAGCAGGAGCTGATGTTGTGGGTGATGAAGATTTAGCAGAACAAATCAAAGGTGGAGAAATCAATTTTGATATGGTGATTGCTACTCCAGATATGATGGCTTTGGTAGGAAAAGTGGGTCGAATCTTAGGTCCAAAAGGATTAATGCCAAACCCAAAAACTGGAACAGTAACTATGGAAGTTTCAAAAGCAGTGAGCAATGCTAAGAGCGGACAAGTTAATTATCGTGTAGATAAAAAAGGGATTATCCACGCACCCGTTGGAAAAGTTAGCTTTGATGCAAAAAAATTAGAAGAAAATATCATCGCACTTGTTAGAAATATCAACAAGCAAAAGCCGGCAACTGCTAAGGGTAAGTATATTAAAAATGCAACTTTATCGCTAACAATGAGTCCATCACTTAAACTTGATGCACAAGAACTCATTGATATGAAATAATTTATTCTTGTTTTTATCTTAGACTAATGACTATAGGGGCTTTGCTTAAAATTTACCCTATATAAGTCTTTCGTCGGAAAGGAGGTTAAAATGACAAAAGTAGAAAAAAACGCTTTAATTGAAAGTTTGAGTGCTGAATTTCAAGCTTCAAAAGCAATTGTAGTTTGTGATTACAAAGGGCTTACAGTTAAGGAATTAGAAACTCTAAGAGCAGAAATGAGAGCTCAAAGTGCAAAAGTGCAAGTTGTTAAGAATACTCTAGCTTCTATTGCATTAAAAAATTCTAATATTGAAGGTTTAGAATTAAAAGAAAATAATATTTTTCTTTGGAGCGAAGATCAAATTTCTTTATCAAAAGTAGTTTGTAAATTTTCAAATTCTGTGGGCGGAAAATTAGTGATCAAATCTGGTTACTTTGAAGGAGAGTTGGTTGATTCAAAACATATCGAAGCAGTTTCAAAACTACCTTCAAAAGAAGAGCTTATTGGTATGTTGTTGTCTGTTTGGACTGCACCTGCGAGATATTTCGTTACAGGATTGGATAACTTACGCAAACAAAAAGAAAGTGAATAATTAATAAATTTAAGGAGATAAATTATGGCAATTTCAAAAGAAGATGTATTAGAGTATATTGGCAATCTTTCTGTTATGGAGCTTTCAGAGCTTGTAAAAGCGTTTGAAGAAAAATTCGGCGTTTCTGCTGCGCCAACTGTTGTTGCAGGTGCAGTTGCTGGAGGTGCTGGTGCTGCTGCAGAAGAAAAAACAGAATTTGATGTTATTCTTGCAGATAGCGGTGATAAGAAAATCAATGTTATCAAAGTTGTAAGGGAAGTAACAGGTCTTGGCTTAAAAGAAGCAAAAGATGCAGTTGAGAAAACTCCATTCACCGTTAAAGAAGGTGTGAAAAAAGAAGACGCTGAAGCTATGAAAGCAAAATTTGAAGAGGCTGGTGCTAAAGTCGAAATTAAGTAATTTAAGAGGAGGGTTTTTTTAACCCTCCGAAATTTTCATTTTTCTTCCAAAATTCTACATTAATAAAAGGTAATGATTATGCCAGTAAATTTAAAATCCGGAAATAGATTAAGAGTTGATTTTACTAAGATTCCGCAAAATATAGCCGTTCCAAATTTACTTCAATTACAAAGAAGTAGTTATGAAGCTTTTTTGCAATCAAAAGAAAACAATGAATCTGGTATTGAAAAAGTTTTTAAGTCTATTTTTCCTATTCATGATACTCAAAATAGAATTAGTCTTGAATACGCAGGTTGTGAATATGGAAAGCCACGATATACCGTAAGAGAGGCTATGGAGAGAGGTTTGACTTATTCAATTCCTTTGAAAATAAAAATCCGCTTGGTGCTTTGGGAGAGAGATGAAAAGACAGGCGAAAAGTTAGGTATTAAAGATATTAAAGAGCAAAATATTTTTGTTCGCGAGATTCCATTGATGACAGAAAGAACAAGCTTTATTATTAATGGAGTAGAAAGGGTAGTGGTTAATCAACTCCATAGAAGTCCTGGAGTTATTTTTAAAGAAGAAGAATCATCAACAACTTCCAACAAGCTTGTTTATACAGGTCAAATTATTCCCGATAGAGGTTCTTGGTTGTATTTTGAATATGATGCAAAAGATACACTTTTTGTGCGTGTTAATAAGAGAAGAAAAATTCCTGTAACGATTCTTTTTAGAGCTTTGGGGTATTCTAAGCAAGATATTTTAAAAATGTTCTACCCTTCTTTAAGCGTTAAAGCTAAGAGTGGAAAATATTTTATCGCTTTTGATCCTGAGGAATTTATTGGTCGTGTGGATTTTGACATTAAAGATTCTAAAGGAAAATTGATTCTTGCTGCTGGGAAACGATTGACTGCTAAAAAAGCTAAAGCGTTAAAAGAAGAAAAAATCAATATGATTGAATATCCTGTTGAAACTTTAGTGAATCGCTATTTGGCAGAGCCTATCATTGATAAAGAGAGTGGTGAAGTTATTTTTGATACTTTAACTTTAATGGATGATTCCAAACTTAAAAAGCTTGCAGAAATGGGTATTAATGAGTTTGTAATCGCTAATGATTTAGCTAATGGTGTAGATTCTTCTATTATTAATGCTTTTATTGCTGATGCTGAATCGCTAAAGCTTCTTAAACAAACTGAAAAAATTGATAATGAAAATGATTTGGCAACTATTCGTATCTATAAAGTAATGCGTCCAGGAGAACCTGTTACTAAAGAAGCTGCTAAACAATTTGTGCAACAATTGTTTTTTGATCCAGAGAGATATGATTTAACACGAGTTGGGCGTATGAAAATGAATCATAAGCTTGATATTTCTGTTCCTGATTATGTTACGATTCTAACTCACGAAGACATTATTAAAACTGTGCGTTACCTTATCCATGTGAAAAATGGGCAAGGTAGAATTGATGATAGAGATCATTTAGGAAATCGTAGAATCCGTGCTATTGGAGAGCTTTTAGCTAATGAATTGCATACAGGATTAGTTAAAATGCAAAAAGCTATTCGCGATAAGCTTTCAACGATTAGTAGCGGTTTAGAAGAGCTTATGCCACACGATTTAGTAAATTCTAAAATGATTACAAGCACTATTTTAGAGTTTTTTACAGGCGGACAACTCTCTCAATTTATGGATCAAACCAATCCGCTCTCTGAAGTGACTCACAAAAGACGCCTATCTGCACTTGGAGAAGGCGGTTTAGTGAAAGAGCGTGCAGGGTTTGAAGTGCGTGATGTGCATCCAACACACTATGGTAGGATTTGTCCAATTGAAACTCCAGAAGGTCAAAATATTGGTTTGATTAATACACTCTCTACTTATGCTAAAGTTAATGATTTAGGATTCATTGAAGCACCTTATCGTAAAGTTGTGGATAAAAAAGTTACCGATGAAATTGTGTATTTGACTGCTACGCAAGAAGAAGGGGCAGTGATCGCACCTGCAAGCACGATTTTAACTAATGACAATATGATTAAAGAAGATATTATTGAGGTGCGAAAAGATGGAGAGATTATCCTTATGGAATCTTCCAAAGTTGAGCTAATTGACCTTAGCCCAAGAATGGTAGTAGGGGTTGCAGCAAGTTTGATTCCATTCTTAGAGCACGATGATGCTAACCGCGCCTTGATGGGTTCAAATATGCAACGCCAAGCAGTGCCTTTACTTTGCCCTGATGCTCCAGTGGTTGGAACAGGAATTGAAAAGATTGTTTCACGCGATTCATGGGAATCTCTTAAGGCTACACGCGGCGGTATTGTAGAAAAAGTGGATGCAAAAAATATTTATATCTTAGGTGAAGATGAAAATGGTGCTTTTATTGATCATTATTCTCTTCAAAAAAATCTAAGAACTAACCAAAACACTTCTTTTTCTCAAAAGCCAATTGTAAAAGCAGGGGATGTGATTGAGAGTGGAGATGTGATTGCAGATGGTCCTAATATGGATCAAGGTGAGCTTGCATTGGGTAAAAATATCCGCGTTGCTTTTATGCCTTGGAATGGTTATAACTTTGAAGATGCAATTGTTGTAAGTGAAAAACTTATTCGCAATGATGCCTTTACATCAATCCATATCTATGAAAAAGAGATTGAAGCTAGAGAGCTAAAACACGGAGTTGAAGAGATTACTCGTGATATTCCAAATATTCGCGAAGAAGAATTAGCTCATCTTGATGAGAGTGGAATTGTTAAAATTGGGACTTATGTAACAGGCGGTATGATTCTTGTAGGAAAAGCTTCTCCAAAAGGTGAAGTGAAGCCAACTCCAGAAGAAAGATTATTAAGAGCAATCTTTGGGGAAAAAGCAGGACATGTTGTCAATAAATCCCTTTATTGTCCTCCAAGCTTGGAAGGAACGGTTATTGATGTTAAGATTTTTACTAAAAAAGGTTATGATAAAGATAGACGTGCTGTGATAGCTTATGAAGAAGAAAAGGCGCGTTTAGATTTAGAACACCACGATAAATTGTTAATGCTTGATCGTGAAGAAAGCTTGAGAATCGGATCCATTCTTGCTAAAGAAAAACTTATTGCCAATGTCAAAGTGGGTGATAAAGAATATAAAAAAGGTAGCGTGATTCCTAAAGAAGAGCTAGAAAATGTTAATCGCTTTGTAATGGGAACAATCATCAAGGGCTATTCTAAAGAGATTCAAAGTCAATATGATCTGCTTAAAGCTAACTTTTTAGAGCAAAAGAAAAGCCTTAGTGAAGAACACGAAGAAAAACTTTCCATTATTGAAAAAGATGATATTTTACCAAGTGGAGTTGTGAAGCTTGTTAAAATTTATGTTGCCACTAAACGCAAATTAAAAGTGGGCGATAAAATGGCAGGAAGACACGGAAACAAAGGGATTGTTTCAAATATTGTTCCAGAAGTGGATATGCCTTATACCAAAGATGGGCGTCCTGTGGAAATCGTGCTTAATCCACTTGGTGTGCCTAGCCGTATGAATATAGGGCAGATTTTAGAAGTGCATTTGGGCTTAGTGGGTAAAAAATTAGGTGAGCAAATTGCATTTGTTTTTGAGCAAGAAAAAAGCCAATGGATAAGCCAACTAAGAGAAAAAATGCAAGAGATTGCAGAAGTTTCAGGAATGAAAGAAACTAAAGAGTTCTTAGCTTCATTAAATGATGAGGCATTACTTGCTTATGCGAGAGATTGGAGCAAGGGAGTGAAGTTTGCCACACCAGTTTTTGAAGGGGTGAATGCTCAAGAGTTTGAAAAATTGTTCAATTTAGCTAAGATTGATACCGATGGAAAAACTGAGCTTTATGATGGTAGAACTGGTGAAAAAATGATGGAGAGAGTGAATGTGGGATATATGTATATGCTCAAACTCCACCATCTTGTTGATGAAAAGGTGCATGCAAGAAGCACAGGACCTTATAGTCTTGTAACGCAACAACCAGTAGGCGGTAAAGCACTCTTTGGTGGGCAAAGATTCGGGGAAATGGAAGTGTGGGCATTGGAAGCCTATGGTGCAGCACATACACTTAAAGAAATGCTAACTATTAAATCAGATGATGTAGAAGGGCGTGTGAAAGCTTATAAAGCTATTACAAGAGGTGAAGCAGTTAAAGAATCTGAGATTCCAGAAACTTTTTATGTTTTAACCAAAGAATTGCAAAGTTTGGCTTTAGATGTGAATGTGTTTGCGGATAATCAAGAGGGTATGAGTGAGCCAATTGTGATTAAAGAAGATAATCGCCCAAGCGATTTCAATGCTTTCCAGCTTCTTTTAGCTAGTCCAGAGAAGATTCGTAGTTGGAGTTATGGAGAAGTCAAAAAGCCTGAAACCATTAACTACCGCACATTAAAGCCAGAGCGCGATGGTTTATTCTGTGCTAAGATTTTTGGTCCGGTGAGGGATTATGAATGCCTTTGTGGTAAATACAAAAAAATGCGTTACAAAGGAATTGTGTGTGAAAAATGTGGTGTAGAAGTAACAAGCTCTAAAGTGCGTCGATCTCGAATGGGGCATATTGAGCTAGTAACACCTGTAGCACATATTTGGTATGTTAATTCCTTGCCAAGCAGAATCGGAACGCTTTTGGGTGTGAAGATGAAAGATTTAGAACGCGTTTTGTATTATGAGGCTTATATTGTTAAACAACCAGGAGAAGCTTATTATGACAATGAAGGCACAAAGCCTGTTGCTAAATATGATGTCTTAAATGAGGAGCAATTCCAAAATCTTTCACAAAGATTTGAACATACAGGATTTGTTGCACAGATGGGTGGAGAGGCTGTAAAAGAGCTTTTAGAAGGGATTGATTTGGTGGATTTAATTGCAGAATTAAAAGAAGCAATTAAAACTACCAATTCTGAAGCCAAAAAGAAAACAATCATTAAGCGTTTAAAAGTGGTAGAAAGTTTTGTGGTTTCTGGTGGTCAGAATCGCCCAGAATGGATGATGCTAACCGTTCTACCAGTATTGCCTCCAGATTTGCGTCCTTTAGTAGCACTTGATGGTGGTAAATTTGCAGTAAGCGATGTGAATGACTTGTATCGCAGAGTGATTAATCGTAATCAACGCTTGAAACGCTTAATTGAGCTTGATGCGCCAGAAATTATTGTGCGTAATGAAAAAAGAATGTTGCAAGAAGCAGTTGATGCACTCTTTGATAATGGTCGCAATGCCAATGCAGTTAAGGGGGCTAATAAACGCCCACTTAAATCACTTTCTGAGATTATTAAAGGAAAGCAAGGGCGATTCCGTCAAAATTTACTTGGAAAGCGTGTGGATTTTTCAGGACGATCTGTTATTGTTGTGGGTCCAAATTTACGAATGGATCAATGTGGATTGCCTAAAAATATGGCTTTGGAATTGTTTAAACCGCATATTTTGGCAAAACTTGAAGAAAAGGGTTATGCTACAACGCTTAAACAAGCCAAAAAGATGATTGAGCGTAAAAGTAACGAAGTATGGGAGTGTTTGCAAGAAATTGTTCAGGATTATCCAGTGATGCTCAATCGTGCGCCAACTTTGCATAAGCAATCCATTCAAGCTTTCCATCCTAAGTTAATTGATGGTAAAGCAATTCAATTGCATCCTTTAGTTTGTGCCGCTTTTAATGCGGATTTTGATGGGGATCAAATGGCGGTGCATGTGCCACTTTCTCAAGAAGCTATTACAGAATGTAAGCTTTTAATGCTTAGTTCAATGAATATCTTGCTTCCTGCAAGTGGTAAAGCTGTAACCGTGCCTAGCCAAGATATGGTTTTAGGGCTTTATTATCTTTCTTTGGAGAAAGATGGATCTAAAGGAGAGCATAAGCTATTCTCTAATATTGATCAAATCCATATCGCATTAGAATCTGGAGTGGTAGAGATTAGCTCTAAAGTAAGGGTGTTTGTAGAGGATAGAATCATTAATACAACTATTGGTAGAATGATTCTTAAGTCTATTTTACCGGATTTTGTGCCAATGCATTTGTGGAATAAAATCTTAAAGAAGAAAGACATTGCAGCCTTGATTGATTATGTTTATAAAGAAGGTGGAGTTGGAGTAACGGCTAGTTTCTTAGATAATCTTAAAAATCTAGGATTTAAATACGCAACTAGAGCAGGTATTTCTATTTCCGCTGATGATATTATCGTGCCAAACAATAAAAACAAAGTTATTGAGGGTGCGAAGAAAAAGGTTAAAGACATTCAAGCGCAATTTGGAGCAGGTTTATTGACTGAACAAGAGCGTTATAACAAGATTATTGACGTTTGGACAGATACCAACAATGCACTAGGAAATGAAATGATGAAGCTCATTGAGAGTGATAAATCTGGATTTAACTCGATTTATATGATGGCTGATTCGGGTGCTAGAGGTAGTGCAGGACAGATTAGACAGCTCTCAGCTATGCGTGGTTTGATGGCAAAACCTGATGGAACAATTATTGAAACTCCAATTACTTCAAACTTCAAAGAAGGTTTGAATGTGTTAGAATATTTTATTTCAACACACGGAGCAAGAAAGGGTCTTGCAGATACTGCACTTAAAACAGCTAATGCTGGATACCTTACAAGAAAACTCATTGATGTGAGCCAAAATGTCAAAATTGTAATGGATGATTGTGGAACTAATGAAGGTGTTGAGATTACCGATATTACTGTAGGTAGTGAGCTTATCGAGTCGCTTGATGAAAGAATCTTTGGGCGTGTGATAGCTGAGAATATCATTGATCCAATTACTAATGAAGTTTTAATTAGTGAGGGCACATTAATTGATGAAGAAAAGGCTAGAAAAGTTAAGGAAGCAGGTGTCAAATCTGTAATTATCCGAACCCCTGTAACTTGTAAGGCTGAAAAAGGTGTGTGTGCTAAATGTTATGGGCTTAATCTTGGTGAATCAAGAATCTCCAAAATGGGAGAGGCTGTAGGTGTTGTGGCAGCACAATCTATTGGTGAGCCTGGAACACAGCTTACACTAAGGACATTCCATATTGGTGGAACAGCAAGTAGAAGCCAAGAAGAGCGTCAAGTTGTGGCTGATAAAGAAGGATTTATTCGCTATTATAATGTTAAAACTTATAAAAACAGGGAAGGGAAGCGAATCATTTCTAACCGAAGAAATGCAGCGATTTTGCTAGTGGAGCCAAAAATCAAAGCTCCTTTTGAGGGTGAATTAAAAGTTGATATTGTGCATGATGAAGTGATTATTTCTGTTGTGGGCAAAGAAGAAACAGCAAAATTCACACTCCGAAAAAGTGATGTAGCAAAACCAAACGAATTAGCAGGGGTAACAGGAAAAATTGAAGGGAAATTCTATATTCCTTATCCAAGTGGGCACTATGTGAGAGATGAGGGAAGTATTGTAGATATTATTAAAGATAGTTGGAATATTCCTAATCGAATCGCTTATGCTAGTGAATTAAAAGTTGAAGATAACGCACCTATTACTCAAAAAATTTATGCTAAAGAAGAAGGAATTGTGAAGTATTACTACTTGCAAGGTGATCATTTAGAACGCTATAGAGCCTTAAAAAAAGGTGAAAAGATTACCGAAAAAGGTGTATTTGCTGTGATTGCTGATGAATATGATCAAGAGGCAGCACGGCATTATATTGCAAGGGATTCAATTATTGAGATAGAAGACAATCAAAAAGTTGGAAAAAATACACTCATTGCAAGTCCAGAAAGTGATGAGCAAGTTGTAATTGCAGATTGGGATCCTTATTCTAATCCAATTATTTCAGAAGAAGCAGGAACTATTAAGTTTGAGGATATTATTCCTGGACTTACCGTTTCAGAGCAAACCGATGAATTAACAGGGCAAACAAGATTGGTAGTTAATGAATATATCTCTAGTGCGTATAAGCCGACTTTGGTTTTATCAACAGCAAAAGGTGGATTGATTCGTTATTCATTAGATCCAAAAACTGCTATTTTTGTCGCAGATGGAGCAAAGGTGGAAATGGCGGATGTTTTAGCTAAAACTCCAAAAGCCTTGGTTAAATCAAAAGATATTACTGGAGGTCTTCCAAGAGTTTCTGAACTCTTTGAAGCAAGAAAACCAAAAGATCCAGCTGTTTTAGCAGAAATCGATGGTATTGTAAGTTTTGGTAAGCCAGTAAGAGGTAAGGAACGAATTGTTATTACTGCTAATGATGGAAGAATGGTGGAGTATCTCATTGATAAATCTAAGCAAATTTTGGTGCATGAAGGCGAATTTGTGCATGCAGGAGAAGCAATTACTGATGGTGTGATTGCAAGTCAAGATATTTTACGAATTGGTGGAGAAAAAGAACTTTACAAATATATTGTAAGTGAAGTGCAACAAGTGTATCGACGCCAAGGGGTAAGCATTGCCGATAAACATATTGAAATTATTGTTTCACAAATGTTAAGGCAAGTGCGAATCTATGATAGTGGAAATACGAAGTTTATTGAAGGTGATTTAGTTAGTAAGCGTCATTTTAGGGAAGAAAATGCAAGAATTATTAAAATGGGTGGTATCCCTGCCATTGCAGAGCCGGTGTTGTTAGGAATCACAAGAGCAGCAATTGGAAGTGATTCGGTAATTTCAGCAGCTTCTTTCCAAGAGACAACTAAAGTCTTAACTGAAGCAAGTATTGCAGCTAAAATCGATTATTTAGAGGATTTAAAAGAAAACATCGTATTGGGTCGTATGATACCTGTTGGAACAGGAATCTATAAAGGCAAGAAGGTTAGAATTAAGGAGAATTAAGGTTATTGTAACCTTGATTTAAGCGAAAGTAAAGTGTGATTTGAATATAATCCGCTTCATTTTCTCTATTGAAATTATTTATTAAAGAAGGAATGCAAAGTGCCAACTATTAACCAGTTGATTAGAAAAGAACGAAAGAAAGTTATTAAGAAATCAAAGTCTCCAGCTTTGGTAGTTTGTCCTCAAAGAAGAGGAGTTTGCACCCGTGTTTATACTACAACACCTAAAAAGCCTAACTCAGCTTTAAGAAAAGTAGCTAAAGTTAGATTAACAAGTGGTTTTGAAGTGATTAGTTATATTCCTGGAGAAGGACACAATCTTCAAGAGCACTCTATTGTGCTAATTCGTGGTGGTAGGGTAAAAGACTTACCGGGTGTGAAGTATCACATTATCCGTGGTGCATTAGATACTGCAGGTGTAGCAAAACGAACCGTTTCACGCAGTAAGTATGGTGCTAAAAAAGCTAAATCTGGCGATTCTAAAAAATAAGTGAGGTAAAAAATGAGAAGAAGAAAAGCTCCTCAAAGAGAAGTTTTAGGCGATCCAATTTATAATAATATCGTTGTAACAAAATTCATTAACAAAATGATGTATGATGGTAAGAAAAGTGTTGCAGAAAAAATCATTTATGCAACTTTTGATAAAATTGAAGAAAAAACAAAAGAAAAAGGCATTGAGACTTTTGAAAAAGCGTTAGAAAAAGTTAAGCCTTTGGTAGAAGTAAGAAGTCGTCGTGTAGGTGGTGCTACTTATCAAGTGCCTGTAGAAGTAAGACCAGCAAGACAACAATCTTTATCAATTCGTTGGTTACTTGATTCAGCGCGTAAAAGAAATGAAAGAACAATGATTGAGCGTTTGGCAAACGAACTTATTGATGCTGCTAATGAGAGAGGAGCGGCTTTTAAGAAAAAAGAAGATGTGCATAAAATGGCAGAGGCTAATAAGGCATTTGCTCATTATCGTTGGTAGTTTAATATCTAGAAGGGAACTTCCTTCTAAGATTTCTGCAATTTCTTTATAAAAATATGTTATCCCAAAGGATTATAAAATGGCAAGAAAAACCCCATTAAATAGAATTAGAAACATTGGTATTGCAGCTCACATTGATGCAGGTAAAACAACAACTTCAGAGAGAATTTTGTTTTATACTGGAGTTAGCCACAAGATTGGTGAGGTGCATGATGGTGCTGCTACAATGGATTGGATGGAACAAGAGAAAGAAAGAGGTATTACAATTACTTCTGCTGCGACAACTTGTTTTTGGAAAGATCACCAAATTAACCTAATTGACACTCCCGGACATGTGGATTTTACTATTGAAGTAGAAAGATCAATGCGTGTATTAGATGGTGCTGTGGCAGTGTTTTGTTCAGTGGGTGGTGTGCAACCACAAAGTGAGACTGTATGGAGACAAGCCAACAAGTATGGTGTCCCAAGAATTGTTTTTGTTAATAAAATGGACAGAATTGGTGCAAACTTCTATAATGTAGAATCACAAATTGCAACAAGACTTAAAGCTCGTCCAGTTCCACTTGTGATTCCAATTGGTGCAGAAGATACTTTTAAAGGGGTCGTTGATCTTATCCAAATGAAAGCGATTGTGTGGAATGATGAATCAATGGGTGCGAAATATGATATTGAAGAAATTCCTGCAGATTTAGTAGAGAAAGCTAATGAATATCGTGAAAAAATGGTGGAATTTGCCGCTGAACAAGATGAAGCTTTGATGGAAAAATACCTTGGTGGTGAAGAGTTAAGCGTTGAAGAGATTAAAGCGGCGATTAAAAAAGGTTGTTTGGCAATGGAAATTATTCCTATGCTATGTGGTTCTAGTTTTAAAAACAAAGGGGTTCAAACCTTGCTAGATGCTGTAATTGATTATCTCCCAGCACCAACTGAAGTGGCAGATATTCGCGGTGTTGATGCAAAAGATGAAGAAAAAGAAGTGAGCGTAAAATCAACCGATGATGGTGAATTTGCAGGATTGGCATTTAAAATTATGACAGACCCATTTGTGGGACAACTAACTTTCGTTCGTGTTTATCGTGGAAGTTTAGAATCAGGAAGCTATGTGCTTAACTCTACAAAAGGTAAAAAAGAACGCGTAGGGCGATTGTTAAAAATGCACTCTAACAAGCGTGAAGATATCAAAGAAGTCTATGCAGGGGAAATTTGTGCCTTTGTTGGTTTGAAAGAAACTTTGACAGGGGATACACTTTGTTCTGAAAAAGAGCCTGTGATTCTAGAGAGAATGGAATTCCCAGATCCAGTTATTTCTATCGCAGTAGAGCCAAAAACAAAAGCAGATCAAGAAAAAATGGCTTTAGCCTTAGCAAAACTTGCAGAAGAAGATCCAAGTTTTAGAGTGCATACAGATGAAGAATCAGGGCAAACTATCATTTCGGGTATGGGAGAATTGCACTTAGAGATTATTGTTGATAGATTAAAGCGTGAATTTAAAGTTGAAGCAGAAGTAGGACAACCTCAAGTTGCATTCCGTGAAACAATCCGCCAAAGTGTTGAACAAGAATGCAAATACGCTAAACAATCTGGTGGTAGAGGACAATACGGACATGTCTTTATTCGTTTAGAACCACAAGAGCCAGGCAAAGGTTATGAATTTGTAAATAACATTTCAGGTGGTGTGATTCCTAAAGAATATATTCCTGCTGTTGATAAAGGTATTCAAGAAGCTATGCAAAATGGTGTTTTAGCAGGTTATCCAGTGGTGGATTTTAAAGTTACTCTTTATGATGGTAGTTACCATGATGTGGATTCTTCAGAAATGGCGTTTAAAATCGCAGGTTCTATGGCATTTAAAGATGCTTGTCGTAAGGCTGGAGCGGTTTTATTAGAGCCAATGATGAAAGTAGAAGTTGAAGTGCCTGAAGAATATATGGGTGATGTTATTGGTGACTTAAACCGCAGAAGAGGTCAAATTAACTCAATGGATGATAGAATGGGATTGAAAATCGTTAATGCTTTTGTTCCATTAGCAGAGATGTTTGGTTATTCTACAGATTTGCGTTCAGCTACTCAAGGGCGTGGAACTTATACAATGGAATTTGATCACTATGGTGAAGTGCCAAGTAATATTTCTAAAGAAATTATGGAAAAAAGAAATGGCTAAGCTTTAAAAGCTTAGCTAAATTAAAAAAATATACAATAATTTCTTCAAATTAAAAGTCTGCTAATTTAATTAAAATTTTTAGAATCTTTCCAAAATTTTTAAAGCACTATAAAAAATAAGCTAACTTAAATAACCTTGAGAGCCTTTATCTTTGATTCAATAGGTTTTATCTTTTGATAGCTTAATGAGCGTATTACTTTTTTAGAATTACTCAAAATATTTATGAAAGTCTTTTGGTTTATATTTTTTATAAAATAGAATCTAATGTATAAGAGTATTGGAATTGCAAAAGATGATGTTATCTTAAGAAGCAGTATTTAAGAGAAAATAGTAAAGTTTTGCAGTTTTTATTTTATATCTTTTTAAGTCATTTTACATTACGATTACGCCCTACTTTGGCTTAAGGATTAAGCACACAGCTCTTCTTTATTATTCATAAAGCTGTCAAGTTTATTGTTTTTAGGAGTTTGTATGCGATTAGCAATTTGGCCTATTTTGGCAGGTATAGCATTGGGTGTGATAGCCCCTCTTTTGGTTTCTTTAGGGAATCCGGGCAATATGGGTGTGTGTGCAGCGTGTTTTACGCGTGATATTGCAGGAGGATTAAATCTTCATCAAGCTTCAATTGTGCAGTATATTCGCCCTGAAATTATTGGACTTGTGATTGGTGCTCTTGTGGCATCTTTTGTATTTGGAGAGTTTCGTCCGCGTGCTGGGAGTGCGCCTGTGGTGCGTTTTATGCTTGGTGTTTTTGCTATGATTGGGGCATTAGTGTTTTTGGGCTGTCCTTGGAGAATGTGGCTTAGATTTAGTGCAGGGGATTTTACTGCCATAGCAGGTATTTTTGGTCTTGTGTGTGGGATATTAATAGGCATTTTTTTTCTTAAGCGGGGTTTTTCGCTTGGGCGATCTTATGCTACTAGTAAAATTGTAGGTTTTATTTTTCCTCTTTTTGTGATAGGGCTCTTTGGGTTATTAATTTGGGGTATGTTAGATGCAGAAGCTCCAGTGAAATTTTCCCAAAAAGGTCCTGGTTCACAACACGCACCACTTGTTATTTCGCTTATAGCCGGATTGTTTTTGGGTGCAATATTCCAAAAAAGCCGATTTTGTATGATTGCTGCAGTGCGTGATAGTGTGTTATTAAAAGACACGCATATCTTACAGGGTGTGATTGCACTTGTCGTGGCTGCGTTTTTAACTAATTTAGCATTGGGGTATTTTAATCCAGGATTTAGTGGGCAACCTATTGCTCATAATGATTGGGTGTGGAATTTCCTTGGAATGTTACTCTCTGGATTTGCTTTTAGTTTGGCAGGTGGTTGTCCAGGTAGGCAGCTTGTGCTAAGTGGTGAGGGCGATAGTGATGCAGGTGTGTTTGTGTTTGGATTGCTTATGGGAGCAGCATTTGCACATAATTTTGGTCTTGCAAGTTCGGCAAATGGAATTGGAGTAAATGCCCCTGTTGCGGTTTTTGTAGGAATTGCATTTTGTTTGCTTGTTGCGATTTTTGCAAAAGAGAGGAGATAAAATGAAGGAGCTTGATGTTAGAGGGCTTAGTTGTCCAGAGCCTGTGCTAAACTTAAAGCCTTTGTGCGAACAAGGTGAAGAATTTATTAAGGTGCTTTGTAGCTGTGGTGCTGCGAGTGATAATATTCAGCGAATGGCAAGTCATTATGGTTATGAGGTGAAAAAAATCTCTGAAGATCAAGGTGAGATTGTCTATGAATTACACAAAAAGCTTGGATGAGGGTGTGAATCATAGAATCTATTTAGACAATGCGGCTACAAGTTTTCCTAAGGCTCCAGGAGTCAAGGAAGCTGTATGTGCTTTTATGGAAGATATAGGGGCTAGTCCTGGGCGTAGTGCCCATACGCTTTCTATACAATCAGGAAGAATTTTATACCAATCACGGCGACTTTTAGCAGATTTATTAGGGTTAAAAGATTGCAAAAGAGTGTTTTTTACTCACAATACCACAATGGCAATTAATGTCGTCTTGCAAGGGTTTTTGCGCCCTAATAGTGTAGTGGTAACTACACAAATGGAGCATAATGCTTTAATGCGTCCTCTTAATGCTTTAAAAGAGCGTTTGAATCTTGAAATACGACAGATTCCATGCACACCATTTTGTGAGTTGGATTTAGAAGCAGCTAGAGAATTATTAAAAGGTGCTGATCTTTTAGCGTGTGCGCATATTAATAATGTCAGCGGTATAATGATACCCATTAGAGAACTTAGTGCATTAGCACGAAGTGAAGGTGTAGCATTTTTGCTTGATGGAGCACAGAGTGTTGGGTGTGTAGAAATGTTTGATGTGATGGAGCAGGTTGATTTTTTGGCTTTGAGTGCGCACAAAGGGCTTTTATCTCCTATGGGCGTAGGAGCATTACTTGTAAATGATAGCTTTGAAATGCAGCGGTTAGAACCACTTGTTTTTGGTGGTACCGGAAGTGCAAGTGAAGAGGAGATTCAGCCGCTATTTTTGCCCGATAGATTTGAGAGTGGCACGCCAAATATGCATGGGATTGCAGGAATGTATGCAGGGATAGAATGGATTAATGCTAAAGGTGTAGCAGAGATCCACGCACACGAGTTAAATTTGCGCAATCACCTTATAGAAGGGCTTAAAAATATAAAGGGTGTGAAACTTTATGGGGTTAGTGAGAGCTTAGGGAAGCTAGGGGCTAATGCAACACTTTCATTAAGTATTGAGGGTAAAAGTGTTTCAGAAGTGGGTTTGAGGTTTGATAGAGAATTTGGAATTTGTGTGCGTATTGGATTGCATTGTAATCCAGCGACACACAAAATACTAGGGAGTTTTGAGCAGGGTGGCAGTGTGAGAGTGAGTGCTGGGGTGTTTAATACACATAGCGAGATAGAATCTTGCCTTGAAGCTCTTGGTAAAATCGCTAAAAGTTAAGAGTATTTAGAATGTTACGCGGTTATTTGATTTTTTTTACCACAGCAAGTGCATTTGAATCAGAAATGTTACTAAAAACTACAAAGATACATTTTAAACTTGTACCTACTCCAAGGGAATTTTCTAGTGATTGTGGGATTGCAATCTATTTTGAGGTAGAAAGCACTGCAATTTTACAAGAAAAGCTTGATGTTTCTAAGATAGAATATGAAATAAAGTTGCTATAAAATGGGTTTGTTTTGGATACAATTCCAAGCACAAAAGGAATAGTATGAAAATATTTTTAATTCTTCTTATGGCTTATAGTTTAAAAGCACAACCTTGGGTAATGTTTAATGATTTAGATGATACTTATTTGTATGATCAAGCAAGCGGACAAGTTTATATTCGCGTAAAAAAGGGTGGCAAAAATTATGAAGATACCTTTGTAAAAATGGGGATTATTGATAAAAATCCAAGCAAAAATTCAACCCATTCGCAAACAAAAGAAATAGATATGCAAAAAGAAAATGATTCCAAAAAAGATCAGCAAGAATTACTTAAAAAAGCCCAAGAGCTTCAAAGAAGTATCCAAAATGGAATCTTTGAAGCAGAATAATTTATTTTAAACCTTCAATAGCTAGGGTAATCATAGAGACTATGATACCAATTGGTGCGATGTATCTAATAATAAAATACCATATTTGAAAAATCTTTCCTGTGAGATTTCCCTCACACATTGCATAGACTTGTGATTTTGGAAGTATCCAGCCTACAAAAATACACAAAAATACTCCTGCTAGAGGTAGCATATAAGATGCACTAATGTAATCAAACCAACCAAAGAGATTTTTGCCAAAAAAGCTTAAATCCTCTTGATATATTGCGATATTGCTAAATAGCAGTATTACCCCTAGAAAATAGGTGATGCCAATAGTTGTAAGATTTGCTTTAGTGCGTGAGAACGAAAAGCGATCGATAAGATAGGTATTAAGGGGTTCAAGCATAGAGACAGCTGAAGTAATCCCTGCAAAAATTAAAGCAATAAAAAAGAGAAATGCAATAATTTGTCCGCTTAAGCCCATATTAGCAAAAATAAGTGGTAGCGAGATAAAGACCAATCCAGGTCCGCTATCAGGCGTTGCTCCATAGCCAAAGATAAAAGTAAAGATTACAAGTCCTGCGACAATGCAAAAAACAAAATTAAGCAAAGCTATGATGAGAGCAGATCGGATAAAGTTACCTTTTTTAGGTAGAGAGTTAGAGTAAGTGAGAATCACGCCAACGCCTAAAGAGAGAGCAAAAAATGCTTGTCCGATTGCATCAACGATTACTTTAGGGGTGAGTTTGCTAAAATCTGGAGCAAACAAAAAGCTAAAAGAAGCCCAAAAAGAATCTTGGCATATTGCATACACTAAAAGCCCAATAAATATAATTAACAATAAAGGCATAAGGATGAGATTGAGTTTTTCAATACCCTTTTTTATTCCTTGGTTTAAGACATAAGCACAAAGTGCGATAATAACAAAATGCCACAGAAGTTGATAGCCCACTTGATTACTTATAAAATTTCCCCAAAAGTTTTGCGTGGCTTCAAGCGTTTTGGGTAAGCCTATAAGGCTTAGCACCATATAATGCATAAGCCATCCTAATACAACTGCATAAAATGAGAAAATTACTAAGCCTGTAAAGACCATTATTCCGCCGTATTTAAGGTATTTGTGTCCTTTGGGTGCGAGAGTTTCAAAGGTGCTAAAACAATCGCGCTCACTTGCTCGACCTAAGATCATTTCAACAATAAAAACACTCAGTCCAAATACCAAAAATGTTACAATAAACATTAGCACAAAGGCACCGCCACCATTTTGCCCCGCCATATAAGGAAATTTCCAAATGCCACCTAATCCAATGGCACTTCCTGCGGTTGCCAAAATAAAGCCGATTTTTGAAAAACGATTCATTATATTACCTTATAAACAAAAAATTATATCTTAACAAAAAACTTTGAAATTGCAAAGCTTAAGTGTGGAATCCCATTTCGCGTTGTCCATCAAAGTTTGAATTTAATTCTCTTTTGATCTCTTCAATGAAAATTTGTGTGGTAAAAAGAGGGGATTTTTGTGCGGCAACTAAAAAAGCAGCGTTTTTAATAACAAGAGAAATTTGTCCTCCAGTAAGAGAAAATTCCGCGAGAGATTGTAGGTTAAATGCCTTTTCATAAGGGGCGTTTTTGGGCAAGAGTTTTTCCCACAATAGAAGCCTTTCTTCTAAATTAGGTTTTTTAAATTCAATTTTATAATTAAAGCGTCTTGAAAATGCTGTGTCAATAGTTTCTAAAAGATTGGTTGTAGCAATTAAGATTCCATCGAATTTTTCAATTTGTTCTAAAAAAATATTTTGCATTTGGTTGTGCATTTTGTCTGCACCACTTGCACTTGTGCTTCGCATACTAAGGAATTGATCGGCTTCATCAAGGAGTAAAATAGGGCTTTCTTTACTTTCTTTACAAAGCTCTTTGTAAGTATCAAAGATTTTTCGGACATTTTTTTCACTCTCGCCTACATACATAGAGAGAATCTTGGAGCAATCAAAGCTTAAAATGCTTTTTTTAAGGGATTTGGCTAGAGCTAATGCAGTCATTGTTTTGCCTGTCCCAGCAGCTCCATAAAAGATAATTTTTGCATCAATGCCGCGTTTTTTATCTTTGATGCCCCAATTTTTAAGATTTTGGAGAACTTTTGAATCCATTTGTTTTAAAAGTGTCTCTAAAGTTTCTTTTGTGCGTGGGTTTAGCACGACATTATTGAGGGAAGTTTTTGGTTGGATAAATTCAAAAATATCTTGATTATCAATTAAAGTTTGGAGGCTAATTTTTTGTTTTTTTTCTTCATTGTTAGGGTGTGTGATTTTTTTTAAAATCTCATCAGGGATAAAAAAAGTGCGGTTGATTCCTTCAAAAGTGCTTAAAATTTCATCATAATCCACCAAACCTTTTTGGACAAGTTTGCTTCTGTCATCTAATAAGGCACGATTTTTAATTCTCTCATAATCATTTAAGCTCACAAGATTAATGAGGGTATTGAGTTCCCTTGCTTGTGATTCTCTACCTGAATATTCTTCTTTTAAAAGCGCTAGAAAAATAATTTTTTCTTGTGCATTAAGGCTATATTCTTCAAAAAGCTTTTCTAAACTTGGCTTTTCTTTGGTGAGATTTAATCTTTGTTTGATTCTATCTTGCAAGGCTTTGATTTTTTGTTCGCCTTTAGCAAGAAAGGGTGAAGAAAGATTGTCTTTTTTATAAGGAAGCAAACTAGAGAGAATGTCAATCACTAAAAATTGATCTTTAAGATAATCTAAATGATCAGAATAGGCAGAGATTTTTGGGAGTTTAGGATAGATCCCACCTTCTTGAATGAGTTTTAAAAAATTATTACTTAAAGAAAAAGGAGAGTTAAGTAGCTTTAAATAAAGCACTTCATTATTTAAATTTTTTAAAAAAAGATTCTGACTTAACCAGCCCAAATCAAGGAGATTTTTAAACAAGGGGAGAAATTTTAAAATCGTTTCATCGTTTGTTGGCATAAAAAGAGCATTAATGGTATCAAGACAGAGAATCTCTTCATTGCCTTTTAAAATTTCTCGGCAAAAATAATGTAAGATAAGTGCTTCTTCCTCACTACATCGCAAAAAAGGATAAATTTTTGTTTTGGTAATAGGAGTTGTTTGTAAAAAATCAAGTAAATATTGCATTAGTGACCTTCATCATCATTAGGATCTAAGTGAGTGATAACAATCCAATTGCCCTCTAAGGCTTTGATTTTGTTTTCTATGGAATCAGCAATGGCGTGGGCTTCTAATAGAGAAATTTCGGGATTAAAAACCAAATGCACTTCAAGGAAATAAATCTCTCCACTTTGTCTTGTCTTTAAATCGTGATAACTATTAATGGGTGCTTCATTGAGTATTTTTTCGATAGATTGGATAATGTTAGCATCTAATGCTCTATCTAAGAGGATTAAAACACCGCTTTTTAAGAGAGTCCAAGCTGAATAGATAATGTAGATTCCAATCCCAATTCCAAAGAGTGCATCAAGCTCATTAAAACCTGTAAAATAAACCAAGACTAAAGCAATAAGAACAGCCATATTGCTTAAAATATCGGTTTTATAGTGTAAGGCATCTGCCTTGATAACAAGATTATTGCTTTTTTTGGCTACAAAATTAAGATAAAGGACAAGTGAAGTCGTAACTACAATAGAAAATACCATCACCCATACAGAATAAGTGAGATAATTTAACTCACTACCAAAGAGAAGTTTTTTAAAGGATTCATAGAGGATAAAAGCCCCTGAAGCAGAAATAATGCTGCCCTCAATAACTGCTGCTAGGGATTCAATCTTTCCTTTGCCATAGTTAAAAGATGAATTAGCGGGTTGTTCGGATTTGGTGATAGCATAGAGATTAAAAAGAGAAATGCATAAATCCAATAAAGAATCAATGGCAGAAGCCAAGATAGCCACTGAACCACTTAAGATTCCTATAATAAATTTAACACAAATTAAAAGAGAGGCGACAAGGCTAGAAATGAGAGTTGCTTTTTTCTGAATAGTCATTTTACACCGGCGGTAAGAGATAAAGTGGGTTAATTGTTTCTGTAAAAAGACTTTTATTAAGTCTTTGGGGTAGGGTATAGGGTGCAATTTTGGGCGGGGTAGGGTAGGTTTTTAGTGTAATTTCATTATTTTCTAGCACAAAATAAGAGTTTCCATAAGCTTTAATGGGCGAATTGGAATTAAAGTAAAAACCATGAGTGGCAAAGAGATTTGAATTGTGCGTAATTTGCATAGTTTTAGCGAATAAATAAATAAGTTTTAATGCCATAAAGCTTCCTGGACCGCGGACAAAATAGAGATTATTTGCAGCGATTCCTTGTGCTTTGAGTTTGACAAAAAAGGGGATAAGCGATTCAGAGAGTTGTGAGGGCAATGAATGGCTAGATTCTAATTCATAATCCTTATAAATCCCAATAAGAATAGGTTGGCTAGTGGGAATAATAAAAATTTGATACATTTTAGGCGTTTTGATAGGCTAATGCGTAATCATCATTTTCTTGGAATGATTGGATAATCTCATAAGCACTATTTTCTTCAAAAATTTTTTTAGTTAAGAGATGATTGAGCTTGTGACTTCCGGCATAAGAAACATAAGTTCCAAGCAAGGGAATACCAAGTAAGCACATATCGCCAATAGCATCTAAGATTTTATGTCGGACAAATTCTTCTTTGTAGCGCAATCCATCTTTATTTAAAATCGTTGTTTCATCAAGCACAATTGCATTATCCAAAGATCCACCTAATGCAAGTCCTTTTGAGCGGAGATATTGGACTTCACTTAAAAACCCAAAAGTTCTTGCACGGGCAATTTCTTCTTTATAATTATGGGTAGAAAAAGTGAATTTATAATTTTGTGTGCCAATAACAGGGTGAGGAAAATGAATGGAGAAATCGAAAATACATTCTTTACTTGGCTCTAGCCTTACGAATTTATCTCCCTCTTTGACTTCAATGGGTGATTTGATTTTGAGAATTTTTTTGGGTGCATTTTGTTGCGTGATTCCTGCTTCTTCAAGTAGCATACAATATCCGATGCTGCTCCCATCCATAATAGGCACTTCTTCATTATCAAGCACGATTCGTAGATTATCGATTCCATAGGCATGGACTGCAGAGAGTAAATGTTCGATAGTAGAAACCTTATGTCCTTCTTTGGCAATCACTGTTGCCATTGTGGTATCCACGACATTGTCTGGTTTTAGTGGGATATTTACTCCAACATCACTTCTAAAGAAATGGATTCCGCTATTTTCTTCTAAAGGTTCTAAACGCATTTTTACAGGGACACCTTTGTGTAGTCCAATTCCAACTAATTCGATTGGTTTAGTGAGTGTTTGTTGTCTCATAATAAATCCTCGATAATGATTTCATTATTCTTTTTATAGATTTTTTGATAGTTTTGCAAAAGCTTATCTTTTTCTATAATTTCGCCATCAAAAAGAATATTTCCCTCTTTAATAGGACCTAGAATCATATAATTACCATTGCAAAAAACATTGCCGCTAATTTCGCCAAAGATTTGGACATTACCTTGTGCATGAATCATAGCCCCGCTATTAACGCGACCAAAAATAGTAATGTCGCCTTTTGTGATAATTTCTTCTCCACTACGGATTGTTCTGTGGAGAATTAGCGTTTGATTTGTGGGTTGATTGTCTTTAGGGAGTATTTGTGTGGATTCTGTTTTTATAGAAGTTTCTTGTGATTTTTGAGTTTCAGGTAGTTTAGAGAGAATTTTTTGAGAATTTTTTTGTTCGATAAAAGTAAGATCTTGTGATTGCAAGAATTCTAAAAGTTTGTTCGTGATAGGATAGGCAAAGACAAGCAAAAAATCTTTTATTAAGATGAAATGTTTTTGGATATAGGCAATGGTTTCTTCCTCTTGACCTGTTACAAAGATAAATGACCTAAGACTTCTTTGTCGTGCTTCTACCATTATTTTTCCTATAATCTATCCATTATGAGCTTGGCTTCATTGATAACTTCATCAATATTGGTTTTAATCCAAGCAGAATCAAGCCATTCTGTTGTCCAAACTTCGTGCCCTTGGACTAAAACGCTAAAATGTAAATGATCTCCCAAAGCTAAGCCTGTATTTCCGGTATTAGCAATAATATCTCCTGTATTAAGTGAATCACCCACACTAACTTTTTGTGTTGTTAGGTGTGCATAGAGTGTAGAGAGACCAAGTCCGTGATAAACTATGATGGTATTTCCATTAATGCCAACAAATTCACTTAGAGTAACAACTCCTGGATTGCCAAGTGAAACAGGAGCTTGTTTAATACTTGCTAAGTCAAGTCCCATATGATTTGATTCGCTAACATTTTCGCCTTGATAGCTAAAAGTTCTATGATCTCCAAAATTTGCCATTACAGCACCATTTTTAAGTGGAGAGAAAGCGTGAATAGGGAAGTCTTTTACCAAAGTTTCTCTATCAAATTGTGAAGCCACTTCAAAGACACGATTAGCACTTTGTTTTCGCACATCTTCGTTAATGTATTTAAAAATAGCAAGTTTATTGGGGAAATCTTCTAAATTTTTTTCTCCAATTTCTTGCACAAGAGTAGAAATTTTGCCATCAATAAATGAATCTTTAAGTGGAATGGTTGAATCGCGATATTGCTTTTTTTGAAGATAAAAATTAATAGGCATAATACTAATATTACCAGCCAAATCACTCGCATAGATTTTAGCACTAAAATTAGGATTAGTTTTATTCCACGCAATCAGCGAAATGTAAAAGCCTTCTTTGTAGAAAGGTTGTGGATAGAAATCATAAGTGCCATTGCTAATGCGAATGTTTTTTAGATTATCATCGGTTGCACGAAAGATGACAAGTGCACTGCCACCTTGCGTGATTTTGTAAGAATGCGAAAGAATGGTTAGTTGAGGTTTCTTGGTATCAATAGGGATTTTTAAAGTTTTTGTTGTGGTGTTTCCATTGAAGAGATTCCAATGGCTTGTATCTGTAGCAGAGATTTCTAACTCTAGCTCAGGAGTAGAATTTTTAATATTATTTGGTTTTTGGATACCAATACAGAGTATTTTTGGATTGGTCGGGATTTCTTGAGATTCGCTTAATTCTGCATCGGGGCTAAGGCAATTTTGAGAAGTAAGGATTTTGGTTTGGAGCGGAATCTTTTCTTGATTTTGTAATAAAGTAACACTATATTTGCTAATTCCTGCGTTATCTTGAATTTGAATTGGGAAAAAATCTTTAAGATTCCACGCAGGAGTATCTCTTAGGCTAATTTGTGGAGATTCTTTTTCAAAAGATTCAGAAGTAAGCATAAAAATACCTGCTCCCACAAATACAATGATTAGAATCAAACCTAAAATTTTAATAAAACCGCCTTTAGAATGTGGATTTTGCATTGCTATAGCCTTAAGTAAAATTAATAATGTGGAGATTCTAGCTAAAAAGTGCTTATGTTAAAATTATGAGAGTTTTTTGATAAACCCTGCCTTAAAGGCAAGGTTATTTAAGCTTCAATGGCTTTTTTAAGTGCATCTTCAATCATTGGTTTAGAGTTTGGCTCAACTAGTCTCTCACCCACTTCAACACCATTTTTAAAGAAAATCAAAGTTGGGATTCGGCGAACATTAAGCTCATCTTTTAGTGCTTCTTGTTCATCTGCCATTACCATACAGAATTTTACTTTCCCAACATACTCTTGCATAAGCATTCCCATAATAGGTTCGATTTTTTTGCAGTCAGGACACCAAGGTGCACCCACAGCTACAAGGCAAACTCCTTCTTTTGTTTCGTTAGCAAAAGATTCTTTAGTTAATTGATTCATCATTTGAAATCCTTTTAGTAAAATTTACATTAGAAATTTTGAAATAATTTAGCTTAAAAAATCAAAAGTTATCATCTATTGAGTGATTTTGTCACTTTTAGGCGATATTGGTAAAAACTGCTTGGACATCATCATCATCTTCGATTCTATCAAGTAGCTTTTCTATATCTGCAAGCTCCTCTTCGCTAAATTCTACAGGATTATTGGCAATCCTTTCTAGTGCGGCTTTTTTGACATCGGCTTTGATTGTTTCTAAGGCATTTGCAAGACTTCCAAAGCTTGTGTAATCTCCATAAATATGCACTATATCTTCTTCAACTTCTAGCGATTCAAGCCCTGCATCAATGAGATTAAGCTCTAGCTCTTCTAAATCCCCTAAGCCTTCTTTATTCACTTCAAAATGCGCTTTGCGTGAAAACATAAATTCTAGTGAATTGTTAGTTAGCATTTGTCCGCCTAGTTTATTGACATAGCTTTTGAGATTTGCCACCGTGCGCGTGGTGTTGTCTGTGGCACATTCAACAAAAAATAACGCACCATGTGGTGCTTTGATTTCATAATTCACTTCAGTGATTTGAATCCCATCTTTGCCCAAGGCTCTTTTGATAGCTGCTTCAATGTTGTCTTTTGGCATATTTTGGGCTTTTGCTGCCATAATGGCGGTGCGGAGTTTGGAGTTCATATCAGGATCGCCACTTCCGCCCTCTTTGACAGCAATGCTAATTGCTTTGCCTAATTTGGGGAAAAGTTTGGACATTTTATCCCAACGCTTCTCTTTACTTGCTCTTCGATATTCAAATGCTCTTCCCATATCAACCTCGATTGTAATTTGCGTTTAAAGCTGTAATTGTAGTATTTTTAAGATTAACTATGTATTAACCAGCGGAGTTATCCCTAGCCTAAGCTAGAGATAAAAATGAAATTTTAAATTAATTCTACATAGAAGGAATGAAGTTTTTTTTAATTCTTCTTTTATTGCGTTGCATTAACTATATGTTTAAAACTATTTAGATTTTTTGGAGAAGCTTAAGTAGCTATCTCCAAACTAAAACTTACTTGGTAGTTGATTAGAATCTATATTTTACTCCAATGTTACCATTGAGATAAGTTTCATTTTTAGAATCTACTTTACCTGCTAAGATTTGTTTAGCACCAATTCCTGCATTTAAAGATAAAGAATCATTGATAGCGATGTTACCACCAACGATAAGTTGTCCATAAGTTTTCTTTTTCTCAGCAGAAGCGATTCTAAAGCTTGTAGTTGAACCAGCAAATCTACCTACATAATCATCTCCATTATTGATTACATATTGTTCAATTTTTGGAGTGATAAACAAGTAAGATGATTCACTGAAGTATTTTCTACTTTCTAAACCTACTTCTAAGCTTACAGAGTTGTTAGTATTAGATCGAACATGTTGAGCTAAAATACTTCCTTTCTCTGTATAATCAGGTGTATAAGAATAATAGTAATTTGCTCCTGCAAATGGTTTTAAGAACCAGCTATTGCTAAGATCAAATACTTTACCTACATTTGCACTTAATCCAAAGAATTTTTGATCAAAGTCTGAAGTGTTGATACCAGCAATGCTTGTAACATCTTGATCAGTTTTACCTAGTTGTCCATAAGCTTTTAAGTTTAATTCCCAAGTTGGAGCAATTTTAATTTGAGAGTAAATACCCAATTGGAAGTTATCAGAATCTTGTTTTAAGAGTTTGTCTTGTAATTCTGCATTTGCATAAGTGAAATAAACACCCACTAAAATATCATCAGTGATATTTTTATCAGCACCTACGCTAATTCCATATACGCCACCTGATTCTCCATCAATGATATTAGCACCACCAAAAGCATTTGCCCATACTGCTGCATTGTAAGTTTCATAGTATTTATAAGGTGCATCGCTTTGGATAGAAGCAAATCTTTCTTTAGAAAGTGATTGGAAAGGATTGTTAGCTCTTGCGATTCTAGAACCAATTGCCATATCATTAGAAACATTAACCGCAGTCATTGCTGATGAAGAAGCATCTGCAAAGCTTGTAGCACTTCTAGCAGCATCTCTTGTGTCTTTAAAGAATCTTTGGTTAGTAATTACTTGCATTACTTGTTGATTATGAATGTTAGAGCCTGCAATACTAGATAAGATTCCAAGTGATTCACCTGTATTTCCTGAAGCTTTTGCTGCAGAAACGATTGGGGTGAGTGTATCATTCATACCACCAAGCACAATTCCACCTAATAGAGTATAATCTGTGCGAGTTTTTACTGCTTCTAGAATGCTGTTAGCTAATGAATAATCCCCTGTATTAATGCTAGGTGCAAGAGCTTCTAACATAAGGTTTTTAAGCTCATTAAGTTTTTGTGATTTTTCAGCATCAGTAGTTCCATCTTGTAAATTTTGAATTTCAGTTTGAAGGGTTGCAAATGCATTGTTTCTAGCTGTTAAATCTTTAATGGCGGCTTCAATAGCTTTAAGTTCAGCATTAGCTGCGTTAAGATCGCTTGTGATTTGGTTAAGTGTTTCTTTGGATGCAGTAATTTGAGTGTCTAAAGCATCAATTTGTTGTTGTAATTGTTCTTTTTTTGTCACATCTGTTTCTGCTGCGAGTTGATCGTTAAGTGTTTTTACTTGTTCTTCTGCTGTTTTGATTGCACTCTCAGTAGCAGTTTTGTTTTGTGTGAATGTTGTAATTTGAGTAGTAACTTGTCCTTTTACACCAATATCTTGTCCAGGAGTTGTTGTAGTATCAGTTAATATTTTAAGTGCACTATCAATATTTGTTTGCTCTGTAGCTACAAGTTTGTTTGCAAAACCTTGAAGACTAGCAAAAGTTTGTTTTTCATTGAAAATATTTTTGAAAGTATCTTTTAATTGCCCATCTACATAAAGGGTTTTGTTGTCTGTAGAAAGTTTAACATCATAAGCAATGTAATCTTTATAATGACTTCCAACGGCATTGGCATCAATAGCGAAGTCATAATCTCCAGTATTAAGGTATGGAGTTAGAAGGCTTTGGTTGCTTAGATATTCAGAAACATCTTGTGCAAAACTAACACTGCCTAATGTAGCTCCTGTATTGGTGATTTTTCCACCAGAAGTGATGAGATTGAGTTGTCCAAGTGGCAAATCACTGCTTTGGATATTTAATGTGCCATTGTTAAGTGTTACATCTCCTTTTGCGTAGATTCCTTGATTGTTATTATTCCAGCTATTATTCAATGATCCAAAAGTGAAAGCATTACCATTTGAAGTTAGCTTTCCTGTAACATTTAATTTACCAGATTCTACTGCTATAGCACCTGATCCAAGATTAGCATCACCTGTAACATTTACATTTCCTTTGTTGCTAATAGTTAATGCATTAAGCGCACCATTAAAAGCAGTCCCTGTTTTACTTGTAACATCTAGGTTTGCACCATCAACTCTTACTGCATCACCAAAAGTTACTGCTCCTTCACTGCTTTTGATGCTAGAGTTGTGATAAACATTGGTTGCACCATTTTGTGTAACACCATTTTTAGTATTGATATTAAAAGAATAAGTGTTTGCAAGTGGATCTGTTGGATTGAATTGATTTTTAGTTCCACCTAGCGTTACAGCAGTATCTCCAGTAAATGAATTGGCATCAATAGTGAGATTATTAAGTTCTATTGGCTTAATATCTACCCCTTCGCCTGTGGTTACCGATGTTGGATCAACATTAAGAGTTAAATCATTAGCTGTGTTTTTGTATTCCCAATTTCCTGTTGTATTTTCTTTAAACTTTGTAGTAAAGTCTGTGTTACCAGCAGTATCTGCGGCTGCTATAGCACTGCTTGATAAAGCAGCGACTACACCTAAGCTTGTCAAAACTCGACTTGCTGCGATTGAAATTTTCATTCATTCTCCTTAAAATAATAAAATGAGATATTATTATGCCCCCCCCCCCCCCTTATTTTTTGCTTAAATTAAAAAATATTTATGTTTTATGATTTAAATTATTTTTTGAGTGGATTTGAAGTGCTTGGAGTAAGGTAGGAAGTTAAATGGTAGCTTTGGAATGCGTGGGCTTAGATGAAGTCCATTATTTCACAGCCAAGCACTTCAGAATCTTTTGGGAGATAGTGGATGAATTGATCTAGGAATTGTTTGTTTAAAAACATTTCTCCGCAGATGATGATGCCTTTTGTGCTATAGTTTTCCTCCATATCGCGACTTAGGTTGGCAAAGAATTCTGCCATCGAATCTAAAATGCCAAAGCAAAGCAATTCACTCTCTACTCCTGCAAGTTTGAAGCTCATTACCGATCGCAAGGTGCGTAGAGTGTCAAGGTAGATTTTGCCTTCTTTGTCTTTTTCTAATCTAAAGTCGATTCGCGGTCCTTTAGCGCCGACAAACTCCCCTGCTTTTTGTAAGACTGCTTTTGTGGCGGCTTTGAGATTTGAATCAAAGTCTAGTGTAAGGGGAAATGGTGCGTGCAAATCAAGTAAGATTCCGCATAAGCCTAATAAGTCTAAAAGATTGCTTGAAAATCTATCGTGAGTAGGAAAAGATTGTAGTTGTTCGATAAGGGATTCGTTGCTTTTGGTGAAGTTTTTTAGTAGAGACTTGGTGGTGGTGTTTTGGACTTTTAGAATCTCTAGGATTTGGGTTAGATTGCTTTGGAAAATGAATTCTATAGGGGTTTTAAAGCTTTGGTTAAAATAGAGCATAAAATGCGTGGGGTGGTTGCCTAGGTAGAGTGCGTTTGTTTGGGTTAGGTTTTGGGATTTTATTGTATTTTTAAAGGCTAGAAGCTCTGGATAAGTGGCTGTGGCGGGAGTGGTTTCAAAGTGATGTTTTAAGATGAGAGAGTTTTTGCCAACGCTAATTTCTAAGGGAGTGTCATCGGTTTTGAAAAATTGGCAGATTCCGTTATTTAGCTTTTTTGTAGGTTCTAGGAGATAAAAGCCGCTGTGGGATTCCAAGAATTTGCTTAGTAGTAGCAAAATAGGATCAAAGGGGAGAATGCAAGGCACTTCGTGCGTTGGAAAAAGTGCTTTTAGAATGGATTTGGGCTTGAGTGTGATGAGGGGCTTTTCTAATGTGGCTAATGCTTGACATTCTTCAGCGCTAATTCTAAAAAGAGATTGGGCATTGTTTAGGCAAAATGGCATAAAAATATAGGGGGATTGAATTTTTGGTGGATTGTTTTCATCAAAGAGAATAATTTCTTTTTTGCCTAGGGGGGTTTTTAGAAAAATGCTTTGCTGATTTTTGAGAAGTGTGCTTAGATATTGGAGTGCTTCTTGGAGTTCTTTTTTGCTGTTTAGGGGGAGCTTTTGATTGTCTTTTAAAAAAGTGATTTTTTGGGGTGTGAAGTCGATGAAGCTTCCCCATAGGTCGCAAAAAGCGCTTGAATCTTTTTGGCTAATTTTTTCTAGTTCAAGGGGGGTGAGTAGGTTTGAAGATTCTTGTGGGTTTGGGAGAGAGTGGGTAGGGGAGAGTGATTCTAGGATTCTTAGCTCTTTAAAAGTCCATTGCAAAGAGAGTGGGAGATTTTTAGACAGAGCGTTTGTAAAATCTAGTAGGTTTTGCTCTTCGCCTTTGGCTTCTAGGGTGAAGCTTGTATTAGTTTGGAGAATTTGTGTTTCAAGCTCAAAAGTATGAGCGGTTTGAGTGAGTGTTTTGCAAAGAAAGTTTTTGATTTTGGGTGCGTTTTGTAAATCTTGGATAAGCAAAAAGTCAAGTGCAAGTAGCAAATTAAAAACCTTTGTAAGAGAGATTGGCGATTTTTTGTAAATCTTTTTGATCTTTTTTGTCTGCTTTAATCCCTAGTTCTTGGAGGTATTTAATGGCTTGTGCTTCCATAATTTTTGCAGCTTTTAAGATCTCAGGAGATAATTCAAATGTTGGATCGCTTCCGATAATGACAGGCTTCACACCTAAGATTTTGGTGGGTGGCAAGTCGCCTAACATTTCAATCATCTTTAGGGTTTGTAGCATTTCTACTTCGTGCGCACTACCTGCCCAAGTAATATTATTTGGAATAGCACTGAAGTCAAAAAAATACACATCTCCGATTTTGGCATCATCTGCATCAATGCAATCAAGAATCAAAACGCGATCATATTGGGTGATAATAGGGATTAGGTGTTGTGCCATTGTCCCACCATCAACAATATCAAGCGAATGTTCGCCGCTAAAAGTGTAATTGACTTTGAGAAAATTGGAGAGATGCACTCCAATCCCCTCATCGCCAAAAAGAATATTTCCAATGCCTAAGATAAGAATCTTCATTAAGATTGTTCATCTTTTTCAAATTTTAATCCGCTTACGATTGTGTCGATTCCAGATCCAGGGAATTTTATAGCATTCCAACTAGCCATATAAATATGAATAGGGATAAAGATGATAAATGCCCAAGTCAAGATATGGTGAAATAAGCGAACATTTGCAATCCCACCACAAAGCACTTCTAGGGGTTTCATAATTGGCATAAGGAATCCCCCAAGTCCTTCGTGATAAACATGTGTATAGAGAATAAGCCCTGTAAGCGAGATAAGAACAATAAGAAGCATTACACCAATATAAGTTACAAGCTGTAAGGGATTGTAAGCGCCTTTATTGTGTGGATGTCCTCCAAGCAAAAGGTAAGTTCTTAGAATCTGAAACCATACAATAGGATTAATAAAATCTAAGAATGATCGGCGTTCTACTTGGCATTCTTTCGTGCAAATAAAAAGGTAGATTCTAAAAATTGAAACTGCGATGAGCAAAAATCCAATGGATACATGCCAAATTCTTGATAGAGAATAAACATTGTAATTTGGATTAGCACTCAAAAAAGGGTAGGCAAGGTAGAATCCAGTTGCAATCAGTGCAAAAATCGTAATGGCTCTAATCCAATGGAATATCCTTGTTAATTTTGAAAACTCAAAGACGGGTTTGTATTTTGTTTCCATAGTTTCCCCTTTTAGATATTGCAATTCATCGCGATTGGGTCAATTTTGTATTGTCCAATTTCATTACCTTTAGTGTCCATTAAATGCACCGCACAAGCAATACAAGGGTCAAAAGAGTGGATTGTGCGGATAATTTCTAAAGGTTGAGTAGTGTCTTGAATCTTAATGCCCACTAAAGAAGCTTCATAAGGTCCCATTTGGTTTTTAGAATCTTTTGGTCCTGCATTCCAAGTGCTTGGGACTACTGCTTGGTAGTTTGAAACCACTCCATCTTTGATTCTAACCCAGTGGCTTAGCATACCTCGTGGAACATTTCCGATGTAGCGTCCTTTGTATTCTTTGGTATTATCTATTTTGTAAGGAGCACAAGTGGATTGGTCGCCGGTTTTTAGATTTTCAATGAGAGAGTTAAAGGCTTCGATTCCATAATCCGCAGAAAGTTTGCACTCTAAAACTCTCGCTGCTGTTCTACCTAAAGTTGTGAAAAGTGCTTCAACAGGCAATCCTGTATCTTTTAAGAATTGTGTAGCAATTTTTGTGATTCTTGGATTTTTAGCTGCTAATCCCACAACGATAGCAGCTAGAGGTCCAACTTCCATAGGTTCGCCATTGTAGCGAGGAGATTTTATCCAGCTATATTTTCCATCTAAGTTTAGAGCTTTTGTTTTGATTGGAGTTCCATCAGGTCCAATTGTATCGGCATCAACAAATCCGGTGTAATTAGGTGTTGTGTCTCCATCGTAAGGATGAAGAGCTTTGTCGTTTTTATACCATGAATGGGTAGCTTCTTCGGTAATTAATTCTTCATTGATTTCAATGAGTTTTGAAATATCTCCATTGCGAACGATTCCGCTGCTATAGAGTGTTTCATTGCGATTAACAGGAATCTCTGCGTGGCTTAGGAAATTTCTTACTCCGCAACCTTTAAGCACACTGGGTTCATTTCTATAGACTTCTGCTGCCATTACTACATCAGCATAATAAGCACGATTAACAAAATCAGCAACTTCTTTGTATTTGGTGAGCCAATCTCCAAGTCTTGAAGGATCCAAAATATCGGCTACACAAGTTACTCCACCAACGGTTAAGCTTTGTGGGTGTGGTTGTTTTGCA
The DNA here is from genome assembly GCF_000162575.1 of Helicobacter canadensis MIT 98-5491. NCBI lineage: Bacteria > Pseudomonadati > Campylobacterota > Epsilonproteobacteria > Campylobacterales > Helicobacteraceae > Helicobacter > Helicobacter canadensis. The sequence continues at coordinate 245,826 of NZ_CM000776.2, forward strand.
CCAAAAATCGCCATAATTTGTGCAGCTACTCTTTGCACTTCAAGTGCTTTTAGATAGTGGGAAAGCACGATGAGATTTTGTTCAGGTGAGAATCGGTAAGTTTTATGTCCCCAATAAGCATTTGCAAAAGGTCCTAAGCCTTGTTTGGCGCTTGCAAATTTGGCAACTCTTTCTTGCACGGATCTAAGTTCATCTTCGCCTGTTGCAATAGGATTTTTAACATATTTAAAGGCAAGTTCAGAAGCTTTTTTTGGATCAGCTTTAAGGGCACTAGTAATATCGCACCAATCTAATCCGTGTAGGTGATAGAAATGCACTAAGTGATCGTGTAGCACAAGAGAGACATTCATAAGACTACGCACCATTTGTGCATTAAAAGGGATTTGAATACCTAAGGCATCTTCAACCGCTGTAATTCCTGCTTTGTAATGAGAATAGGTGCAAACCCCACAAATCCTTTGCACCATAAAACCAACATCGCGTGGATCGCGGTTTTTGACAATCACTTCAATACCTCTCCACAAAGTTGAGCTTGAATAAGCATCGGTGATGACATTATTTTCATCCACAATGACTTCGATTCTTAAATGTCCTTCGATTCTTGTAATAGGATCAACAATAATTCTTTTTGTCATTTATTCTTCCTTGTGAATTAGTCTTTGTTTTTTTTCATACTAGATAAAACGGCGTGTGCTGCCATACCAATAGCTGCAACCCCTAATAGCGTGATACCGATATTATCGGCTGTCCTATCTTTGCCACTAAAGAAAGGAACATTATAGACTTTGTTTCCAAGTGGCTCTTCAAAAGGTCCCATAGTATCCCAAAAATTTGGTTCGCTACAACCAATGCAGCCGTGCCCTGCTTGGATAGGCCAACTTGTATGGGAATTAAAGCGGAGTTTGGAGCAGTTATTAAAAGTATAAGGTCCTTTGCAACCAACTTTGTAGAGACAATATCCACTTTTAGCACCCTCATCGCCAAAGCTTTGGACAAATTCTCCTGCATCAAAATGTCCTCTTCTTTCGCATAGGTCGTGGATTCTAAGTCCATAAGCCCATTTTGGACGATTAAAAGCATCAAGACTTGGTAAAGTTCCAAAAAGAATAAAATAAATCACATTTCCAACAATATTTTTTTCACTTGGAGGACAGCCTGGGACATTAATAACAGGCTTATTGGTAACTGCACTAAGTGGTTTAGCAGCAGTTGGATTTGGATTAGCTGCTTGAATCCCGCCAAAGCTAGAACAGGTTCCAATTGCAAAGATAGCGGCTGCATTTTCACTTGCTTCTTTAGCAGTTTCTAAGCCTGTTTTGCCGTGTGCTCCAATGGTTAAATATTGTCCTTCTAGTGCAGTTGGGACACCGCCTTCTACCATTAAAACATAGCGTCCTTTGTATTTTTGCATAGCTGATTCAAGATTGTGCTCGGCTTGGAAGCCAGATGCTGCCATAATGGTTTCGTGATATTCTAAAGAGATATAATCAAAAATTAAACTCGCAATACCAGGTCCATCGCTTCTAAGTAAGCTTTCACTGCAACCGGTGCATTCTGCTAAATGGAGCCAAATAACTGGTAAGCGATCTGCTACTTCAGCAGCCTTTGCAGTTAGCGGTGCGAAACTTGCAGGAAGTGAAAGCATTGCAGTCATTGCACCTGCCCATTTTAGAAAATCTCTTCTTGAAACTCCCTTTTCTTGCAACATTTTTTTAATGCTATTTCCTTCTTTTAAGGCTGGGAATTTGCTAATCTCTTTTAGTCTTTTTTGTGCTTTTTGAAGTAAAAGTTCTTCTCTTTCCAACTTAATCCTCCTTGAAGAAATGTATTAAAAATAAAACTATTTTTAACCTCTAAAAAACTTTTAAAGAGTCAATCTTAGTAAGTTTAAGAAAAAATTGACTTTTAAAGTTCGTTATTTTATCACTTTTTTGCAGATTATTTCTTAAAATGCAAGAAAATTAATCGAAATTGAAAGAATCATCGCTTTGTTTTTGGTCATTTTTGATTTGATTGGTATTAATGATCCAATAAAATTGTGATATTTTATTTAAAAAGGGCTTGATGATAGCGATTTGATAACCTTGTCTTTCTTCAACAGATTGGACTTCTCCTACAGGAATCTCTGGGTAAAAAATACCATCATATCCACTTGTTTGAATCTTATCTCCTGCTTTGATTTTTGGGTAGAATGGAATGTAATCTACAATAAAACCTTTATTGATATCGTATTTTGCGATTCCTGGAGATTTATTTTCTCCCACAATAACACTATAATTGCATTGCTCATCGCCATTTAAAAAGCCCATTAGGCGGTTATTTCTAAAAATTGCAATCCCAGCTACTTGATTATTAGTGACAAGTCCAAAAATTTTATTTTTTTCACTTTGAGAGATAGTCTCATCATTGCCTTTAAGCCAAATTTTTGTGTGATCATTGATGTGTGCATAAGAAATTGTGCGGACAAGATGAAAATTAGGTGATCCAAAATCATTGTTTTGAAGTAAGTTTAAAAGCTCATTGTGTTCGTATTTTAAAGATTCAAGGGCATATTGTAAGCTTTCTTTTTCTTTTAGTTCATTGGTTAAATGTTTGATTTGTTGGGCTTGATTGAAATGTCTTGTGATAGCGTTAGTGATGTTTTGATTAAGATTTAAGATTCCAATTTTAATACTATCGCTAAGATAGAGAAATTTAGAGTGTATTTCTTTGGAAATTTGTATGGATAGAAAGAAAACTATCACAATAAAAAGAATCCAAAGAAAGAGTTTTTTCATTTTTTACTCATAAGAAAGTTGCTGAAGAATATCAATTTCCTCTAATGCCTTACCTGTTCCTTTTGCAACGCACAAAAGTGGTTCTTCACCCACATATACAGGGAGTTTTACAATTTCGGATAAATATTTATCAAGCCCTCTAATAAGCGCACCACCTCCGGTTAGAACGATACCATTTTCAACAATGTCTCCGGCTAAATCAGGTGGCATTTGCTCTAGCACATCTTTTAGGGCATTAGAAATTTCTTTTAGGGGTTCTTTCATTGCTTCTCTAACATCTTCGCTTGTAAGTTCGATTGTGTTAAGTAATCCACTTACTTGATCACGCCCTTTAACTTGCATACTTAAAGGTTCATCAAGGCTAACAGCAGAACCAATTTCTATTTTAATGATTTCACCAGTTCGCTCTCCAATTAATAAGCTATATTTACGCCTTACATATTCTACAACCGCGTTATCAAGTTTATCTCCAGCGGTTCTTAGGGATTTTGAAATAACCAAACCTCCTAATGAAATTACGCCAATTTCCGTTGTTCCACCACCAATATCAACTACCAAGCTACCTTTAGGCTCTTTGACAGGCAATCCAGCTCCAATAGCAGCAGCCATTGGCTCTTCGATTAAAAATACTTCTCTAGCCCCAGCACTCATAGCAGATTCTCTAACGGCTTTGCGTTCAACTCCTGTAAGACCATAAGGCACGCAAACGATAATTCTAGGACGCATTAAAGCCTTTCTTCGGTGAGCTTTTTCAATAAAATGTCGAATCATTTTTTCAGTCATATCAAAATCTGCAATAACACCATCTTTCATAGGTCGCACGGCTAGGATACTGCCTGGAGTTTTTCCTACCATCTCTTTGGCTTCATGTCCCACTGCTAGAATCTTATTTCTGCCGTATCTATCATTCCTTACAGCTACTACAGAGGGTTCATTGATGATGACACCTTGCCCTTTTACAATTACAATTGTATTTGCAGTTCCTAAGTCAATTGAAATATCATGTGAAAACCAACCAATTATTCTATCTAATAGCATTTCTCCCTCTTTTTAGTAAAATTTTAAGCACTTTTTTTATTGCTTTTCTTTTGTTTGATGAGTATAGGTTTTTCTTTTTTGGTTACTGATTCTTGAGTAATGATAACTTCATACCCTTTAAGCTCAGGCAATTCATACATAATATCTAGCATAATTTCTTCCATAATTGAACGCAATCCTCTTGCGCCAGTTTTTCTTTGAATTGCAAGTTCGGCAATGGCTTCTAGAGCTTCTGGCTTAAAGGTCAATATAACATCATCAAGTTCAAAAAGTTTTTGATATTGCTTGGTGAGCGCATTTTTTGGTTTTTGGAGAATAGTTATCATCGCTTCTTTAGTAATTTCATCTAAAGTGGCAATCATATGCAAACGCCCAATGAGTTCGGGAATTAACCCAAAGCTTACTAAATCATCAGGTTCCACTTCATCAAGTAGATTTTTTGATTCTGTTTTGGCATTTTTTGTGTGGTGGAATCCAAGGACATTGCCCCCAATGCGTCTTTCAATGATTTCGTTTAATCCATCAAAAGCACCACCGCAGATAAAAAGAATATCTTTGGTGTTGATTTGAATGAAATCTTGATTGGGGTGCTTTCTGCCTCCTTTTGGTGGAATATTAACGACACTTCCTTCAATGATTTTTAAAAGTGCTTGTTGCACACCCTCGCCAGAAACATCACGCGTGATTGAGCGATTTTCAGAGAGTCTTGAAATTTTGTCAATCTCATCAATAAAAATAATTCCTTTTTGTGCCTTTGTAACATCGCCATTGGCTTCTTGCAGGAGTCTTGTTAGGATATTTTCTACATCTTCCCCTACATATCCTGCTTCTGTTAAGCTTGTTGCATCGCAGATTGCAATGGGGATATTAAGTGCTTTAGCTAATGTTTGTGCCATAAGTGTTTTTCCACTTCCTGTTGGTCCAATAAGCAATATGTTGGATTTAGAGATCTCTGTCTCGTCTTCTTTAGGATTTTGTAAAATGCGTTTGTAATGGTTATACACTGCAACGCTAAAAACTTTTTTGGCTTTTTCTTGACCAATCACATAATCATCAAGAATTGCTTTTAATTCTTTGGGGGGTATGATTTTTAAATCCATTTCTTGAGTAGCTTCAGCTTCTTCAAAATGTTTTTCTGTCCCAAAAAGTAGATTATAAGAAGCAATGATACAATTTTTACAAATGCAGACATTATTTCCAGTGATTAAAGGATTCTTGTGAGTTTCCTTTGATTTGCAAAAATCGCAGATTCTTTCGTTCATAGACTTTTCCTTATAAATGGGATTCCTCTTGTGGAATTAAGAATAAAATGGCACATTTTTGTGACATTTTCATCATTTGGGTTTTCATCTAAAATTTCTTGGGCAATTTCTTTAATAGGCTGATTACCAAAAAAAAGTCGTTTATAGGTAGAATGAATTTTATCTACTTGATAATGTTCGAAATTTTTTCTTAAGCGGTGAAGGTTAAGTCCCCGAATCACTGCACGATTCCCTTCTGCCATACAAAAGGGAGGAATATCTTGAGAGAGTGCGCTTGCACCAGCAATCATTGCATAATCTCCAATTTTGACAAATTGATGTATAGGGGTTAATCCGCCAATATTAATATAATCTCCCATAACAATATGCCCACCAAGTGTAGCTCCATTAGCCAAAATACAATGATTTCCGATAGTGCAATCGTGAGCTACATGCACATAAGCCATTAGTAGATTATTGCTTCCAATAATGGTTTTGCTTCCGCCACCTTCAGTTCCAGGATTAATCATTGTAAATTCACGAATCTTATTATTATCGCCAAAAATAAGCTCATTGGGTTCGCCATGATATTTGAGATCTTGAGGTTCTGTGCCTAAGGTTGCATTAGGAAAAATCGTGTTGCTTTTTCCTAAAGTTGTGTTGCCTAGGATTGTTACATGGTTATATAGCTTTGAATTATCACCTATTTTGACATTTTTACCAATGATGCAATAATGCCCAATTTCAACATTTTCCCCAATAATTGCCCCTTCTTCTATGATTGCACTTGGAGCGATTTTAGCGGTTTTTGCGATATTCACTTGTTTGTCCCTTCTTTATTTTTATCAACTATCATTGCCTTTAGTTCAGCTTCTGCTACCAATTTTTCTTCTACATAGGCATAGCCTTGCAAAACCCAAATACCACCTTTTTGCTTGATAACTTCAAGTTTATAGGTTAGCTTATCGCCAGGAGTTACGGGATTTCTAAATTTGGCTTTGTCAATACTCATAAAATATACGATTTTATCACCATTATTGCTTGAATCCTCGCCAAACATACTCATAAAGGCTAACACTCCACCTGCTTGTGCCATTCCTTCAATAATATAAACTCCAGGATAAATGGGTTGCACGGGAAAATGCCCATTAAAAACTTCTTCATTAATGGTAATATTTTTATAAGCTTCAATGGTCTGGTTGGGAGTGATTGAGGTGATTCTATCTACAAGCAATAAAGGATAGCGATGAGGTAGAATCTCGCGTATTTTTTGCACATCATAAATCATAAGATACCTTTAATTATTGAAATTTCGTATTGTAGCATAAATTAAAATTCTTTTTCATAATGCCATTTTGCCCGGATTTAAAATGTTGTTTGGATCAAAGGCTTTTTTGATTGATCTAAAGAGATTCATTTCTTCTTGGGTGAATGCAAGTTTCATAAAAGGGGCTTTAGAAATGCCAATTCCGTGTTCTCCGCTTAGGGTGCCGCCAAGTTCAATGGTGATTTTAAAAATCTCTTCAATGGCTTTGTGTCCTTTCTCTAATTCTTCGGCTTTGGAGCCATCAACCATAACATTGGTATGCACATTTCCATCGCCTGTATGTCCAAAGCAAGGGATTATAACACCATATTTTTGAGAGACTTGTTGGATTTTTTCTAATAATTCTGGGAGTTTGGAGCGTGGCACGGTAATGTCTTCATTGAGTTTTTTGCTACCATAAATTGTGATGCTTGGACTCGCATTTTTTCTAGCAAACCATAAATCAGCCGCTTCTTGCTCATTAGTTGCTTTAATGAATTGAGTTGCACCATTTTCATAGAATTTTTCTTCAACTTTGGCAATTTGGTATTGAATTTCTTCAGGTAAATTTCCATCGACTTCTGTGATAAGAATCGCTCCAGCATCAGTGGGTAATCCTTTGTGAAATTTTTCTTCAACGGCTTTAATGCTAAGGTTGTCTAAAAACTCCATTGCTACAGGTGTGATTCCACTTGCCATAGTTTTATAAACTGCATTCATTGCAGTTTGGATACTTGGAAAAATACCCATTGCACTTTGTTTGTATTTTGGCTTGCTAAGTAGTTTTAAGGTGATTTCAGTGATGACTGCCAAAGTCCCCTCACTAGCAATCAAGATCCCTGCGATATTATAACCCGCAACATCTTTGATGGTTTTTTTGCCCGCACAGATAATGTCGCCATTAGGCAAAACAGCGCGTAAAGCCATTACAAAATCTTTAGTGATTCCATATTTGGCTGCACGCATTCCACCGGCATTTTCACTAACATTCCCACCTAATGTGGAGTAATGCTCACTTGCAGGATCGGGTGGATAAAATAAGCCAACAGCCTCGACAGCTTTTTGAAGTTGCATATTGACAACTCCAGGTTGGACTCTAGCCACCATATTTTCCATATCAATTTCTAAAATTTGATTCATATGTTTTTCTAGAGCCAATACCACTCCGCCTTCTATTGGTAAAGCGCCCCCTGTAAATCCACTCCCTGCACCGCGTGGGACGATTGGTATTTTATGTGTGTTACAATATTTTAGAATCTTGCTTACTTCTTCTTCGTTATGAGGAAATACGACACATTCGGGATATTTGCGATCTTTGGTAGCATCATAGCAGTAAGCACTTAAGTGTGCCTTATCATTATAACAATCTTCGTTTCCAACAATCTCTTTTAAGTCGCGAATATTTTGTTCTGTCATTTTATGAATTCCTTAAAAAATATTTTTGAGGCTTTGGGTAAAATAGTTGGTAACTCTGCCAAAGAAGGTTGCATCGCTATCTTTGATTTCTCCTTTGAGTAAGGCATCAAAATAGAGATAGTAATCTTGTGTTCTTTGGTCATTAATTAAGTAAAAAAACCATTCTTGGTTAATAGAACCAATACGCGAGAAAAAGGGCAACATTCTCTCTTCAATAGGGGCTCTTCCTGTAATATAATCCTTTTTGATAAGGCTAAAAGTTTGGCAATCTAAAGCTTGTCCTTCATTGAGATTAACAATATAAACAATCCCTGCGGCATATTGAGAGCAAATCTTTCTAAAGTCCGCTTTAACAGGTGCAGTATGCCCAACTTCCATTAAATAAGCAGCAAATAAATCAGGATGAAGCCAAGTGACTTCAGGATAAGCATTTTTGACTTTATCATAGATATCTTGAGTGGGCGCGATTAAAAAGGCTCGATCATTAAAGCTGCGGAAAATAACTTCATCGTTTTTTTGTGGTTTTAAAAGTGGAGTAGGGAAAGCCTTTTGTTCTAGTGCTACAAAAGGTTCAAAGGCAATTTTTGCTCTATTATCATTTATTTCTACGACTGCAGCCATTGCTATGATTCCAGAATGATCTTTGTCAAACCAACGCACAATTTCTCCGCTTTCTCCAACTTTTAAATCAAACGCAGGGACATAAGCAAAATGTTCAGAATCGGTATCAAGTTCAATGATAGGAACGATGAGTTTGTTACCAAAAGGTGAAGCAAATGTTGTAATACTAAAAAATAAAGTAAAAATAAAAAGCTTAATCTTTAGGCATTTCATTGGATAAAGCACCTTAAATGTAAAATATAAGTGAAAAATAAAGGCTTAATTATACATTTAATTTTCTTAAAATTATGGCATATTTTGGAAATTTTTTAGGATCAAATGATTTGTCTTTCAACTTAAAATAATATATTATTGAGCTATGATGTGTCTTGTCGTAACAATTTTTGTTATTTTTAAAAATTAAAACAAGCGTGTATAATTAATTAAGTTTTATGAAAATATTTTTTTGGTAGCATTCCGCTCGCTGTTTGCAAAAATCTAGTAATTTTGCAATCTAAGTTTGAAATGAAGGAGAGAATATGGAGTTTTTAGAGCTTCTAATGGTTTTAATTGCAATGATTTTAATCATTAAAAAACCAGAAAAAGAAAAATTGGCTTTTAATCTTGTAATGATTTCGTGGGTGATTATGATTGTGCTTTATGTGTGGCATAAGGCAGGTGGAATTCTCACAAATATGAATCTGTAAAAGGCTTGTGAAATGAATGAAAATACAAAAGTAAAAAATTTCTACACATTGATGTGTTTAGCAGGATTGTTGATTATTTTATTGCCTGTTGGTATTGCTAATGTTGTTTTTGGGTATATTTTAGGCGATAGCCCTTGCACACTATGCTGGGGGCAAAGAGAGGCTATGATTTTTATTGGTGTAATGGCGTTATTTATTGTTCGTTATGGCTTTAAAGGCAAATATGTTGCTGCTATTTTAGTAATGGCTGCATTTGGATTGTATCAATCTTTTGCACAATATGGAATGCACGCAATGCGCGATTTAGATCAAGGATTTGGTCTAGCAGTATTTGGGCTTCACACTTATTTTTGGGCAGAAATTGTATTTTGGGCAGTTGTGTTGTTACTAGGAGTTATCTTTGCATTTGCACCAAAATTCAGTGAATTTGAAGTAGAAATGGCAGGAAAAAAGGTAAGAGAATGGACTAAACTTTCTTTTGCATCTGTTGTTGTTGTAACTTTAATCATTGCTTCAAATGTTTTTCAAGCCTTTGTTAGCACAGGTGTTCCACCATATGCAGGACAAGGAGATCCAGTTAGATTTAGCCTTAATCCAAAATATATTATTTGGAGCACAGATTATTGGAAAGGTAAATTTAATGGCTTCTCTTTCTTGGGACCAAGAGATGTAAAAGCGCCTGATTATGCTTTTGCACCAGCAAGTCCAAAACTTGGAGTTACCTTTGATAATGATAGCACCAATGCACCTTTGAATGTTGATGAGACTCTTGAAATTGTTAATGAGCAAAAAATTGATTTCCCATTGCCTATTAATACCCTAAGTTATATTCGTGGAGAGTATTTAGCAAGTTCGAAACATGATGTAGCTGTGATGGATGATAATTTCCAAGTAAAATCTAGCTTTAAGCTTGACCCTTATTTTTCTGCAACTATTGATCCTATCATCGGTATTATTCCTTATATGGAAGATAAATATCTTTTAATGGGCTCTAATAAATCTTTCTTGCGATTTAAACAAAATCCAAATGCAGATGATGCAAAGCAATATGCAGATTTTATTGAAGGTGCAGATAAATTTGAAGGGCAAGGTGAGGGCTTAGGAAGAGGGCGTTTGGTTAGCGTAAGATCTAAGTTTTATCATGTTGCAAGTATGGCAACAGATGGAAAATATTTTTATTTAGCTACAACTCCAAACAATAAACGTGCTGAAACTCTTATAATTAGTAAATTTTTATTGAGTGATAGAAAATTATCAGGAGAGTTTATCCCATCTGCAAATCTTAAAGAAGGTAAAACTCTAGGCGATCTTTATATAACTTCTATGGTTTATTATAATGGTGAGCTTTATGCACTTAGCAAAAATCATAATGTGATTGTGGTGATTGATCCTAAAGCAGAACAAGTTACAAAAACTATTGCTTATCCAGAAACAATCAAAAATGCTAGAAGCTTACTTATTAATGAAAAAGGGGATATTAGAATTCAAAGTTATCAAGATGGTTCAAATATCCTTTATACATTACAATAATCTTCTTAAATAACAAAGAATCCTAGATTGGATTTCTTTGTTTCTTTTTATCTTCATAAAGCGCTGCAGAATCTACATTTTTTAAAATTATTAAAGATATCTTAGGGTTGTAAATTTACAATAATTATAGAGTAAATTTGCTATACTTATAAGTTTAAATCCAAAATTACATTCTAGACGAAAGAGAAATGAATGCAGCTTAAAATTTATGATAGCATCAAAAAAGAAAAAGTAGATTTTTTCCCCATTAATCCTCCAAAAGTAAGACTTTATGTTTGCGGTCCAACAGTGTATGATGATTCACATTTGGGGCACGCAAGGAGTGCGATTGTTTTTGATTTATTGCGCCGAATCTTAAGAGAGAATGGCTATGAAGTGCTTTTTGCAAAAAATTTCACCGATATTGATGATAAGATTATTAATAAATCTTTGCAAAGTGGTTTGAGTGTTGCAGAAATTACACAGACTTATACGCAAAAATATCTTGATGAAATGGCAGCTTTAGGGGTAGAGAGAGCCGATATTGAGCCTAAAGCTACAGAGAGTTTGGAGAGTATTTGTGCGATGATTGAAAAGTTGCTAGAGAAAGGTTTTGCTTATCAAACGCCCAATGGAGATATTTATCTCTCAGTAGAGAAAGATCCGCAATATGGTTCTTTAAGTGGGAGAGTTGCCGAGCTTGAAACACAAAGCAGAATCCAAAATAGCGAACAAAAAAGAGATGCAAGAGATTTTGCACTATGGAAAAGCTATAAAGGAATAGGTGATATTGGTTATGATTCTCCCTTTGGGAAAGGGCGTCCTGGGTGGCATATTGAATGTTCAGCGATGATTAAAAAACACCTTGCTTATAGTGGAGAATATGCGATTGATATTCATGGAGGTGGAGCAGACTTGCTCTTCCCTCACCACGAAAATGAAGCTTCTCAAACGCGTTGTGCGGATAATCAAACTATTGCAAAATATTGGATTCACAATGGATTTGTAACCATCAATGGCGAAAAAATGGCAAAATCTTTGGGGAATAGCTTTTTTATTAAAGATGCATTAAAAAATTATGATGGCGAAATTTTACGATTCTATCTTTTGGGGACACATTATCGTGCTGGATTAAACTTTGCAGAAGAAGATTTGCTAACAGCTAAGAAACGCTTGGATAGAATCTATCGTTTAAAGAAGCGTATTTATCCAATTCAAAAAATTGATGAGGGGGAATGTTGCGAGTTTAGAGAAGCATTTTTGGAAGCTTTGAATGATGATTTAAATGTCTCAAAGGCTTTGAGCGTAGTAGATGAGTTTGTAGCAAAGGCAAATGAGCTTTTGGATAAAAAGCAAAAAGATAAGGCACCAATGATTGCTGGAAATTTAGTGATAATAGAGCGACTTTTGGGGATTGGAAGTAAGAATCCTTTTGCATATTTTCAACTTGGAGTGAGTGAAGAACAGAAAAATGAGATTGAAACTTTGATTGCAAAAAGAAATGAAGCCAAAAAACAAAAAGATTACGCAGAAGCCGATAAGATTCGAGAGGAATTACGCAAAATGGGAATTGAGATTATGGATACTTTTGAGGGTTGCGTGTGGGAGAAATTTTAAGTCTTTTAGCTTAAAAAGGAGATTTATGGAATATACGAGTTTGTTTAGTCTCTTTGTTATTGCATTAATTGGTAGTTTTGGGCATTGCATTGGAATGTGTGGTGGTATTGTTTTGGCTTATAGTGGAAGGCTAACAAATAATGGGATAACCAATAAAAGCACTTTGGCACTTTATCATATTTTGTATGGTTTGGGGCGTGTAACTATTTATGTGATTTTAGGGGCGATTGTGGGGGCTTTAGGCAGTATGTTTAATTTGAATGCTACTTTGCGTGGAATCTTGTTTTTAATCGCAGGGATTGCTATGATTTTAGCAGGATTGTCTCTTTTTGGTAAAATGCGATTTTTGACAAAATTAGAGCATTCACTACAAAATGCCAAATGGTATCAAAAAAGTTTTCAAACTGCTTTGAATTTAAGGACTCCGCAAAGTATTTATTTACTAGGATTATTAAATGGACTTTTGCCTTGTGGATTTGTGTATGCATTTTTGTTTAGTGCTGCTGGAAGTGCCAATATGGTAAGTGCTATGCTTGTGATGTTGGTTTTTGGGATTGCGACTATTTTCCCTTTATTTTTCTTTGGGGTATTGGCTAACACTCTTTTTTATAAGCCAAATTTTAGAAAAATTTTGATGAATCTTGCTGCAATTGCCATTATAATTTTTGGTGGTTTAATGGTGCAAAAAGGTGTCAAGTTTTTGCAGAATCCAAATATGGGACATAAAATGCATATGAGTATGTTGATATTAGGAGATTTTAAATAAGCTAGGTTTATGGCAAATTTTGGAAGGGTTCAGGGGGACTTGTGTTTTAAAATATCAAATTTTATAAGAATAAGTCTATTGTTTAAGACAAAATTGCATACTATATAAAAAATAAAAGAAGCGTTAAGGTTAAAAGAACAATGAATCTTACAAAAATTATCCACCATTTTTTTTCAACAGCAATTGTTGGAATTGAAATTGACAACAAAAATTGTAATGTAGTTGTCAAATTTTATCGCGGTGGTAAGCATATTCGCACACAAACAAAAACATTTAAAACTATTCCTGGAGAATTACCCGCACAAGCCGTGTGGTTTATTAGAAAAATCTATGCAAAAAATCCATTTACTTACATTGTGGCACTTTCTTCTTCCATTATTCAAGGTGCAATTAACACTAATCGCAAAGAAGATTTTAGTCAATATGGCATCAATGCCGATGAGGTTGTGAAGAAAAGTTTTAGCGATGGATGGTCTGTATATGTCTCTAAAGAAGGTATAGCAGAAACTAAGAAGAGATTTTTGAAATTGGGTGTGGATTTTATCATTTCTCCTTTTTTGGTGCTTTATCATTTAGCTAAAGATACTTTCCAAGAAAATCATTGTAAGCTTTATATTTTATTTCAGCGTTCTAATATGACGATGATTGTAACAAAATCAAATAGCGGAGTTTTATTTGGCGGTTATTATGCCTTAGAGAGTGAGATTGATTCAGAATTAAAAATTGTTAAAAATTCATTCAATCAAGAAGAAGAGGAAGAGAGTGCAGATATTACAAAGGATATTCAGCAAGAACTTAGTGAAATTGGCGATGTAGATTTAGACAATGAAGAAGGAGATGATGCACTCATTGAAATCTTAAAAGGTGAGGACAAACAAGAGGAGGAAATAAAGGATGAAAATTTGGAGCAAGATAATGATGATTTAGATGATTTTTCAAGAGTGAATATGGCGACTAAATTTATTCAATCTGCGATGAGTGAATTTTATAGTAATGATATTTATAAGAGTGAATTTATTACTGAAATTGTGCTTTTTAATCCAAATAATATTTCAACAGAGACACTTAAACAAATTCAAAATTTTACAATGTTAGAAGTCAAAATTATGCCTTGTAATATTGCAGAAACACTTGTTGATTTGGGTTTTGAATCTTATCAATTTTTTGAAGCAAGGGGAGAAGTGTGATGAATTATAGTTTTATCTCGCCTAATAAAAAAACATTACTAAAAAAAGTTTCTCGCATTTGGTGGGGTTATATTTTTTTAACACTTTTTATCTTTTTTGGCTTTGTTGTTACTTTGAAGATTCAAGGGTATTTTATGGAAATGAAAACAACAGAAGCACTAGAAGCACAAAAAATAGCTTTAGATGAGATTAAAAAATTTCAAGAAATTCAACTTCAAGAAGAACAAAGAGTGGAATTTGGAAAGTTTATTGCTAATCAAAATGTAATGTTAAAAGAAAGCGTAGAGAATCTATTTGATTTGATTCCAGAGCAAATTACACTAAATAAGATTCAAATGGAACAATATCAGCTTGTTTTATATGGTGCAACTCCTTCAAAACAAATTTATACTTTTTTGCTTGAAGTTCCTTTGCGTTCTATCTTTCATCAAAGCAGGGCGGATTTTTATTTATTGCCTAATGGATGGTATAATTTTGTTTCAGTGAGTAAGCTAAATAAAGAGGAGCAAACGAAATGAAAGCTTTTTTTGCGCAAATTGATTGGGTAAGAAATACTTTCTTTTTCGTATTTTATTTTTTCTTGGTGATGGTTATTTTTATAGCAATCATTAAACCCCAATTAGATGTTTTTAAAAAGACAAATGCTAATTACCGAAAAGAAGTTTTTGCTTTAAATCAAATTCAAAGCCAACACGATTCTCAAAAGCAAGAATTATTGGATTATCAGAAGCAAAATATTGAAATTTTAAGAGCCTTTGAAACGCCTACCACATTGCAAGAGATTGAAGAGAAGTTAAAAATTATCTTTGATACTTCTGGAGTTGTGCAAGATGGAGAGCCAATAAAAGAGGGTGAATATTTCAAGCAGCGTTATGTGGTAAGTGGAAAAGTTAAAACAATAGAAACTTTAAAGAACGCGTTAAACTTGACACAAAATTTCAATGCAATTATGCGGTTTAATTTTCCTATTCATATTGAAAAGGAAAATGGAATGCTTGTTTTTTCTTTTCGATTAGATGTTTATTATTCATCCAAAGATTCTAGTATATTAATCAACAATTAAAGGAGGATTTAATGCGAAGTGATATTATCAAACAAGGCTATCAAAGGGCTCCACATAGGAGTTTGTTGCGTGCTACAGGGCTTAAAGATGAGGATTTTAATAAGCCCTTTATTGGTGTGGCAAATAGTTATATAGACATTATCCCCGGACATTTTTTCTTAAACAAATACGCAGAGATTATCAAGGAGGAAATCCGCAAAGCTGGTGGTGTGCCATTTGAGTTTAATACTATTGGCGTGGATGATGGTATTGCTATGGGGCATAATGGTATGCTGTATTCCCTCCCTAGTCGTGAGTTAATCGCTGATTGTATCGAAACGGTGATGAATGCGCATAGCCTAGATGCGATGATTTGTATTCCAAATTGCGATAAGATCGTGCCTGGTATGCTTATGGGGGCATTGCGTGTCAATGTGCCAACGATTTTTGTAAGTGGCGGACCGATGATGGCAGGGAAGCTAAGCGATGGAAGCGTGCTAGATCTAAATTCTGCTTTTGAGGCAGTGGGTGCGTTTGAAAGTGGCAAAATCGATGAAAAACGCTTGCACGAAATAGAATGCAACGCCTGTCCTGGTGGCGGAAGTTGTAGCGGTATGTTTACGGCAAATTCTATGAATACACTTTGTGAGGCTATGGGGGTAGCCTTGATGGGTAATGGAACAATCCCAGCGCTTACAAAAGAACGCGAGGAATTGTTGCGAAAGGCTGCAAGACGCATAGTAGAAATTGCCCTAGATTCTCAAAAGAGTGAGCAGTTTAGATTCCGTAATATCCTCAATCACAAAGCCGTGCATAATGCCTTTGTTGTGGATATGGCAATGGGGGGAAGCACAAATACGGTATTACATATGCTTGCTATTGCCAAAGAAGCAGAGGTAGAGTTTAACCTCCAAAATATCAATGAGATTGCCAAAAATGTCGCTCATATCGCCAAAATTGCTCCAGCACTTAGCAGTGTGCATATGGAAGATATTAATCGCGCAGGTGGCGTAAGTGCGGTGATGAATGAAGTAGCCAAACGAGATACACAAACTTTATTTTTAGACGCTCTAACGATTACAGGAGAGACTTTAGGCGAAAGAATTAAGGGCAAAGAAATCACTGATACGCATATTATCCATACCAACGAAAATGCTTATTCACAAGTTGGTGGGCTAAAGATTCTCTTTGGGAATCTCGCAGAGCAAGGTGCGGTGCTTAAAGTGGCAGCCGTGGCAGAATCTATGAAAGAATTTAAGGGCAAAGCGATTTGTTTTAATTCCCAAGCTGAAGCGATTAAAGGTATAGCAGGTGGTAAAGTCAAGGCAGGAAATGTAGTTGTGATCCGCTATGAGGGTCCAAAGGGAGGACCAGGAATGCAAGAAATGCTAAGCCCTACAAGTTTGATTATGGGAATGGGACTAGGCGAATGCGTGGCGCTTATCACTGATGGGCGATTTAGCGGGGCAACTCGTGGTGCATGTATAGGACATGTGAGCCCAGAAGCAGCAGAGGGAGGGCTTATCGCGCTTATTGAAGATGGCGATGAAATAGAAATTTCTGTTGCAAGGGGAGAGTTAAATCTGCTTGTAGATTCTAAAGAATTAGAATCTAGAAAGGCAAAATGGCAACAACAAGGTGTCGCAAAGACAATTATGACTAACAAAAATATCACAAGCAAATGGCTTAAGCGTTATTCATTGCTTGTTAGCAATGCTGCAAATGGCGCAGTGCTAAAAACGGAATTATAAACTATATAGATTCTATGGATTTTTAAATCCATAGAAATTGCAAAATACTTGGTTTGCTGAAGTAAAAGATTGATGAAAATTTCTATTTAATGCTTTTGCGTAATGTTCAAATTCTTGGATAAAATAAGTAATGAAAGCTATAATAAGGGAATTTAGAGCAGCCTCTCGCTAGGAGTACCCCACAGCTATCGGCAGGTTAGCCCTCTAAACTAGCTAAATTATAGCAGACAAAACATTAAATAAAATTAAATAAAGGTGCAAAATGGGTTTTTCTTTGCAGAATCTTGAATATGAAAAGATTAAGGCTTTGTTTTGTGATTTTCCAAATTTATTAAATAAAAACTTTGAAGTTCGTATGAAAAAAGCGCTAAGTGTATTGCACTTTGCTTATTTATGGGGTGCTTGCAGGGAAGCAGAAAAAGCTTTAGCAAAATATGAAAAAGATGACTTGTATGAATTTATTATGCAATTGTATATAAAAAGAATCAAAACACATCAGGCTAATTTTTTGCTCTTGCATTATTTTGAAAATGCATTGCGTAGCACATTGTGCGTTAAAATTGCAAATTTTTACAACAAAGATAATGGCGATTCGTGGTTTATAGACCAAACTTCAAACTCTAGTAGCTCAAAAGTCGTTGTCAAGCTTATTCAAATAAGAAGAAAACATCTAAAAAATAAAAAAGCTAAAAATTCATGGGAAATTTTTGATTGTTTTTACCTTAGGGATTTGGAAGATATTATTAGCTCTCATTGGGATATTTTTGCACCTATTTTTAAAGATAAAAAAATTATAAAGGGAAAGAATTGCCATGTTATGGCACAAAAGAACATCTACTAACTAAACTTAGTCAAATTAGACAGGCAAGAAATGAAATTTTTCATAATAAATCTACAAAAATGAAATTCCGCAAAGAATTAGAAATACTGCTTTTGCGTTTAGATTATTGTTTGGAAGATGTCATTGAGATTGGTGAGATTTCAACAGGCATTAATCTAAAATACAACTACAAGCAACAATATACAAATGAGTTGTAATTCACAAGCAAACCATTTATATTTGGAAAATTCTTTGTAATTTTAGCTTTTTTTACAAACTCGCCTAAGAGGCTATGCTGATATGCAAGAACACAAATTGAATTCGTCTTGATCGTTCCCTATGTTTTAGTCCCTTCTTAAATTTCTTTATGGTAAAATTTTCGCCCTTTTTTGTTAGAACTCAAGCAAGTTTTAGTCCCTTCTTAAATTTCTTTATGGTAAAATTATAGAAACTTTGGGGCAAATTCCATAACAGTTTTAGTCCCTTCTTAAATTTCTTTATGGTAAAATAGATACCTAAAAAACCAAGAAATTTAGGGATTTAAGTAGAAAAATTAGTAAAAAATATGCTAAAATCTTTCTAGAGAAATTTAAAAAGGGACTAAAATAAGTGGTTTTCGGTAAGCCACGCAGGATTAAAATTCCTTTTAAAACCGAATCTTTTAATCTTATTTTTTAGTGATAGGTATTAAAGATTCTACTTCAAAGAGATGATATAAATACTTTGACAAAACTACTTTTTAAGTAAAACAAACTTAGTGATTCTAAAGTAAAAAAATGAAAAGAAAGACAAGATTTTTGTAAAGTAAAGGTGTAGAATCTCATTTTGATATCTTTTATTATTTGTTATAGTCACCATTACAATATTTTATCTTATCTATTTTATTTTCTATTAAAAAGGCATATTATAGTAAGTCTTTTAAGAGAAACTTGTTTTTAAAAGCTTCCATAGTAATATGATAAAAAATAAACCCAATTACAAGCCATAGTTCCCACCATTTAAAAAAATAAATAATAGGCAAGATAAATATTGTATATAGAAGTGCCGAACAAAAGGGATCCATAGGATTTTAGAGTAAAAAAATTTAGATATGCAATTAAAAGAATCTATGATGCTAGAATGTGGTAAGTCATTGAAAGCAAAGCAAGATTCGAATAATTTAGAAAAGCTGGTGTTGATGTAAGAATATTAGAAAATATTACAAGTGGTGTGGCTCATGTTGCAGAGATGAAAGCAGAAGGAAATTTGATTATTATATGGTTGGATATAGAAAGGGTATGGCACAAGGTTATGGAACCGATACACCCAATGATTGGAGCGAAGAAAAGGAACAACTCTTTAATGATACTTTAATACTACATGCCAAACTCGCAGCCCTAACTTCTCCTTAAAGCTATCCTAATGCTCCTTATTATTTTACCCCTGAAAACCTAGAATGGTATTATAAAAGACATAAACTTGATAGACTCCTTGATCCAAGAATACCTGCTATTTGTAGGGCTAACTTCCCTGAAGATTTAAGAGCTAAGATACAAGCTTATGCTAAGGAGCATAATATAAAAGAGTAAAGAATTAAAAGAATAGAAAAACAATAAATTTATAGGTAGATTAGCCGCTACTATAATTCTTTTACGATTAAACTAAGAGCTAAAATATTGAGCAATATTTTTAAGCCTAATGAAGATAATCTTTATCTAATTTAGAGCCTTGTTGTTTTGGCGTCTTTGGGTATTTTTAATTCTTGTTTTTAATGCTATTTGTATCCATAAATTAGATTTTGGTCGGGTTAGCTAAGCTTTACAAAACTACCAAATGTTTTGGCTATCCGTTTTTCTATTTAAAAATAGATTAATTTGTTTATGATACAATTTTGATAATTATTTTCAATATCAAAGGAAAACAATGGAAATTCTTAAAGAAACAATTGATTATATTATCTTTGGAATCTTAGGAATTATGGGTTTTATAGCTTTGTGGCTTACGATAGAACGAGTGATCTTTTTTTCTAAAATTAAGTTTAGTGATTACAAAACACAAGAATCTTTTGATGATGCAATTACCAAACATCTCACTACGCTTTATATTATTTATTCCAATGCACCTTATGTCGGGCTTTTGGGAACGGTGATTGGGATTATGATTACTTTTTATGATATGGGAATGAGTGGTAGCATTGATACCAAAGAGATTATGACAGGTTTATCCCTTGCACTAAAAGCAACGGCTTTAGGGCTTGCAGTGGCGATTCCAACTTTGATTGCTTATAACGCTTTGTATCGAAAAATTACTCTTTTAAGCAACCTTTATAAAACAAAGGAAACTTATGGTCAAGATTCCTAAAAATGAATCGCTCAATATCGTTCCTTTTATTGATATTATGTTGGTTCTCTTAGCCATTGTGCTAAGTGTTTCAACTTTTATCGCACAAGGTAAAATTCAAATCGAGCTTCCACAAAGCACCAATCAAGAACAACAAAAAGATGAAAAAAAGGTGCAAATTGTCGTAGATAAGGATAATCAAATCTATTTAGATGAGAAGGCAATTAGCTTGGAAGCTTTGAAAGTGGAGTTAGAAAAGCTGGATTCTAAAACACTAGTAGAATTGCGTAGTGATAAGGATGCAAAATTTGAAACTTTTATTCAAATTATTGATATTTTAAAAGGAAAGGCACATGAAAACTTTAGCATCGCAACACAAGCTAAACAATAGCACCTTACAATCTTTTTTGGTTGCAAGTGGAATCTATGCCATAATTTTTTTAAGTCTTTTTTATGGTTCATCTTATTTTCTTCCAAAAGACATAGGTTTGCAAACTCAAACTATGGCAATTTCTCTTACGCATTTCACACAAAGTCCTGCGGTGCAAAAGAGTGCTCCACCTCCAATGCAAGAAGAAATTAAAACTCCTCAAAAGCCTAAAGTAATGGAGAAACCAAAGGAGATTAAAAAAATAGAGCCTATTAAAGAAAAGATTGTCCAAAATTCAAAGCCGATATCAAAGCCAAAACCTAAGCCTACTACCAATCAAATGGCTAAGACACAACCGCCAACTAATACTCCTAATATTTCTAATACTCAAGCTAATCAGGCTTCATCTACTTTGACATTTGGCAAGGTAAATGATCCCTTTTTGCTTTCTGTGAAGCAAGCAATTGATAAGAATCTCCAATATCCAAGAAAAGCAAGAATGTTAAGAATGACAGGGATTGTAATGGTGGAGTTTAAACTTTTTAAAAATGGGGAGTTGGGTAATGTAAAAGTGATTCAGCCTTCTAAGCATACGCTTTTGGATGAATCGGCTATTAAAACAATTCTAAGCGCTGGGCGAGATTTCCCAACACCTAAAAATGATGTGATTATTCAAATTCCTATCCAATATGTTTTAACTTAAGATTGCGAGATTGTTTGTTAAAGTTATTCATTAAGAATAACTTTGGATGTATTTTTGTATTTTTTCTTTGATATTAGGCGAGATACTTAATTCAAGATGTAAAATTGAAAGTGGCAATCCAAAATCCTCTAGTTTAACCGCATCTTTTTGAGTAATAAGTAGTGAAGTGGCATTAAGATTGGCATAAGATTCTAAAATCTTTGTTTTGTCAAAATAAGAATGATCTTTGAGAATAATTTTTCCCACTACATTGGGTAAGTATGAATCAAGCCTAGATGGATTTGCGATGGCTGTTAGCAAAAGCATTCTTTGGGTAGGGTAGAGGAGTTCCACTTTTCTAGTATAATCTTGTCCTTCTTTGGCGATAATATCAGCTTCTTTGTAGGCTCTTTTGGATTCGCGATAGCCGCCACTTGGAATACAAAAGCTAAAATAAGGCTCCAATTTTGGCTTTAATAAAATATTGAGTTTTTTGAAATTAAAACGGAAACCATCATCTAAAAAGATGATTCTTGCTCCCATTTCTTTGGCTTTTAGGATAGCTTTTGTGCGATTTTTGCTAACAATCACTGAAGCATTGGGAAGTAATTTGGCAAGCATAATTGCTTCATCGCCGGCAACTTCTGGAGTTTCAAGAATATTGCCATTTTGACTAATGACTTTTAATCCCTTACTTTTACGCCCATAACCTCTTAGAATGACACAGCTTAGTTCATAATCTTTTGCAATTTCAGCGACAAAAGGGCTTTTGCCACTTCCGCCCAAAATGAGATTCCCGACGCTAATAATGGGAATTTGAAAGTCTTGTTGGAGGGATATTTTTCGCTTTAGTGTTGCGATAAAGCAATAAATCAAGCTAATGGGCAAGAGGCAGTAAGCTAAAATTTTTTGAGGTAAACTTGGTGCAAAAAAGTATTTTTCTAAAGTTCTCATTTTATACCCTGTGAGTTGCAAGTCTTGAAATTTCTTTGCAAATATAATCAATATCTTCTTTTTTCATCGCACTATAAATAGGCAAACTTAAGATTTGTTGGTAATTTTTAAGAGCGATAGGAAAATCACTAATTTTGAATTTATATTTACTTTTGTAATAAGTTAAAAGATGTAGAGGCACGAAATGCAGGGCAGTTTCAATTCCGCTTTCTTTAAGTTCTTTGGCAAAGTGATCGCGATTCTTGTCAATTTTAATGATAAAGTGAAAAAAGATATGCTCATTTTTAACCACAGGCATAGAAATATGGGGAGTGTTTGCTAGGTTTTGCATATAATAAGAAGCGATTTCTTTGCGTCTTTTGATAATATAATCCATTCTTTGTAATTGGCTAAGACAGAGGGCTGCGTCTAAATAACTTAAATTGTATTTATTACCAACGCCTACGACATCATAGAGATATTGTGGGCGAACACTTGTAACCTTTTCGCTTACGATTCCGTGATAGCGTAATAAAGTGGCTTGATTAGCTAGTTTTTCATCGTGTGTAGCAAGGATTCCAGCTTGTGCTACGGGACT
This sequence comes from Helicobacter canadensis MIT 98-5491, assembly GCF_000162575.1. NCBI lineage: Bacteria > Pseudomonadati > Campylobacterota > Epsilonproteobacteria > Campylobacterales > Helicobacteraceae > Helicobacter > Helicobacter canadensis. Next base: position 268,505 of record NZ_CM000776.2, read on the forward strand.
AGAAGAATCAAGGACAATGCTAAAGATTGTAGCATAACTTTTTTGATTCCCTATTTTTATGTCATTATGAGTTAATCCAAGTGCCATTGTTGCATCTTCGATAATTTTAAGATTATAATGTTCTGCAAGCTTATAAAAGGGTTCTGTATCGCAAAATTGTCCTGCAATGTGGCTAACAATAATTGCACGAGTTTTTTTAAGATTGTTTTTTTCTAATGTTTCTTTGCATTTTTCATAAGAAATTTCAAAAGTATCTTCCATAATATCTACAAAAATGGGTTCAGCATCAAAATGTCGAATGATTTCTGGGAAGCTTGGGTGGCAATTCACAGAACAAAGAATCTTGTCGCCGCGTTTAATATCCATAGCAAAAAGACAAAGATGAAAAGCCGCTGTCCCGCTATTTGCAGAGATTGCATATTTGATTCCAGTGTAGTTTTTAAAGGCTTCCTCTAAATCTTGAGTGATGTTGTAGCTTGGATTTTCAAGCACATGGTTAATTAGCTTTTTCTCACTTTCAGTGATATCAGGGATAAAATAGGGAATCTTTAGCATTTATAATCCTTTTATAAGGGTGCAATTTCTGGAATTTTTCTTTTAAATTCCATTGTTTTTATTCTTTGTATAACTATATCAACTGCCTTTTTTGGTAAGTTTTTATCTAGGATTTCTTGTTTAGAAAATCCTTGCTCTAAGAGTTGCATAATATTATCTAAAATTTGATAAGAAAATCCAAGTTCTTTTTCATCACTTTGTCCTTCATATAAATCTGCACTAGGGGCTTTGGTTTGAATGCTTTGGGGAAGATTTAAAAGCTTGGCAATTTCAAAAATTTCTGTTTTATAGAGATTGCCAATGGGATTAATCGCACAAGCTAAATCTCCAAAAATCGTCCCATACCCAAGCAAAATCTCACTTTTATTGCTTGTTCCAATAACTAAAGCGTTCTTGGCAAAAGCATAATCATACAAATAAATCATACGGATTCTAGCACACAAATTTCCCATTCTAGCTGGATTGTTTTCAAGCCCTTCTAGTGTATCTAAAAAGCCCTTTTGGGGTTTTTCTAGGGGGAGAATGGAGTGAGAAATATCAAAGGTTTTGCAAAGTTCTAGTGCATCTTCAAGACTGCTTTTGGAAGATTGTAAAGAGGGCATTAAAATCGCGTGATGATTTAAACCAAAAGCTTGTTTGCACAAAACAGCAACGACTGCAGAATCAATCCCTCCGCTTAGCCCAAAGACGACAGATTTAAATCCTCTTTTTTGCACTTCTGTTTGTAAGAATTCTACTAGCTTTGTGATAATTTTTGAGTAATCTTTCATAAAATGCCTAAAATTTTAATTTTTAAGAAAATAAAAACAATTCTTATAAATAGAATTCTATCCAAAAAATCTTTTAGATTATGCTTAGTTTTTGGATTTTAGTAACATTTAAGTTTTTAAATTAAATTTTAAGCGGTTGATAAGTTTGAAATATTTGGTTATTAAAGAGAAGCAATGGTCGGAGTAGCGGGATTTGAACCCACGACCTCACCCACCCCAAGGGTGTGCGCTAGCCAGGCTGCGCTATACTCCGAAAATGTAGTATAATTTGAAAGTGGGATTGTATCAAAAAATGATTAAAATAATATTGAAACCACAAAAATATTTTTGGAATACTTTTTGCTTTTTTGAAATCTAAATATTTTAGCGAAAATAAGGATATAGCAGCTATGAAAAAAATAATACCTCTTCTTTTTAGTCTTTTTTTGGTTACTCCGATTTTTGCTGCCAAAGTGAGTGATTTAGTAAATATAGTTGGTGTAAGGGATAATCAGCTTATTGGTTATGGTTTGGTAGTTGGATTAAATGGAAGTGGGGATAAAACGACTTCTACTTTTACGATGCAATCTATTTCAAATATGTTAGAGAGTGTGAATGTTAAAATTGATCCTAATGATATACAATCCAAAAATGTCGCAGCAGTAATGGTAACCGCTAAGCTACCTCCTTTTGCTAGACAGGGGGATACAATTGATATTTTAGTCTCTAGTATTGGCGATGCCAAATCGCTTGAAGGGGGGACTTTGCTTTTAACTCCACTAAGTGGATTAGATGGTAGAATCTATGCAGTAGCTCAAGGAGCAGTAGGGATTGGAGGAAAAAATGAAAGGGGAGGAAGTGCTAATCATTCTCTTGCAGCAACAATGCCAAATGGAGGGATTGTTGAGAGAGAAGTCGTGTATGACTTGTATAACAAAGTCAATGCAACTTTAAGTCTAAAAGAAGCTAATTTCCAAAATGCTATGCGGATTCAAACACGAATTAATGAGACTTTTGGTGCTAATCCTGAAAATAAGCCTATTGCTACAGCCATTGATCCACGAACTATCAAACTCCAAAGACCGGAAAATTTAAGTATGGTGGAATTTTTGGCACGCGTTCAAGAAATTGATGTGGATTATGTTAGGGAGGATAAAATTATTATTAATGAAAAAACTGGGACGGTTATTGCGGGAATGGGAGTTGAAGTTTCTCCTGTGGTGGTAACACACAATAATATTACTATTAAAGTTTCTAATGAAGCCACCAATGATCCAGAAGCAGTGGATATGGGATCAGGAGCAGTCTTTAGCCCACAACAAGCAATGGTTACAAGCCCTAATAATCCAACAATTTCAAGTGTTACAAGAGCATTGCAAAGAATGGGTGCTACCCCAAAAGATATGATTGCTATTATTGAGACAATGAAAAAAGCCGGTGCTTTTAATGCGGATTTAGAGATTATCTAAGGGGGTAAATTATGGAAATCAATTTTAATCATTTAAATGGATACTCTAAGGATATTTTAGATGCAGCAAAGCAGGCTCCGACTATCCAAAAAACCGATGATGATACGCGATTGAGGGAACAAACGGATGCTTTTGAAGCATTGATTATTAAAAATATGCTTGATACGGCTTTAAAAATGGATGATTCTTTGTATCCAAAAGCCCCAGGACACGATATTTATGAATCAATGTATCGCGATACTTTATCAGAGAGTTTAAGTGGGAGCTTTGGTTTTAGTGATTTACTTTTTGATTATTTAAAAGATTTACAAAGCAAACAAGGAAGCAAGTGATTGATCAAAATTTACTTGAATCGCTAAGCAGTAGCGATAAAGAATCGTTTGCTAAGGGTTTAAAGGAGCTTATCACTCAAACTTATGAAGTTGAAAAAGAATTTGTTGAGCTCAAAGCACTTTTTGAAGAAGTCCTTGATATTTTGCCAACTGCTGTTTGGGTTTTGGAGCAGGGGGGTGAGATTTTTTATCAAAATAGTCTTGCATCAGAAATCCCAGAGCTTTTAGAGGCATTTGATTTGCAGAAGACTAAGCGTCAAGAAATTGAGCTAGATTCAAAAGTTTATTTGGTGCAAACCAACCAAAAACTAAATAAGATTATTATTTCTGCTACCGATATTACAAGTGAAAAGCGACGCGAAAGATTAGCTTCTATGGGGCAGATTTCTGCGCATCTAGCACACGAAATTCGCAATCCTGTTGGTTCTGTAGCACTACTTGCTTCCACACTCTTAAAGCGAGTAGATATTAAAAATAAAACTTTGGTTTTGGAAATTAAAAAATCAATTTGGAGAGTGGAGAGAATCATTAAAGCAACTTTACTTTTTTCAAAAGGGGTGCATATCCAAAAAAGTGAAATTGATCCCCAAAAATTGCAAGATGAATTGCAAGAATCTTTGAATTACTATACTTATTCTAAAAATATTCATTTTGCTTTTGATTTGAATGGAGAATTTTTTGAGGCGGATTTTGATTTACTTTGTATTGTCTTGCAAAATTTTCTTTTTAATGCCATTGATGCCATTGAAGAGGGTGAAGAGGAAGAAGGAGTGGTGGAAATAAGTTATCAAAAAACAGACAAGGAAGCAGTCTTTAGAATCTTTGATAATGGCAAACCCATAGAGAATCCGCAAATACTCTTTGAGCCTTTTAAAAGCACTAAACTTAAGGGGAATGGCTTAGGACTTGCTTTGTCTTTGCAGATTATTCAAGCACACGAAGGCAGCATTGAATTATTAGCAGGAAATAAAAAAGGTTTTGAGATTATTTTGCCACAAAGTGTTTAAAGGGTATTGAATTACATTAAAGATTAAGTCGTTTTTTGTTAGTATTACTAAAACATAAAAAGGATTAAATATGAGTAAAAATATCCAATTAATGCAAAATGTAAAGAGTATTCGCGAAGTTGATATTAAAGGCAAGCGAGTTTTGATTCGCGTGGATTTTAATGTGCCTATGGATGATGAATTGAATATTAGCGATGATTCAAGAATTAGAGAAGCGATTCCAACTATTAATTATTGCATTGATAATGGTGCAAAATCCATTATTCTTGTAAGTCATCTTGGCAGACCAAAAGGCAAGAGTGATGAGTTTTCATTGAAGCATGTTCTAAAAAGACTAGAAAGGCTACTTGCTAAAGATGTTGTTTTTGTGGAGAGTTTAGAAAACGCACAAGTAACTTTAAATACTTTGGTTGATGGAAGCATTGTGTTATTGGAAAATATCCGTTTCTATGAGGGTGAAGAGAAAAATGATTCAGTGCTTTCTCAAAAATTAGCTAATTTATGTGATGTGTATGTGAATGATGCCTTTGGAACTTCACATAGAAAACATTCTTCAACTTATGGAATTGCTGAATATGCCAAAGAAAAAGTAGCGGGATTGTTACTTAAAAAAGAAATCGATTCTTTTGCGGTTGCTTTGTCTAATCCTTTGCGTCCTTTGTTGTTAATTGTTGGAGGTTCTAAGGTTTCTTCAAAATTAACGCTATTAAAATCTATTTTGGAAGTGGTTGATAAAATTATTATTGGTGGAGCGATGAGCAACACTTTTTTAAAGGCAATTGGCTATGACACTAAAAGTTCTTTAGTAGAAAATGATTTGCTAGAAGAGGCAAAAGATATTTTAAGAAGTGCAAAAGAAAAGGGTGTTAAAGTTTATTTGCCTGTGGATGTTGTGGCAACAGATAATGTAAAAGATCCTAAAGAGATAAAAATCACTCCAGCTCAAGATATTCCAGATGGATTAATGGTAGTAGATATTGGTCCTGCTACGGTGAAGCTTTTTAATGAAGTCATACGAGTGAGTGAGACTATTATTTGGAATGGACCTTTGGGGGTTTATGAGCAACAAAAATTTTCAAGAGGAACTTTTAGCATTGCACACACTATTGCTGATACTTATGCTTATAGCGTGATTGGTGGTGGAGACACCGCAGATGCAGTTGATAAAGCAGGAAATAAAGATAGTATGAGTTTCACTTCCACAGGTGGAGGAGCTAGTTTAGAGTTATTAGAGGGTGTAGTCTTACCGGCTTTTGAAGTGTTAGATAAGAAAGGTTGCTGAAGTTTCATTTAGAGGGGTTGTAATGCTGAATCTTTTTACTAAACGCAATGGAATGGTTGTTCGAGAAACCATTGCATCTGTAAAAAATATTGAAATTGATGCAGATATTTTATGGATCGATCTTTTGCATCCCAATGCAGAAGAGATCGCTTATATTTCTAAAACTTATCTTTTAGACATACCTACCAAAGAAGAAAGAGAAGAAATTGAAGAATCAGCAAGGTATTGGGAAGATAGTGAAACAGTTACGATTAATACTTACTTCCTTACACGCCCTAATGAAGAAAAAATTTTTCATAATGAAACTATTACTTTTCTCATTACGCACAACATTCTTTTTACGGTGCGTTATAGTGAATTTAAAGTTTTTGATGAAATTCAACAGCGTGTTTTGGCAAGTCCAAAACATTTTGAAGATGGCTTTGATTTAATTTCAAAAATTTTTGAATTGCGTGTTGAAAAAGATGCAGATATGCTTGAGGGAATTGCAAAAGAGACAAGGTTATTGAGGCGTTTGGTTGTTTTTGATAAGCAGCTAGGTGATGAGGTTTTAGAGAAGCTTTCTATTTTGCAAGAAATGCATTTGAGTTTGAGAGATAGTTTGTTTGATAAGAGACTTGCAATTACGGCATTGCTTAGGACTAATAAAGCTGATAGCGAAGTTAAAAAGGATTTGGGAATTGTTTTAAAAGATATTAATTCATTGGTAGAATTTACTAATGTCAATATGAATATTTTAGATAATATTCAAACACTTTTTGCTAGTCAAATTAATATTGAGCAAAATAAAATTATCAAAATTTTCACCGTGGTAACTGTGGCTATGATGCCTCCAACGCTTATTGCAACAATCTATGGAATGAATTTTAAACATATGCCGGAGTTAGAATGGGCTTATTCTTATCCAATTGTGCTTGCGGTAATGATTGTTTCAACTATTTTACCACTGCTCTACTTTAAAAAGAAAAAATGGCTTTAGTGGAATAATCCACTTAAAATTTAAGTGGATTAGAAGAGGCAATATTTATTGCCTTTTTCCAAAAGTGATTGCATAAGTGGGTGTTCTAAGATCAAAAAGAGGATCTATAGGTGCTTCTACTCCACTTGGAAGTTCTGATGGGAAATAAACATCTTGATTACACGCTTCACCATCATATTTTTCTACTTTAAGTGTTCCAACTAATAAAGTCTTGTGATCTCCTGTCCATAAAGCGGTTGTATCATCAACTGCATCCCCTTTATTTGGGAATTCAAGATACATTTGATATTCAATGGGTTTGTTTTTCGTGTAAGCAATGAAATCTTCTTTTAAAAAATCTTTAGAAGCACTCTTAAGCTCACTTTGGCTTAAATAGCTAATGCCATCTTTGGGAATAAATTTCCATCTAGCAGGAATAGTTTTGTCTTTTCCTTTTTCTTTGAACCAAAAAGTGTGAATACTATAAAAAGGAGTGTGTTCTAGACTTGAAATGCCAATTTTATCTAAATATGCACTAAAATTTTTATAAGAATCTACATTATTATTGAGATCATCAATGGTTTTTTGATCCATAAGATTTGGAATTTTCATTTCAAAGAATTGTCCAAATTCTTTCGGATTTTTGGCAAAGTTAATTTCTGTATTAAGCATTACCATAGTCCAAGAATCTTCATTTCCCATAAATTTAAGTGCCATACCTCTTTGTTTGCTTCTGTCATCTTGGATAGCACCTCCTAAAGAATATCGAACTTGAACAGGAATGGTTGCTTGATTAAAAAGTGGAATATTTAAATTAGAAAGATTGAAATTTTTATCAGCGATAAAAGTCGCATTGGCACAAAATCCTTTTTTGTGATTCACCCTTGCTTTGCTATCATTTGGATCACCATTGAGTCTGTAGAAAATTTCTGCAATTTTGTCTGGATCATAAATGGTTTCTTGAGCATTAACGAAAGTTCCAAGCAAACAAGTGCTAGCACAAATTGTTAAAACTTTTTTGAAATTTTTAAGCATTGAAAACTCCTTATAATAATAATTATTTTAGAGATAATAGCATAATTACAGGAAATAAGTAAAGTTTATTTTTTTGGTTAAAGAAGGTTTTGAGCAAATTTTCGCACTTCAAAATCAAGCACAAAGACTTCATTTAGGGAATTTGGTAGTGTTTGATGAAAATAGTCTAGGGTTTTTTGGATGATTGTTACAATCTCTCCAAAAGGAATTGTATGACATAAAAAAGCTTCAACAGCAACTTCATTAGCGGCGTTTAAAATTACACCTAATTTAGGATTTTCTAAGAGAGAATTTTTGAGATTCCATAGGGGATAGCGTTTGGTGCAGATAGGTTCTAGGGTATAGTGTTGATTTACAAAATTAATACTTGGAATAAGGGGTGAGTGAGAGAAAGATTGTAAAAACTCTTCTTTTAAGCCAAGTCCATAGGTAATGGCATAAGCAATAGGGAGTTGCATATTAGCATTAGCAAAATGTGCCACTATACTTCCATCCCAAAACTCTACTAGTGCGTGAATTTGTGAATTTCGCTCAATATATGCATCAATATTTTGAGTTTTTAAAAGCCAATGAGCTTCTAGAACTTCAAAGAGTTTATTAACCATAGTTGCTGAATCAATGGTGATTTTTTTGCCCATTTTCCAATTGGGATGTTTGAGCGCGTTGGTGGCATTTTGTAAGGGGATTTCCTCTAAAGGAGTATCTCTAAAAGCACCACCGCTTGCAGTGATATAAAGATTCTTAAATGGGCGGATTTGAGAATTAAAATTCATAAGATAAGCAAGACTAAAATGTTCGCTATCAATAGGAATAATTTTGGAAGTGTCGATAAAATCACCCCCAACAACAAGACTTTCTTTATTGGCTAAAGCAACTTTTTTGCCTTCTTTTAGGGAATGTAATGTAGGTTCTAAACCTAAAAATCCAACAAGAGCATTGATAACTAGGCTACTTTTAGAGGTTGAAATGGCTTCTAAGATTCCCTCTTTGCCATAATAGATTTTTCCACTAAATTTTTTTGTGATTTTAGGAATATCTTGTTTGTTGGCAATAACAATGTTTTTAGGGTTAAATTCAAGGATTTGTTCATTAAGAAGGGAGATGTTTTTACCCGCACTTAGTGTTTCTATTTCTAATGAAAAGCGTTTGGCAATGGCTAAAGCGTTGATTCCAATAGATCCTGTGGAGCCTAAAATAATCATAAAATTACCTTTGAATAGTTGTAAGAAGCGTATAAAGAATGATTGAGCCAAAGAAATACCCATCAAGTCTATCTAACATTCCGCCATGCCCAGGAAAAATATTTCCACTATCTTTGACTTCCGCTTTTCTTTTGAGATAGCTTTCATAAAGATCGCCAAAAACACTTGCTATGCTAACGCAAACGCTAAAGATAAAAGAGGTGAAAAACTCGCATACCCCAAGCCCTACAAGAGTGCCAACAATAACCGCACAACTCATTCCAATCAAAACACCTTCTTTGGTTTTATTAGGAGAAGTAACACAAAAAGTGCTATTACTAAAGAGTTTCCCTCCCAAAAGTTTCCCTCCAAAATAGGCAAAGCTATCGGTTAGGGCGACAATAAAGATTAGCCAAACAATGGCATTAATGGTGTATTCCAAATAAAGAAAATAAAGCAAAATAAAGGGAATGGTAGGGTAGATAAAGGGCATCATTTGCTCGATTTTACCCTTTTTGGTGTAGGCTTGATAGGATGCTAAGAGAACTAAAACAACAAAGAGCCCATTTAAAGAGGGGTAGAAAAAGATGCTAATCCAAATCAAAACACAAAAGAGTAAAAAAAACCACTTGGGAGATTCTTTGTTATAGAGTTTATAAGCTTCATAAAAAGCAACTACATAAGCAATCCCCAAAACACTCCAAAGCAAGAAAGGATTGTGAAAAAAAATGATTAAAACAACCGCAATGAGCATAAAAAATGCAGTGTATAGGCGTTTTGGTTCTAGGGTTTTGAGTTGGTTTAGCATTAATTATCCTAAGATTTTTGAATGATTTAGATTATATCAAAAAATATTTTTGCAATGGCTTAGCATTGCAATAAATAAAGGCACTTGAACTAATAATTCCAATTAAATAATCAAAGATTCCACCTGTTTTAAATTGTAAGGCTTTGGGTAAAATGTGGTAGTTTTTGAGGTTAAAAGGCATGAGTAGTGGCACTCCACTAGGTGTCATCATATCGCCTATTAGATGCAAAATACAGCCTAAAACTAAGCCTATTGCTAAAATCAAAGGTAGAATCTTAAAATAATTTAAAGCCCCTAATGCTATGGCTAGTAAAAGGATAAATAAAAGGCTATGTGTGAATCCGCGATGCCCAAAGAAAAATTTAATGAGATTAGAGATTCCAAGAGTTTTTCTGCCGATGAGAGATTGAGGTTCATCAATATCGGGCAATAACACACCAATGCCAATGGCACTATAAAAAAGAATTAAATCTTGCGAGGATAGTTGTGTTTGTCCTAGAAAATTAATCGCATAGATTCCGCAAGAAGCTACGCCAAGCCCAAAAGCTAAATGGGTTTTTCCTAGCATTCTTGATTCCGAATAATGAGGCTTGGTGGTAGATGAAAAAAGTCAATCAATTCTTTTTCTTTTTGCCTTTGCTCTCCCCTGTCTTTTTCGTGATCAAAGCCAAGTAAATGTAAGATTCCATGAATAAATAATAAAGCCATTTCGTCATTAGGTGTGTGATGGTATTTTTCGCTATTTTGTTTAATAAAATCAAGCGAAATAACTATGCTTCCAAGTAAAGGAGAAAAATCTGATTCTAATGGGAATGATAGCACATCAGTGGGCTTGTCTTTATTGCGGTGGATTTTATTTAAGTTTTGAATGGTTGGATTATCTACCAAGAGCAATTCGCATTGTTTATTTTTAAGCCCTAAATCCAGTAGAATCTTATCAAAAACCTTTTCTAAAAATAAAAACAGATCATCGCTGATTTTAAAATCAGTTTGGTTGTCAAAATCAATTTTATTGTGCATTGATTTCTAAGCCTACAGGGCAATGATCGCTACCAAAAACTTCAGGATAAATCTTAGCATCTAAGAGTTTTGAATCTAAAGCCTTAGAGCAGAGAAAATAATCAATCCGCCACCCTGTGTTATTCTCTCGCGCTTTGCCCATATAGCTCCACCAGCTATACGCTCCCTCTAGTGTGGGATAAAAATGCCTAAATGTATCAGTGAATCCAGAATCTAAAAGCTGTGTCATTTTTTCACGCTCTTCATCAGTAAAACCGGCATTCCTGCGGTTTGTTTTTGGATTTTTAAGATCAATTTCTTGGTGAGCGACATTGAGATCTCCGCACACAATCACAGGCTTTGTTTTTTCGAGATTTTTGAGATAGGCGCGAAAATCATCTTCCCATTCCATACGATATGACAATCTCTCTAGTTCGCGTTTAGAGTTTGGCGTATAGACATTGACAAGATAAAAATCCTTATATTCTGCACAAATAATGCGCCCTTCTTTGTCGTGGTGTGCTATGCCCATATCATACGCGACACTTAAGGGCTTAGTTTTGCTAAAAATTGCTACTCCAGAATACCCCTTTTTTTCGGCACTATTCCAATATTCTTCATAATTAGGAAAATCAAAGGTGGCTTGTTCGCGCTGCATTTTGGATTCTTGGATACAAAATACATCAGCATTAACTGTTTCAAAAAAATCCATAAAGCCCTTATTCATACAGGCTCTAAGCCCATTGACATTCCACGAAATAAGTTTCATTAATACTCCAAATAATTTATTTTAAGATTCCAATAAGAATCTTAAGTATTTAGGGTTGTTTAACAACGCCATTGTAAAAAGGTTTGCACTTGTCTTGAGTGTTAATAATTTTTTCAGCGCCTTTTTTAAATTTTCCAAGTAAGGAAGTTGCAAGATTTACCGCAGTAGAAATAGCAGTCTTGGTAACTTCTATTTTAGGATCTGTGAGAGTTCCTTTGATAGCTTGAGAATATTTGGCGCAATTTTGTGAATCTAAAACTCCAATAGAGAAATTTTCAAAGGCATTGTTATTGAGATTGATAGCTCCAATAGCGGCAATTCTAGTTTTGCCTGTAGCAAAGGCAACATCTTTGGCATAAGCAATTCCCTTTTGAATATCAAGTTGCATTTCTAATTGTTTGATAGCCGTTTTAGTATCTATGAGTGTATTTAACCCAAGCATTCCTACATTACTCCCTTTAGTGGCTGCAATTCCAATAGGTCCTGCAAGCACAAATGCTCCAATATCTAAAAGATTAATTTCATTGCTTTTTTCAAGATTTTTTGCAAGGGCATCAATGTCAATGCTATAAATTTCAATGTTATTCCCGCTTAGAGAGAATGGTCCATTGAGATTGCTAAGAATCGTTGGTGCATCCATTCCTTTGAAAGTTAGATTGGCATTTGTATTGATGATTCCGCCTTTGATAATTTTGCCATTACCTGTAAAGTTAGCAATCTTTTTAATATCAAGATTTTCGCCAGTAAGCTTAAGCTTTTCGTTAGCAAGATCTATAGTGAGATTTCCAAAATCTTGGTTTTGTAGATAGAAAGTCGGGATATTATTTTCTAAAGCTGCTTTGCCTTTGAGTGTTAATGGACCTTGTAATTCCATAGCAATGGGATTAATGTTGGCAATATTTTGAGTATTGATAAAAAAGTCAGTGCTATAGGCATTGTCTTTAAGATTGATTTTTGTATTTGTGATTTCTATATTAATGTCTTGTCCATTAGCTTTTAGTTCGGCTTGTCCAGCACCATTGCTAAATTTGCCATCCCCATTGAGTGAAAATGCAATATCTTTTTTAAAAGTCATTCCACTAAGGGCATTAAGGGTATTTTTGGCAATAGTGATATTTTGAGAGTATAAGTTAAAGTTGCCATCAAAGTTGGAATCTTTGAAGTTTTTAAGATTGATTTTAGCATTTAAAAAACCATCGGCATTGTATTGGAAAAGTTTGGCAAGTTTTTGGAGGTTGAGGTTTTGTAAATCTAGCGAAATCGTTTGTGGAGCATAATTTTCTAAGAGTGCATTAGCCTTGAGTTTAGAATCAAATAAATCACTATTAGCAAGAATCTCTAGTGTTTTAGAATCGCCCTTAATGTTGGCATTTAAAGTATTGTTATTTGCAAGATTAAGATTATTAAAAACGATAGATTGGATATTGCTATTAAGGTTTGCAGTGAGTTTGTAGCTAAGGTTTGCAAGATCAATTTCATTGACTTTAGCATCAAGATTGAGTGTGCCTTTGGCATCATAAGGCAAAGAAGCAAATTCTAGAATCTCTTTTAAATTAAGTTCTTTGGCATTAAGCGTAAGATTTTTGGGTGTATAGTTTGGAAGGGATAAGTTTGCTAGGATTGGATTTGCAATGATATTTAAAATCAAGTTGGCTTCTTGGTTGGCAATATGCGTGGATTTTAAATTTAGATTAGCATTGATAGGTTTTTTTAGAGAAAAGCCACTTGCGACAATATTTTGTAAAGTTAGTTTTAAATCTCCATTGCTTGAATAGTCTTTGAGATTTAAGGCAAGGTTGTTGGAATTAAGATTTAGGTAGCTAGAGGTTGCAAGGATTGTTGCTAGAATGTTCTCACCCTTAGCTTCTCCATTAATAGCAAGTTTGATGGGATCTGTAGGGAGAATGAGATTGTAATCATTGGTTAAAAGGGTGGTGTTTGGTGAGATTGCATTAGAGGCAATTTTGAAACCACCTTTGGGAGCAGTAAGATTAGAAATATCCAAATCAGCATTGAGGAGAATTTTTCCATTGGCATAATTTGGTTGGTTTAGAAAATGTAGGAGTGAGGCAATATCAACACCTTCTTTGCTAGAGACAAATAATCTTTTGGGGTTGAAGTTTTGTAAGGTTATATCAGTGTGAATCGCACTATTAAAAGCAGTAATATCTGCTTTAATAGCAAGATTACTTGAATCTTTGATGACATTACCATTAAGACTTACTCCCCCATTTAGTTTGATTCCAATAAGGTTTTCATAGGGACTTAGATCCTTAATGATTCCATTGATTTGAGCTTCCGTGTTAAGAGTTAAAAGGGAATATTTTCCGTTGATGGCTATTTGTGATTTTTGTTTATCAGTGATTCCAAAGGCATAAGAGCTAGAATCAAGCTTAAAGTATGTAAATTCGATTCCAATGGGAGCTTTTTCATTAGCAATTTGAGTGATTTTATTTTTAAGAAATTCATTTCCGCTTGCAGAAAAGAGCCACATTGCAATTCCAATAACAACAAGAACAATGACAACAATGAAGATTCCAAGGTATTTAAAAAATTTTTTCACACGATATTCCTTGTTTTGTGATGAGTGTTTTTAGAAATCATATATTGAAATTTTAATTTGATTTAAGTTAAAAGAATATAAATTCTTAAAAAGATATGGGATACCAAAAAAGAATAAAAATTTTATAATTTAAGACTTTATAAAAAAATCCGATATAAAATTTTGAAATTCTTTTTTTGAAATTAAAAGAATTTACAAAACAGAAAGGAGTCTGTTATGATCTCAAGTATCAATAGTAGTTCAGTAGCAGTAAGTGGAAACCTAAATGTGCTTAAAAAAGCAATGGATACAGAAGAAGCTTTGATGAGTTCTATTATTAATGGAATGCAAGGTGTGCAAACAACAATGCAAACTTCTCAAGCTCCTACTCAATCTGCTCCAGCTACTCCAAGCCAATCAAGTTCTAAATTGGATATTATGGCTTAATCTTAGAGCACCATTTGGGTGCTTAAGATTTAAATTTTTACAATTTATTCTAGCTTTAAATATTTTTCTTTACAATTCCATTTCTTTAAAATCTTTAAAAATAAAATGGAAGAGCAATGATACAGCAAAATTTTTCTACTAAAATAGTTAATTTGATTATGCGTTATGCAACCAATAAATACCTTACCTTAAAGCCTTCACATCTTACTCAATTGCCCCCTCCAAACCCTAATAAAGTGAAGGAAAAATCTTATTTGTTATATATCCACATACCTTTTTGTATGACGCTTTGCACTTATTGTTCTTTTAATCGTTTTTTGTTTCAAGAAGACAAGGCAAAAGCCTATTTTAAATCATTGCGTAAAGAAATGTTAATGGTTAAAGAATTGGGATATGATTTTAATGCTATTTATGTGGGTGGTGGGACAACTTCGATTATGCCAAAAGAGTTGTGTGAAACTTTGGATTTAGCAAAGAGTCTTTTTAGCATTAAAGAAGTATCGTGCGAATCAGATCCTAACCATCTTCATTTAGAAGAGTTAGAAATGTTTAAAGGTCGCATTGATAGACTTTCTGTTGGAGTGCAGAGTTTTGATGATGGAATCTTAAGAAAAGTGGGGCGTTATGAGAAATTTGGTAGTGGCGAAGAAGTGATTAAAAAATTGCAAAAAGCTATTGGAGTGTTACCTATTTTAAATGTAGATTTGATTTTTAATTTTCCTAATCAAACTAAAGAAATGTTGGCAAAAGATTTAGAGATCATTAAAGAGTTAAAACCTGAACAAGTTACACTTTATCCTTTAATGTCTTCTCCATCGGTTAAAAGTATTTTAAAGCGTTCTATTGGGGAGGTTAGTTTAAAGAATGAAGCACAGCTTTATTGGCAGATTCTAGAAACCTTAAAAGATGATTTTTCTCCTTTATCAAGTTGGGCTTTTTCGCATAAAGGCAGTGCAATTTTTGATGAATATGTCGTGGATAATGATGAGTATGTGGGGATTGGTTCGGGTTCTTTTAGTTTTTTAAATGGCACTTTATATGTGAATACTTTTTCACTCAAAGAATATGCACATAAAATTAATAGCGGTAATATGGGAGTTGCAAGAGAGAGAAAATATTCTAAAAAGGCACAATTGCAATATCGCTTAATGGTGGAGCTTTTTGGTGGTAAAGCTAGTGCTAAGGATTTTAAGCAAAAATATAATGCAAATTTAGAGTGGGATTTGTTTAAAGAGTTAGCATTTTTGAAATTAACCGGCAATATTTATAAAAAAGATGGGGATTATTATCCAACAACACAGGGTAAATATCTTTTTTTATCAATGATGAAAGAATTTTATATTGGTATGGATAGAGTGCGTGAAGAATCTCGTGCAATGCTCAAAGAAGAAGATATGTAGCTATAGCCTAAAAATTTCTTCTGTGGTATTAGAAGGAGAGAATTCTTTTTCATTGGGCGTATCGGATTTCTGATCTTGGGTTTTGTTTTTAGATTTACCTTCTAATAGATTATTGAGACTTTTCATTTGTTCTTCCAAGAGTTCTTTTGTTTTATTATCTTCCAAAGCTTTTTCTATTTCTTTTTGGAGAATTTCGCCTTGCTCTTGGAGAAAATCTTTTGCTTGATTGTTGAAATCATTTAGTTTTTCACTTTTATCAATTAAGGTATCTTTTAATCCAGAATTCTCTAATGTTTCTTGTAATGTTTGCGAACCCTTTTGGGCGATTTCATCGCAGCCACAAAGCAATAAAAGACAAAGAATATTAAAAATAGATTTTTTCATTTTGCAGCCTTAATTGTGTATTTTTAGCTATAATCTTAGCAAAAATTTTTAAATGGAAAATTAAATGCATAAAAATAAAGTGTTGTTAGTTGCAGAGCTTTCTGCAAACCATAATCAAAACAAAGAAATTGCTCTAAAAACTATAAAAGCTGCCAAAGAAAGTGGTGCAGATGCGATAAAATTGCAGACTTATACGCCAGAATGTTTGACTTTAGATAGTCATTTGAAATACTTTAAGATTCAAGGGACTTTATGGGAAGGAAAAAATTTCTATCAACTCTATAAAGAGGCTATGACACCTTGGGAATGGCATAGAGAGCTTTTTTCTTATGTGCGTGAATTGGGGATGATATGTTTTTCAAGCCCTTTTAGCAAAGAAGCAGTTGATTTTTTGGAAACTTTGGAGAACCCTATTTATAAGGTAGCTTCATTTGAAATCGTGGATTTAGAACTTATAGCCTATATGGCTAAACAAAAAAAGCCAATGATTCTCTCTAAAGGCATTGCAAGCAAAGAGGAAATAGAAGAAGCTATTCAGGTGTGCAGAGAAAATGGAGCTCAAGATATTACTTTGTTGCAATGCACCAGTTCTTATCCTGCACCACTTAATGAAGCAAATTTATCTTTAATTCCCAAAATGGCAAGGGATTTTAAAGTGAAAGTTGGATTATCTGATCATACTTTAGGGATAACAGCCGCTATTGTTGCTGCAAGTCTTGGTGCTAGTGTTATTGAGAAGCATTTTATTTTAGATAAGAATCTAGGTGGTCCAGATAGTGCCTTTAGTATGGAGCCAAAAGAGTTTAGTATTATGGCAAAAGCGATTAGGGAAGTTGAAGAATTATTGGGTGAAGAAACTTATGAATTAAGTAAAAAATCCAAAGAAGGTAGAGTATTTATGCGATCACTTTTTGTAGTAGAAGATATTGCAAAAGGAGAAATTATTAAGCCTAATCAAATTCGTTCGATTCGACCAGGTTTTGGAATTCCTCCTAAGATGAAAACGCAAGTAATAGGTAAAAAAGCAAGTAAAGATTTAAAGAGGGGAGAGCCGCTAAGTTTTGGGGATTGGGAAGTTTAGGACTTGGCAAAAAAGCGTAAGAAAATAAAGCCACAAATGCCAGAACAAAAGGAAGCAAGTAGAATGGATAGATTATCTGCATAGTCAAAAATATCACTCACTTCATAGGCTAGACCATCGATAAATAAACTCATTGTAAAGCCAATTCCGGTAAGAATACAAACTCCATAAAGTTGTTTGAAGTTTGCTTTTTGTGGGAGTTTGGCTAGTTTTAATTTGATGGCTAGATAAGCAAAAGAAAATACCCCAATTTGTTTGCCTATGAAAAGTCCCAAAAATATGCCTATACTTACGCCAGAAAAGAGCATTTCAGGTGTGATTCTAGAGAGATTAACTCCAGCATTTGCAAAGGCAAAAAGAGGTAGGATTACAAAGGTGATCCAGAATCTTAAACTTTCGTGAATTTCTTCTAAAAAGGGATTGCCTTCTTTGGTATTCATTGGAATCAAAAAAGCAGTGATGATTCCAGCCAAAGTTGCATGCACTCCACTTTTTAGCACACTAACCCATAAAATCACTGAGCAAATAAAATAAAAAGATTTTTTAGCGATACCAAAAATATTGAGTAACAACATTAATAAAATAGCAATACTTGCAACAATTAAAGCAGCTAAAGAAAGTTTAGTGGTATAAAAAAGCGCAATAATCAAAATTGCTCCTACATCATCAAAAATCGCCAAAGAGAGCAAAAAAACCTTGAGGCTACTTGGAATATGTTTGCCGCACATTATTAAAATAGCTAAAGCAAAGGCAGTGTCAGTCGCAGTTGGGATAGCCCATCCTTTTAAGACATAAGAATCGTTAAAATTAATAAAAGCAAATATTAAAGCAGGAACAATGATTCCGCCTAATGCTGCTATAAAAGGAAGTGTGATATTTTTGGGATTTTTAAAATCTCCTTGGGTGAATTCTTTTTTTAATTCTAAACCGATTGCAAAGAAAAAAATAGAAATTAAACCATCATTAACCCACAATAAAAAAGGCTTATTAAGCACAAAATTTCCTATATTAAAGCCCACGTCAAGATTTAAAAAGGCTCTATAATGTGAGCTATAAGGACCATTTTGAATAAGCAAAGCAAGTGCGGTGCAAACAATAAGTAAAATGCCCCCAAAAGCTTCGTTATGTAGTAAATTTTTAAGTTTTAATAGCATAGATTGACTTTAATTTTTATAGTATTGGTTTGAATTTTAGCATAAAATACTAAAAATAATGGCAAAATCATTGGTTGTTGGTTTGGATTTATTTTTAGAATTATTTGGAGCTCTCTACTTTAGTATATGCTTTCACTCACCAAAAAATAATATATGCAAACAATAAGTAAAATGCCCCCAAAAGCTTCGTTATGTAGTAAATTTTTAAGTTTTAATAGCATAGATTGACTTTAATTTTTATAGTATTGGTTTGAATTTTAGCATAAAATACTAAAAATAATGGCAAAATCATTGGTTGTTGGTTTGGATTTATTTTTAGAATTATTTGGAGCTCTCTACTTTAGTATATGCTTTCACTCACCAAAAAATAATATATAATCTCCCCCTTTAATCTCCCCTTAAGCTTAAGCTGCTATAATTCCACTTCCTTTTTTGCATAAAAAAAGTGTTCTTTTGGCTTTATATACATAAACATTGATTTAAAGTTAAAATGATCTTTGACAACTAAGCAGGAATATAAAAAAGACAACCTAGAAATTATTTCTATTCTTTTTATATTTCTAAAATCATACAACATAAACTCATTTATGACTTTGTAGTTTTATAACCACAAATCTATAAAACAGAGATTTTGAGATTTTAGGACAAACAATCCAATTTATTTTTATGGAGAGTTTAAGTCTTTTTATTAAGATTTTTAACTCCCCATTTTCTATGGAGAGTTTGATCCTGGCTCAGAGTGAACGCTGGCGGCGTGCCTAATACATGCAAGTCGAACGATGAAGCTTCTAGCTTGCTAGAAGTGGATTAGTGGCGCACGGGTGAGTAATGCATAGGTTATGTGCCCTTTAGTCTGGGATAGCCACTGGAAACGGTGATTAATACTAGATACTCCCTACGGGGGAAAGTTTTTCGCTAAAGGATCAGCCTATGTCCTATCAGCTTGTTGGTGAGGTAATGGCTCACCAAGGCTATGACGGGTATCCGGCCTGAGAGGGTGATCGGACACACTGGAACTGAGACACGGTCCAGACTCCTACGGGAGGCAGCAGTAGGGAATATTGCTCAATGGGGGAAACCCTGAAGCAGCAACGCCGCGTGGAGGATGAAGGTTTTCGGATTGTAAACTCCTTTTGTTAGAGAAGATTATGACGGTATCTAACGAATAAGCACCGGCTAACTCCGTGCCAGCAGCCGCGGTAATACGGAGGGTGCAAGCGTTACTCGGAATCACTGGGCGTAAAGAGCGCGTAGGCGGGGTAGCAAGTCAGATGTGAAATCCTATGGCTTAACCATAGAACTGCATTTGAAACTGTTACTCTAGAGTATGGGAGAGGTAGGTGGAATTCTTGGTGTAGGGGTAAAATCCGTAGAGATCAAGAGGAATACTCATTGCGAAGGCGACCTGCTGGAACATTACTGACGCTGATGCGCGAAAGCGTGGGGAGCAAACAGGATTAGATACCCTGGTAGTCCACGCCCTAAACGATGAATGCTAGTTGTTGTGAGGCTTGTCCTTGCAGTAATGCAGCTAACGCATTAAGCATTCCGCCTGGGGAGTACGGTCGCAAGATTAAAACTCAAAGGAATAGACGGGGACCCGCACAAGCGGTGGAGCATGTGGTTTAATTCGAAGATACGCGAAGAACCTTACCTAGGCTTGACATTGATAGAATCTACTAGAGATAGTGGAGTGCCCTTTTAGGGAGCTTGAAAACAGGTGCTGCACGGCTGTCGTCAGCTCGTGTCGTGAGATGTTGGGTTAAGTCCCGCAACGAGCGCAACCCTCGTCCTTAGTTGCTAGCAGTTTGGCTGAGCACTCTAAGGAGACTGCCTTCGTAAGGAGGAGGAAGGTGAGGATGACGTCAAGTCATCATGGCCCTTACGCCTAGGGCTACACACGTGCTACAATGGGGTGCACAAAGAGAAGCAATACTGCGAAGTGGAGCCAATCTCTAAAACATCTCTCAGTTCGGATTGTAGTCTGCAACTCGACTACATGAAGCTGGAATCGCTAGTAATCGTGAATCAGCCATGTCACGGTGAATACGTTCCCGGGTCTTGTACTCACCGCCCGTCACACCATGGGAGTTGTATTCGCCTTAAGTCGGAATACTAAACTAGTTACCGCCCACGGCGGATGCAGCGACTGGGGTGAAGTCGTAACAAGGTAACCGTAGGTGAACCTGCGGTTGGATCACCTCCTTTCAAGAGACATCACTAAATATTCATTTATTTAGTTGAATAAGGAAGTCTTTTTTCCTGCTTAGTTTTCAGAGATCATCCAAGCTTTAGAGTAGGGGCTTATAGCTCAGGTGGTTAGAGCGCACCCCTGATAAGGGTGAGGTCGGAGGTTCAAGTCCTCCTAAGCCCACCATTGGGGAATTAGCTCAGCTGGGAGAGCGCCTGCTTTGCACGCAGGAGGTCAGCGGTTCGATCCCGCTATTCTCCACCATTAAAAGGTTTAATGTGAGTTTTTTTAATCTTAAGATTCACATTAGACTTTTTAAGTCTAAAAGTTATTTAAAAACTCATTGTTAAAGCCTATATAAGTAAATAACTACAATCACGCAAACAAATAACTAAAGATTTGCCTAAAGATTGTTAATCTTAGAGATTTACATTCTTTAAGGCAGTGGCGTTAGAATAAAGTCAGTTAAGCTTGTGAAGGGCAAATGGTGGATGCCTTGGGTAGTAGAGGCGATGAAGGACGTACTAGACTGCGATAAGCTAGGGGGAGTTGTCAAGAAACTTTGATCCCTAGATTTCCGAATGGGGCAACCCAATATGTAGCAATACATATTACCTTAAATGGAGCGAACCTAGTGAAGTGAAACATCTCAGTAACTAGAGGAAAAGAAATCAAACGAGATTCTCTTAGTAGCGGCGAGCGAAAGGGGAATAGGGCAAACCGAATGCTTGCATTCGGGGTTGAGGACTGCAATATCCACTAAAATACTCTAATAGAACATTCTGGAAAGGATAGCCATAGAGGGTGATAGTCCCGTATATGAAAGAGTATTTTTAGGTAGCAGGATCCAGAGTAGGTCAGGACACGTGAAATCCGGGCTGAAGCTGGGGGGACCACCCTCCAACCCTAAATACTACTACTACACCGATAGCGAACCAGTACCGTGAGGGAAAGGTGAAAAGAACCGCAGTGAGCGGAGTGAAATAGAACCTGAAACCATTTGCCTACAATCATTCAGAGCCCTATGATTTATCAGGGTGATGGACTGCCTTTTGCATAATGATCCTGCGAGTTGTGGTATCTGGCAAGGTTAAACTAATGTGAAGCCGTAGCGAAAGCGAGTCTGAAAGGGCGCTTAAGTCAGATGCTGCAGACCCGAAGCTGAGTGATCTATCCATGGCCAAGTTGAAAGTGGGGTAACACCCACCGGAGGACTGAACTCGTACCCATTGAAACGGGTTGGGATGAGCTGTGGATAGGGGTGAAAGGCCAATCAAACTCAGTGATAGCTGGTTCTCTTCGAAATATATTTAGGTATAGCCTCAAGTGATAGTAATAGGGGGTAGAGCTCTGATTGGGCTAGGGCTGCTCACCGCGGTACCAACCCCTGTCAAACTACGAATACCTATTACCGTATCTTGGGAGTCAGGCGGTGGGTGATAAAATCAATCGTCTAAAGGGGAACAACCCAGACTACCAACTAAGGTCCCAAAGTTCTATTCTAAGTGGAAAAAGATGTGAAGTTACTTAGACAACCAGGAGGTTGGCTTAGAAGCAGCCATCCTTTAAAGATAGCGTAACAGCTCACTGGTCTAGTGATTTTGCGCTGAAAATATAACGGGGCTAAGATAGACACCGAAGTTGTAGATTGTGCTGATGCACAGTGGTAGAAGAGCGTTCACATCAGCGTTGAAGCCATACCGGTAAGGAGTGGTGGAGCGGTGTGAAGTGAGCATGCAGGAATGAGTAGCGATAAAAGTGGTGAGAATCCACTTCGCCGTAAATCTAAGGTTTCCTACGCTATGCTCGTCATCGTAGGGTTAGTCGGGTCCTAAGACAAGTCCGAAAGGGGTAGTCGATGGAAAATTGGTTAATATTCCAATACCAACATTAGTGTGCGATGGAGGGACGCATAGGGTCAAGACAAGCTAGCCGATAGAAATGCTAGCCGAAGGGTGCAAGTTAGGAGATTGGCAAATCCGCTCCCGTATCCCAAACCCAACAGGCTTTCTGAAGTCTTCGGATGGATGAGAGAATTGTTAAGATCGTCGTGCCAAGAAAAGCTTCTAAGTTTAGCTAATGTTGCCCGTACCGCAAACCGACACAGGTAGATGAGATGAGTATTCTAAGGCGCGTGAAAGAACTCTCTTTAAGGAACTCTGCAAACTAACACCGTAAGTTCGCGATAAGGTGTGCCTAAGCAATTAGGTCTCAGCAAAGAGTCCCTCCCGACTGTTTACCAAAAACACAGCACTTTGCCAACTCGTAAGAGGAAGTATAAGGTGTGACGCCTGCCCGGTGCTCGAAGGTTAAGAGGATTAGTCAGCCGCAAGGCGAAGCTTTGAATTGAAGCCCGAGTAAACGGCGGCCGTAACTATAACGGTCCTAAGGTAGCGAAATTCCTTGTCGGTTAAATACCGACCTGCATGAATGGCGTAACGAGATGGGAGCTGTCTCAAAGAGTGATTCAGTGAAATTGTAGTGGAGGTGAAAATTCCTCCTACCCGCGGCAAGACGGAAAGACCCCGTGGACCTTTACTACAGCTTGGCACTGCCGATGGGAGCATTATGCGCAGCATAGGTGGGAGGCTATGAAATCTTTACTCTGGTAGAGATGGAGCCATCGTTGAGATACCACCCTTAATGTTTCTGTCTGCTAACTAGCTAGAGTTATCCTCTAGTAGGACAATGCCTGGTGGGTAGTTTGACTGGGGCGGTCGCCTCCTAAAAAGTAACGGAGGCTTGCAAAGGTTGGCTCAAAATGGTTGGAAATCATTTGTAGAGTGTAATGGCATAAGCCAGCCTGACTGTAAGACAAACAAGTCAAGCAGAGACGAAAGTCGGTCATAGTGATCCGGTGATTCTGTGTGGAAGGGTCATCGCTCAAAGGATAAAAGGTACCCCGGGGATAACAGGCTGATCTCCCCCAAGAGCTCACATCGACGGGGAGGTTTGGCACCTCGATGTCGGCTCATCGCATCCTGGGGCTGGAGCAGGTCCCAAGGGTATGGCTGTTCGCCATTTAAAGCGGTACGCGAGCTGGGTTCAGAACGTCGTGAGACAGTTCGGTCCCTATCTGCCGTGGGCGTAGGATTGTTGAGGAGATCTGTCCCTAGTACGAGAGGACCGGGATGGACATACCACTGGTGTAGCTGTTGTCCTGCTATGGGCATCGCAGCGTAGCTACGTATGGATGTGATAAACGCTGAAAGCATCTAAGCGTGAAGCCAACTCCAAGATGAACAATCCCTGAAGGTCGCAGGAAGACTACCTGCTTGATAGGGTAGGGGTGTAAGCATAGTAATATGTTTAGCTGACTACTACTAATAGACCGATTGGCTTAATATAAAGACTTTAAGCCACTGCCTTAATGAGTGTAAAGCACTCTTAAATCTTAGTTAGTGATTGATACTAATAGGCTTTTTTTACATTGTCATCTTCGTGCTAATAGAGAAGAGGTTCCACCTAGCTCCATTCCGAACCTAGAAGTTAAGCTCTTCTTCGCTGATGATACTGCAACTTTCAGATGTGGTAAAGTAGGACGGTGCGGAGATGAGAGTGTAAAAGAAAATGAGTTAAACTGCTTTTTATTTCTCCCTTGTAAAACTTATATTAACTAAATCATTGAATAGATAGAAAAGAATTATAAGATAATATAGATAATAAGTGTGTGAATGGATATAAGAAATATAAGATTTAGATAATAAAAATAAAAATACTTGAAAACTATTAAAGAAAAAAGTTATTTTAATATAAGAGATATTGCTTATTGTTAGCGGTAAATTTGTCTTAAAAAAGAGAAATAGTATTTGGTTTAAAGATAATAATATTATTTTATATTTTTAAATAGTCTTATTATATGCAAATAGGTTGCTTAATCAATAATGTGTGAGTTGTGTATTGGAAGGTAATAGAATAAAATATAAATATTTTAAAATGGTAAATTTAAGGTTTGTATAGGTTTTTGTATAGGTTTGTGGGTGTTTGATGATGAGCTTTGTAATTTTTAACATTAGGATTGTTGGGGAGAAACTGAAAAAATAAAAGATAGAAATTCTAGTGTAAAAGGGAAAGGGTGGGATAATAAAGAGTTGCTAGAGTAAGTAAATTTGGTGTATTTTATTTATAAAGAGTATTATATAGTTTTTTGTAATCTTTGTTTGTTGGTTTTTATACTTTGTTACTTGGTTTAAATTTTTTTAATTTATTCTATTTTTTAATATTTTAGAGATTTAAAGTAGTTGATTGTGTTTATTGTAGATAAGATAATTATCGTTAAAGAATTTTATAATGTGAAGTAAATAAAATTAATGAAGTTAAGTTAATAAATAAATTAAAGAATGACTATGAAGTAAGAAAGCTAATAGGATTAAGAAAGGAATGGGTTGAAATGTTTTAAGGTATTTGGGTGGAATAAATATAGAAATATAGAAAGAAATAAAGATAGAATAAGATAATTATCGTTAAAGAATTTTATAATGTGAAGTAAATAAAATTAATGAAGTTAAGTTAATAAATAAATT
This sequence comes from Helicobacter canadensis MIT 98-5491, assembly GCF_000162575.1. Classification (NCBI taxonomy): domain Bacteria; kingdom Pseudomonadati; phylum Campylobacterota; class Epsilonproteobacteria; order Campylobacterales; family Helicobacteraceae; genus Helicobacter; species Helicobacter canadensis. The sequence goes on from NZ_CM000776.2 coordinate 293,371, forward strand.
AAAGAATGACTATGAAGTAAGAAAGCTAATAGGATTAAGAAAGGAATGGGTTGAAATGTTTTAAGGTATTTGGGTGGAATAAATATAGAAATATAGAAAGAAATAAAGATAGAAGGAGATAGCGTTTGGATTTGCTAAGAAAAGAGCTTTGCAAGCAGCTTATAAGTAAAAGACTGAATAAGGTTTAGTGATAAAAGGCAGAGAAGCGTAAAGCTAGATTTTGCCTTTTATTTTAAGTGAATGCGTTTAGATATGCTTGGTGAAAAACTCATATAATCTTTGATAAATTTCTTTATTTCTAGATTCAATATCTTCTTTTAGCCACTCTTTTTTCTCTCTTGTGCTTAAGTCATAAACTTCTTTTAAGTCTGTGATTTTTTTTATACCCATCTTGCTTTTTTGCAAAAAAGTGATCGGAGCATTTGATGTTGATTTTATCAGGAAGTAGAATCTTATTACCAATTTGTTCTAAATATTGGTTGTGTAGATTCTCATTCCAACCATTGAAATTTGCATTTTGCCATTGTTTTGGCAAAATATGCTCTATTTGAAGCTTAGCTGTATTGACATTTTCAGTAAAATCAGCGTAAATATTCGCATATAAAAAGAGTATGAATTTTATTTTTCTGCTATCCATATTTTCTAGGTTTTGCAAAAAGGTTTCAAAATTTGGCATTTGTTGCTTGATTTGAATATTACTCCAATCATTAGTTTTTAGGGCTACATTCATTTTAAAGATTATCTCTTTAGTGGTATTAATGGTGGCATTATTATTCAAAAGCAATAAGCTTGATATTGTTGTTAATTTTGGTAAGTATTTATCAAAATCTTCGCTAAATTTTGCGATATTAAAATCATCCTGATTAAATTTATGATGATTTTTCCATACCAAGCAACTTACAAAGCTTTTCCAAGCATCATTTTGAAAAAGATTTAAGATTTTTAGGTAGTTTGTTGATTTCCTACTAAGATAATCTTGCGGATTAAGCCAAAAGTCAGCCAAATGTAAAATAAAAGGCATAGTTTCATCTTTATATAACCAATTCCCAAAAGCTCCATAATACACTTTTTTATCTTTTTTTGTAAAAAAGTTTAAAACGCTTTGGGTTGTTGTATCAAAATCTTCGTGTTGAGCGCGAATAATATGCATAAATTGCAAAAATAAAAAATCTAAGCTTTTGATTTCTTTGTCATCATCAACTTTAGAATATAAATTTTTCCAGCTTTGAGCAAACTCTTTTTTATCCTTGTCTGTCTTTTTGTGTTTATAAATATAACCCTTTAAAATATCTGCATTAGATAAAGGCATACCGCGAGAATTTAGAGTATTAAAAATAGTCATAGCCGATTCTTGACTATCACATGTAATAAACAATACAAAAAGCTTTTTACCTAAAAGCATTTTACAAAATGGTTCCCATTGGGTGGCGGTATCTTGTTTGAAAGAAGAAATTTTGTCATAGAAAAAAGTATAATTTTTAGCATATTTTGATTTTAAATCCCCAAGATTCTCTATATCTTGGCTTAAAAGCTTTGCAAATTCTTCTTTGTTGTCATCAAACTCCACTTCACTACGCAAATGCATTTCATCAAAATATAATTCTTCATCAGCACTATCAAATTTCCAAATACACCTTCCAAAACCATTTAAATAACCTTGTTTAACATTTTTGCCCTCATTTTTAAAGTGCTCATAAAATGCTCTAAAAAGCAAAGTCAATGTAGTAATTCTTTGTTACCCATCGATAATTTCAAGCAACTTTTGATCATTTTTGTAAGTTACAATAGAACCCAAAAAATACTCATCAATATTTTCTCCATCTCCAAATACATTAACTATATCAGTCCAAAGCTGCTCACATTCATCTTGTCCCCAACTATAAGGACGCTGATAATCAGGTATAATAAATATCGTATCTTCTTCGCCAAGTAGTTTTGCTACATATTCTTTTTTGGATTCAAATTGCATCTTAACCTCCCTTGTAAAAAAATAACAATAGTTTATAAGTGGCATATTGCTTTCTATTCTTAGCTTTGTCTTGCTTGGTAGCCTAGAGATAATGCTATACATTATCAAAAGAAATCTTGGATTTTTTGCTTATGTTTAAATTTTACATAAAGAATTCTTACTTTACTCTGACATAGTTAAAAATAGAAAAGTTTGGTTAGGTAGATTAGCAGATAATATCGTAAGCCTTTGCCAAGAAAAATAAAAAAGGTGGCTTTTAAAAAAGGGTAGCGAGTAGCTCCCAAAACAAATGCAAAAATATCTCCCAAAAAGGGCAAAAAGCTAAAAAATGCCCCTATAAAACCATATTTATTGATAAAAATGAGATATTTTTCAAGATTTCTTGGTTTTGTGAAGTGCTTAGCTAAAATAAAGTTTTCTCCCCAATAGCCAATGGCATAAGTGCTAAGAGAGCCTAGAGTATTGCCAATAGTAGCAACGCTCCACACAAGAAACAAGGGGTAATCTAAAGTGGTAAAAAAGCTAACAAAAACTTCAGAGCCCAAAGGATAAAGGCTGCTTGAAATAAAGCAAATGCAAAAAAGCCCAAATAAGCCAAGTGATTCTAAAGTTTGCATTGGTTTTTGTGCTAGATTCTTACAGGAATGCCTTTGGATTTAAGGAAGTGCTTTAAGTCTGCTATTTGGATTTCTTGATAATGAAAAATTGAAGCAGCTAGTGCTGCATCAGCTCCATTCAAAAAGGCTTCTAAAATATGCTCCTTGCTTCCTGCGCCACCACTTGCAATAAGTGGAATATGGACTAATTTTGAGATTTTTTGGAGTTGGACTAAATCATAGCCATTTTTGGTGCCATCACAATCCATACTAGTGAGTAAAATCTCTCCCGCACCTCTATTGTAAGCTTCTAGTGCCCATTCTTCTAAGTCGATTCCAGTGTTTTTTCTACCGCCGTGCGTATAGACTTCCCAGCCCTTTCCTGTGGCTTTTTTCTTAGCATCTATGGCAACGATAATACATTGTGAGCCAAAGCGTTTTGCACTTTGTGTGATGAAGTTAGGATTTGCAATGGCAGAAGAGTTTAAGCTAACCTTATCACACCCAGCATTAAGCAGTTTGTAAATATCTTCTAGACTAGAGATCCCACCTCCCACAGCTAGAGGGATAAAGATTTCTTTGGCGACACGCTTTACCATTTCTATGGTGGTGTTTCGCCCTTCGTGGGTGGCAGTAATGTCTAAAAAGGTGATTTCATCCGCTCCTTCATCATTATAGCGTTTTGCTACTTCTATGGGATCTCCGGCATCTTGCAAACCAACGAAATTAACACCTTTGACTACGCGTCCATCTTTAATATCAAGGCAGGGAATGATTCGCTTTGTGAGTGTTGGTTTGGCTAAATCCAATCGTGCTCCTTTTGTGAGATTCTTTGGGTAAAATTTTAACAAAAAAGTTTAAGTTTTGTTATAATTCGCACTTTAAATTACACTTTTTGAAGGATTGATTGCTATGCAAACCAAAATAACCACAAAGCAACCACGCGTTTTTTCTGGGATTCAGCCAACAGGAGATATTCATTTGGGGAATTATTTGGGTGCAGTGAAAAATTGGGTGGATCGCCAAGAAGAGTATGAAAATATTTTTTGTGTGGTTAATTCGCACGCTATTACGATTCCACAGAATCCAAAGATTTTGCGTGAAAAAACTTTTGAGCTTTGTGCGATGCTACTTGCTTGCGGTATTGATCCACAGAAATCTACGCTTTTTATTCAATCAGAGATTCAAGAGCATACTTCTTTGGCGTGGCTTTTAACTTGTATTACGCCAATGGGCGATTTAAGTCGTATGACGCAGTTTAAGGATAAAAGCCAAAAGAATCCAAAAAGTATTTTTGCAGGACTTTTTAATTATCCAAATTTGATGAGTGCAGATATTTTGCTTTATAAAAGCGAGTTTGTGCCTGTAGGTGAGGATCAAAAACAACACATTGAATTAGCGCGCGATACAGCAATGCGGTTTAATCGTGATTATGGTGAGATTTTTGTTGTTCCCCAGCCTTTGATTCAAAAAGAGGGTGCAAGAATTATGGGATTAGATGATCCAACAAAAAAGATGAGTAAGAGTTCAGGAGACAAGCCAAACCATTTAATCGCGCTTTTAGACAGCCCCGATGAAATTATGAGAAAATTCAAAAAAGCAACAACTGATTCAGAAGGCATTATTGCGTTTGATGAGAATCGTGCGGGAGTTTATAATCTTTTGAATATTTATCAATGTTTTAGTAAAGAATCAAAAGAAGAGATTGAAAAGTTCTTTGTAGGGAAAGGCTATGGGGAATTAAAAACAAAAGTGGCAGAAGTTGTGATTGAGGGATTACGCCCTATTCGAGAATCATATGAAAGGCTTTTTAGCGATTTTGCTTATTTGCAAGAGATCTTGCAAAAGGGATCAGAGACAGCTAGAGAAATCGCTCAAAAAACCTATCAAGAAGCCAAAGAGAAAATGGGGCTTATCTAAAGGCGGTATCAAGCCTTTAGGAAGTTTTGGATATTTTCTAACACGCCTTTTATAAGGAGTTCTTTGCTGCTTTCATAGCCCCAAGCATTGTGTGGAGTGAGAATAAATTGATCGGCAATTTTGGGGTTTAAAAATGGATGATTTTCTACCATAGGTTCTTGACTAAAAACATCAAATCCAGCATAAATTTTACGCTTTTGCATTTCTTCTGCTAATTCAAGTTCATTCACGATTCCGCCTCTGCCTACATTAATGAGGATTCCGCCCTCTTTAATAAGAGATAAATTGTTTTTGTTTAATAGATTTTGCGTGGAGGGATTTAGCGGTGCGTGAATGGAGATAACATCACTTTCTTTAAGAAGCGATTCTAAAGTAATGCAAGGGTAATTTGGGTTTTGATTCTTGCCACTTGTGGAATAATAGCTCACTTGAGTGCCAAATGCACTAGCTAGTCTTGCTACTTCTAAGCCGATAGTTCCAAGTCCAATGATTCCCCATTTTTTGTTATCCAGTAGTTCTAGTGGTGTGGATAAGTTTGTGAAAATCGGGCTTTTAGCATAAGCGCCACTTTTGCAATAAGAATCATAAAAGGGTAATTTTGCACTCAAAGCTAATGCCATCATTAAAGTGTGTTGGGCAACACCTTTTGTAGAATAGCCCGCGACATTTTTTACTTCGATTCCTAAATCTTTAGCAGTTTGTAAATCAACATTATTGGTTCCTGTAGCAGTGATACAAACTAATTTTAAAGTATCTTTTAGAGCCATTAAGATTTCTTTATTTAAAACTACTTTATTGGTTAAGATAATGTTAGCTCCTTTGCAACGATTGAGAGTTTCATTGGGGCTTGTAGTAGGGTATTCTGTATAATGTCCGATGCTTTGTAAGCTTTCTTTGATGTTATTTTCGCCAAGACTTAAAGCATCTAAAAAAACAATGTTATTTTGCATTTTTGAATTCCTTTTTTGAGTTATAATTTCATAAACATTTTACAAGAAAAAAGGAAAATAATGCATAATTATTCAAAAATTGTTTCTATTTTGCTTGATGCGCTTCCTTATATTAAAATTTTTCGTGGTTCAAAGATTGTGATTAAATATGGGGGGGCTGCACAGATTAATCCGGAGTTAAAAGAGCAGTTTGCTATGGATATTGTGTTGCTTTATATGCTTGGCATTAAGCCTATTATTGTGCATGGTGGGGGAAAAAGGATTAATGAATTACTAGGGGCATTAAATATAGAGAGTGAATTTGTCAATGGTGTTAGAGTAACAAGTGCGGATGCTTTAAAAGTGGTTGAAATGGTATTAAGCGGAGAGATAAATAAAGAAATTACCGCATTTTTAAATCATCACGGAGTGAGTGCTTTGGGTATGAGTGGGAAAGATGCTTCACTTTTTTTAGCTAAGCCAAAAGAGAATGGGAAATATGGTTACACGGGAGAGATTATCGCAACAAAAGGTGAAGTGATTGACAATCTCTTAGCACAAAATTTGATTCCAGTGATTGCCCCCATTGCTTATGGGGAAGAATCAGGACATCCTGGGTTTAATATTAATGCTGATAGTGCGGCAAGTGCGATTGCTATTGCTACAAAAGCTAAAAAGGCTATTTTTTTAACAGATACCCAAGGTGTTTTGGACGCAAATAAAAATATTATTGAAAGCTTGAATCTGCAAGAAACAAAGCAGCTAATCAATGAGGGTGTGATTAGTGGGGGAATGATACCTAAGGTGGAGGCTTGTTTGGAGTGTATTACAAATGGTGTGGAAAAAGCCCATATTATTGATGGAAGAATCCCACATTCATTGCTTTTAGAGCTTTTTACTAGTGCGGGTATTGGGAGTGAGTTTGTTAGGTAGTAATAAAGCAGTATGGGAAATAGTGGATTGAATATATTTCAATCCGCTAAAAATTCAATTTAATGAGTTCTTTGGGGATTTTAACAACAACTTTTTGAACAAGTTCGCTTGTATTGACAGCAATTCCTCCTGCATGGACATCAATACTTTCAAAAACAGCTAGATTTCCCCTAAAAAGCAAGATGCTTGAGGTATAAGGGCTTTTGTGATATTCAATAAGATCTTTTGTAGAATCTAGAGGTGTTTTGACTTCACAAAGGCTATGTGGAGAGACAAAAAAGATTTCTTTTCCATTAACTAGCATTTGGAAATCAACCATTGCTTGGTGGCTTTCATAAAAGGCTTCTTGTGGGGTTTTGGTGAGATAAGCTTGTTCTATGGCTTTGGCTCCCCCATCAAAAAATACTTCAAAGCTTTCACCTGCTTTTAGATTGGAGATTCTTGCAAAGACTTCACTTTCTTCATCAATTGCTTCCCAAAGATAGCCAAAAACCTTTGTTAAAACTTCATTTTTTTTGAATTTATTGATGATATCTGGAAGATAACCTACAAACATTTATCCGCCTCCCTAAAAATTTCTTAGCCCAATTAAAGCCCAATTTTCATTGCCCTCACGCTCTAGTTCTATCACACAGCCTTTGTGAATTTTGATGTTTAGTTCGCCTTTAGAGCAAATATTTTTGACAAATTCGCTAATAGTAGGTTCGTGTCCAACGATTACAAGAGTTTGCCAATCTTCCTCAATTTCATCTTGGTGTTTATTGTAGCCATCAATACCAACTTCTGGATTCAAATATGGGCTTAGAAAAAAAGTACTGTGTTTTTGAAGTTTGGCAATGTATTTTGCAGTGTCACAAGCACGTAGGGCTAAAGAGGAGATAATGGCATCCACTTCTGGGTAGCGTTTATGGAGATATTTTGCGATTTTTTTGGCTTGTTTTTTGCCTTTTAGGGTAAGTGGTCGCTTTAAATCATCTTCCCCTTCCCATTGTTTTCTATCCTCTGCTTTTGCGTGACGCACCAAAATAAGACGCATAATTTCCCCTTAATTGATTTTTTCAATCATTTTAATTACAAGTGCTGCACTTTGTTTGGCAGAATGTTCTAAAAATTCTTCATAGCTAATAAGTGCTTCATCACCAGCATTATCAGAAATAGCGCGAATCACACAAAGAGGCGTATTGAGATTATCGCAAACTACAGCCACACTTGCTCCTTCCATTTCAATTGCATCAGCGTTAAATTCTTTTTTTATCCATTCTTTTCTTTCTTTGCTGCTCACAAATTGATCGCCAGTGGCAATTGTTCCTTGGTGAATGGTAATGTTTGATTCTTTGGCGACTTCTTTAGCGAGTTTGTTGAGTGCTTCATTGGTTTGTGTAAAAATTTTGCCCTCAGAAAAATACCCAAAAGGATGCCCAAAAATCGTAATATCTACATCGTGTTGGCAGAGTTTTTCGCCAATGACTAAATCGCCAATTTTGTAGTTTGGATTGATTCCGCCTGCCACGCCATTAAAAATTATTTTATTGCAACCAAAATAAAGAATCATTGTGGCTGCACTCAAGCTAGAATGCACTTTACCAATGCGACTGCACGCAATAATGAGTGTTTTATCACCAAGAGAGACTTTGTAGAAAGTATTGCCTCCAAAAGCAATAGTTTCATAAGTTTTGTAATGATCTAAAAGAGGAGAGATTTCCTCTTGCATAGCACCTAAAATACCAATGGTCATTTGTTAGTCCTTTTGTAAGAAATTTTGGATTTCATCATAAGTTTGTAAAGAAAGTGTTTCTTTTTGTGTTAAGCGTTTATTTAAGCCTTTGAGAACATTTCCTCCACATTCAATAAAGAGTTCTACTTTAGAATCGTTTTCTCTAATGGATTGTTTGTAAAGCACAGGCGAGATTAATTGCTTAGAGAGTAGTTCTAGGGCTTGTGTTTTAGTATTATAAGGGCGTGCAGTAACATTGGAAACAATTGGGAATGCAAATGATTCTTGTAAGGATTTTTCTAAAAGCATTTCAAATTCCTTGCACATGTTTTCTAAAATAGGGCAATGACTTGCAACAGACATTGGTAGCATTAAAGCTCTTTTAGCACCAAGCCCCTTTAGTTCCACTTCAAGTTCAGATAAATCTTCTTTGCTGCCTGCTAAAACCATTTGTCCATCGCCATTGTAGTTAGCACACCAAACTTTTAAGCCTACATTGCGTTTTTTTTCACAAAGTTCTTCAAGCATAGAATCTTCTAAACCTAAAACCACCATCATTCCTGCTTGTTGTTTTTTGCAAGATTCTTCCATAAGGCTTCCGCGTTGGCTTACTAGCTTTATGGCTTCTTCAAAGCTTAGAGTTCCACTTGCGCAAAGTGCGCTAAATTCTCCCAAAGAATGTCCTAATGCTAAATTGATTTCTCCATTAATTTTGGGTTTAATGAGATGGAAAACGCTATAGCTTACAAGTAAAATAGCAGGTTGTGTATAGCGTGTAAGATTAAGTTTATCATTTTCTTCAAAACAGAGTTTTTGCATATCTTCTTTTAAAAGATCGCTTGCTTTTTCGAAAAGTTCTCTAACTTCTTGACTATTTTCAAAAAGGCTTTTTCCCATTCCGATGCTTTGACAACCTTGTCCAGGGAATATAACGGCTTTATTCATTGTTTTCCTTTACATACTTTTTTTGGCTTTAACTCCAAGCAAATCTAATCCGGCATTAAGCGATTGTGCAACCATACTTAAGACGCTTAGAATTGTCTTTTCATTGGGAGTGTTGAGAATTTTTTCTTCATTATAGAATCGATGAAATTCACTTGAGAGAGTGCGTAAATATTCTACGACTTTTTGAGGATTTCTTTGGATAAAAGAATCTTCAAGTGTTTTTGAGAGATTAAGTGCTAAAACAAGTAAATCTCGCAAAGATTCGCTAAGATTGCTAAAGTCTTTTTGCAGCGTTTCTAGCGTGTAATTGGATTTTGAAAAAAGTGTGTGAATTCTAGCGTGTGCATAATTAATATAATAAACAGGATTAGAAGAATCTTGTTTTTTTAGATCTTCAATATCAAATTCCAAATGCGTATCGGCTCTTTTGCTTAAAAAAATCAAACGCAATGCATCTGATCCTACATCTTCTATAATATCTTTCATTAAGATAAAATTACCCGCTCTTTTGCTCATTTTATAAGATTCTCCGCCTTTTAATAAGGCAACCATTTGAGAGAGTAAAATTTCTAATTGATTGCTATCATAGCCTAAAAACTCAATGGCAGCTTTTACTCGCTGAATATATCCGTGGTGGTCAGCTCCCCAAATATTGATATATCTATCAAATTTGCGTTCAAATTTATTTTTATGGTAGATAATATCTCCAGCTAGATAAGTTGGCTCACCATTTTCACGCACAACAACGCGATTTTTCTCATCGCCAAATTCTGTAGATTTAATCCAAATTTTACCTTCTTGTTTGTAAATCCCATTGTGTGATTCTAGAGATTTTAGTGTGCCATCCCATTGTTTATAAAGCTCTTTTTCGCTCACAAAATTATCAAATACGATTCCTGCTTCCGCAAGATTGCTTTTGATTTCTTCTAGCATTTTATCTTTGCCAAAAAGACTTAGTTTTTCGATGAATTTTTCATTTTCAAAACATTCTATTCCAAAGCAATCTTTCGCTTCCTTGGCTAAATCTAAAATGTATTCGCCCTTGTAGCAGCCCTCTGGTAAATCATAAGAATCATCAAAAAACAAATGCCTTCCAGCATAATAAATGGATTTGCCTAAATTTTCAATTTGTGAGCCTGCATCATTGATGTAATATTCTGTTGTGATGGAGTAACCCAGATGTCGCCCGATTCTACATAGACTATCACCTAAAATTGCCCCTCTTGCGTGTCCAATATGCAAAGGTCCTGTGGGGTTAGCACTCACATATTCTAGGAGAATTTTTTCTCCATTTTTTTGATGTGGTTTTAAGAAATCTTGTGTGCATTGTTCTAAAAATAGATCACTTAAGAAAAAATTAACATAACCACCAACAACATTGAGACTAGAAATTTCTGGTAGGGATTCGAGCTTTTTTGCAAAATCTTGTGCAATATCTTGGGGAGATTTTTTAAAGCTTTTTGCAAAACTAAAAGTCGGCAGGGCAAAATGCCCAAACTTCTTATCGCGAGGTTGTTCTAAAACACTTGTGATTCCAAGTGTTTCATCAACAATTTTTTTGATTTTATAATACATTGTTAAACTTTTGTAGTTTCGTTATTATTTGTGGAAGCGGTTGTTTCTTTTGTATTAGAATCATTTTGGATTTTATCGGGTTTGGCTTCTGTGGTGTGAATATCTGTATTTTCTTCATCATCTTTGATTGCTTTTTTGAAGTTCTTAATTCCTGAACCCAAACCTTTTGCCAAATCTGGAATCTTTTTAGCCCCAAACAACACAATAATAATTAATAAAATGATTAATAATTGCTGAACACTTGGTCCCATTTTAGTCCTTTGCTTTTAGAAAATAAAGTTCATTATATCATAATTCCACTTGCAAAAAGGTATTTTGAAAACTTGCTTCTAAAAACTCTTTAAAAACTCCTGTTTTATCGCGTAACATTGCTTTTTCAATGCCCTCTTGCTTGGAGGTTTGGAAGACAATTTTTCCTTTTTTGAGCAAAATAATTTCTTGACATAATTGCAAAATAACCCTTAAATCGTGAGAAATGACAATAAGCGTTAGGGTGAGTTCTTGTTGGATTTTTTTGAGATTCTCTATCATTTGCATTTGTAAATGCACATCAAGATTGGAAAATGCTTCATCTAAAATGAGAATTTTAGGTTTTAAGGCTATGGTGCGTGCAATAGCGATTCTTTGTTGTTCCCCACCGCTAAAATGGAGACTTTTTTTATCAAGATCAAGGGGGTTTATTCCTACAAATTTTGCCAATTCTTCACTCTGTTGTTTTTTGTTGGTGATGCAATGGTAATTTTCTAATCCTTCCAAAATACATTCTCTTGCACTCCATCTAGGATTGAGAGAGCTTTGAGGATCTTGGAAGATTCCTTGTATATTTTGGCGAATCTCTTGATCTGATCCTTTAAAATACCTTTTACCCATAATGATAACTTCTCCACTCTTAGCTTTTTTCAATCCAAGTAAGATTCTTACCAAGCTTGATTTTCCAGCACCATTTTCACCTAATATGCCTAGATTCTTGCCTTGTGTTAGCGAAAAGCTAATATTTTCTAGAATCACCTCTTCTTTTGATTGAGAAAAAAAACTCCCCTTTTTGTAGCTTTGAGTAAGCTGCTTGACTTCAAGTAATTTTTCCACGGAAATCCCCCCAAGGTGTGTTTAGAAGTTTTTGATTTTCTCTTAGTAATTCTTGTGTTTTAGGGTGTTTTGGATTGGTTAAAATTTGATTTTTATCGCCTTGCTCGATAATTATCCCTTGATGAAGCACGATGATTGTTTCTGCCATTTTGGCTGCTAATGAGAGATCGTGGGTAATAAAAAGCAATCCAAAGCCCATTTTTTTCTGCAAGGAAAGCAAGAGATTGGAGATTTGAAGTGTGCCTAAGCAATCTAGATTGCTTGTCATTTCATCTGCGATAATAAAGCTAGGCTGAATGCAAATGCTAAGGGCAATCATTAATCGCTGAAGTGTTCCACCACTTAGCTCAAAAGGATAAGAATCTAAAATGTTAGGGTTTAATCCCACTTCCTTTAGTCCCCAAGAATCTTCTTTTAGGGTGTTTAGATGATGAGCTTTGAGTGTTTCTAGGAAATGTTGCCTTAAAGTAAAGATTGAATCAAAGCAACTTGCAGGATTTTGCAAGATTACTCCGAATCTTTCATCACTTTGGAGAGTGCCAGAGCTTGTAAAATCTTGGGGTAAAAGCCCCAAAATAGCCCTTGCTAAAAGACTTTTTCCACTTCCGCTCTCACCTAAAAGGGCGACTCTTTGGTTGCTTTTGAGATTTAGGTTTAGGTGGTGCAATATTTGTTTCTTGTGAGCAAAAAGGCTAAAGTCTTGAAGGCTTATCATTGTTTTTCCATTGGTAGTGAATATTTATCTCTTAAGGCTTCCCCTAGGGTGTTAAAAATAGCCACAGAAATAAAAATGCAAAGCCCTGGATAAAGCATTAAAATAGGATGTTCCATAATATAAGGTGCGGAATCTTGAATCATCACTCCCCATTCTGGCATAGGTGCTTGCACACCAAGCCCTAGAAAAGAAAGCCCCGAAATGTGTAAAAGCATATGCCCAAAATCAAGTGTAATAAGAATAATCATTTGTAGAAAAACAACAGGCAAAATATGTCTTATGATAATCATAAAATCATTTCCTCCAAGCATTTTAGCAGCTTGAATATGGTTTTGAGTTTTTATTTCAAGCGTGATGCTTCTTATCATTCGAGCATACCAAGCCCAATGCGTAAGCACAATGGCTAAAATAACATTGGTGATTCCAACCCCAAAAATGGCAATGAAAAAAAGTGCCAAAATAAAAGTAGGAAAAGTCAAAAATACATCACAAATTCGCATTAAAATACTATCAAGGAAACCGCCTTTGTATCCCGCAATAATTCCAATCAAAAAAGAGCTTAGAGCGATTAATAGGGAAATGACAAAAACGCTAAAAAGGGAGATTCTAGCTCCATAACCCAAACGGCTTAAAACATCCCTGCCTAAGTGATCTGTGCCTAACCAATGTTGCATTGAAGGGGGTAAGAATTTTTGTTCTAAATCTCCAAGGGTGGGATCATAAGGAAAAATCCAAGGTGCAAAGAGTGCGATAAAAATCAAACACAAAGCAAGAAAAAGAGCAATTTTTAAACGCATTAGGCATTCTCATAGCGGATTTTTGGGTTAAGATAAGCGAGAAGAATATCTACTAAGAGATTTAAAGACACAAAAATAACAACCATAATCATCATAAAGGCTTGAATGACAGGGTAATCGTGGCTATAAATTGCATTCACTGCATATCTTCCAAAGCCAGGTAAGCCAAAGAGAATTTCTACAACTACTGCTCCGCCTAAAATCTCTCCAAAGTGCATACCCAAGGAAGTAACAATAGGGAGTAGAGAATTTTTTAAGATGTGTTTTTGAATGGTTTGTTTAGGTAGATTTCTCGCATAGGCATATAACACACTTCTTTGACTTTGATGCTCTAGATAGCTTACTCGCACTAATTTCATATTAATGGCAATAGACATTAGGCTTAGGGTAATGACAGGGAGGATATAGCTCTTGAGTGAAAAATCCTCATAGGGAGAGAGAATCCCTAGTTTTAAAGTAAAGAGATAGATTAGCAAAAATCCAAACCAAAAGCTTGGTATTGATACACCAAAAAAAGCAAAAGCATTCAAGCTTTTATCTACCCAACTTCCTTTTTTGACTGCGCCAAGTATGCCTAAGAAAACCCCAAAAAATATTACAACAAGCATAGAAAGCAAAGCCAAATTTAGAGTAGTGGGGAGATAATATAGAATATCTTCTAGCACGGGGCGTTTGGTAACATAGGAGATTCCAAAATCTAAGCTCAAGAGATTTTTTAGCCAAAGAAAATATTGCTCAAAAAAAGGTAGATTCAAACCAAGCTCGATTCGAGTGGCTTCTAGGGCTTCTTTGGTGGGTGGAATCTGGGATTGTGTAAGGTAGGCAAAAGCAGGATCAATAGGGCTTAGGCGTAAGATTCCAAAGACGATAAAAGAAACGGCTAATAAAATAGGAATTAAAAGTAGGATTCTTTTACAAAGAAATAGAAGCATTAAAATTCCATATTCTCAAAGAGAAATTCTGTTTCCATAACGCCCATTTGATAGGATTTGATGCGTTCTTTGTTGTAAATTCCAAGCACCACTCCATAGCTAAAAGGAAGATAAATTGCACTTTCATTGAGGAGATTGAGTAATTTTGTGTAGTTTGCTTGGAGAATATCAGGATTAGTTTGGCTAAGGATAGTGTGGATAAGTGTTTCTATTTCTTTGCGAGAATCTAAATCTTTTTGTGCGGCAAAATCGGCGTGAGAGGGGGTTAGCATTGAAGCAATAAAGGAATGTGGATCATAAGGATTCCCCCAAGTTTCATTAAAGATCAAGTCAAAATCGCCATTTTTCTGCCTTTGAAAGAAATAAATTGGCTCTGTGGCATTGAGTTTAATTTTGATACCAATTTTACTTAAATCATTTTGGATGGCTTCGGCAATTGTTTTTTGAATGGGATTATTTGCAATATACACAAGATTAAGAGCTTCTTGCTTGTAAGTGCTTTTTAGGAGATAGTTTTGAGCATTTTTTGGGTTAAAGGCAGGAGCTTGTGGCTGTGTGCTACAAAATTCTAATTGAGGGTTAAAAAGGCTATGGGCTGGTTTGTCAATTTGGAGTAGAATCTTCTCCCAAATGGCTTGGCGATTAATTGATTCTAATAGAGCTTGGCGTAAATTAATATCGTGAGTGGGGCGTTGATTGTTAGCATTAATAACAAGGTGAAAAGTGCCTTGTGGGCTAGAAGTGATGGTTTGGTATTTAGGATTTTTGCTAAGGCGTAAAAAGTTTTCTCGTGAGAGTGAATCTTTGCCTACTAAAATATCCAATGATCCACTTTCAAAAGCTAAGATTCTAGAGTTTGGATCGGGTAGGATTTTCATTGTGAGTTTTGAAATTTCAGATTTTTTGCCTTGATAATTTGGGTTTGGAATAAAAATATCATAAGAACCTAGTTTGCTTTCTTTTAATATCCAAGCGCCACTTCCAATGGGGGCTTTTATGCCATTTTTAGTTGAATTGTTGATCATTGCACTTGGTGCGATAAATCTAAAAGGGCGTGGGAGACTAAGCTCATTAAGAGTAGCAATATAGGGAGTTGTGAGTTTGAGTTCAAAGGTTTTGGAATCAAGTGCTTTGGCATAGGCAATTTTTTGTGTGATTCCAAGCCACAAATGCCGTGCTTTGTTATCTAAAATAGCATTAAAATTTGCCTCTATAGCATAAGCATCAAGTGGGCTTCTATCAGAAAATGCAAGATTGTCTTTGAGAAAAAAAGTGTAAGTTTTACCATCTTTGGAGATTTTCCAAGACTTAGCAATTTCGCCTACAAATTTTTTACCATCAAAACGCACCAAAGATTGATAGAGCATCATTTGAGCATACATTTGGTTGGGTGAATAAAGATGAGGATTGAGATTTCCAGCATTCATCGCCCAAGCACTTGTGATTTCACGCCCAAAAAGTGGCGAAAGCAGTAAAAATGGCAGAAATTTTAGAAAATAAAACAAGAATTTTTTGATATTTCACTCCAAAAATAAAGATTAACTGCTTGAAATTCTACACAAAAAACCTTAAAACTTTGATTGTCTTTATTCTTTTGAGTGTTTAGCTAAAAAAAAGTATTTTTTATGGCGTAAAATTAACTTGAATCAATTTTTTTATTTTGATTTTTTCTTACAATATCGGTTTTAATTTAAAATAAAAGGATAAGTAATGTTAGATTCACACACTAAAGAGATTGTAAAAAGCACGATTCCAGCGCTCAAACAATATGGAGAGGATATTACAAAAGTTTTTTATCGTGAGCTTTTTGGTCGTTACCCACAAGTGCAAGGAATGTTCGATATGGAAAAACAAAAAAATGGAAAACAGCCAAAAGCCTTAGCAATGGCGATTTTAAATGCGGCTAATAATATTGATGATCTAGAAAAGATTCGCCGCTCTGTAGAATCCATTGGAAAAACTCATGTAAGTTTGAATGTTTTGCCTGAACATTATCCACTTGTAGGGGAATGTCTGCTTGTAGCTATCAAAGAAGTGTTAGGTGATGCAGCTAATGATGAGGTAATTGAGGCTTGGGGAAAAGCTTATGGAGAAGTTGCAGATTTTTATATCCATATAGAAGAAGAAATGTATAAAGCACAAAAATAAATTAATCACTACAGAAAGCTTCTAACATTGTAAAATTTAGGGGCTTTTGTGGAATGTATGTAAAAAGCTAGAGTTTGTTTGCTTGAAATACAAAACTCCCAATTAGAAATTTGGGAGTTTATAAAAATTAGTTTTTGTTTTGATCGACAAGCTTGTTTGCGCCAATCCAAGGCATCATAGCGCGAAGTTTTTCGCCCACTTGCTCGATTTTATGGTTGGCTAGATTTTTGCGTTCTGCATTCATTCTCGCATAACCTGCTTTACGCTCTAAAATAAAGTCTTTTGCAAAGCGTCCTTCTTGAATGTCGCTCAAAATCTCTTTCATCGCTTTTTTAGATTCAGCATTAATCACTCTAGGACCGCTTACCATATCGCCGTATTCTGCGGTATTTGAGATAGAATATCGCATATTTGCCAAGCCACCTTCATAGATTAAATCCACGATTAGCTTAAGCTCATGCAAACATTCAAAATACGCCATTTCTTCAGGGTATCCAGCCTCTACAAGTGTTTCAAATCCTGCTTTAACAAGACTACTTACACCACCGCAAAGCACGGCTTGCTCACCAAAAAGATCGGTTTCAGTTTCATCTTTAAAAGTCGTTTCAATAATCCCACTTCTACCACCGCCAATCGCACTCGCATAGCTTAGTGCAATCGCCTTTGCATCGCCTTTGCTTGTGTCTTGCTCTACCGCGATGAGATCAGGGATTCCGCCACCTTTTACAAATTCGCTTCGCACTGTGTGTCCGGGTGCTTTTGGTGCTACCATAATCACGCCTACGCCTTTTGGTGCTTTGATTTGTCCAAAATGGATATTAAATCCGTGCCCAAAAGCAATGATTTTATCTTCACTCAAATTTGCTTTTATGTCGCGTTCAAACACATCGGCTTGTAATTCATCAGGGATTAGAATCATCACTACATCAGCCCACTTTGTGGCTTCACTTACTTCAAGGACTTTGAAGTTTTTTGCTTCTGCTTTTGCCCAGCTTTTGCCACCTTTATAAAGCCCAATAACAACTTCTACTCCAGAATCTCGTAAGTTTTCCGCGTGTGCGTGTCCTTGAGACCCAAAACCGATAATTGCCACCTTTTTCTTTTGGATTAACCCTAAATCACAATCTTTGTCGTAATACACTTGTAATGCCATTTCCAACCTCGTTAAATATAAATTAAGAATTTAAAATTATATTCTTTGCAAACTTAGTAGAAACTTTGATAAATAATCTTAATCAAAGCCTTTTGAATTATTATTCTTTGGGTGTTTCTACTACAAGATCCTTGCGAATTTTTTGAATACTCTTTGAGCCAAATCCCTTTACATTTTTTAAGTCATCAATAGATTTAAAAGGTGTTTTCTCGCGGTAGTCAATAATAGCTTGTGCCTTTGCTTCTCCGATTCCTTTGATGCTCATAAGTTCCTCTTTGTTTGCTTTATTTAAATCAACAGCTCCAAATAAAAAAGATAGAGCCAAAAAAAGTGCAACAAGTAATTTCATTTTTTCTCCTAATATTTGAAATGTGTTTTAATATTAACAGAAAAGTTAAATATATTTTTATTGGAAAATATTATGAGTTTGTAATTTTTGTGAATTTTGGTAACAAATTAGGAAACTTTACGATAGCTCAAAGCTTCTAGTAAATGTTCCTTGGAAATTTTTTCACTTAGAGCCAAATCAGCAATACTTCTTGCAGTTCTTAATATTTTATCTACTCCTCTAGAAGAGAGAGAAAAGCGTTCTTTTGCTAATTTTAAGATTTCTTTTTCTTGATCACCTAAAATACAGAAACTTTTTAGATTTTCCCCTTCTAATCTCGCATTAAAGCATTTTTGATTGCGTGTTTTTTGGAATCTAAAAGCATTTAAGATTTGAGTGTGCATTTCTTTTGAAGTGATGGTGTGCCTAGTTTGCATACCTTCTTGCATGGATACAAATAAATCTAATCTATCCCAAAAGGGATCGGAAATTTTATTTTTATAAGCATTGATTTCTTTTTGGTTGCAACGGCATTCTTTTGAGACGCTTAGCAAATTTCCACAAGGACAGGGATTCATTGCGCCAACAAACATAAAATCTGTAGGACAGGTGATTTTTGCTTGAAGGCGTGAGATAGTGAAATGATGGTTTTCTAAGGGCTCCCTTAGTGATTCTAAGAGATTTTTTGGAAAATGGGGTAACTCATCAAAAAATAAAACTCCAAGGTGTGCGAGACTAATTTCTCCATATTTGACATTTTGACCAACAGCACTTCCTAGAATCGCTGCTTTTGTGGCACTATTATGGGGATTTCTAAAGGGGCGTTGTGCGGAGATTTTTAAGGTGGTTGAGGCAAGTTGTAAGATTTCAGATAGGGTAAGTGGAGGTAGGATATAAGGGATTCTAGAGGCAATCATACTTTTTCCACTTCCTGCACTGCCTTCAAATAAAATATTATGGAAGCCACAAGCGGCTATGAGTGCTGCTCTTTTAGCTCTTTCTTGCCCAATAATGTCTTTAAAATCTAATGGAAAGTGGGTGTTTAAGTAATATTTTTCATCACCAATTGTTTCATAATCAAAGGGCAGATTAGTTGTTGTGGATTCTAAAGGTGGTGGGCATTTTAAAATTTCAATGGCTTCTTTGAGTGTTTCTACAAAATAGGCTCTTAAATTAGGTAATGTGGAGTAAAAATCTTTTGCGCTTTTTGGAAGTATAAAAATGCTATCTTGGTTTTCTTGTTGGCTTAAAAGAGAAAAGAGTAAAGGATAAATAGAAGGGGTGTCTTTAACCCTTCCATCAAGTCCTAACTCTCCAAAGGCAAAATATTTTTGGGGTTTTTTGTCATCAAATGTGAAATCGCAATGTCCATAAAGTGCTATCAAAAGTGCAATGGGTAAATCATAAAAACTACCTTGTTTGGGCAAGTCTGATGGTGAGAGATTAACACTTATTTTTAAAGGAGGAAATTTAAAATCATTAGAAAGTAGGGAAGATTGGACTCTTTGGCGTGATTCTTGGATTGCATTACCTGCTAATCCAGTGATCTGAAAAGAGGGAAGTGCTTTTGTAAAGCTTACTTCCACCTCCACTTTTTTAGCTTCTAAACCTTCTTGTGCGGCACAATACAGAAGGTTTAGTGCCATTTTTCACCCTTTCCTTTTTTGTTTAAGTTCTTTTTCAAATTTCTTGCGTTTGAGAATAGAGAGTTTATCGATAAATAAAATACCATTTAAATGATCAATTTCGTGTTGCAAGGCAACTGCTAAATAATCCTTAGCTTCCATTTCTTTTGGGTTTCCATAGCGATCTTGATAGGCTACTTTTAAAGAAGAAGCACGTTTGACTTCTTCGTAAAATTCGGGGACACTTAAGCAACCTTCATTGAAGATTATTTCACCATCTTTTTCTAAAATTTGTGGATTGATAATTTCTAATAAATCTTCTTTATGTTGATTTCCTTCTTCATCAGGCAGACAAATGAGTAATGCACGAATGGGTTTGGCAACTTGGATTGCAGAGATACCAACTCCATTTTTTTGAAGCATAACTTCATACATCGAATCTAAAAGTTCGTGCAATGATTCATTAAACACTTCAATAGGCTGAGAAATCTGTCGTAAAATGGGGTTTGGATAAGTGATGACTTCTAACATTATTTTTCTCCATAAACAACAAAGGAAAGATTATTGCTTGAAGCTTTTTTGAGGGCTTCAAGAGTATTTTTAAGAATTTCTTTGGATTTTGATTTTTCATTGATTTCGCAGATTCCACTACAAATACTTAAAGATAATTCTTCATCTCCAAGATAAATGTTAGTCTCTACAACTTTTTCAGAAAGGTTGTTAGCAAAACGTTTAGCACTCTCTTTGTCTCTGTGATTAAGCAAAAGACCAAATATGCCTTCTCCATAATAGGCAAGTATATCGCTGCGATTGGCTATTTTTTGAAGTATTTTAGTGATGGTTTTATTAATTAAAATTGCATTTTTTTCCGAGGTTACTTTCTTTTCTAGATTTTTTGTAATTTTGAGTAAAAGCAGAGAGGATTTATGTTTGTCGATAGCTGATTCTTGACATTCCATTTGGACTTTGGTTTCTAAGAAGCGTTGATTGTAAATATTATAACGACTATCACAAATAATCTCTTGAGTGATATTGTCGATTGCCATAGCAGTTTTATCATATGACATTTTGATATCTTTGAGTTGCTTGGTTGAGATTTCACCAATCTTTTTGAGTTCTTTTTCAAAAAGGGTAATGACATTCTGTAGAATATTAGCATTTTGAACAGAATCAATTTCTCTTTCGTGTTTTTTGAGGATATTTTGAAGTAATTGAAAATTGCTAAAAAGAGCACCGACAAGTCGTAGAGTGCTAACCATATAATTTTGAGCTTTAAGCACTTTATTTTCAAGTAATGCTTGTTTTTCAGAAGGGATGAATTCGGCTTGAAGGAATTGCATAGCATTGTTTTTGAAGTCTTGAGGCTTGTCTTCTAAGAGTTTTTCAAAATAGATTTTATAATTACAAGGTGTGGGGGGAATGCCATTAGAGAGAAGTGCTTGAATTACCTGTGTTCCATAAGATTCTATAGAATCATCATTTGCGGGTTTTAATTCTTCTTGACTTTGAATGCTACTATTCGAATCAGTTGAATCAAAAGAAGGAATGGAATCAAAGCTAGAAGGTTTTTCTTCAATTCCATTAGATTCAAAATTAGGTAAATTCGCACCCTCTAAATCTTCTTTCATTGTTAAAGCCCTATTTTAAACTTTTTGTTAAGATATTATCAATTAAGCCGTAATCTTTGGCTTCTTTGGCACTCATAAAGAAATCTCTATCCGTATCTTTAGCAATCTTTTCTAAAGATTGATTAGTGTTATCTGCTAGAATTTCATTTAAAGTTGCTTTTAGGCGTAAGATTTCTTTTGCTTGGATTTCAATATCTGTAGCCTGTCCTTGTGCACCGCCTAAAGGTTGGTGAATCATAATTCTTGAATTAGGCAAAGAATATCGCTTTCCTTTTGTCCCACAGCTTAGCAAAAATGCACCCATACTAGCTGCCTGTCCGATACAAATTGTACAAATATCAGGTTTAATGTAATTCATAGTATCATAAATGCTAAGTCCGCTTGTAACGACTCCGCCTGGAGAGTTAATATAAAGGTAAATATCTTTTTGTGGATCTTCTGCCTCTAGAAAAAGGAGTTGAGAGACAATGGAAGCTGCAACTCCATCATCAATTTGCCCACTTAGCATAATAATTCGATCTTTAAGAAGTCTTGAATAAATATCATAGCTTCTTTCACCACGCCCAGTTTTTTCTATGACAATAGGGACATAATAACTCATTTGGCGTTCTTATTGAGTAGATTAGTTAAGATTCTGTCTTCTAGCATTGCCATTTTGATAGCAGGAATAAGGTTGTTATTTTTGTAGTATTCTAAAACCATTTTTGGATCTTGACGCATTGCCATTGCCTCATAATAGATAGTATTAAGGATTTCATTTTCATTAATATCAATATTATCACGCTTTGCGATTGCATCAATAATAAAAGTAGATTTGACACTTTTTTGTGCTGCATCTCTTTGTTCTTCGCGTTTGGCTTTAAGTGCTTCGGTATCCTTAGCGAGTTTCTCTTGCTCTTCTTTTGGAAGTTTCGCGAATTCGTTTTTTAAGAGTAAATCCATTTCTTGTTCAACAATGAGATTAGGCAAATCAAAATCAATAGCTTTATGGAGATTTTCAATTAAAACTGCTTTTAATTCGTTGTTATAAAGTGCTTGTTTTTTTTCTGCGGCAATTTGATCTTTGATTTTTTCTTTGAGTAATGCTACATTGGCTTCTTTTTCTTCAGGTAAGAGTGTTTTGGCAAAATTATCATCAATTTCTATTTTGCCCTTAGTTTGGATTTCATTGAGTTTGACTTTGAAAGTTGCTGGTTTTCCTGCTAAATTTGCAGCGTGGTAATTTTCTGGGAAAGTGACTTGTATTTCTCTTTCTTCATCTTTTTTCATTCCAATGAGTTGATCTTCAAAGCCTTCAATGAAAGATTTACTACCGATTTTCAAAAGATAATTTTCTGCTTTGCCGCCTTCAAAAGGTTTTCCATCAATAAAGCCTTCAAAATCAATTTTTGCATATTCGCCATCTTTGAGTTTTCTTCTGGCATCCTCTATGCCTACAAGTGGAGCTCTTGCATCAGCAATTTCTTCTAATCGTTGATTGATTTCTTCCTCAGTAACTTCTGGAATCTTGACTTCTGGGATACAGCTTTCTACATCATTTAATGGAATGTCTGGTGCTAAACTTAATTCAATTTCTAGTTCAATTCCATTCTCTTTTTTTTCAAATTTTGTAATTCTTGGATCACCTATAAGAGCATTGGGTTTAATATTGAGTTCTTTTAGGATTTCTTGTAATAAATCCTGCACACATTCTCTTTGCGCATCTGTTTCTAGTTGTTTGCCATAACGCGATTTGATAACTGCTGCTGGAATTTTTCCTTTTCTAAAACCATCAATCTTGAGATTCTTGCCGGCAGCTTTAGTAACTTGATCGATTTTTTTATCTAGTTCGCTAAGTGCGATAGTAGCTTGTGCATTTGCATTTGCACTATTGATTTTATTGACCTTTAAACTCGGATTCATACTTTCTCTACTCCAAAAATAAAAATACTTAAAGTAAATAAGTCTATCAAAAATTTACTTAAAATTACATATTTTTAGAGTAGATTAATCATTATTCGCCAATGATTTCACGTGCTCCCTTAGAATTTGGCTGACTTAAAAAGCCTCTAGCAGTCATTTGCTCTACAATGTTGGCCGCTTTATTGTAGCCAATTCCTAATCGCCTTTGAATATAGCTAATAGAAGTTTTGTTGTCAGCTAACATAATTCTTTTGGCTTCTTCATAGAGTTCATCTGTCTCGCCTTCATAATTTAGCCCTAAAGTTTCATCTTCATTAGGCATAAAGTTTTCATTGTATTGCACAGGTCGTTGCGATTTGATAAATTCTACAATTTTTTCGATTTCTTCTTCTGTGCTCCATGGTGCGTGAAGTCTTACTATTCCTCCACCTGGTGGTGTGAAAAGCATATCGCCACGCCCTAGAAGTGATTCAGCACCAAAACTATCTAAAATCACTTTAGAATCAATTTTTTGCCCCACTTTATAGCTAATGCGTGAGGGTAGATTGGCTTTAATGGTGCCTGTAACAACATCAACACTTGGTCTTTGTGTGGCAACAATAAGATGAATGCCGCTAGCACGCGCCATTTGTGCTAAGCGTGCGATAGAAAGTTCGGCTTCTTTGCCCCCACTCATCATTAAATCTGCTAACTCATCAATTACAATTACAATATAAGGGAAAGGTTCAAAGCCTTCGATTTCAGCTTTTTTGTTGTAACTTTCGATATTTTTAATTCGTGCTTCACTCATTAGTGTGTAGCGTCTTTCCATTTCTTTGACTGCATTATCAAGTGCGATGATTGCTTTTTTGGGTTGCGTGATCACTGGGGTGAGTAAATGTGGAATATCATTGTAGATGCTAAATTCAAGCATTTTTGGATCAATCATAAGTAATCTTAGCGTATCAGGAGAGTTTTTATAAAGCAAGGAGAGAATCATTGCATTAATTCCCACGCTTTTTCCACTTCCTGTTGTTCCTGCGATGAGTAAGTGGGGGAGTTTTTTAAGGTCGGTAACGAAAGGATTCCCCACAATGTCTTTGCCCAAAGCCAAGGTAAGCGGAGAAGCTGCATTTTGAAAAATTTCATTTTCTAGGATTTCACGCAAATAAATGGTTTGGATTTGACTATTTGGAATTTCAATGCCGACAACATCTTTCCCTGGGACTGGAGCTTGAATCCTAATGGTTTTTGCCCTTAAAGCCATTGCTAGGTCATCTTGAAGTGTTTGGATTCTCGAGACTTTAACATTGGGGCTTGGTCTAAACTCAAAAGTTGTAACAATAGGTCCTGAATAAGTGCGAACAATATCGCCTTCAATCTTAAACATACGAAGTTTGTTGAGTAAATCATTAATTTTTTTATCAATTTCATCTTCATCAATCTCGATTCTCTCTTCTTGGGGAGTTTGTAGAAAATCAAGCTTAGGCAAAATAAAATCGGTTTGAATAGGCTTTAATTCTGTGTTTGTTTCAATTTCTTTGAGGAGATTTTGATTTTCTTCAAGGATTTTAACTTGGGTGGTATTGGTTTGAGGTTGTGGCGTTTGGGGAGTTGTTTGGGTTATAGATTCTTGGGCATTTGGAGTGGATTGGTTTTGTTGGTTTTGGTTAGATTCTAGAGGAATCTTTGTGGGGGTTAGGGTGATTTCTTCTTTAAATTGTAGGGTTAAATCTCTCTTTTCCCTAATGGCATTTTGTAAAATTTCTAAAGTTTCTTGTTGGGATTGCGGAGTGATAGGTGTAGGTGCATTTTCTTGCGATTTTTGTTGTGGTAATTCTTGCAGGGTAGAGTTTGGATTTATTTCTTGTGGTGCTTGATTAAAGGTATTTCCATAGCCATAAACGGGAAAGTTAATATTTTTCAAAAGAGGAGCTTCTTGTGGAATGGGATTAATTGGCGATTCTTGTAGAGAGGATTCTTCAAAGGTTGTTTGCGGATTTGTTTTTGCTAAGTGATCTAAATTTGGTGTTATGTCCTTTTTGTCCTCAGATTTCTCTTCTATCGCTGCTTGTGTTTCTTGTTGAACAATTTCATTTTCTACTTCTACAAATTGAGGTGATGATTCTTGGGTTTGATAATGTAAGAAATCTTGTGCTTTTTGTAGCTCTTCTTTGATGGCAGTTTGAATGGCTTTTATATCTTCATCTTCTGAAGCTTGTTGGGCTTCATTTTTGGTTATGGCTTCAACTTCATTGACTGCTGGAGCTTGATTTTGCGAAGATTCTGGATTATTAGGGACAAGACAATTACGCGTTGCATCGGTTGGATCTTTGTCGTAATAAGCGCTAAAGGGTGTGGCAGAGTAAAGTTTTTTAGGATAGGCTTTGATAGGCTTGGGTGATTCTTTGGGTGATAAATCTTCTTTGGAGCTAAGCACTTCAGGGTTAGGCTCTTGCAGATTTTGTGATTCTTGTGGTATGGGAAATTTGTATGTATCTTGCGTGGATTGTGAAGTAGAATTTTCAGTTTGGTCTTTTTTGATTAATTTAATGGGTTCGTCTTTTTCTTCCTTTTCTTCTTGTAGAAAAATACTTTTTTCAAAGTTTTTAAACCGCTCTAAACTCATTATAGATTCCATTTGGAATTGCTTTAAATTATGGTTTTTTGGTCCTTGGGCTTCTTGTGTGGGAATGAGTCTGATCTTTGATTCTTCATTGGCTGTAGAATTTGGCGTATATTGAAGCTCATTTTCAATTTTTGGAATATCTGTTGGATAAGGAAGAGATGAAGATTCTATTTCTTTGATTTCTAATGGATTGGGAGTTTCTTCTAATGACTTTTCTTCAGTTGGCTTTGTTGAGCTTAAATCATCAAGTTCTGATTCTCGCTTTGTTTCTTGTGTTTCTTGTATGATATTTGGTGTGCTAGGGGCATTTTTGCTAAGACTGGCTAATTCCTCTAGTGTTAGGGAATGCGGATTCCTTCTTTGAGATATTTTATTGGGAGGAGTGAAAAAAGCTTTTAAGCGTAGAAAAAAACTCTCTTTTTTGGATTGCTTTGATTCTTCTTTTGGGGTTTTTTGTAAATCATCTTTAAGCCCTTTAATGAAACTATGTAGCAATGTTTTTGCTGATTTTCCAGTGTAGAGCATAATGCCAAGTAGGATTAAAATAAGAGTAAGCCCAAAGATACCAAGTGGATTGATAAAAGACTTTAAAATACTGCTAAATGCGTTGCTAAAGAATCCTGCATCGCTAATAAAAAGCCCTTGTAAAATTAAGAGAGCCAATCCTATAATAACAATTCCAAGTGTTTTTTCAATAATGCGTTCTTTGGTGTCGGCGGTATTTTTGTAAAATAAGTAAGCAAGTATTAAAAGCCAAATATACCCAAAGTAGCCAAAAAGATTAAAGTGAAGATGAGCATAAGCTTTTCCTATGGCACCTAATAGACCAAATTCTCCAACAATGGATAAAATTCCCAACAATGCTAAAATTTCTACGAGTAATATTTTTTGATTAATTTTTAAAAAATTTGTTTTAATGTTGATTCCTTAAAAAATATTCAATAAATGGCGAGAGGGTGAGAGAATCGAACTCCCCAGCAAATAGACACCTATCCACTCAAATGGGTTTGAAGCCCACGATGCCCACCAGCGACATATACCCTCCAATTGTTTTGCATAAAATTAAAGAAGTAAATTTGTCAATTTAACGAATTTTTACTTAAATTCTCTTGATATACATAGATTAGAAATTGATGCTTTTTTTGCGTTCCTCATTAATTTGTTGGACTTTAATAAGGATTTCTACCATAGCTTGGTAGAGAGTTTCAGGAATTTCTTTGTCAATATCAACATCTTTATAAAGCGCTCTTGCTAGAGGAGGGTTTTCAATGATTGGAATTTCATTTTCTTTAGCAATTTCTTTGATTCTTTGAGCAAGAAAATCCACTCCCTTAGCTAAAACTCTTGGCGCTCTTTCTTTAGTGGAATCATAACGCAAAGCTACAGCATAGTGAGTTGGGTTGGTAACCACAACATCCGCATTAGGGATATTCTGCATCATTCGTTTTTTGGCGGCTTGAAACATCAAGGAGCGTATTTTTCCTTTGACTTGTTGGTCCCCTTCTTGATTTTTAAATTCATCTTTGACTTCTTGTTTGCTCATACGCAAGGATTTGAAATATTGATAACGCTTGATAAGATAATCAGTAATTGCCATCACTAAAAAAAAGGCTAATAATATGGCAATGAGAATGAGAGCCTTGTCTTTTAACCAAATCATTTGATCACCAATAGGAAAAAGTGAGACGGTAGTTAGCTCTTTCATAAAGCCTAAAAATACAAAAAAAGCAATGATAAAAGCCGTTAAAACTTTAAAAGTAATCAAGAATCCATCAAGTAATTTTTTAAGAGAAATGATATTTTTTAAGCCACTAATGAAATTGAGTTTTTGGAGTTTGGGTTGGATGGCTTTTGTGGTTAATAAAAAACCACTTTGGGAAATGTTGGCAACAATCCCTATAAGCATTAAGGCGCCAAAAATGGGTGCAAGTAAATAAAGGATTTTAAAAACTAAAGAAATTGTCAGAGAAATGGCATTAGAGCGTGTGAGATCTTGGTTAAAAATGTGATAGACTTCAAAGAAGATCGCACTTAAGCCATCCACCCAAAAATTAAAGCATAAAAAGATTAAAACAAGTCCTACAACTAATCCCAAAAAAGCATTAACATCAGGGCTTTTTATGACATTCCCTTCCTCACGAGCTTTTTCTATTTTGCGTGCAGAAGGGGCTTCGGTCTTTTCTTCTTCATCAGCCATTTAAATATCCTTGTAAGGCATTTTGGTATTCTTTGGGGGTGTTGAGATTTTGAGTTTGGGATTCTGGAATTTCCACAAAATCAACATTTAAACGCCCTAATAAATCCATCAGGCGATAATTTTTTTGTGCAATTTGGTGTTGAATGTGGGCTAGGGCTTCATAAGTGTAAATTCCAAGAAGTGGGTGAATTTTTTGATTCTTTGCAAAGGTTGGCTTTTTAGCTTTTTGGTAGGAAGCGATGAGTTTTTTAATGCTTTCTTCACTTAAAAAGGGAGTGTCAATGCTAAGGATGAAAATATCTTTTTTTAGTGTTTTTAAAACGCTCTCTAAACCAAAAATAGGAGCAAATTCTGCATTCAAATCCAAAAGGGTTTGGAGATGACTTGAGTTAGATATAGGCTTTTTGCTAGAAAAATAGACTTGAGAGAAGATTTTTTGCATTTTTTTAGCTTGAAAATCCGCCAAGCTTTCACCCAAAAAATCTAAATTTTCTTTTTTTTGACCCATTCTTGAGCTTTTGCCACCACACAAAATTACACAACTCTCCATATATAAACCTTTAAAGTTAGAGTGAAATTATAGCTTTTTTTGCTTAGCTTGGGTATGATTGCAAAAATTTTGCCCCAAAAGGAGAGCTTTTGTTGATTGATAGTTTTGGGCGTGTGATTGATTATATTCGCGTAAGTGTTACAGAGAGATGTAATTTTCGTTGCCTTTATTGTATGCCAAATACTCCTATGGATATAGGTAGAGAGGAAGATGATGTGCCTTTAGAGAGTGTATTGAATTTTATTAAAGTTGTGATTGATGAGGGGGTAAAAAAAATCCGAATCACAGGTGGAGAGCCATTGCTTAGGCGAGGTATTGCTGGATTTATAGGAGAGATTTATCGCTATAATCCTAACATTGATATTGCATTAACCACCAATGCTTATCTTTTAGAACCCCTTGTGAAAGATTTAAAAGAGGCAGGTTTAAAGAGAATTAATATTTCTCTTGATTCGCTTAAAAAAGAGAGAATTGTTTGCATTTCTAAACGCGATGGCTTAGAAAAAATCTTAGCAGGTATTAAGAAAGCTGCCGATGAAGGCTTGATTGTTAAGCTAAATATGGTGCCCCTAAAGGGAATTAATGATGATGAGGTAGTGGATATTTTAGAATATGGAATGAATCTTGGTGTGGGTGTGCGATTTATAGAATATATGGAAAATACACACGCTAAAGGTGGGACTATTGGTCTTAGAAGTGAGGAGATTTTACAAAGGATTGGTGAAAAATTTGAGTTTAGACTTCTGAAAAAAGAAATATTTGGACCAGCAACTTTGTTTGAAATACCACAAAGAGATTCTTATCTTTTTGGTATTATTGCTCCCCATAATGATGATTTTTGTAAAACTTGCAATCGAATCCGCTTAAGTAGTGAAGGGAAGTTAATACCTTGCCTTTATCATGAAAATGCCGTGGATATTAAAGAAGCAATGCTTTATGGGGATACTAGTGAGATTTTGCGTAGGCTTAATCTCTGTATCCAAAATAAGCCTGAAAAGAATGATTGGAATCTAAATGAGATTTCAACGAGAGCTTTTTACAAAACAGGTGGATAAATTATTAAATAATAATAATTTTCTTTTAAGAATAATTATATATAATTCCATTAGCTTTTTTGGAAGCAAAAGTGTATAATTCACTAAATATTAATTTTTAAAGGAGAAGATTATGGAAAAGATCGTTCAACAACTTAAACAAATTCAAGCAGATAGTGCAGTTTTTTATATTAAATTACATAACTATCATTGGAATGTTAAGGGAATGGATTTTCATCCCGTTCATGCGGCGTTAGAAAGTATGTATGATGAAATGGCGGATTTAATGGATGATATGGCAGAACGCGTTTTGCAAATCGGGCAAAAACCATATGTAACTATTAAGGATATGTTAGCAGCTAGTAAAATCAAAGAAGAGAGTGGCACAAGCTTTGATTCTAAAACAATCATCCAAGCGATTTTGCCTGAATATGAGTATTTTTTAAAGGCTTTTAGAGAGCTTTCTGACACAGCTAGTGAAGCTAATGATAAGGCGACTACTGCATTGGCTGATGAAAAAATCGCAAGTTTAGAAAAAGCAATTTGGATGATAAAAGCACAGCTTGCATAAAAAGTCTTGATTCCTTTTTGGGAATCAAAGTTATGAAAATAAATTTACTTTTTGATGATTAAATAAATGCAACATAGATACATTAATATTATATTCAATATGTCTCTTATTGATTCTGCTCAATACCAATTTGATTTAAAATCCAAGCTAATTGATTAATTTTAAGGAGAATTTGTGAAAAAATGTTTATTGATACCCTTGGTTTCAGCTTTTTTATTAAGTGGTTGTGTAACAACTTCATTGCAAACCACCACAACAATGTCTCAAAGCATTTTTATTGATCCGGTGGCAAAATCTGAACAAACTATTTTTGTTGCGATGCGAAACACTAGCGGACAGAATATTAATTTATCGCCTAAAGTAACTAGTTTGCTTCAAGGCAAGGGTTATAGAATTGTTGATGATCCAAAAGAAGCAACTTTTATTTTACAAGCCAATGTTTTGTATTGTGATATTAAACAAGAAAATAATGCGGCTCCGGCAGCTGGAGTAGGAGCAGTTACGGGAGCTGGAGTAGGACTTTATAACCACTCTTCAGCAACTGGTGGTGTTGTAGGTGGATTAATTGGCGCAGCAGTTGGTGGAATAGCAGGAAAACTCACAGAAGACACGATTTTTCAAATGCAAGTAGATATCAATATTCGTCAAAAAATCACTGGTGGGACAATCAATACCAATGCAAGTTCTTCAAGACAGGCTTCAGTGAATGATCAAAGAAGGGCAGGTTTTTTAAATAGTTTTGCAGGAGATGTGGCAAGCACTCAAAAAACAGGCAAACTCAATGACAACAGAGCCAATTATAATGAGCAAGTTTATACTAGCGATTATTCCGAAAAACAAACTACTCTTTTTGCGGAAGCTACCAAGTTGAATCTTAAGCTAGAAGAGGCAATTCCTGTTTTAGAGGATAAAATAGCAACTCAAATTAGCGGAATCTTTTAGCATTAAGCTACTAAAGCAAAGGCTTTGTATAGAGCTTTTGCTAGGTGGTGCTAGAATCCTAATTCGTGATAAAGCGCCATAGCGTATCGGTCAGTCATAGAGGCAATATAATCAGCACATACGCGGTGAATCTTAGCACCTTTTTCAATTTTATTACGCATTTGGTTGGGTAAAAGATTGATATCATTATTAAAACATTCATAAAGTTTTCTCACACATCGTTTGCCCATAAACATTTTTCTTGAAATTTCCTCGTGTCGATAGAGTTTTTTAAAGAGAATCTTTTTTAGAATCTTGATTTCTTTTTGTATGGCTGGTGTATGACTAATGGGGAGTGATTCTTGAGCGTTGTAGATAAAGTGTTGCACTTTGTCTTGCATACAAGGCTTATTGTTTTCTATAATGTCATAAACAAGTAGTGTAATGAGTTTTGAAGTGAATCGATAGCGGAAAATCGGATCATTTTGGGAAATTTTTTCAATTGTTTTGACATAATGGATTGAATCGCTTACAAGTTTGCTATCTTGTAGGTCTTCAAAGTGGAGTAGTCCATATTTGACACCATCATCTATATCGTGACTAATATAAGCAATCTCATCAGATAAATCAACAATGATCGCTTCTAGGCTTGGATGAAATTCGGGCTTAAAAGTTTCTTTATGCCACGGATTTAAAAATGATTTTTCATAGGGATAGGAATGTTTTAAGATGCCTTCTAAAGTAGCAAAAGTGAGATTTAAGCCATCAAATTCTTTATAGCGTTTCTCTAGGCTAGTCACTACTCTAAAGGATTGAAAATTATGATCAAAGCCGCAATGATATCCGTAATGTCGCATTATTTTATCAAGTTCATCTCCTCCTGCGTGTCCAAAAGGTGTATGTCCCAAATCGTGAGCTAGAGCGATGGCTTCAGCTAAGTTTTCATCGAGCTTTAAATATTCTGCAAGTGTTCTTGCAATTTGGCTAACTTCTAGTGAATGCGTGAGACGCGTGCGGAAATAATCTCCACTTTGATTCAAAAAGACTTGTGTTTTGTATTCTAAGCGTCTAAAATATGAGCTATGCAAGATTCTATCTCTATCTCTTCTAAAGGGATTTCTAAAATCGGGATTGACTGGAAAAAAGCGGTGATGTGGATTCATAATAAGCCTAAAAATAATTTAATGCTTTTGTTATTTTATCATCTTGTGCTAAGATTTGCAAAAAATTTAAGGAAATGGTAATGGTTGTTTTTGAAAATGATTTTTTTAAGATTTTAAGGAAGCCTTTTGGGGAATATCAAACAAATTGTTATCTTGCAATTTCGCAAGATGAAACTGAATCGTTAGTGATTGATCCTGGGATTGGAGCGACTAATTGGGTTTTGGAAAATGCCAAAAATCCACTCGCTATTTTAAACACGCACGGACATTTTGATCATGTTTGGAGTAATGCTGCATTGCAGGAGAAATTACCAAATGTTCCTTTATTATGTCCTTTTGAAGATGCTTTTATGTTGCAAAAAGATTTTTTTAATACAGGATTGCAAGAATCTAAGCCAAATATTTTAGTGGGTGCTGATTGTGATTCTGTTATTGTAGAGTTTCATTCTAATGTTTCTAATTTGGGTAGAAAAAATCAATTTAATTATGGAGATTTTGAAATAGAGTTTATTTGTTATCCTGGACATACTCCAGGTTGCAGTGTGATTGTATTAAACCACAAAAAAATTCCCAATCAAAAAGTAATGTTTAGTGGAGATTTTGTGTTTTATCGATCTATTGGACGCAGTGATTTTCCTTATTCAGATAGTGCAACAATGAAAGCGAGTTTAGAGACTTTTATACAATCAAAAGAAGATATATTAATTTTTCCTGGACACGGCAGAGAGACAACTTTTAAACAAGAGAAAGAAAATATTCCTTATTGGCTTATGAGATTTTAAAAGTAAAGTTAAATTGCAACACTCCCCTTAAAGGGAGAGCGAAGTTATCTTGACATTGGGATTGCATCAGGGAAGATAAAAGCTAATGCGTAAGTGAAGATCCCAATGATAATAACAAAGATAATTGAATATTTAACGGTGAATCTAAAGAGATCAGATTCTTTACCTACCAATCCTACCGCTGCACATGCAATAGCAATGCTTTGTGGAGAAATCATTTTCCCTACGACACCACCCACAGAGTTTGCTGCAAGGAATAAGACTTCTGGTATATCAAGTTGTCTAGCAGTGAGTTGTTGTAGTGTCCCAAAGAGAAGATTTGAGCTTGTATCACTACCTGTAAGGAATACACCAAGCCAACCTACAATAGGTGAGAAGAATGCAAAAGCATCGCCTGTTTCTGCTAAAGCAAGAGCAAGAGTAGCAGATAAACCGCTGTAATTTGAAATGTATGCAAACCCAACAACTAGAGCAATCGTTAAAAGTGCGAATTTCATCTCATTTAAGGTTTCGCCAAAAGTTGTTATAGCAGTAGAGACTTTGACTTTTAAAAGTGCCATTGTGATTAAGGCAGTAATGAAAATTGAAGTCCCTGCATTTAAGACAAGGGGTAATGAGAAAACAGAATTGACTGCTTTTGTTTCATTGACAGCTGGAGGTGTTTGGAATAATCCATTGAGACTATCAAAATTGAACTTCAAAGTTGTAAAGGCTAGAGCTTCTTTGAACCAACCTTGTGTCCAAATAATAATCATTATAATTAAGATAACAAAGGGTGTCCAAGCAAGTGTAATTTGAGATGCTGAATATTGTTTGGCTTCAAGTGTCTGTTTGCCACCTACTTCTGAATCAAATTTGAAAGTGTTTTTTGGTTTCCAAAATTTTAAAAAGATTGTTGTAGCCGCAATTGAAACAACTGCTGAAGCAATATCTGGTAATTCTGGTCCAAGATGTGTAGCAGTGAGATATTGCACAAGAGCAAAGCTAAAGCCTGCAACAAAAAGTGCTGGCCAAGTTTCTTTGATACCTTTGAAGCCATCCATTAAGAATACCAAGAAAAATGGAACAAAAAGTGAGAGTGGTGGAAGCATATGTCCAGCAACAGAAGAAATTTCAATGGCAGGAACGCCAACAACACCCGCCATAGCGATAATTGGAATCCCTACTGCACCAAAAGCTACAGGTGCTGTGTTTGCAATTAGACACAATCCTGCTGCATATAGTGGTCTTAAGCCCATACCCACAAGCAATGCTGCAGTAATAGCCACAGGACCTCCAAAACCAATCGCACCCTCCAAGAATGCACCAAAACAAAAACCAATCAAAATTACTTGTAATCTTTGATCAGGCGTGATAGAAATAATAGATTCACGCAAAATATCAAAGTAACCTGATTTTACTGTGAGCTTGTAGAGGAAAATCGCTGCGACAATAATCCAAGCAATGGGCCAAATTCCATATACAGCGCCATAAACAAAACTAAAAAGCATTTTATTAAATGGCATACCATATACAAATACGGCGATGATAGCCGCTAAAACTACCGTTAAAAATCCTGCGGTATGTCCTTTGGTTTTAAAAACAACCAATGAAAGAAAAAAGAGAGCAATTGGTAAGAATGCTACTAAGGCACTTAACCAAAGATTGTTTAGTGGATCATAAACTTGCGTCCATTCCATATAAACTCCTAAAATAAATATTAAAAATGAATTAGACTAAATTATAAAAAATATTTTAAAAATTTTGTAGAGTTTTATAAAAAATGCAAGATATTTTTAACTAAATATGTTACAAATTTTCATTCTATACAGAAGAAAATAATTCATACCGCTTTAGTTTTAATTTTGAAAAAAACTTTTTTGTGATAGATTTTCAAATGAATTTTTATAAAAGTTTAGGAGCAAATCTTGAAAGTATATTTTTTCTCGACTTGTATTGGTGCAGCAGCTTTTGCTGACACTTGTGTCAATAGCATAAAACTCTTACAAAAAGAAGGCGTTGAAGTAGTCTTCAAAAAAGATCAAACCTGTTGTGGGCAACCCAGCTTTAACTCCGGATATTATGAGGAAACCAAAAAAGTTGCCCTATATAATATGAATCTATTTAAAGGTAGTGAGCCTATTATTCTACCAAGTGGATCGTGTGCAGGAATGATGAAAGTAGATTATATCGAGCTTTTTGAAGGCACACCCTATGAATCTCAAGCAAGAGATTTTAGTAGCAGAATCTATGAGCTAAGCGAGTTTTTAGATAATGTCTTAAAGGTGCGCTATGAAGACAAGGGAGTGCCTACTAAAGTAACTTGGCATAGCAACTGCCACGCATTGCGCGTAGCAAAATGTATTAATTCTGCAAAAAATCTTATAAGAAGCCTTAGCAATGTGGAATTAATCGAGCTAGAGCGTGAGGAAGAGTGTTGCGGATTTGGTGGAACTTTTAGCGTTAAAGAACCTGAAATTTCTAATGCCATGGTTACCCAAAAAGTGCAAGATATCACATCAAGAGGTGTAGAATACCTTTTAAGTGCAGATTCTGGGTGTTTGCTCAATATCTCTGGTGCGATGAAAAAGCAAGGCGTAGATGTCAAGCCAATGCACTTATATGACTTCCTTGCACAACGAATCGGATTATTATAAGGAGATAAAAATGAGTGCAAATATCAAACAGCAATACCATGATGTGATACATACTAAACTTGAAGATGCACAATTACGCAAAAACCTTCTAAGCGTTATGGATACGCTAAAAGGCAATCGCAAAAAGCTTATTTCTACGCGTTTTTTGGATTGGGAAGTATTGCGAGAAAAAGGCAAAGAAATTAAACAAAAAAATCTCTCCAAGCTTGATGTATTGTTAGAAACTTTTGAATCTAATGCGCGTAAAAATGGCTTTATTGTGCATTGGGCAAAAAATAGTGAGGAAGCTAACAACATCGTGCTTGAGGTAATGCAAAAAAATCATATCACCAAGATTCTTAAAGGTAAATCTATGGCGAGTGAGGAAACCCACCTTAATGCTTTTCTCAAAGCCAAAGGATTAGAACCTATTGAAACAGATTTGGGTGAGATTATTATCCAACTCATTGATGAGCCACCTGTGCATATCGTCGCACCTGCTATCCACAAAAACCGCTATCAAATTGGCGAAATTTTTCATCAAAAACTCGGTGCGCCACTTGAATCTGAGCCTGAAAAACTTAACGAAATTGCACGCACGCATTTACGCAGAGAATTCCAAGAATTCAAACTCGGTCTTAGTGGCGTGAATTTTGCCATCGCCAATGAGGGAGCAATTTGGCTTTTAGAAAATGAGGGAAATGGGCGTATGAGCACCACGGCTTGTGATATTCATATTGCGTTTTGTGGGATTGAAAAAGTGATTGAAAGCTTTGAAGATGCCTCTACACTTAATGCCTTGCTTATTCCTTCTGCTACAGGTGCGGCAGTAACTTGCTATAACAATATCATCACTTCCCCTCGCAAAGAAGGCGAACTTGATGGACCAAAGGAAGTGCATATTATTTTGCTTGACAACAATCGCTCACAAATGCTTAGCGATTCGCATTATTACCGCGCATTAAGCTGCATTCGATGTGGCACTTGCCTTAATCACTGCCCTGTGTATGACAAAATCGGCGGACACGCTTATCTTAGCACCTATCCTGGTCCTATTGGTGAGGTGATTTCACCCCAACTTTTTGGATTAAACAAATTTAGTCCTATGCTAGATTTATGCTCATTGTGTGGGCGCTGCTCTGAAGTATGCCCTGTGAAAATCCCTCTTGCAGAGCTTATTAGAGATTTGCGAAGTGAGCGCGTAGGGCAAGGGCGAAAAAGTGTGGTAGGCACAGATTCAAGCACACAAAATCCTGCTGAAATCAAGGCAATGAGTCAATTTGCCACTTTGGCAACAAGCCCTAATAAATGGCGATTTGCGCTTACTATGGCAAATATCTTTGCACCGCTTGGCAAGATATTTGCGCCCTTTACGCCATTGCTAAAAAATTGGGTGAAGTATCGTGAATTCCCAAAAATCAATGGCAATCTCCACAAAAAAGTATCTCAAATGCAAGGAGTAATTTATGAGTAAGGCAGATATTTTAGGGCGTGTGCGAGATTCTCTTAAAGTTAATACACATATTCCAAACCCAAAGGTGCAGTATGCTAACCCTATGAATTACACGCATAAGGAACTTTTGGAAGAATACAAACTCAATCAAAGCAATAATAAGGCTATCGTGCGTGAATCTAGTCTTGATACTCTAGAATCTACAATCGCAGAAATCCTTGGAGAAGTCAAGGCTAAAGAAGTGCTGTATAACACTGATGTGTCATTAGACTTTAAGGGTATGGAAGCCAAATTTATCCCATACACACAAAGTGTAGATTCTATGCGTGGGGAATTATTTGGGATTGATACTTCTATCGTGGAAGCGCGATGTGGTGTAGCAAATCTAGGCATTGTGGGGCTAAGCGCTAATCCACAAGCCCCTAGACTTTCTTCACTTATCACTAATAATTGCATTTATCTACTCAAAAAAGAGCATATAGTGGAAAATCTCTATGCTGGTATTGAATGTATCAAAGCATATGAGAAAAATCGCAGTGGAAGCGAGATTTTGCCAACAAATATTATCTTTGTCGCAGGTCCTTCACGCACCGCTGATATTGAATTACAAACAGTGTTTGGTGTGCATGGACCACGCGTAGTGTATGTGGTGCTATACTAAAATAGGGCTTTTTAAAAATGGATAAAGCAATAGTTTTAGCAAGTGGTGGGCTTGATAGTTGCGTGAGTGTTGCTTGTGCTATTAAGGATGGTTATGAAGTTTGCCTTTTGCATATTAACTATGGGCAAAGAACCCAAAAGCGTGAGAATCAAGCCTTTAATGATATTGCAAATTACTATGGAATCCAAAATAAATTAATTGTTGATATTGATTATTTGCGGCAAATTGGTGGTTCTTCGCTTGTGGATTCTTCAATACCTATTGAGCAAGAGACGATTCCAAGCTCTACAGGGCAGATTCCTATGACTTATGTGCCTTTTAGAAATGCCAATATGATTTCTATTGCAGTGAGTTGGGCAGAAGTCATTGGTGCTAAAAAAATCTATGTGGGGGCAGTGGAGGAAGATTCAAGTGGGTATCCAGATTGTATGGAAATTTTTTATGAGAAATTTAATGAATTATTAAAAGTTGCCCTGCTTCCGCAAAACAATGTAGAGATTCTCACGCCACTTATTCATTTAAATAAGGCAGAGATTGTTCATCAAGGTATTTTGCTTAAAGCCCCATTGCATTTAACTTGGAGTTGTTATCAAAATGAAGACAAAGCTTGTGGCGTGTGTGAGAGCTGTAAGCTGCGTTTGAGGGGATTTAAACTCGCAGGAGAGTGCGATCCAATTGCTTATAAATAATAAAACTACAAAAAGTTTAATGCCCACTTTCGTAAAGCATATATTGGAATCTCCCAGCAATCATTTGAGCTCTTTGTAAAATTTGCATAGAAATTTCAGGACTAAAGACTTTGTGAAGGCTTTCTTCAAAAAGTCCAAGCCAAATATTAAAAAATTCTCTAGGAAATGGGGGCAAATCCAAATGTGCTTTCATTGGTTGTCCCCTATAATCTCCAATCCCCAAAAGCATTCCTTGCCAAAAATTTGAAATCTTCTTTTTGTGGGCTTCCCATTGTGCATCGCTTGTGCCAATAGCTTTATTAAAGACATCCCCCACGCCATTTTTATCGGCTCGAATCTTGGCATAAAAAATATCCATTAGCTGATTGATTCCTTCGACGCAAATTGTTTGGTATCGCATAAAAACTCCTTAGAAATAAAAAGCAAATTTTGCTAAGATAACAATGAATAACCCTAAAATCAAAGCCAAAGGATGAATGATTTTAGCAAGTGGATTTGGCTTTTTTAGGATATAGTGGAAAGTGAGTGAAGTGATGACTGCAAGGACAATAATAAGCGCTAAAAAGGTCTTTAAAACTAAAAATTGTTGTAAGTGAGTGCTAAAATATCCTATATCACTTCCAATGTATTGGCTAATCATTGCTCCTCCGCTAAGAACCAAAAGAAGCAGACATAAAGGCATTATTTTACCACCTCTTTTGCCGATAATGCTAAACATTTTGTTGGCAAACTCATCGCCTAAAATTTTTCTAATGGGCGTAAGTAGCACTACATCAGTGAAAATAAAGCCTAGAAAAATAATCGCACAAATAAGGTGAATTAATAAAAAATAAGGATAAAGTGCTTCCATAAATACTCCTTTGATTTTAATAAAATCATAGCAAATCTTTAAAAAATAAAAATTGATATGGGTTAAGTTTGCTATACTTGTTAAAAAATTTTGGAGAGATTATGCAAGATTACATTAAAATGCTTTATTCGGTTGGCTATAAGCGTTTTTATAATGCAAATGAATTTTTATTTTTTGAAGGGGAGATTCCTAAGAAAATCTTGGTGCTTTTGAGTGGAAAAGTGAGAATTTATAAAACTAATCAAAATAAAGAGGAAACTTTTCATTATATCCTTGCTCCGAGTTTTATTGCTGAAATGCCTAGTTTTCTGAAACTTCCTTATCCTGCAAGTGCGGTTTGTGTTGGGGAATGTGAGATTTTGGAGATTGATTTAGAAATATTTAAAAAGCATTGTGTGGGAAATGCAGACTTTTGCTTTTCTTTTATTGCTTCCTTGTGTCAAAAGATTAGAATCTTAGAGAATCATATTTCAAGGTATTCGCAAAGTCTTAAGGAAAGAGTTAAAGAGTTTTTAGTGGAAAATAAAGAAGATTTGTCAAATTTCACTCAAAGGCAAATCGCTCAAAAGCTTAACACAAGCCCTGAATCGCTCTCTAGAGTTTTGAGAGAATTCAAAGAGGAAGGCTTGATTAAAACACAAAAAGGTAAAATTGTTAATATTAATTTATAGAATAATAAGACAAGGAGTTTGTGATTTGTTGTGATAGGGTTTGGTGAGTTTATTTTAAATTTACAAGGAGAAAATTTCTAAGCAATTTTAATCTTAAGGAGAAAATTCCCCCAAAGTGGGAGAATTATTGTTTTAATCCAAGGAGTGTATTGAGGATTTGATCGGAAGTGGTAATAGATTTTGAGCTTGCTTGGAATCCCCTTTGCACAACGATAAGTTGAGTTAAACCACGACTTAAGTCAGAATTACTCATTTCTAGTTTAGAGGCTTGAATACTTGCTCTTCCGCCTGATCCAGCAGTTCCGATTGTAGGTCCTCCAGAGTTTGGAGATTCGGCAAAGAGATTGCTACCTGATTCTTGTAAGCCCTCATAGTTGGCAAAACTTGCTACAGCAACTTGTGCTAAGGCAAGAGTTTGTCCATTATCAAATTTACCTATCATTGTTCCTGTGGCATCAAAGTAGAAGTCTTGGAGCATTCCAGCAGTGTAACCATCACCATCAATATTATTGGCTTGTGATTCAGCAGCAGTGCTTGTTAGTCCATCATATCCTCCGCTTGTTCCGAAATCTAAGTCAATACTTTGTGGGAATGCAGCACCATTGTTTGGCTTAAATTGAATAGTTGAGG
Organism: Helicobacter canadensis MIT 98-5491; assembly: GCF_000162575.1. Taxonomy (NCBI): domain Bacteria; kingdom Pseudomonadati; phylum Campylobacterota; class Epsilonproteobacteria; order Campylobacterales; family Helicobacteraceae; genus Helicobacter; species Helicobacter canadensis. The sequence continues at coordinate 333,661 of NZ_CM000776.2, forward strand.
GGTTAAAGCCTAGAATCTCACCTTGTTCTCCAAAAGTTACGCTTCCACCTTCTAGGATATTAGGTCTTTGTGCAGTTCCACCGATGAGTTCAGCAGGTTCTGGCACGATGATACGCCAATTCCATTGATTTCCAGCAACTTTGGTAAATTGTATGGTGAAATCGTGTTTATTACCAAGACTATCATAAATATCAAGTGTTTGAGAATAAGTTGCCATTCTTAAACCTGCGGTGCTTGTGATATTTCCTCCTTCTACTAACACTCCTGTATTCATTGCTTTCATTTGATTTTTGAAAAGCACATTGGTAGTAGTGAGAGTATCATTATAGGCTGAAACAAAGATATTAAGGTTATCATAAGCAGCACCTTGTTGGTTATTTGCGACATTGACCCCATCATCGCGGTTATTGATTTCAAATTGTCCATTGCTATTGAGCTTCACGCTCACGGTGTAGTTACTTTGAAGGAAAGTAGGATTAGGTCCTGTCATTCCTGCGGCAGCAGCTGCTGAATCCCCACCAAACTCTTTGACTTTATTGGCATCTTGTTGCATGAGTGCTCTTAAGTCTTCTGTGGTTCTAAATTGTCCTGAAGTTGAATCCGCATCGGTTTGGAGTGTATAGTTATACTTAAAAGCAGTAGTAACGGTTGTGGTTTGAACAAATGGACCTGCAGCACCCCCTGCTTGTGTTTCAAATCCTTCTAGAGCACCATTCATCGCTGTAACACGAATATTTTTATTGCTACCATCTCCATCAAGTTGGTTAGTGTTTTGCAAAATAAGCGTGTCTCCTCTTGTGAGTGCTTCTACTCCGGTAGTGTCTTTGAGATTATTAATCGCAACTTGGGCAGCAAGGAGATTAGAAGATCCAGTAGCAGTTGGATCATTATTCCAAGTGATAGTTACACCATTAATAGTGATGCTTGAAGCTCCAACTGCAGCGGCATTAATGTGTAAAGGTGTAGTAGTTGCAGTTTGGTAGCTAACCCAAATCCCTTGCCCTTCTTGGAGTTGCATTGCTTCTCCCGCGTCATTAAACATTACGCCCATATCTTGAGCGACTTCAAGTTGTCTATCTGCAGTATCATAGAGTCTATCTAAACCACCTGCAATGTAATTGTTAGCTGAAGTGCTATCTAGTGGGCTTGGGCAAGTAGTATTTTCTGTTTTGGTTCCGCTTGTTAAGTTGATATTTCCTGTTACAGTTTCAGTTGCCTTTGCAGGGATAGTAAGGCGTGGATCAATAGTAATATTCCCAATAGGTCCTGTTGAATCAACGCGGTTTATATTTCCACTTCCACAATCGCAGTTGAGCTTAGATAAATCTCTCACCCAACCTTGCACAATATAACCGCTTGTAGTTACAAGGTTACCTACAGCATCAAAGCTAAATGCACCATCTCTTGTATACATATTAGTAAAACCACCATTGTTGCTCACGACAAACATTCCATTGCCTTCTAAGGCTAAGTCTGCTTTTCTATCAGTATTTTGCAAAGAACCTTGTGAGAAGATTTTTGTTGTGGTTTCAATCCCTGTTCCAAGTCCTACAGAATAGTCATTCACCCCACCATAACCTGCATAAGGAATCGTAGCAGCCCGTTTAGTTTGGCTAACCATTGTTGAAAAATCCGCACGAGAATATTTAAAACCATTAGTATTTACATTGGCGATATTGTTTGATTCTACATCAAGAGCGACTTGATGAGCTTGCATACCGCTAACACCTGACCATAGAGATCGTAACATTTGCAATCCTTTTTAAAAAAGTATTTTGCAAAAAATAAAGCAAATATTATTCCAAATTTGAGTTTTGTAGCTATAAAGTTCAATAAATGCAACTATTGATTGCATTTATTGATAAAAGGAAGTTTTTTATAGAATTTTTAATTTAAAGTTTATATTAAAGCATTATTCAAATTAGGATTTGATATTTTTGAAAGTTTTTTGTGAAAGGCTATGCAGTGGGACAAAAATTATCAAATTGCACCAAAACGCCTTTGCCTTGTTGCAAATTTTTCTATCATTGCTTCAAGCTCATCGCTTCCAAAATCGGGCCACAAAGTTTTGGTAAAAAAGAGTTCAGCATAAGCACTTTGCCAAAGCAAAAAGTTTGAGAGTCTTTGTTCTCCACCTGTGCGAATTAGCATATCTACTTCAGGGATTCCTGCTGTATCAAGATTTTGCGTGATTGATTCTTGTGTTATGGGGAGATTTTTATTTTGGATTTTTAAAAATGCACGCCTTAGTTCATCTTTTGCACCATAATTTAAGGCGAGAATCTGTGTTAAGCCATTACAAGATTCTGCGGTAATGGATTGTAAATGGTGGATTTTTTCTTGTAGTTTTGAGTTAAAAACAGAAATATCGCCAATGACTTTAAAGATAATATTTGAATCAAGATAAGTTTGAGTTTGTTCGTGTAGATATTTTTCTAACAAATTCATTAAAAAATCAATTTCTTTTTTAGGGCGATTCCAATTTTCTGTGGAGAAAGCATAGAGACTTAGGTATTTTATACCTTTTTTTACACAAGTTTCAGTAATAGAATGAATGGTTTTTGCCCCTTCTTGGTGTCCAAAAAATCTAGGTTTGAATCGGTTTTTCGCCCACCTTCCATTGCCATCCATAATAATTGCAAGATGCCTTAACATTTAACCCTCTAAATCTAATAAAGAATCACTAAAATCATAAAGCGGAGTGATTTTGCTATCCACATTAATATGGGCTTGTGTGATAAATTCTAGCTCACTAAGATTGTTTTTTAGGATTCTAGCTACACTTTCATACATAACATAAATATCAAGCCTAATTCCCGAATCAAGATTATACAAAACGCCCCAAGTTGCTCCAAGATTTGCAAAAACTGAATAAAATTCTAAGGCATTTTGATTGGCTATTTTCTTTTTACGCAATTGCATAAAGCCATTTTTCTTTTCATCATCATAATGTAAAGGAAGTGTTAAAACTTTGTGTTTGAGTGACATTAGCATATGGCTTAAAAAGGCAAATTCCCATTTACTCTCGGCATTTCCAAGCCGTTCGGTTAAAAATCCACGCATGACTTCAAAGGGGTTTTCTCCTTGTAAAAATTGTTGCATTGCTTCATTGCTTAATTTCAATGGAATATTATCATCTTTAAGAAGCTTTGGTTGTTTAATTAGATTTGAAAGTGTGATAGAACCACTCGTATTTTTCCCCATCATTGCCCAATATTTACCGCCAACTTCCAAGTCTTTAATGCTTTTTGTCTCCATTGCAATATTGCCTACTTTTATCATATAGCGGATTCCTTGCAATTTTTCCATTACTTCAAGTTTCATAGGCAATGCAGCATTAAATTGTGTGGTTTTGCCTGCTGCATTTTGGATTTGATTTTGCACTTGTTTTAGTTGCCCCATTTGCTTTATCATAGATTTTTTGCCTCATTGAGAATTTGGAATGCAAGGGTTAGTTTATCGTTTTTGCCTAAATTTTTTTGAGATTTTTGGCTAATCCATATAATTTGATTTTCTGTAGCATTCATAGGGTTTAAAGAGGGGGTGATTTCATTAAGGCAGATTGCATCTAAATTTTTATTTTGTAGTGCTTTGAGGGCATTTTCTAATCCATTTTGACTTTCTAGTTTAAAGCCGATTGTGGTTTGTTTTTTGCTAATAGTGCTTAAAATATCAAGATTCTTTTGTAAGCTTAGATTCCATTCTTGTCCTATGGTTTCTTTTTTGAGTTTGCCTTGAAAGGATTCTTTGGGGATATAATCGCTAATGGCTGCACTCATTAATAAAAAAGAATCTTTAGAAAAAGCATTAGATTCTTGCCATTTTTGGATAGATTGGAGAAAATCTTGTGTAGTTTGTGCGGAGTTATAATTGATACCAAGTGGAAGAGGGTAGGGGCATAGACTGCCTATATAAGTAACCTTAGCTCCTAAAAAATAACCCGCTAAAGCCAAGGAAGCACCCATTTTTCCGCTAGAGTGGTTTGAGAGATAGCGGACATTATCGATATTTTCCTTGCTTCCTCCACTTGTGATGCAGAGAGCTTTGTTTTCCCAAAACTTTTCTTGATAGAATGTGCGAATAATTTGGTAAGTGATTTCTAAAGGCTCGGCTAACGCACCATCACCTATAGTTTTACAAGCAAGTTCTTTGCTTTGTGAGGGAATGATGGTGATTCCTCTTTGAGTAAGAAGGTTTAAGGAACTTTGGGTGGCTGGATTTTTAAGCATTTTGGTGTTAGCAGCAGGGGCAATGAGCTTAGGACCTTCAAAAGCCAAAAAACTCTCCAAAAGAATATTGTCTGCAATTCCATAAGCGACTTTATTAAGTGAATTAGCACTAATGGGGGCTATTAAAAATATATCTCCCCACGAGGCTATTTCAATGTGATTGTGTGGAATTTCTCCCCAATTTTGGGATTGCGTGGTTAGCACTTGATAACCGCAAAGTGCTTCAAATAAAAGCGGATTGATAAATTTTTGCGAATCATCACTCATTACAACGCGCACGCTTGCACCAAGTTTTTGGAGATTTCGTAAAATTTCTATAGATTTATAAATGGCGATACTACCACAGATTCCTAGAATGATTTTTTTGTTTGTAAGGAGTTTTGAGAGATAATCTAAAGCCATTGTTATTCCTTTTTATTGCGTGTCTCTTTGACATAACCCCAATCTATTAAGGCATTGGCGAGTTCTGCTAAAAGAGGTCCTCCAGCACCAGAACCACTACCGCCGTGCTCTACCATAATTGTAATCACATATTTGGGATTATCAATGGGTAAAAATCCTGTAATCCAAGCTTGTGATCGATGAAAATAATCCAATTCTTCTTCTTTAATTCTTTCTTCATCTTGTTGTGAGATCCCAACAACTTGTGCAGTCCCTGTTTTGCAAGCTAGTTTAACTCTACTAGCGCGTGTAGCATAATAGGCGGTTCCACCAACTTCACTGCAAACTTGTCGCATTCCTTCTCTTAAAACTCCCATTTTGCTTCTTTGAAAATCATTAAGGACATCTTTGGGCGGATAAGATTGGACTTCATTTTGAATTTGCTTGGCAAAATGAGGAGTGGGGAGTTTCTCTGTTGCGATGAGAGCTGTGTAGTTTGCAATTTGCAAAGGAGTAGTGAGAAACATACCTTGTCCTATGGAGCTAATAATGCTATCACCCTCATACCACTTGTCTTTAAAGCGTTTGAGTTTTAGGTTAGGAGAAGGGACAATCCCTCGAGATTCACTAGGTAAATCAACTCCGGTTTTTTCGCCTAATCCCATTTGCTTTAAAACATTGGCAATATCTTCAAAATCAACTTTTTGAGAAAGGAGATAAAAATACACATCCACACTTCGTTTTAAAGCTTTGTAAAGATCGGATTTTCCGTGTCCTTCCTTTTTCCAATCGCGAAATTTTCGTCCGCCTGATTCAACAAAAGGCGGAGTGTCGAGTTCTTTGTTTTCATCGATGTCTGCATATTCTAAAAAGGCTAATCCCATTCCCATTTTAATAACTGATCCTGGTGGATACAAGCCATTTGCAAATTTATTAATAAGAGGTTTGTAAGGGCTATCACGCAAGGCATTCCAATTATCGTGTGAGATTCCGCCAATGAATTGATTTAGATCGTATTCAGGATAGCTTCCCGCAGCAAGAATCTCTCCATTAGTGGCATCCATAATGATAGCTGCACCATTTTTACCTTCAAAAGCTTGATCCATTGCTTTTTGTAATTTAATATCTAAAGTAGTGATTAAAGAATCGCCCTCTTTAGAATCTTGGTGAGAGAGAGTTTGAATCTCTTGATTGAGTGCATCAACTTTTATAATGCGTTTGCCAAGATTTCCTTGCAAAAAGTCATCATATTGCTTCTCTAATCCCTCTTTTCCAATATTTTGAGTGTAATTAGAAATAGGCTGAAGTTCTATATCCCTTTCATTTGCCCTGCTAACATAACCAATAATATGCGAAGCACTTTGGTGGTGAGGATAATAGCGTCTTGCTAGAGGCGTGATTCTTAAGAGTTCATTTTGAGCAAATTGTGGATAATATTTCAAAATAAAGTCGTGTTCTACAAAGTCAATAATGGGAATAAAGTCGTGATTATAAGGCGAATCTTTTTGACGATATTTTTTTATCAATTCTTCTTTAGTGTATTGTGGAAAAAATGTCAAAAGATATTCAATTTCTTTTTCTAAGATAGGTAAATTAGATCGCAAAGATAAGTTAGGCGGAAGTGAAATTGTAAAACCTATGTTGTTAGTGGCTAATGGTTCTCCATTGCGATCAAAAATTTCTCCCCTAATAGGAGCAATGATTTCTTCACGCAATATATTTTTTGTGGCTTGTTCTTGATATTGCTCGTTTTTGAGAATACTTAAATCAAAGATTCTAATTAATAAAATTAACCAAAACACCACAAAGCAAAAAAAGACAAAATACAGACGCTTATGCATTTAAAATACCCATAAAAATAACCAAATTAACACAATCTCAACTCCAGCATAAAAACCAAGAATCCAAGAAAATGGTGGCACATCATAATCAAATAAAAATCCCATAAAATTTAAAAATATAAAATATCCAAAATAAGCATAAATAATAAAGAGTGGGATAAAAATTTTGCTAAAGCCAAAAAACTTTCTAAATTTTGGCAAGATAATTTTAAAGGAAAAAGCCATAAATAAAAGAGTGCTTAAAAAAGGCAATCCTTTGCTTGTCTCTAGAAAGATAAAAAGAGGGATTAACCAATAAAAAGCATTAATATCATTGGCTTCAAATCTTTCTTGTGCCAATACATAAATAACACCAAAAAGTGGAGGCAAAAGATAATAAATATCACTAATAGAAATATAAACAACAATGCCAATAACTAAGAAAAGGATTCTTAGATTTTTTTTATCAGTGCGATTTCGTCGCATAGAGGAAAATGCTTGCATAAAATACAATCTGCCCAAATTTTTTGATTAGGAATCTTTTCTTTGCTAATCTCATTAAAACCTAATTTTTCAAACAAAACCCTTTTATAGGTTAAAACTAAAACTTTGCTAATGCCTAGAGCTTTGCCTTCTTTGAGACAATCAACTATCAAAGCACTAGCCACACCTTTTCTTTGTGCAAAAGGTGCGACAATAAGACTGCGAATCTCTGCTAACTCCAAAGAATGGATATGCAATGCACAAAAGCCTAGCATTGTGGGATTTTTTAAATCTTCTAGCTTTTTATTTTCTAAAGCGAGTTTTTGTTGGGAGTTTAGGGTTTCTGCTTCTTCCCAAGCAATATGATAAGATCGAATCATATTTGCCATTACATCTAAAGGTCTCTCTAAAATCACTCCGCGTTCAATTTCAGGCTTAAGTATCTCGCGCATTTGCGGGATATTTTTTAGTGTTGGTTGTGTAATAATCATTTTGCCTCTCCAAGTTTTGTTTGAATTCCAAGTGTATGATTAAGAATGAAATCGCTTATTTCTTGGAGGTTATTTTTCTGCAAAGAGCTAGAAAAAAGTGCATTGGGAAATTCTTTTTTAAGATTGGTTTTTTGTGTGGAATTGAGTTTGTCAAATTTAGTAAAGATTTGCAAAATTTTTTGATCTTTTCTTAAAAATGGAGTTAGGAATTCAATGAGATTAGAATCAATTTCTAAATAAGGGTGGCGACTATCGCGTAAATGCACAAAAAGTCGGATACTATCGCGTTTTTTTAGAAATTCAATGAGATTCTTATTCCAAAGTTCTTTTTGGGATTTGGAAACTTTGGCATAACCAAATCCGGGTAAATCAACTAGATAAATTTGTAAAATCTCATTGCTATCTTTTTGCTTCCAATGTGTTAAAAAAAAGTTAATCAGTTGCGTTTTGCCTGGAGTTTGAGAGCTTTTGGCTAGATTTTTTTGTTTGCAAAGAAGATTGATAAAAGTGCTTTTTCCTACATTGCTTCTCCCTAAAAAGGCAATTTCACTTAGAAGTGGTGGGGGGCATTGGGAGAGATTTTGTGCGGAGGTAAAAAAACTAGCCTTAGAGAGAGTGTAAGTCATTGTTTTGCTTCTTTATCGAGTTTGAATATTAGGCGCGCTGGAGCTTTATTGTCGCCAACAATATTAATATAGCCCTCTTTGTAACGGATAATAATTTTTTCCCCTTTGACTTCATTTTTTTTAGCAGGTTCTTCTACAAAAGCATTGCCAATGATTTGGTATTCTTGAAGATTTGGAAAATAGATAAGTTCATTGGCTTTACCTTGAATCTTGCGATTATTTTCCAAAGTGAGCCAAAACTTTACATTTCCTAGTGCCTGCATTTTATTGGGCTTATTGTTTTTGTCTAAGAAAATATAAGCTTCATCGCAATTAAGTTTATCATTTATTCTTGTAATTTGCACATTTCCTCTTAATTGGGTAACTTTACTTTTTTCATCAGCAATGAGCTCTTGTGCATCAATAATGATTTCATCAGCAATTAAAGGGAATAAAAAGGTGAGTATTAAAATAAAAATTTTCATTTTTTATCCGTTGTGAGAGTGCCATGGATATTATCGGCATAGACTTTGCCGTTTTTATAAAGGATATTTTTGCCTCTAATATTGTAGTTTTCATTAAAAACCACAAAGTCTCCTTTGCCTAGAATTTCTTTTGTCGGAATGGAATAGTTAGCCTCTTGGCTCCAAAATTTAATGGTATCGCGTGTGTAATTTACTCCTTTGGGAAAGAAAATCTCTTGACTATTGAAAAAAGCCAAGCTAGACTGCAAAAGTTCAGATTTTTGCTCTTCAAATAAATAATGATTGACACTAATTTGTTCTAAAATACCACTCTCTTTGCTAGTTTCTTTGACATTTTTGCCTATGGCATAAGTCTCAACACCTAATGATGAGATTTTGTAGTATTCAAAGTCAAAAGCTTCAAAGCGTGAAATATTTGCAAGGGCTTGTTTTTTGGCTTCTTGTTGTTTATTGAGTGCAAAAACCATTGCAATACTAAAGAGTGAAAGACATATAAAAAAACCTGTTACGATTCTGCCGCTTTTTGGCTTTGAAAGGATTTTTTGTTGGCTTTTGAGTTTAGAAAATTTCATAGAGCTTTGCCTCTAAGTTTTCTTGTTTAATAAGAATATCAATCATTTCTCGCACTGCACCTTTGCCACCTTTTTTGCTTAGGGTTGTGTGGGCAATTTTTTGGATTTCTTTGGCAGAATCTTTAGGAGCAAAAGTGTGTTTAGCAATCTTAAACATTGATAAATCATTTAAATCATCACCAATAATAGCAACTTCATTAATTTGGATTTGGGATTGTTCTAGAATTTCATAAAGTGCCTTAGCTTTGTTGGAGATTCCTTGTTTAATATGGGTGATTCCAAGCTCTTTGGCACGATTTTCTACAATTTGTGATTTTCTGCCTGTAATAATTGCTACTTGTTTGCCAAGCTTAATCCAAGCAGCAATCCCAAGTCCATCTTTGACATTGAAACTTTTAAGTTCATTTCCCTCATTATCATAAGTGATTTTGCCATCAGTTAGGGTGCCATCAACATCAAGCACGATTAATTTTATCATAAGACGCCTTTGGTGCTTGGGATTCCTATTTTTTCATTTTTGACACAAGCACGACGCAAAGCTACACCAAAGGCTTTGAAACTAGCTTCAATAAGGTGATGACGATTCTTGCCTCTTTTTTGTATGATATGCACTGATAAACCGGCATTAAAGACTAAAGCTCTAAAAAACTCTTCAATTAATTCACAATCAAAACTGCCGACTTTACCCTCTGTTTTGACTTCAAAAACTAAAAAAGGGCGATTGCTAAGATCCAAATCGCACTCTACACACGCTTCATCCATTACTACAGCACTATTGCCAAAGCGCTCAACCTTTTGGATAGGAAAAAGAGAGTTTTTAAGAAGCTGTCCAATGACAATTCCACAATCTTCAACGCTATGGTGATAATCTACTTCTAAATCCCCTTTGCATTCCAAGTTTAGATTCCAAGAAGCGTGTTTGCAGAGTGATTGTAGCATATGATCAAAAAAGCCGATTCCTGTTTGGATATTTGCGATACCTGCACCATAGACTTCCAAACTTGCAGTGATTTGAGTTTCTTTGGTATTTCTTGTTAAAGTTTCCATATTTTACTCCATTTTACTCGGTAGTAATGAAAGCACCAGCAATTTTTTGAAGAGAAATAAAATCTCTCGCTTCGGCTTCACTTTTAAATCCACTTAGCATAACGCGATAAATAGGTGAGCCATTAAGAGAATATTCTTTGATAATGGCTTTATATCCATGAGAATTTGCGTGAGTTTGTTGGAATCTTCGTGCCCCATTTTTATTTCTAAATGCTCCAATTTGCACAAGGAATTTTGAAAGTTGAACGCTTGTTTGCGTTGTGGCAACTTTATATTCGCTTGTAGCAAGTGCTTCTTTGGTAAGCGGCATAGAATTAGAAATAGCACCATTAAAGCCAATTACTTCGATTCTAACATTTGCGGTTCCTTTTTGGAGCATATCTATATCACGCGCTGCACTATTAGATAAATCAATGATTCTGCCACTAATAAATGGTCCGCGATCGTTAATTCTAACAATAGTTGATTTCCCATTTTCTTTGCTTGTAACACGCACAATGGTGTTCATTGGTAGAGTTTTATGGGCTGCTGTGTGAGCATACATGCTATAGGTTTCACCATTTGAGGTTTTTTTGCCATGAAATTTTGGTCCATACCAACTTGCTATTCCATCGTAAGTTTCACCTAAGGCAACCATTGTTGGATAATACCATTTGCCATTAATTTGATAGGGACGCATTGTGGCTTTTTGGCTTTGCTGACTGCTATTCATTGTGCCATAATGAGGAGTTTTATTGTAGTAAAGATTGCTGCTTCTATCGCCGCAACCAAAGAAAAAGAATGCAAATACTAAGCTAAAGAGAAAAGTTTTTTTCATAGTTTATCCTTGTTCCAAGGGAATCACAATCTCTTGATTGATAGAAAGAGCGTTGGCATTTTTGATAGCGTTGTATTGTGTGATGATTTTTGAGGAAACTCCATAGTGTTTAGAAATGGAATAGATTGTGTCGCCTTTATTGACACGATGGAGCAGATAAGGTCTATTTTGAATGGCAACTTTATCAATCGTATTTGCTTTGTAAGTGGCTAAGAACTGATAGGGTAAATAAACAGAATAGATTTTAGCGTATGTAGGAGTAATGTTGCGTTTAAATTGCGGATTATACGCTTTGAGTTTATTTAAAGGGAGATTGGCATCTTTTGCGATTTTTGCAAGAGGAGTAGCAGGTGCAACTTGAATTGTGGCTAAAAGAGAGTTAGCTCCGCGGTTTAAAAAATAATCATAATCATTGGTTTTAAGCATATTGATATTGTGAAACAAGAGTGAGAGTGAAAGGATTTTTCGGATATACATACGGCTTTCAAGAGGAATATATTTTTTTTCTGTATCTAGGAGTATGCTAAGAGAATCGCTATTAGCCTCTTTGATGGCTTTTTTAAGTCGTCCTTCTCCGCAATTGTAAGCGATAGCTGCAAGATACCATTTCCCAAATTGCTCTTTTAAACTTTTTAGATAAATGATAGCGGCTTTGGTGGATTTGATAAGATCTTTGCGTTCATCAATTTGTGCATTAATGTCTAGCCCTAAGGCTTGAGCGGTTTTTGGTATAAATTGCCACATTCCAACAGCGCGTTTATTGGATTTTGCAGAAAGTGAAAAGCCTGATTCAATCATTGCAAGATAGAGAAATTCTTGAGGGATATTTTCTTCTAAAAACATAGTTTTTAAAGTCGGGATAAATTCATAATTGTCTTTAAATTTTTTGAGTAAATAATCTTGTTTGATTTCTTCTAAAAAAGAGTTTTTGACATTAATAAAATAAGGATTGTTTAAAAAGTCCGGATTGACATCAAAGGTTTTTAGCACTTCTTCGCTTTTGAGATCATAGGCGGTGGAATTAAACTGCGATAAAGCAAAACTGAAAGATAAAAGTAAAGTGAGAATAATTTTCATTCAATGCCTTATTTAATTATTATTGATTTTTTATGAAACCTTTTCTTAAATTTTAACAAAGTTTGATAAAAAATCCGCTTAAATTTAAGATTTATTTAATAATGATTGTTTTTTTTGCAAGATCAATTTTTTCTTTGAGTTGTTTAAACCATTGTGCGTAATTTTCTATGGCTTCTTTTTCGGTTTGTGTTGGCTTATTGAAAAAATAAAGACTTGCATATTCTTTGCTAAAAGCATCATAAATCCACTGGATTTCTAAAAATTCTTGTGGGGTTAAGGAAGGATTTTGGAGAAGTTTTGAGATTTTTTCATAATAAGTTTGTGCTTTTTGTAAAAATTTTTGGAGATTTAGTCGTTGTTTGGATTGATTAGCAATGCTAAAGGCTGAACGATTGTATGGATCTTCTTTGAGTGCGAGTGTGGCAAGATGATAAGATTCTTGATAATTTCCCTTGGCGAATTCTTTTTTGGCTTGAGAGCTTAGAGAATATGAAGGTGAGAAAAAATATCCTAAAACCAATAAAAGTGCTAGACCTAAGAGTAAATATAAAAAAATATTTTTCAATTTTAAGCTTCCATAAAGCGTTGAATTTGAGTTTTTGCTTCATCTAGTTCTAAATTTTCAATCCACAAAGGTTCTTTTAGGATATAGGTAATGCGGCTAAAAGGTTTTGGTATCTGGAATCTATCCCAACTTTTGAATTCCCAAAATTTTTGATAATGAACTTGTGAAGAGACAATAGGTTTTTTTGATTTTTGAGAAAGCAATACGATTCCATCTGCAACGCTATGATAAGGTCCCCTTGGTCCATCTGGAGTGATCACTACAAAATCATTTTCTTGAAGTTTTCTTAGAGCTAGAAGTAAAACTTTAATGTTTCCTTTGGAGCTAGATCCTCTCAAGGAGTCAATTCCAAAAAGTTTGATTGCACGGCTAATAATATCCCCATCAAAATGTTGGCTAATAAGCACATGGGCTTTTTGTGGGCTATTTTTTAGAATTTTTCCAAAAAGGCAAGGCTGCATAAGTAAATTCCCGTGCCAAAAGGATAAAATAAAACTTTGCTGTTTTTGGAGTAATTCTAGTGTTTTTGGATTAATTTGATATTGAATCTTGCAGGTTTTATAAAGAAATTTGATGAGAAAAAAAATCAAAGGGGGAGAAAAAAAAAGAATGAGTTTTCTTTTAAGATTTTTCATTTTTAAGATTTCAGAGGAGTTCTCCAATAAGTTGTGCGCCTTTGATTTCAGAGATTTTTACATTGCAAATTTCTCCAATAAGATTTCTCCCTGCTTTTACCCTTATGAGTTTATTAGTATCGCTTCTACCTTCTAAGAGAAAGTTTTCTTCATCATAGCTTTCAAATAACACAGGGTGGATTTTTCCTAATTGTTTAGCATTTTCTTGTGCTAAGATTTCTTTGTGCCTGTCTTTTAGAATCATTAATCTATTTTTGGCGATTTCTTCATCAAGGAGTTGGATTTCACCATTATCAAGCCAAGTCGCAGCTTGTGTGTGTGGGCGTGTAGAATAAATAAAGCTATAAAGTGTATCAAAGCGCACTTTTTCTAACACATCTAAGGTATCTAAAAAATCTTCTTCACTCTCTGTTGGAAAGCCTACAATAATATCAGTTCCGATACTTAAATCAGGAATCAAAGCACGCATTTTTGCAACGCGATCTAAAAACCATTCTTTAGAGTATCCTCGTTTCATTTTTTGTAAAATTTTCGTAGAACCACTTTGCAAGGGCATATGGATTGCTTTGCAAATTTTTGGATTATTTGCAAATTCGTTGATAAATTCATCATCCATATGCAAAGGGTGTGGAGAAGTAAAGCGAATTCTTTCTAAACCATTAATCTGTGAGATTTCATTTAAAAGTTGTGTGAAGTTAATTTTGCGATGATCATTGGAAAATCGTCGACCATAATTATTCACATTTTGCCCTAGAAGCAAAATCTCTTTTGTGCCATTATCTACAAGCTTCTTAGCTTCTTTTAGAATTAAATCAGCAGGAATTGAGATTTCATTGCCTCGTGTGTGTGGGACAATGCAATAGGTGCATTGTTTATCACAACCAATCGAGATGTTAATCATTCCTTTGAGCGTTGAATTGTGTTTAGAGCTAAAAACATAGGTGCTATCATCATAATCAATATCCACCCAAGCCACGCGATCTTTGTGTAGAATCTGCGAGATCTTAGAAACATTCCTTGCACCAAGCACAAAATTAACGGCTTTGGATTTTTTTAAAATTTCATTGCCTAAGTGGCTTGCAGTGCAGCCGCAAACACCGATTTTTGCATCTTCTTTTTTGATTTTTGCGTATTGTCCAATTTCAGAAAAAAGTTTTTTTTCAGGTTTTTCACGCACACTACAAGTGTTAATAAGAATCAAATCGGCTTCTTTTGGATCCTCTGTTAGAGTGTAATTCTCTTTTTCTTCAAGTTCAGCGATGATGTGTTCGCTATCGCGTTCATTCATCGCACAACCTAAAGTTTCAATATAGAGTTTTTTATTCAAGTTTAGCTCTTTTATTTAAAATTATAGTATATGAAATTCATACATATAATCGCCTTCATCTAGCCCATATTTAACTTCTCTAAAATAAACATGTTTACCTTTTTTTTCAAAGTAATCCATTAATGCCATCATATCTTTGTGGGAATTTTCTTTATCGCAATAAAAAATATCCATTTTTTTGGTTTCTAGCATTTCTTCTAATTTTTTGATTGTAACTTTTTGAGGTTTTTCATTGATGTGTTCGCGAACTAATTTAATATCCATAATCTTACCCTTAAACTTTTTAGAAAAATGGTTAATTATATACCTTTTTTACTTAAATAATCATTTTATAAAGATACTTTTGAATAATTAAAGGGTTTTATGGCAAAATAAGGTATCTAAACTTAAGGGGAAGTTGTGTTTAATGGTAAGAATATCTTAATTACAGGCGGAACGGGTAGTTTTGGGAAGCAATATACCAAAACTCTGTTAGAGCGTTACAAGCCTCAAAAAATTGTAATTTTCTCTCGTGATGAACTCAAGCAATATGAAATGGCACAAGTTTATAATGATTCTTGTATGCGGTATTTTTTAGGTGATGTGAGAGATGAGGCAAGATTAAAAGAAGCTACAAATGGGATTGACTTTATTATTCACGCAGCAGCACTTAAGCAAGTCCCTGCTGCAGAATACAATCCTACAGAATGTATTAAGACAAATATTTATGGGGCGCAAAATGTGATTAGTGCAGCCTTGGCTAATGGAGTAGAAAAAGTAATTGCCCTCTCTACAGACAAAGCTGCCAATCCTATCAATCTTTATGGAGCCACAAAACTTGCTAGTGATAAACTTTTTGTAGCGGCTAATAATATGACAGGAAGTCGAAAAACTCGTTTTTCTGTTGTGCGTTATGGGAATGTTATTGGTTCAAGAGGTTCTGTTGTGCCATTTTTCCAAAAATTAATTGCACAAGGCGCTAAAGAATTACCCATTACAGATACAGAGATGACGCGGTTTATGATTACTTTGCAGCAAGGGGTGGATTTTGTTTTGAAAAATTTTGAGAGAATGAAAGGTGGAGAGACCTTTGTTCCAAAGATTCCTTCAATGAAAATCACTGAAGTGGCTAAGGCTCTTGCTCCAAATTTACCTCATAAGATTATTGGGATTCGCCCTGGAGAAAAAATCCATGAGACAATGTGCCCAAGTGATGATAGTCATATCACTTATGAATTTAGTGATCATTTTGTGATTGCTCCAACAATTCAATTTAATTTTATTACGGATTTTAGCACTAATGCATTAGGGGAAGTGGGAAAATTAGTCAAAAGAGGTTTTGAATACAATTCTGGCTCTAATACTCAATGGCTTAACACAGAAGCATTTTTAAAGCTTCTAGGAGATTAAAATGATACCTTATGGGAAACAAGAAATTATTCAAGAAGACATACAAAGTGTGCTAGAAGTTTTGCAATCGCCTTTTATCACTCAAGGACCAAAGGTTACAGAGTTTGAATCGCAAATTGCAGCAAAGGTAGGTGCAAAGTATGCTGTGGGAGTTAATAGTGCTACTTCAGCATTGCATTGTGCGATTTTGGCTTTGGGTTTGCGTGAGGGAGATTGGCTTTGGACTACTCCTATTAGTTTTGTGGCATCAAGTAATTGCGCACTTTATTGTGGGGCAAAAGTGGATTTTGTAGATATTGATAAAAAAACCTATAATCTTGATGTAAATTTGCTAGAAGAAAAGCTTAAAAAAACCAAGAAAAGTAAATTACCTAAAGTGTTAGTAGCAGTTCATTTTGCAGGGCAAAGTTGTGAAATGGAAAGGATTTGGCAGTTATCTCAAAAGTATGGTTTTAAAATTGTGGAGGATGCTTCTCACGCATTGGGTGGTAAATATCGCACCTATCCTATTGGAAATTGTAGGTTTAGCGATATTGTAGTTTTTAGCTTCCATCCGGTGAAAATTATTACTTCTGCAGAGGGCGGAATGGCAGTTACAAATAATCTCAAATACGCAGAAAAAATGCAAAAATTAAGAAGCCATGGAATCACCAAAGAAAAAGAGGAGTTTGAAAATAAAAAAAATGTAGTACCTTGGTATTATGAGCAACAGATTCTAGGCTATAACTATCGCTTGAGTGATTTGCATGCAAGTTTAGGAATCTCTCAATTAAAAAGATTAGATACTTATGTCCAAAAACGCAATGAATTGGCTAAGTTTTATAATGAAAGATTAGCAGATTTAGAAATCACTTTGCCTTTTGTGGAATCGCACAATTATAGTGCTTTTCATCTCTATGTGATTTTATTAAACAAAAATTCTGGAATCAAACGCAGGGAACTTTATATGCGTTTGCTTGAGTTGGGCATTGCTCCACAAGTGCATTATATCCCCATTCATTTACAACCTTTTTATGCACGATTTGGATTTAAAAAAGGTGATTTTAAAAATGCAGAAAAATATTATAAAAATACCCTAACACTCCCTTTGTATCCAACACTAACTTTTGAAGAACAAGAAAAAGTGATTGAAGCTTTAAGGAGGTGGATTGTATGCAAGTAGAATGTATTTGCATTATTCCTGCGCGTGGAGGTAGTAAAAGGATTCCAAGAAAAAATATTAAAAATTTTTTAGGCAAACCAATTCTTGCTTATAGCATTGAAAATGCAAAGGATAGTGGAATTTTTTCTAAAATTTATGTCTCTAGCGAAGATGGTGAGATTTTGGAGTGTGCAAAGCAGTTTGGGGCTTTGCCGCTTGAGCGAGCAGAGGCTTTGAGTGGAGATTTTATAGGGACAAGAGAAGTGATTATAGAGGGAATCCAAAAGCTAAAATTACAAGATGAATGGGTGTGTTGTCTCTATGCAACAGCACCACTTTTAAATGCAAAGAGATTGCAAGAGGCATTTTTATGCCGTGATGATTCGTGTTATCTTTTATCAGCCGTAGAATATGATTATTCTCCCTTTAGAGCCTTTAGAATAGAAGAAAATAAAAATAAAATGCTTTTTGTTCAACATTTCACCAAGCGTTCTCAAGATTTGGAAAAAATTTATCACGATGCAGGGCAATTTTACTTTGCTAGGGCAAAAGTATGGCAGAATAGGGAGAATATCTTTGAAGATTCAAAGAGCTTTTTACTCTCAAGGAGAGAAGTTCAAGATATTGATACGCTAGAAGATTGGGAAGAAGCCGAGATCAAATATCAGATTCTTAAACAGAGAGAGGAATAAAGAGTTGTGGCACACTAGGGAGATGTGTGCTTAAGTTTTCTATTTCTGCGAGTGAAAACCATAGAGGTTTTTGGAGCGTTTCTTTTTTAAGCGGTAGGATTTGCAAGGTTTGCTTTTGCCTATTGAGCCAAATGATAGGATTTAGCGTATCAGACTTAATAAGTTCAATTTTTTTGTCAAAAACTTTTTCAATATGGTAGTAATAATCAATAGCTTGTTCGTGGTAATTTTTGTCAGGATCAAAATCATAAAGTAAGATTTTTAAGCCTATTTGAGTTGAAAAATCAAAAACTACCGAGGATATTTTTTCGGCTTCTTCAGTTTTTTTGGGGATTATAACAGCACTATGTGTGAGTGAGTTAAGCGGAGAATTTCCGAATTTGAGCAATGGAATCCCTAAATCAAAAAGGAAGTTTTTATGACTTTCAAAAATATGTTTGTCAATCAAAATAAGCCCAATATTTTTATTATTTTTATCTCTTAGAATAATATTTTTAAGTGAGGTTTCATAAAATTCAATATGCCACGAAATATTATCTTGGTTTAAATTAGGATGATTTTTGATAATTTCAAGATCTTGGAGTGAGGAAGGATTATAAAAACACAAATGCAATCGTTTGTTTTTAAATTTGCTAAAAAGCCATAAAGTTTGATCTAGGCATATCTCTAAATTCTCTGGATTAAGTAAATCAAAATATAAAACCACATCGCGTCCAAAAGGCGTTGGGAATTGTCCTATTTCCTCTTTGATTCGGTGATAAATATCCCAAAGTGTGGTAGGATCTCCGACTAAAAGCAAGGAATCATTAGGGAAAATAGTTGTGGAGTATTTGGGCAAAATTACTTCATTATTGCGGTAAATTACAGCAATTTTCCATTTTTTTTGTTTAATAACTCCAACACTGCGATAAGCATAAGGGCTGCCAAAGGGCACACTAATTTGCATAATTTCGCCTTGCCCCAAGCCAATATATTTAGCTGTTCGTGGGACATTGGGGAATTTTTCAAAAAGTTTAGCACTTAGCACACTTGATTTATTGATTAAATTAAGCTGTTTGTCTTCTTTGGATTCTTCAGTGAGAGTGAGTTCTCCAAGTATGGTGATTTGGATGTTTTTGCTATAAGCGCGTAAAGTATTGTAGATAATCTCTCTATCTTCTTTTTGTTCAGTTACAATGTAGCAATCTGTGATTTGTGGGCTTAGAATCTCTCTTAATTTTCGCGAAGAGCAAGGATCAAATTGATAGGATTCGTGATATTCGGTTTGGTTTTTAGGCAAGAGGTTTTTATCTATGGAAACAAAAATATAATAATTTTCATCAAAATATTTATTCATAATGGTGGTGGCAAATTCTTTTGCTACAATTCCATCTAAAATTAAAAGCACTTTTCGCATAGCAAACCCTAGATAAATTTTTAAAAATGTAACAAAAAAAGGTTAAAAATGGAATTTAATTTGCAAAAAATTGATGGCAAAGCAAGAGCAGGTGTTCTCAAACTTGCACACGGAGAAATCCAAACACCAATTTTTATGCCTGTTGGCACACAAGCTTGTGTAAAAGCTTTGGATTTTAATGATTTATTAGCACTTAACGCCCCTATTATTTTAGGCAATACTTATCATCTTTATTTGCGACCAGGATCGGAGATTGTAAAGCAGTTAGGAGGATTGCATCATTTTAGCCGATTCCCAAGAAATTTTTTGACCGATAGTGGCGGATTCCAAGCTTTTAGTTTGAGTGATCATGTTAAAGTTTCTGATGAAGGAATTTTATTTAAAAGCCATATTGATGGAAGTAAGCATTTTTTTACTCCCCAAAAGGTTTTGGAGATTCAATATGATTTAAATAGTGATATTATGATGATTTTAGATGATTTAGTGGGTTTGCCAGCAAGCAAAGAGCGTATTTTAAAATCTATTAATCGCACGAGTAAATGGGCTAATGAGGCAATCACTTTTCACAATGCTCAAAAGATTCAAGCAAGAGAGCAGGGCAGGGAATTTACCAATCATATTTTTGCAATCAATCAAGGCGGAACCGATAGAGAGTTTAGAGAGATAAGTGCAAAAGATTTGACTTCAATGGCGGATTTTGATGGTTATGCTATTGGAGGATTAGCAGTGGGAGAGCCTAATGAATTAATGTATGAAACGCTAGAATTCACCACTCCGCTTTTGCCTAAGGATAAACCTCGTTATTTAATGGGAGTTGGCACACCACAAGACATTGTAGAAGCCATTGCAAGGGGTGTGGATATGTTTGATTGTGTGATGCCCACAAGAAATGCGCGTAATGGCACAATCTTTACTCATTTTGGCAAACTCTCTATCAAATCACCTCGCTTTAAGCTTGATACTATGCCTTTGGATTCTAAATGCCATTGTTACACTTGTCAAAATTTCTCAAGAGCTTATTTGCATCATCTTTTTAGAGCAGGAGAGATGACTTATTTCCGTCTTGCGAGTATTCATAATCTAGCTTATTATTTGGATTTAGTTAGAGAGGCTAGGGAAGCTATTTTAAAGGGTGAGTTTCAAGATTTCTATCAAAAATTTTATTCTAATTTGGAAAACTAATTTTTAAACATAATTAAAGTTTTGGGTATTATAATTAATGCACTATAGTGAATTTATAGAATAACCAATGGGAGTAGTTCTATGCTAGAGTGGAGTGAAGAATTTAGTATTAAAAATCTACTTTTAGATGATGAACATAAATACCTTTTTCAATGTTTGGCAATTGCTAATCGTTTGGCAAATTCTCCTATTGAAAATAAAGAGAAATTATTATTAGCACTTATTAATCGCTTTTTGGAATACACTATCACTCATTTTAAAGATGAGGAAAACCATATGCAGCGAGTTTATTTTCCTTTTGCAGAACAACATAAAAGATCCCATAATGGTTTAGTTAATATCTTGCAAAATTTTAAAATTGATTCCAAAGACACTCAAAAAAGTTGTGAGAAATTTTATGTTTTTTCAAAAAATTGGTTGATTAATCATATCTTAAAAGAAGATAAGCGACTAGAAGCATATCATAGTTGTTTGGTAGATGCTGGTGAGATTCCTTATTCTTTAGAGCAGCAAACCAAAATTATGGCACTTAGTCAAAATATTCATAAGATTGAAGAGCAAAAACACCATAATTATATTTGTCTCTGCCCCACAAAAGTCTTTGAAGTTTGTGATTCTTTGCACGAAATGATGCAGACAAAACAGACTTTTTTGCGTTGCAAGGCGTGTAAGCAACCTTTAGTTTTAATTGATGAGAGATTGCAAGAAGAGCAATATTATGAAACACTCACTAAAAAATATTTTCAATAAGGAATAGTAAAATGCTTTTTGCCTCAAGAGGCTATAAGATTTTTGAAAAGATTGGAGATGTTAAAAGTTTTTTAAAAGAGCAAAGTCAAATTCATCAAGAAGAAATGGATTTCTATCTTTTAGATTTTATCACTCTTTGTAGTCGCCAAGGGGAAGATAATTTCAAAAGCATTAGCACGCTCAATCTTTTTGATAAAGACACTAATTACATTGCTAAAGTTGATATTAAGCAGCTTTATAAGATTGAGGTGTGTAAGAAGAAAGAAAGAGAAAATCTGCCCTTTAAAATTGAGTTAATGCCTCAAGTGGATACAATATTAATGGCAACTTTGATTCCGATGGTTAGAATAGAGCGTTATGAAAGATTGAAGTCTGATATTTATCAAGAACTTTACCGAGCAATGATGCTAGAAGGCTATCTTATTGGAATTAGAGAGTTTAATGAGTTGAATTTACAAATTGATGCTTTTATTGAGAATCTTAAAGCTCATAGTATTGCCCCAAAAATTACCTTTAAAGTTGCCTCTGGAGTAGCAAGTTGTGAGGGTGAAAGCGAGAAGCTTGAAATTTACCATAAAATGCAAGATGAAAGTGCGGCTTGTGATTTGAGAACTAAATTTATTCCTAAAATTTGCTTGAAAGCTGTGCATAAAGGAGATTTGCTTTTAGACTATACCAAAGCCATTAAAGGGCATATTGGCAGGGATTTAAAGGGAGAGATTCTGTCAATTAAACCTATTAAATCGCATCAAATTAGAAATGATTCAAGTATTGTTGCCTTAGAAGATTCTACGCATATTAAATTTTGTGCGAGAAAAGATGGATTTTTAAAAGAAATAGCCCCCCTTTATTTTATTATTGATGATGAATTGAATGCCAAAAAACAAGAAACTGCTAATTCTTTAAAAATACTAAAAATTAATGGTTTGACACATACTGATTCAAGGATTGAAGCCAAAATTGCCTATATTAAATCGCACAAAGGCAACATTAAAGCTGATATGGTAGTGATTAATGTTTTAGAAAAAGGCATTGTAGAGGCTAAAGTGGCTTATGTGGAGAGTATGCTTGGTGGGAAGATTATCGCTGATTATGTTTATGTTAAAAATATCCGCTCTTATAATGAAATTTATTTCCGCCATTCTTTGGTGGTGGATAATATCTTAGGAGAACACAATCTTTTTGAATACAACCCTACTAAATTTGCTTTTAGCAAAAAGGATAGGGCAGAATATTTGGTGTTAAAAAATAAACTGCAAGTTAGCCTTAAGCATCTAAGAAAGAGAATGGATGAGGTTTATACTTTTTTGCTTGCTATGCAAAGCAAAGTGCATAAAATCGTTTATGACTTTCAAGATAAAACTATTCCAAAAAGTCTTCAAAATATTTTAGATCAATATGATAAATCACTTAAGAATTATCAAGATCTTTTAGAAGAATATCGGGATATTGTTAATATTAATTATCATAATGAAAGGCTATTAGAGAATATTGATAAGGCTATTTTAGGAGCCAAAGTTGTTATTTGTGGAGAGATTGGAGAGGCAGAAACAATAATTAGATTCAAGTTTTATAATAATGAAGAAGAAGTTTTGCTTAGAGCATTGCTTAGCAAAGAGAATCCAGCAAGATTTTTTGAAGTTATAGAAGATAACAATCGCCTCAAGATTCAGGCATTAGAAGATTATGATGATAAGCAACGCGATTGGATTGCAGAGTTTTTTCCTAGAGAAAATCTTGTTAATTAAAAAAAGGTTGTAAGAAATCCTGCTACTATACTTTTAGTGTTGCTATGTTTAAAGATTTCCTACTCATTTATATTCATATACAATTCCACCCCAAAGGTTTCTTATCCTTTGAGTTTTGTTGGAATTAATTAGAAGTAGAATCCTGTGCTTATATAAAGTCTATCTCTTCTTTTTCCATCTGCTACATATTTATGCACGGCTTTAGCTAAGTCCATTTTAACATAAAAGCGATTATCCATAAGATAAAGCAGTTCTAATCCTGCTGCATCCACAAAGACATCATTTTTATCTCCCCTGCCTAACATATTAATTGAATTGTTTTGATAGTTTTCATTCCAACCATACGCAAATTCATAAAAAGGCGTAAGATAAAAATTAGGATTTAAAAGATTTGCTCGCAATCCAAATGTAGCTAAAATCATACTATCAGCTTCTCCAAATCCATTAGGATAAGCCCTAACGCCATAAGGTCCTCCTAGAGATGCAGTTTCACTAGAATCTAATTGATAATTTCCCAATGTTTTTTGCAAATTAAGATTAAGAATTTGTGTCAAGCTATCATTAAAATAATAAGAGTTATTTAAAGAGGCATTAAACTTCCAAAAATCTCCCATAGCAGGACTTGATTCTAAAAAGGAGCTTCTAGGCTTAACTTCTCCATAAGTTATTTTTGTATTGTAGCTTAGAATATTATTGGGGATTAAACCAAAGGTTCCTTCAGTTCCTAAATAAAAGGCATTACTTTCTTTATTAAAATTAACTTCAAAGCTTCCATAAATATCTTCAAGCTTTCTATAAACATAACCTCCAGTAAGGTATAGAGAATTAGTGGTGTTAATAAAAAGTGGATAGGATAAATCTACTCCTAAATCTAGAGAATTTCCATAGGCATCTAAATTCTCATATTCTCCCCCTAATTCATAATTACTCCTAAGCACTCTAGGAGAGATTTTAAGATTTCCTAAAAAGGCATTATAAGTTACTCCATAACTCTTTTGTATTTCATCAGAAAGTTGTGCAAAGTAATTAAGAGAATCCCCATATCCTAAGAGATTGTTTAAAGCACCACTCACACCCGCTCTATAAACACCAGAACCCTTGCTTCCATAATTATCAAAGAAAAGCATCGCATTGGCTTTGTTAGAATCTTCTATTGTAATAATCACATCTGTAGTTTCATACTTGCTTCCTGCAATCAAACTTCCACTTGCTTTAATTCCTGACATTTCATTGATTTTATAAATCACATCTTCTAATTCTTTAGTTCTTAAAACCTTTCCCTTTAAAGATTGGCTCAATTTAGAGCTAATAGCACTCTTTTTTAGATGCTTAGAATAATTTTTAACTTGATATTCCCCAAGTTTGCCTATTAAGATATTAATTTGGATTGAATCTGTGATTTCTTGTTGTGGGATATAGGCAGTTGCTGATGGGTAGCCATTATATTGAAAATAATAAGAAACGATATTAGCAATTTCTTGTAAGGTTTCCACATTTAATTTTGATTTCTTTTGTGAGTCAATGGCTTTTTTAAGCTGCAATTCATTAATTCCAAGATCTTCTAAAGTGAGTGTTTTTCCATCTTCTTTAGTATCTACAATGAATTTATATTTAAAGCGAAATTCTTCATTACTTGGTGCTACCAATCCCTCTTTATTTGGGGTTTCTTTGGAATCTTTTTGTAAAGAATCTTGTTTATTCATTTTAATATCTAAAGGGGATTGTTTATTTTTTAGAGTATTTTGAATGTTTTTGTTTTGAGGGACATTTTTATAAGGAGAAATCTCTATCATTTGCTCTAAAGCTTCTGCGTTTTCTTTGTTTTGTTCTCCAAATACTCCTGTTAAAAGACAAGAAGCTAAAACGATATTTTTCAAAATAAGTTTTTCCACAAGTTTCCTTTTTATTAAAATTTTGTTTGCTTGATTTCTTTAGATTTCTTTATCACTCTCACTCTTCTTATTTCCTATTCATTGTCTCTAGCTTGCGAACAAGGATTGCTAGTTTTTATATTACCACTTACAATGCACGATCCTTCTTTAATCTCATTTGCTTGTGTTATTACTTCTTCTTTAATCTCTTCTTGAGCAGGAAGGGTAAAGACAGGACTTCCTAAAGAAGGCATAGATTCTTTAGAAACATTTACAAGTTTAGTAATATCTATATGCACTTCTCCAGCACCATCATCAGAGCTTGGTAGATTCTCTGGAATTTCTGGTTCTGGTTTAAACTCTGGAGTTTCAGGTAATTTTACACTAAGATTAGAATTAGGATCAAATCCTGCTAAGTCTAAATCATTAGGCATCTCTATATCTCCCAATAATGGCTTATCATCTTGTGAGGGAATATCTATATTTGATGTTGAATCTAAGAGATTAGCCAATGTTCCATTAAAGGTAAATCCACCCTTACTCATTCCTTCATAGTTGGTTTTATTTCCTAAAGAGTATTTATTTTTAACTTCATCCCCTTGTGTAGTTAATTCTGTATGCGTTTCTGTAAAATCATAGTTTTTATTAGAGATTACATTAAAAGCCTCATTGAGTGCATTGATTTTATTTTCTAGGACTGCATATTCTCCTTTGGCTATATTATTCTTATCTTGATAAGCAAGTGCTGCTTTTTTAACGCTATTGTGAGAATCCATTAGTGCTTCATATTTTTCTGTTAGTGCTTCATAGGCATTTAGAGTATCATTATAAGTAGCACTTCCATTATTGTAATCCTTTAGCATAGCATCATAATCTGCTAATTGAGTATTAAAAGCTTTGAGATTATCTTGAAAAGTATTATAAAGAGCATTAAAATTATTTTTAAATTCAGAATCATCGCTATCATAAGAAGCTAAAAGCTCCTTATAGTCTTTTAATAAAGTCTCATAAGCATTAATGGCTTCTTGAAGTTCTTTTTTGCTTGAATCTATCTTGTTATTATAATCATCAATGCTTCCTTGAATCTTTTTAAATTCTTCAATAACAGAAGGTATCTCTTGGAGTTTTGTAATTAAGTATGTGTATTTATTCATAGAGGTGTTATAGGTGTCTTTAGTATCTTGATACCAAGATTTAAACAAGCTTTTCAATCCATCTTTCTCACCTTGATTAAATTCTGCATAGAATTCTAAAGATTGTTTCATGGATTCTAAAACCTCCTTTTTATCTGCTTCATTTACATTATCTAACAAAGCCTCTAAGATAGTTTGAATATTTTCAGTTGTGAGATTATTTAAATCCATTCCACTAAGGATAGTTTCAAGGGAGCTTGAATTATTTAAATCAAACATAAAATCTTGACTTAAAATATCTTCAATGATAGATTGTAAGATTTCTACTGCAAAGTCATTTTTATCTAAAGTTACAGATGAGAGAGTGTCTCCATTAGAGATTGAAGGGAGTGTGGGGGAGGTTGGATTATTGCTAACTTCAAGATTATAAGTGTTATCATCCTTATTAAACACAATGTTAGAATCATTATCTCCTATCTTGCCATTACTTACCATATGAAGATAGGAATTACCATTTGTTCCTACAACATATTCTAGGTTTTTTAGAGTGCTATCTGTTTGCATATGATCTTGAATTGTTGTTAAACCACCATTAGCAAGATCAAGGGCTGTTGAGTCATGTTGGGTTATATTATTTTGATTAGCACCAGAAGTTAAAGCTCCATAAAAATAGATGTCAGAGAAAGATGCGCTTCCTATCCGCCCAGCAAAACCACCAGCATAAGAACTATTACTGCTACTAATATTCCTTATATCATTTAAAACAATATTAGAAAAAGATCCTCTTCTTATCCACCCACCAAAACCACCAGCAACATTCCCGCTAATATCCCCTATATGATTTAAAACAATATTAGAAAAAGCTCCGTTATCTATCCGTCCAGCAAAACCACCAGCATAATTCCCAGTAATATCCCCTATGTTATTTAAAACAATATTAGAAAAAGTTCCATTCTCTATATCCCCACCAAAACCACCAGCATAACCACCGCTACTACTAATATCCCCTATATTATTTAAAATAATATTAGAAAAATCTCCAATCTCTATCAACCCACCAAAACCACCGGTATAAGAACCACCGCTAATATCCCCTATATGATTTAAAACAATATTGGAAAAAGCTCCATTATCTATCCGTCCAGCAAAGCCACCGGTATATAGTGGATTTGAATTGTTGTATTGGAAATTTAATCCATTAATGGTTAAATCCTGCACATTTCCATTATTGATATATCCAAATAATCCTACATAGAATTTCCCCTCTGCATTAATTAGTAGATTAGAAAGTGTGTGGTTGTTTCCATAGAAATTACCTGAGAATTGATTGGCATCATCTCCTACAGGATCAATCAATGTATTATTAAAATCAATATCGTTAATAAGTTTGAAAGTATCTATGTTGTTAGCATTGCCAGTATTGATGATACTTGCAAAATTACTCCAATCTGTAGTATCTTTAATAGAAGCAAATTTATCTAATTTGACTGCTGATATACTTGAAAGCTTAGAATCATTAAGTTTATATCCATTGTTTTTAATGTCAGTAGTAGATTGACTAATCTCTGCTAGAGTTGAAGCATTGATTGAGATTGTATTAACTTTATCAATAGTATTATCAATTTGGAATTTTATTGTATCACCTTCAAGGTTTAGAGATTGGATATTATTTCCATCTATTCCGTTAAAAGATCCAACTAAAAATTGTTTATTGCTATTTTCATCACTAAAGTTTCCTACATTAGCAATCACATTACCTTTTAATGTGATCTTATCAGCATTTATAACGCCACCATGTCCTACCTCTTTAGCTATCAAGCTTACTTCATTAGCCTTAATAGCTCCCATATTAACTACATCACCCTTGTTAGCTTTAAAAACAGGAGAGAAAGAACCATTAGTTGAAAAATTATTAATTGCAGTCATATCCATAGGTGAAGTAGAAACACCAAATTTATTAGCATTGATACTTGCATCTTTGCCTATTAATACACCACTTGGATTTACTAGATAAATATTATTAGTTCCACCATTTAATTTTCCTAGAATCTGTGAAGCTTTATTAGTATAATCTAGGTTTAAATAATTTTTTTGTTCTGTAGTGAAATTAACACTTGCATCTTTACCAATATTAAATCCACCACCCCAAGCAATCACATTGTGTGTTTTATTACCTGCGATATTCATTGTATTATTATTTGTGGTAATACTTCCTGTCCCATTAACAAACTTACCCCCACTTGGTAATTGATTATTGCTGATTGTAGGTAAATTTGCAGCAGATAGACTAGGTGATAATGCTAAGCTTGCAACAATAGAAATACTTACAAGGGATTTAGATGACTTTGTAAAATACCTTGCTAAGCAAGATGGGTAATTTAAGAAATGTTTTTTTGCGTTTAAAGGGTTATTGCCCCCCCCCCCCCCGCATAATCAGTGAATTAGAGCTTTTTGACATAATTTTGCCTTTTTGTAAGAGTTATCTAAAAATTTTATAACTTGTTTGATTAAATTATATTTATAAATTATACTTTATATTAAAATACACTCAATATTATAATTAATTAGGTATTAGTCTATAGAGCTAAAGAAAAGATTCTTGTTTTGTTGGTTGAAGTGAGAGTTTTTGGGCTATGGTTTTTGGCGAAATTTTAAGGAGAAAGCTAGATAAATGAATCTAGCTTTGAATGAAATTTATTATTAAGAATCGCAGTAATATAGGGTTTTGTGAATTTAAAAGTCTAATTTATAATTCACCCAAAAATTTCTTCCTTCTGTGTAATCTTGGTATCTATTGGCATAGCTTATACCTCTGCTACTTTCATAGCGATAAGGTTCAAAGAAATCTTTGTCTAAAAGATTGTTAATCACAAAATTGATTGTTGAGTTTTTTGTCATTTTGTAGCTAATTCCTAAATCTAAAATATAAAAATCTTCATATTTCATTAGACCCGGAATCGCACTTGCTCCTCCACCTTTGCTTTGAGCTAGGGTATCATAACGCCCTGTTGCCTTGAGAAAAGAACTAAATTTGCCTTGAGTATAGTTTAGCTTCACAACAGCAATATGACGCGGTAGATTGGTATATCGGCTTCCTCCCCAAGGATTCTTATAGTCTCCAGATCTATCGTATTTTTCCATATAAGTATAAGAGAGATTTGCACTAAAGCCATTCCAAGTAGCTGTGTCCATTCCGACTTCAACACCCCTTGCCCTGTCTTTTCCGCGATTGACAATAAGTTGGCAACCATCAGTTCCCCCAGCACAAATTTGTCCATTTGGCATTAATTCACCATTGGCATAAGGATCTTGGTCAATAGAGTTTTTGAAGTCTGTTTGGAAAGCTGTAACGCTAAGATTCCCATAATCCCAAACATCAAAAATTGCTCCAATTTCATAGTTAGTGCTAGTTTCAGGGCTAAGTTTAGAGTTTCCGTGAATATCACCATTATCTACGCGATAGACTCCATCTCCTAATTGTTTTGCTTGTGGAGTTTTGTAACCTTTTGCTACACCACCTTTGAGTGTAACCCAGTTAGTGAGATGATAAACTAAATAGCCTCTAGGGATAAATTCTCCTTCAAATAAATCGCTATAAGTGTAACGCAAACCACCTGTGAGAATGAGATTTTCTGTAATAGAATATTCAGCTTCTGCATAAGGAGCGATGATATTTTGTTCTAGTGTTTGTCCGATATAAATATTAGTTTGTGGGGTTCCGCTATCATTTCTAAATCCCTCCCATTGATATTGTGCGCCCGTTGTTAGCATTACACTTCCAAAAGAGTTGAAGTCAAATGGCATTGTAGCTTTGCTTTCTGCTACATAGACGGTGCTTTCATTAGCTACTGGGGTGCTTGATTTGCTAGTTTGATCGGTGTATTGGTATTGAAGATAAGTATTGGTTGTCCCCCAAGTGTAGTAACCATCGTGATTTAAAACTACTCCATCACGATTATAGGATGAAATTGATCGAACTTGCCTACCGCTTGTATTCATTGTGTCGGAATATTGGTAATAATGTTCGGCATCTAAATAAAGATTATTTTGATCATTAATTGTCCAATTTAGTCTTGCTCCTACATTTCCTATTTTATATTCGCCCGGACTATGGCTTGCATATTGGTTAGTTAAGCTTCTATCAGGCCATTTTAAATTGCTTGGATCTTTACCAAAATATTTTCCTCTTAGGGCAAGAGAAAGCTCATCTTTAATGAGTGGGAATGCCATATAGCCAGTAACACCTCTTGAATTACCATAAAGGTTATAGTGTTGTTGGGCTTGAGTTTCAATGGAGACTGATCCGGTAAATTTATCGGGATTTTTCTTAGTGATGATATTAACTACCCCACCAATCGCATCTCCTCCATATAGAGTGGAAGCAGGTCCTTTAATAACTTCGATACGCTCAATCATCGAAATGGGAGGCAAATAGCTATTATCCACACCACTAAAGCCATTTTCGTGGAATCCATTTACGGTATTTTGACGCTTTCCATCCACAAGCACAAGAGTATATCCTGTCCCAAATCCACGGATAGTGAAGTCATAAGTTCCTGTTTTCCCCCTTGTAATATTGACACCTGGAATGTCGCTAATGGCATCTGCAATGTCTTGAACGGGGCGATTTTCTAAGTCTTCTTTGGTGATGACTGAGATACTTGCTGGTGCATCTTTAATGTCTTGAGAAAAACCACTAGCACTTACTACTGAAGTATCAAGCAAGTATTGTTCGGCAGCATTTGCATTAGTTGTGCTAAGTATTAAAGATAGGGTTATGGAAGTGTAGCCCAAACTCTTTTTGCATATCATTGATTCTCCTTTTTAAATTAATAATGAGATTGAATTCTATTTGCAATTTGTTTAAAATAAAATAAAAATGATAATAAATATTATTATGAAATATAAAAAATAATTAAATAGAAATCTCGCTCACAATATTATTGATAAAATTTTTAATTTAAGCATTTTCTAATGGGGGGGGGGGGGGTAAAATTTTTCTCTTTAGCAAAAAGGAGTAAAATGAGAGAGAATGCTAAACAAGCTTTACTTGAAGCTTTAGCAGAATATGATAATTCTAAGGAATATGAACATTATAGAGATCAAGAAGAAGTGATTGTGGATATTTTTTCACAATATCCAAGCAATAATGATAAAAAATCTGTGCTTTTAAAGGTTTGTGTTTTGGACAGCTTTTATAGCACAAATTTAAAAATTTATGGAATACATGAGGTTGTTGAGCAAATCCTAAATTTAAATATTGATAAAGCCTTAAAAGTGGGCGATACGGGCGTTATTGAAAAAATTGCAAATTTTACAAACTCTAAAGGCAAACAAGCATTTTTATATTCTTTTGCGAGTAAATATTGCTTTCATCACAATAAAGATAAATATGTTATTTTTGATAGCTTTGTCCAAAAGAGCTTAATTCATTTTAATAATAAAGATAAATTTTGTTCTTTTAAGCTTAGTCAAAATAGCTTAAAAAATTATGAGAATCTGCTAAAGGCTATTAAAGAAATTAGAACTTTTTATGGTTTGGAGGAATTTAATAATAGGCAAATGGATCATATGCTTTGGGTGTATGGTAAAGAAAATTTAAAATAAGGAGGGTAAATGAAAAAGATTAATTTTAAGATGGCTTTAGGTGCTTTGTCGTTAGTGGTATTTTTAGGTGGCTGTGGAGAAAAACCAATTTTGGAAATTAAAGGCAATCAGCTTGAATTAACCATTAGCGATAAAGAGGCAATTATCGATTAATGATATTATTATTAATAGTGGAGAATGTCAGCCTATAAGATATGTTTTTAATGTAGATAAATTTTGGAATAAACTTCAAGCAGAGAAGCCAGAAGTTTTGTTTATTGGTGCCTTAATGAGCAAACAAGCCATAGCAAAAGAAGCAGGACTTGGCAAGGAATTTCCTGAATTTTTTTATAATCAAAAGGACTTTGAAGCCGAAAGTGAAAAAATACAATCATTTTATGATGCAGTCTTTCCTAAAACAATACATCAAAATCAAAAAGTACGATTTATGACAAATTGCAAAGAAATTAAACAAGTTGAACTCATCACAAATGATGATAATTTTAGCTATAACCTTAAGGAAAAGAATGAAAAAAATTAATTTCAAGATAGCTTTAGGTGCTTTGGCGTTGGTTACATTTTTAAGTGGTTGTGGAGAAAAAAATCCAGATGAGTATTTAGCACTTGAGCTTACATATGAAAGTTATGAGAATATTTCGCAACCTACACTTAAAATTCAAGCAAAAAATGATATTGTTATCAATTCTGTAAGTGTTAATAGGGGAAATTGCAAGATTGCCTTAACAGGCGAAATGAGTATGCTTTTAGGCTATGGTAATATGTTGGGCATTGCACTTGTTGATAGTTTGTTGCCCAAATTTACCCTAGAAAAAGATTTGCCAAAAGAAATGGCATTTTCTGAAGAGATTAAATTGCCAATTGGTTGCAGTATGGATTCAGTCTTGGAAACTACAATTAACACAAATCAAGGTGTTTGGACTTGGACTTGGAGCAAATAAATAAAATAATTAATTTTTTGGGGTATTTATAGGTTTTTCAAACCACAAGCAAGAAAACTCTTGCCTCTTAGGTAGGAGATGAGTTGCACCACCACTTTGGCTGTATAAAAAATTACTTTAAAATATAACATTCTATAATTAAATTTAGTTATATTTGCTATATAAAATAAAAACAAAGACCCAGAAAAGAAAGAGAGAATCTATTTAAAAGCTAAATAGATTCTTGTGTAGGAGTTGATTTAAATATCTACATTTCTTAATGCTTCATTCTATCCATTCTTTCAATACTTAGAATATAAAAGTAAGGTGTAATGGCAAATTCTCTGCAGTTATTTGGGTTAGGAATTAGCCTATAAACAAAAAGTCTTTCGTGTTAGCTAACATTAGTTTGGGAACTCTTACTTTTTAAGTAGGGGGTAACTTACCTAATAATTGATAGTTTGATTTCTTTTATTTTTAAAACTTTTAAAGATTCAAGGTTTGATTTTTGATTATGTAAAGAAGCTATTGAAAGAGATTAATGATGGCTCCGGATGTAGGATTCGAACCTACGACCAAGCGGTTAACAGCCGCCTACTCTACCGCTGAGCTAATCCGGATTAAAAGCCAGAATTATATACTTATTTAATCTAAATGTCAAGACAAATTTAAAATTTTGTTTTTAGTCTGTATCAATTTAAATTAAGCAGGAATCTTTGTAGTAAGCTTTGTCATCCAATTATTACACCACCCAAAAAGCATAAGAAAATAAAACGCCTTTCGCACTTCAAAGTATGATTCTCCATCAACAAAAGTGTGAGAGATAAAGAGCATAATAAGACAGACTATCCACAAAAGGAGTAGATTAAAGAATTCATAAGAGCCAACAAGGTATTTTCGTTTCCAACAAAGAAACATTACCATTGCTAATCCAGCTAACATAAGCACTAAGTCTATATAGCCTAGCACGCCATTTTTAAAAAAGGGAGTAACAGTAAAGCCAAATAAAGCAATAATGATTGTATTTAAATTAGGTTGCGTGAGTTGTAAGATTCTGCCAATTTTTGTGCTTTTGTCAAAATTGAGTTGAAAGAAATAAACCACAAAGGGAAAGATAATAAAGAAGCAATAAATGCCATAATCTAAATAAAGCTGATAAGAGTTTTTTTTGAAAATATCTTCTTTAGTAAATTTTAAAGAATCTTCTAGTGAAAAAATATCATAAGTAAATCGTTTAAGCTCAAAAAATTCATAATACAAAAGCCAGACAAAGAGACATAAAGCTATTAAAATTGTAGCACTATAGAATTTTGGTAAATGACTAGAATAGATTCGTGCTATATGAAAAAGGCTTATGATGATTCCACAAGCTAGAAATGTGATTCCAACGCAATAATACACACCATAAGGTTGAGTAACTAACCTAAACATTTGCCGAAAATCCCAAACAATTCCACTCAATAGCAATGTCAAAAGAGTAAAAATAGTTAAAATAAAAAATAAGGATGAAAAGAGAGTATTTTGTAAGGTGATTTTACGCATCTTTGCCCCTATGGATTTTTTATAAAATAATTATCAATGCCATCGGCAATCCCTTTGGCAATATTTTTTTGGAATGCGGTTTGTGCTAGTCGTTTGCCCTCTGTTGGGTGTGTGATATAACCAACTTCTAGTAGAACTGATGGCATCAAAGCTCCCACTAAAACCCAAAAAGGACCTTCTCTCACTCCGCCATCAACAATTTTGTAATTTTTTCTTAGAGATTGTAGCATTCCATATTGTATGTCAATAGCAAGTCGATTTGAGGCGATAATTCTTTGCGTGTTTAGAGTGTTTAAAACAGATTGTTTAGAAAAGTAATTCATTGATTCAATATCATCTTTATTTTCTAGTGCCGCGACATTTTTTGCCTTTTCACTTCTTGCAGTGGAGAGAAAATAGCTCTCCACTCCTTCTAGTGAATTTTTATTATCAACAATGGCATTAGCGTGGATTGAAATAAACAAGTCTGCTTCTTTATCATTGGCAAAACTTGTCCTCTCTCGTAGTTTGATAAATTTATCGCTACTTCTTGTCATATAGACTTTGTAGCCACGCGCTTGTAAGACATCTCTTAAATATTTCCCAATATTTAGAACAATAATTTTTTCGCAAGTTTTATTAACCCCAATGGCTCCACAATCTTTTCCGCCGTGACCAGGATCAATCACAATGATTTTATTGTTTTTTTGTAAGGTTTCTTGTTGTGTGTTATTTTCAAACAACGATGAGATAGAGATTGTCTTAAGAAAGGAAAAATGCGCTTGTTTTTGAGAAGTATTTAAAGAGATAGTTAGTTTCTTTGGGCTTTGGATAACTAAGCGCACTTTTGTTGGAGAATTTTGTGCGATTCTTAGGCTAATCTCTCCTTCAAATTTTAATAATTTTGCCTTACCCATAAGAACTGCGGGTATATCATAGACATAACGCAATCCTTCTTTGCTTTCTAGCACAAAACTTTTAAAATCTTTTTTTTCAATAGTTTGGTTAAAACCAAGCGTGATTCCATTTGCAGTTTGCTTAATAGAATGAATCTCTAAATTATTACCCCAAACAAAATGAAAAAAGCAGAAAAATAAAATAATGATTTTTAGCATTGCGTTAATTCATCAAGGATTTCTTTGACGCTTTGGATTTTTTCGATTCGGTATCCATTGGCTCCTGTAAAGTATAATCCATTGATAGGATCACCAAGATACCCATCACCCAAGCCATCAGCAATGCAATAGCCAACCTTTTTTGCTTCTTGTCCGCGATTGCAAGGTGAAACACAATTGCTAATACAAGCAATTTTTGGTTTTCTACCCTCGCGTAATCCTTTAATAACACCTGTAACAATGGCTCTTGCAGGGTAGCCAACAGGCGATTTAATAAGCTCAATATCTTCTTTTTTGATTTTTGGCATCAATTCTCTATAATAGAGTGCATCGCATTCTTCAGAACCTAAGAATCTTGTCCCCATTTGCACTCCACTTGCACCTAATGCCATTATTTTGTCAATATCATTTCTATCCCAAATTCCCCCCGCAGCAATAATGGGAATCTCGCCCCATTTTTTACTCTCTTCTAGCACTTCAGGCACAATGCTTTCAAGCTGATATTCGGGTTTAAAGCAATCTTCATAGCTCACACCTTGATGTCCGCCGCTAAGTGGTCCCTCTACAATCACTGCATCAGGGATTTTTTTGTATCTTCCTTCCCAACGCTTACATAAAATTTTCAAAGCTTTAGCTGAAGAAACAATAGGAATGAGTGCTACATTGGGGAAATTACTTGTGAATTCTGGCATATTAGTCGGCAATCCTGCACCTGTGATGATCATATTTGCTCCTGCTTCACAAGCATCACGCACTACACGCCCATATTCGTTAATGGCATATAAAACATTAGCTCCAAGCGGATTATTACCACAAATTTTTCGTGCATTTTTAAAAATTTCAAACAAAGATTCTTTGGAGTAAAAATTAATAGTATCAAAAGGACGATGTTTGATGACTTTTTGCACAAAAGCACTCTTTTTGTAATATCCACTTCCTACGCAAGAAATTACCCCAAGTGCTCCATATTTTGAAACATTACCTGCAAGGTTATCCCAACTAATTCCAACTCCCATTCCTCCTTGAATAATGGGGAATGGAATTGTGTATTTTCCAATTTTTAAAGGTTTTAATTGTAGTTTAGATAGCATAAATTCCCTTTTTATTTGATGATTACGCGGGCAAATTTTCTTTTCCCAGCTTGAATGACATATTCGCCTATTTGTAAATTTAATTTAGAATCTTCTAGTTTTTGTCCATTGACCTTTACTCCACCTTGTTTAATAAGGCGTAATGCTTCGGAGTTTGAGACGCACAAACCGCATTCGCTCATAAGTTGCGCTATCCAAATTCCGCTGTTTTTTTCAAAAGTGGGCATTTGGCTTGGCATTTCATCTTTGCTAAAGACTTTGTCAAATTCTTCTTTGGCTTCTTTGGCTTTTTGTGCATCATAGTAGCGTGTGATGATTTCTAGTGCAAGATTTTCTTTGGCTGTTTTTGGATGTAAATTGCCTTTTTCTACGCTTTCTTTGATTTCTTGGATTTCTGCTAGACTTTTGGAACTTAAAAGTTCATAATATCTCCACATTAGGGTATCTGAAATGCTTAATAATCGCCCAAACATTTCTTTTGGTTCTTGTGTGATTCCCACATAATTTCCCAGGCTTTTGCTCATTTTATGCACACCATCTAAGCCTTCTAAAAGAGGGACCATAACCACTGATTGCTCTTTTGGGATTCCATAGGCTCTTTGTAAGTGCCTACCCATAAGCAAATTAAATTTTTGATCTGTTCCTCCACATTCAATATCGCATTCTAAAGCCACAGAATCATAGCCTTGCAACAAAGGATAGAAAAACTCCACAATGCTAATGGGGTTTTGATTCTTAAAGCGTTTTTCAAAATCATCTCTCTCGAGCATTCTAGCTACAGAAAATTTTGCAGCAAGCTCAATCATTCCGCGTGTGCCTAAATTATCAAGCCATTTTGAATTAAAAGCAATCTCCATTTTTGAAGAATCTAACACTTTATAAACTTGCTCTTCATAGGTTTTTGCATTAGCTAAGACTTGTTCTTTGTTTAGGGGTTTTCTAGTCTCACTTTTGCCTGTTGGATCTCCAATCATTCCTGTAAAATCGCCGATAAGAAAACACACAATACCACCATATTTTTGAAAAGTGGCAAGTTTTTGCAAAAGCACGGTGTGTCCTAAGTGTAAATCAGGTGCAGTTGGATCAAATCCTGCTTTAACCTTGAAAGTTTTTCCATTTTCAAAATAGTCTCTTATGAGTTTTTCAATATATTCTAATCCAATGATCTCTTGAGTGCCTCTTTGGATTTCTGCTAAAGCGGTTTTTACTTGCGATTCTACGCTCATTTTTTCTCCTTAATTTGCATACGCATCTTTGAGTGCATAAACATCAATAATTTTATAATGATTTCCAAATAGAGTTTTTAGCTCTTTGACATCTGCAATATGCGATTCAAAACGCACTTCGCAATGTGTGGCATAAGTGCTTTTTTGCGAACCTAGCTCAACACCTAAAACATTAATATCACATTTTGCTAAAAATTGCAAGAAATTTGCCAAAACCCCTTTTTGATTCTCTAAGGCTACGATGAGTTTATAGGTTTGTAGTCTGTCTCCAAGCCAATTGACATAAAGCATTTTGACGCCTTTTTGAATCTCTAAATACGCTCTATCGCAAAGTTTATGATGAACAAATGCCTTAGATCCATTTTTAAAAGCGATAATGCCATCGCCAAATTTTGGGTGACAACAATAATCAAAAACCGCTTGATTGAGAGTGTGATTGGTTTGAATCACAAGATTATCAAAATGCAGTTCTCTAAGTTTTAAAATGCGTATTTTAATTTGTGTTAAAAACCCTGCTTTTTGTGTGTAATAGTTTTTAATACGATTTTTAATATCTTTTAAAAAAGCAATATCGGTGGTTGCTTTGTGAATAGATTCATCTAGTCCGCTTTCTTTGACAAATCCTTCGATTTCTTCAGCACTTTTGTCAAAAATAGTCGCGATAATATTAATCGCACTTTTTTTCTCAATTTCTTTGATTCTCGAAGCGCAATTAATGCGGATTTGATTTTTAGCACGAGAAGTTTTGACAGCATCCATCCAAGAACACCGCAAAATAGTTTCTTTTGCAGTAATAATTTTGACAATATCGCCACTTTTTAGGGCGGTTAAAAGCGAAGTTTTTTGGTTATTAACATAGGCTTCTTTGGCGCGATTCCCAATGTCTGTATGCACAGCATATGCAAAGTCGAGTGCAACAGCACCTATAGGCAAGGAGTAATTGTCTCCATCGGGCGAAAAAACAACAATGTCTTCGCGATAAAGATCGTTTTTAACAAGCTCATAAAATTCTTCAACTGAATTGTTTTGGAATTGCAATTTGTTAAGCCAATCAAGACTAGGTCCGCTATTTCCACCGGTTTTGTAAATCCAATGAGCAGCAATCCCATATTCAGCACTGCGATGCATATCTTCGGTGCGAATTTGCACTTCAAAAATAGCCGAATCATCAAAAAGTGTGCTATGGATTGTTTGATAGCCATTTTCTTTAGGCAGGGCGATATAGTCTTTGAAGCGTGACATAATGGGTTTGAATTTTAAATGCAAGATTCCAAGCACTTTGTAGCAATCTAACTCATTTTTAACAATCACTCTTATAGCAAGTAAATCTAAGACTTCTTCAATTGAAATGCCTTTGCGTTGCATTTTAAGATAGATAGAATAGTGGCGTTTTACTCGGCTTTGAAGGATAAAGTCGCCCTCAGGCACTCCACTTTGAATCAAGCTTTTTTTAACCTTTTGCATAAAAGCATTGAGTTTGAGCTGAATAGCTTGTTTGTGATTGAGAAAATAATCTTGAATTTTTCGGTATTCTTCTGGAAAAATATAATAAAAACTTCGATCTTCTAATTCATTTTTTAGTGTGGAGATTCCAAGTCTATGAGCAATAGGCGCATAAACGACTAGGGTTTCTTCTGAGATTCGGCGTTGTTTATTGGGTGGTAAAGCCCCAAGAGTTAGCATATTATGTAGCCTATCGCACAACTTGACAACCAAAACTCGCACATCTTTAACCGAAGTAATTAGCATTTTGCGGAAGCTCAAAGCCGCGACTACTAGTTTTTCATTGGAGTGAGAAGCAGGCAGTTCTTCTGCGCGAATGGCAACGATTTTTGTTAGCCCATCAACTAATGAAGCCACATCTTCGCCATAGTTTTTTTTAACATCTTCTAAAGTGTAGTCTGTGTCTTCTACTACATCGTGCAAAAGTGCTGCACAAACCATTACTTCATCACCGCCAAAATGTGCAACAATGCAAGAAACTAGCAATGGATGCACGATATAAGGCTCTCCACTGCGTCTTTTTTGATTCTTGTGTGCCTCGGTTGCAAAAGCAATAGCTCGTTCAATGCTTGGAGTAACTTCTAGCATACCATAGAGTAATTCTATTGCCTTTTGGGGTGTTGTGATGGTAGTGACTTTTTTAAGAAATTCCACTTTTTGCCTTAAATTTAGAAAAATTAAAAATACAAAATTACTTTTGTGCTTCCTCTACTCTTTCTAATCCGATTTTTCCTTCAGCAATCTCCAATAAAGCAATATCAGAGAGCTTATCAACTTTGGGATTTTTATTGACCAATGGTTTAGCACCACGACTTAATTCATCAATTCTTGCAAAAATGATATTTGAAAGTAAATATCTATCAAAATTAACTTTTTCTAATGCTTTAGATGCAATTTGTTCTATTCTCATTTTTTATCCTTTTTTAATTTGAAACTT
This sequence comes from Helicobacter canadensis MIT 98-5491, assembly GCF_000162575.1. Classification (NCBI taxonomy): domain Bacteria; kingdom Pseudomonadati; phylum Campylobacterota; class Epsilonproteobacteria; order Campylobacterales; family Helicobacteraceae; genus Helicobacter; species Helicobacter canadensis. Next base: position 373,414 of record NZ_CM000776.2, read on the forward strand.
TAGAGTAAATGGCATTTTCTTCTTGTTTTAAAATAGCCAAAAGATTTCCTTTTTTAAACATATTACACACCACAATAGGTAGTGCATTGTCTTTTGCTAGGGCAATGGCAGTGTCATCCATTACTTTAATATTGTCTTTTAATGCTTGTTCGTAACTAATGTGTTTGAGCATTGTTGCATCTGCGTATTTTGCCGGATCTTTATCATAAACGCCATCGACTTTTGTGGCTTTGATAATTACTTCTGCTTCAATTTCAACAGCTCTTAAAGTAGCCGCGGTATCTGTTGTAAAAAAGGGATTTCCTGTTCCTGCAACAAAAATAACGACACGCCCTTTTTCTAAATGTCGCATTGCGCGTCGGTTAATATAAGTTTCGCATACTTCTTTGATTTCTAAAGCACTTTGCACTCTTACATTTATTCCGTGGTATTCTAGTGCTTCTTGCATAGCTACTCCATTGATAATGGTAGCAAGCATTCCCATATGATCACCACTTGTGCGTCTAATGATTCCGCCTTGTGAAGCACTTACACCTCGGATAAAATTACCCCCACCAATAACAATTCCAACTTGAATCCCGCTATTGACTAATGTTTTAAGCTCCATTGCAATATAATCAAGGATCCCACTTTCAATCCCAAAGCCACTCTCACCTGCCAAAGCTTCCCCAGAAAATTTTACTAAAACTCTTTTTGCCATTAATTAAGCCCTTTTTAAAACTTTTGAAATTTTTAATTATATTCAAAAGATACTTACGAATAAGTAAAGATTTGGTGTGTTCTACCAAATTTCATCATTTTTCTGTTGCAATTTTTTTAATTGTTGATTTTGGATTTCATATGCTTTTTCTAAAATCTCATTGGGATTTTGTTGGGTGGAATCTCTTTGCTTTGGTAAATCTTGGCGATTATAAAGACTTTCAAAGTGTCTAATATGTTCCTTGGTGCCTTGATTGAATTGCAGATTATTTAAGCTTTTTTGCTGTAATTGTAAATTAAGTTCTTCTAGGTGTTTTTTTAATTTGCCTTTGATTGGATTTTTTGTGTGATTGTCATCTTCTTTGTCTGTAGAATCTTCAAGTTTTTTAGGTGTGACTTTGGGTGAGTTATTTTCACTAGGATTGTCTTTTTTGGAATCTCCCTTGTCGCAACCACAAAATAATATTAAACTTAATGCAATAATCCAATGTCTCATTTTAAGTTTAAATCCCATTGTTTATAAAATAATCCTGAATTTATAGCATATTTTGTTAAGATTCTAAAGAAAATAATAAGACAAAAGAGTTTTATTCTTAAGGGAGGTAAAATGCGCCATTTATATTTTGATACAAGAGAGCTTGATAATCGGGCAAGGGAAGAATTTTTTCTATCTTCTGAAGTTTTAATGGAAAATGCTGCAAGGGGTATGGCGGAGTTTTTAGCGCAGAAATTTCCTTTGGGGAGTAAAATTCTTATGGTTTGTGGGAGTGGCGATAATGGTGGAGATTGCTTAGCTTTGGCTAGAATGCTTGTTGGAAAATACAATTTAAAGATTTTTTTGCCTTTGGGAGTTAAAAGCACTCTATCTCAAATCCAACTCAAACGACTTGAGGCTTGTGATTCTTTAGTTTTTCTCTCAAACCTTGAGGGCGTTGATCTCTCTAGTTTTGATGTGATTGTTGATGGACTTTTTGGGATTGGTTTTAGGGGTGAATTTTCTTTGCAAATGCAGAATCTTATCACACAGCTTAATGAAACTAGGGCTATTAAAATTGCCTGTGATATTCCAAGTGGAATTGATCTTTATGGTAATCCAAGATTTCTTGGAGCAATTCCTTTTGCCTTTAGGGCTGATTTTACCTTGACAATGGGCGCATTAAAAAACGCACTTTTTAGTGATTATGCAAAAGATTTTGTGGGTGAAGTTTATTGTTTGGAATTAGGAATTAGTGAGAGTGTTTTTGTGCCTAATTCTAATTTTAAACTTTTAGAAAGCAGTGATTTCAAAGCTCCAAAACGCGATTTGCAAAATTGCAATAAAGGCAGTTTTGGGCATTTAAGTGTGTTGGGTGGTGAGAAGAGTGGAGCGAGTTTGTTAAGTGCTCTAGCAGGGCTTAGAATAGGGGTAGGGCTTGTTAGTCTTGTTAGCCGTGCTGCTCCTTCTAATCTTCCTTATGAAATTATGTATGCAAACTTTATCCCCAAAAACACTACGGCAATTGCACTTGGAATGGGCTTTGGCAGAGAAAATACTTTTTCTTTGGAATCTTTGAATAATTTTTTGGATCTGCCTATTTTGCTTGATGCGGATATTTTTTATCACAAAGTTTTTAAAGATTTGATACAAAATTTCTCAAAAGTTATTTTAACGCCTCACCCAAAAGAATTTAGTGTAATTTTGGAAGTTTTAGAAAACAAGGAAATGGCAGTGGATGAGATTCAAAAAAATCGTATTGCCCTAGCACAAGAGTTCTCTAGTAAATACCCTAATACCACGCTAATTTTAAAGGGAGCTAATAGTCTTATTGCTAAAAATGGGGAAGTTTATATTAATCCTCTTGGAAGCAATGCTTTAGCAAAAGGGGGAAGTGGAGATGTTTTAGCAGGGATTGTTGCAGGGTTATTGGCACAAAATTATTCTAGCTTGGAAGCTTGTATTCAAGGAGTTTTAGCCCATAGCCTTTGTGCACAAAAATTTACCCAAAAAAATGCAGATTTTTCTTTAAGCCCCCTTGATTTAATTACTCAAATTCGCTATCTTTAAGAAAAATTATTTAATTAAGGATATAAAATGAATGATTCTTTAATCATTGGTAATAAAACTTTTGAAAGTCGTTTGATTGTAGGTAGTGGGAAATATAAAGATTTTAAAACCACTTATGAAGCCACTCTTGCCTCAAAAGCAGAGATGATTACCGTGGCGGTGAGACGCGTGAATATCACAAATCCTAATGAAGAGAATCTTTTGGATTATTTTAAAGATTCTTCTGTGCAATTTCTTCCAAATTCTGCTGGTTGTGTGAATGCTAATGAAGCTATTACGCTTTTTAGACTTACTAAGGCAGCAACAGGGATTGATTTTATTAAGCTAGAGATTATTGGTGATACACAAAAAACGCTTTATCCTGATGTCCTAGAAACGCTTAAAGCTTGCGAGGTGCTTGCTAAAGAGGGTTTTGTAGTGCTTGCTTATAGCAATGATGATCCAGTTATGGCAAAGCATTTAGAAAATGCCGGTGCAAGTGCAGTAATGCCACTTGCAGCACCAATTGGTAGTGGGCTTGGGATTCAAAATCGCTACAATATTGCCTTTATTAAATCGGCTATTAAGATTCCTGTGATTGTTGATGCAGGGGTAGGTTGTGCCTCTGATGCAGCTATTGCAATGGAGCTTGGAGCTGATGGTGTGCTTACTAACACGGCTATTGCACAAGCTAAGAATCCTATTTTAATGGCAGAGGCAATGTGTGAGGCAGTCAAAGCAGGAAGAAAAAGTTATCTTGCTGGTAGAATTCCTAAAAAACCCTATGCTACTGCAAGTTCTCCAACAGAAGGGCTTTTAGAGTTTTAAGGTTTAAAATTGCAAGGTTTTATACTCCATACCCAAAGGGTAAGGGATGAGGATTTGATTGTAAGAATCCTCTCTTGCACTCATCTTTATACGCTTTATCGATTCTATGGTGCAAGACATAGTATTATCCATTTAGGCAATAAAATTGATTTTGTGATTGAACAAGATTTAAGGGAGATAGGTAAGTTAAGAGAGCCTATTCATTTGGCATTTCAATGGGAATGTGAATCAAATAAGCGTTATTATTGGCAACAATATCTTAAATTACTCAATCAACATTTGCGTGATGTTAATCGTTTGGATTCTTTTTATTTTGATCATTTGCAAAAAGGTGCAAAATACCTTCAAAAAGAAGAACCTAAGCGTTGTATTTTAAATCTTTATGCAAGATTACTTGATTTTGAAGGCAGAAAAAATCCGCTTTCAAGTTGTCTTGTTTGTGAGAGAGAATTGGAAGAAGAGATAGTTTTGGGTAGGGGAGTTGTTTGCGGTCATAAGGGCTGTTTGCAAGGAGAAGTTTTTAACAAAGTACATATCAAGCAATGGCTAGATTCTAGGGGCGAGTTTTTAGAAGATGAAGAAGTGGAGAAGCTTTGGAATCTTTTAAAGCTTGGATTGTAGAAGTGGATTAATATGGATCAGAAAATATTAAATTTCATTGCTAAGAATCATTTGCTTACCTTTAGCGTTAGAGATGAAGATGAGGGAGTGTATATTGCAAACTGCTATTATGCTTTAGATGAAAAAGATTATTGTTTATTAATCAAAAGTGCTTTAGATTCTAAACATATTAAATTAGCTACTCAAAATCCTCATATTGGAATTTCTATTACTAAGGATAGTAAGAAGCTTATTTTAATCAAAGGGGTGCAGATAAAAGCACTTTTTAAACAAGCTACAAATGAGCAAAAAAGCCTTTATTATTCTCAATTTCCCTTTGCAAAGCTTGCTAGTGGAGAGATTTTTGCATTAGAGCTTTTGTGGATAAAATATACCGATAATGGATTGCTTTTAAGTGAGAAGTTGATTTATCAAAAAGAAAAGTAAGTGGTACGCCCGGAGGAATTCGAATCCCCGACCTACAGGACCGCAACCTGTTGCTCTATCCAGCTGAGCTACGGACGCACATATTGGTGGAGTGTAGGAGGATCGAACTCCTGACCTCAACGCTGCCAGCGTTGCGCTCTCCCAGCTGAGCTAACACCCCTTAAAAAAGCGAATTATACCAAATAAAACTTAATTTTCCTCTAAAACCTTTGGAAGATAATCTTGTAAATATTTTTCCACTTCCTTTTGTAAGTTTTCTAAGTCTCCTGAATTATCAATGACATAACTTGCTAATTGCTTTTTTTCTTCAAGGGGTATTTGCGATGAGATTCGTGCTTGAATGGCTTGTAATTCAAGATGATCGCGTTTTTGGATTCTTTGGATTTGAATTTCCCTTGGCACAAAGACTAGCAAAACCTCTTTGAAAGGATAGTTTTTTGTTTCATAAAAAAGGGGAATATCTAAAAAATAGGGAATCTTCTTGGTTTCCAAGGCTTTGGCTTGTTTTAAAATTTCTTCTTTGATTTTTGGGTGTAAAATTTTCTCTAATATCTCTTTCTTTTTTTTATCATTAAAGACAATTTCGCCAAGCCTTTTTCGATTGATTCTATTATTTTCTAAAATTTCTTTGCCAAAAATTTCAACCACTTCTTTAGTGGATTGATCAAGTATGGTGTGTGCGATACTATCAGCACAAACCACTTCATATCCATAGAGTTTTAAAAATGAAGCAATCGTGCTTTTGCCACTTCCAATTCCACCGGTTAAAACAATGGCATATTTAAAACTCAATTCCTAATAGCTCCAAATAAAGTATTTCTCATTTCCTTGGGAATCACAAAAGCAGCCAAATGCAAGTTGGCGTGATAATATTCTAAATTTTCTAGCATATCTGCTCTTTGTAGCATAATATCGGCAGTTGGATGAAATCTTTTGGAAGCAAAAAGATAGAAGTCTTGTATATCTAAAGACATTGGAATATAAAAGGGCATTTTAACCCTAAAGCTCTCATCAAGTAATTCTAATTGTTTTTTAACTTCTGTTGTTTCAAGGATCAAGTGGGGGGATTTTGTTACTAAAATTCCATCTTCCCCTAATAATGATTCATAGGCTTTAAAATCAGTTTTATTTTCAAGGATAATAATATCATAGAAATTAGTTTTGGTTTGATTTTGTTGTAAAAATTCTTCTTTTTGTTGAGGGATAAGGGTGAATCTTTTATCTTGCATTACTGATTGATAATGAGGGAAAAAGCTAATTAGTGATTCAAGGATTTTTAGATCAAATTGTAAGAAATCCACTTTTAGATCACTATGGCGTAAAAATTCAAAAGCTATTTCTAAATTGAAACTCCCAGCAATCAGAATCTTTTTGGGATTTTTGTGAGAACAAGCACTAATATGCGCTAAAAGCTCACTTTGTAAGGGAAGCATAGTTTTGAGTAGAATTTTATCATCAATTAAAGCAATATTTTCAAATGCTTGAGAGTTGAAAATTTCTAAATGGTGTTTAATTCCACTTGCTTCTAAAAGTTTGCTCTCAATTTTGTATTCTTGTTGAAATTTTTCATTATAGTTTTTTGTTATCCACATAAATAACCTTTTTAATTTTTGTTAAATCTATTGTATTTTAGGTAAAAATATCTTTAAACTATTGGATTAATAAATAAAAATCATTGCGGAATATCAAAATTTTCCCATCATTAAGAACTTCTACTCGATTTTCATTGTTTAAAGCATTTTCTGTCAATTTTGATTCAAGCTCCATAATTCTTGGTTCGCACATTTTGCGGGTCATACCGGTATTGGAGATTTTTAATTTATCATTATTTAAGTCATAGCTCCCAAAGAAATTATTGCAACCAAAAGTGCCAAAAACCCCCTTTTCTTTAAAGCCAATGAAAAATGGGTATTCTTTTTCAAAGGTTAAGATTTCTGTTGCATTATTGAGTTTAAAGCTATGAATTTTCCATTCTTGTTTGGATTGTAGGGTTTGATGGATAGAGTCTTGTGCCATTTCTTTTGTATTTGGATTTTTGCTTGAGCATCCTGCTAATAACATCGCAATTCCAAGAATGGTGCCTAAGATAATTTGTTTCATTTTTTCTCCTTTAGTTTAAGCGAATAATACTAACTTTGGCGTTAGAGCGTAATTTTTCAAAATATTCATAAATTAAATAGTCTTCTTTTTGAGACATAATTTTTTGTAAAACAATATCTCTAACATTTTCAAAAGGTGCAAGGGTTGGATTGTTTTTAGCCTTAATTAAGAAAGTAACAAAGTCTTCTCCAATAGGATAGATAGGGGTGAAAGAGCCTATTTTTCCTTGTGTAAAGGCAGAAACAATTTGTGGATTTAAGGCAGTAGTTTGTAAAACTTCATTTTCTTGTCCGATACCTTTTGGGATATCCTTGCCCCCACTTTTGATAAGTGTTTCTAATGCTGCACCTTCTTTGCTAAAAAACTTTGTTACATCAATGCTTTGTGGGATTGAAAATTCTTCTTTATGCGTGTCATAATAACTGCGTAATTGGTTTTCATCTACCATTTTTAGGCTTTCTTGGGAGATAATTTGATAAAGCTTTCTTTTTAAGATTCTTTTTTTGATCTCCTCTTTGTAATTCTCCCAATTTCCACCATTGGTGCGAATATAGGATTCAAGCTGCTCGGGAGTGGTTTGATTTTGTCTTGCTATGGCACTAATTTCATCATTTAGCTCTAATTCTGTCGCAACAATCTTATGTTTTTTGATTTCTTCTTCGTGTAGTTTTTCATTAATGAGAATATCTACAGCAAGATTTTGTTCCACTTTATCCCTTTGTTGCACTTTATAGACATCAAGTAGGGTTACAGGATTGCCATTGACAAAAAAAGCAATTCCATTCACTAGTGAAGGGGCACCAAATGCATGACTTATCACCACAAAACTCAATAAACTTGTTAAAAGATATTTTTTCATTTTTTCTCACTACAATTTTTTTAAGATTCTAGCAAAAACTTTTTGGGTATTTTCTAAAAATTATGATTCTTCTGTAAAATTTCTTGCAAAATTATCCAAAATTTCTTAAAGCTTTCCAAATCTAATTTTTCATTCAAAGAGTGGGGATGTAGAATGGTTGGTCCTATGGAGACAAACTCTACTTTAGGGAATTTTGATTTTAAGATTCCGCATTCAAGTCCAGCGTGAATGCTTTTTAATTTTGCATTTTTGTTGTGTTTTTGGTAGATTTCCCATACTAATTTTAGTAATTTTCCTCCTTCTTCTAACCAAGGTGCATAATAATCTAATATATTTACTTCAAAGTTTAAAGATTTCAAAAAGGTTTGGTTTAGAGCAATATTTTCTTGCATTAATTCTTCTTGATTGCCTCTTCCCATTGCGTAAAATGTAAAATTCTCATTATTTTGCTTTAAGATTCCTAAATTGCTTGAAAGTAGTAGAGAATCATCTTTGGCTTTAATGACGCCATTTTTTAGCCCCAAGATAGCAGTGAGTAGATCTTTGCAAGCATAGCCATACTTTGCTTGTTTTAGAGGGGTGATGATAAAATTCTCTGATAATGATTTGAGTTGAATAGCTTGAGAATCTTTAAGGGCAATTTTTAAGGTTGCATTTACAGGGATAGAGTTGCGCTTTTCCCCACCCCAAAACTCAATGATAATTCCCTCTAAGTCTCTAGCTATTTTGGCTAATTCTAAGATTGCATTAGGAATGTTTTTGTGAATCTCAATTCCGCTATGTCCGCCTTTGAAGTTTTGAGTTTTGATTTCAAAACATTTATAATCTTGAGGGATTGCTAAAATTTCAAATCCTTTCTTGGCTTCTAAATCATATCCACCCGCACAACTATAAATAACCTCATCAATGTCTTCGCTATCGCAATTTACAATATAGGGCGAATGGATTTCTAATTCCAAATGATTAGCCCCAATCATTCCCACTTCTTCATCACTTGTAAATAAGCATTCAATATTATCAAAATCCCTTAAGGCTAGAATCATACAAGCTAATGCTGCTCCATTATCCGCTCCAAGGCTAGAATCTAAAGCACTAAGCCATTTGGAATCTAAAAATTTAGGCTGCACTTTAAAATCTTTTGATTCTCCCACATACACCATATCATAATGCCCTTGTAAGCAGATTCTTGGATTACCTTTTGTGCAAAGTAAATTTCCAGCTTTATCTTCTTTTGTAGTCGCTCCATTTTCTTTTGCCTTTGTGATAATCCATTCTTTGAGTTTAGAGCAGTTTTTGCTTGGGTGAGGAATCTTACAAATTTCTAAAAATAATTCTAAGGGTTCAAAATTTTCTTTCAAGGTTTATCCTTATTTGAATTTATTTTCTTTGCAGTATTCCACGATTTTTCCGTGAAATCTCGCATAAAGCACATTAAGTGGAATGGGGTATCCATAGAGTTTGCATATTTTTTCGTAATTTTCTATTATTCCACTCACCAGCCATTCTTTAATATCGTCGTAATTTTCTAATTCATAACCATAACTTTTGAGAAGTTTATAAGTGTATTGATCAGCTACCATTTCTTCTCTTAAAGCACCATAGCATAAAATTGCATCGCAAGTTTCATTGCCAATGCCTTTTTGGCTAAGCAACCACTCTCTGCTGACATTTTCACAAAAACTCTCAAAATCTCCAAATTCTACTAAAATATTTTGACATAACCAAAGGATTCGTTGCGATTTTTGCCGAAAAAATCCCACATCATTTATAAGGTTTTGTAGAGTGGTTAGGGGAATGTTTGCTAAGGATTCTAGGCTAAGCAAATCTTTTGTCCTCAAGCGATTAATTGCATTAAAAGCACTTTCCCAACGCGTATTTTGCACCAAAATTGCCCCTATAATGACTTCAAATCTTCCCGCATTGGGCCACCAAAGGTTATGGGGAGGATTTTTTAAATATCCAAGATTTTTTAAAAGACAAAACAAATCAAAGCTATTTTGGATTTGCACTTGATTCTTTGCTTTTTTCAATGTGGCTAATATTAAGCCATACAAACTTATAGGCTATGTAAATTACTACGGGCCACATAATGAGTAAAAATTCTGTCATTGTTAATCCTTTAGTATTGATGAGAATCTTTTCTTAATTCTTCTTTGGTAATTTTGACTTTATCCATTAGATTCCACACATAAATAATATAAGCCAAAACAAAAGGAACAAGCAAACTTACATAGCCCATTACGCTTAGTGTGTAATAGCTTGAGCTTGCATTTTGAATTGTAAGTGAGCTTTGTAGATCAACTAAGCTTGGATAAAAGGCGCTTTTGCCAATCCCAATGGATAGCAAAATAGCAAAAACGGCTAACACGCTGCCAATGCCTAAGGCAAAGATTCCTTTTTTGCAACCCTTATAAGTCATTAGCATTCCAAATAAGACAAATACAACACCAACTAGCAAGATTCCAATTAAAAAAGGAAAATCTAAGAAGTTTTGCAAATAAAGGTATTTTTGTAAGCCAATATCTCCATTTGGCAAAAGAGCAAAGCCCTCTTTAGTAAAAATCCAAAATAAAAAAGCAAGGAAAAAAACCAAGAATGCAACGCTATTTGGCAGAATCTTTTTTTGGAATCTAGGCTTTAAAGTCTCATCATCAATATTGTTTAAAAAATAGCCACAAGCTAAGATTCGACTTAAAAAAACCAAGGCAAAACCTAGAAGGAAGTTCCAAGGATTAAGTAAGGCTTCTAAGCCTTTGGCAGGATTTTGCCAAGTTACAAAATTAGAAGAATCTAAACTAAAATTTGCTCCACTAAAAAAGGTGCTTAACGCAACGCCTATAAGAAAAACTCCCAAGATTCCATTAATAAACAAGAAAACTTCATAAGTCTTTGATCCAAGTAAATTGCCTTCCTTTTTGCGGTATTCATAGCTAACAGCTTGAATAATAAAGCAAAAAAGGATAATAAGCCAAACCCAATATGCCCCACCAAAACTAGTGCTATAAAATAAAGGAAAAGCAGCAAATGAAGCCCCTCCAAAAAGCACTAAAGTGGTAAATCCAAGTTCCCATTTTCTACCTAAAGAATTAATAATAAGTGCTTTTTCTTCTTCATTTTTAGTAAGTTCAAAAAGCATTCCTTGTCCGCCTTGGACAAAAAACATAAACACCAAAAGTCCGCCCAAAAGACTTAAAATACCCCACCAATAAATTTGTAATCCCAGTAATTCTAATCCAAAAAACATTTTCTCTCCTTAGTGTGCAAAGCCTTTTTTGATTTGTCGCAAAATAATGCCAATTTCAGCAATTAACAATGCGGTAAATAAAACCAAAAAGATAAAGAAAGAAATTTGCACATTAACACTGCTTAAATGGGTGGCAGCCACTCCAACAGGCATTAAATCTTGAATCGCCCAAGGTTGCCTACCTACTTCTGCGACAATCCAGCCACATTCTGCAGCAATGTATCCAAGCGGAATTGTCCATAAAGCAATCCATAGAATTTTTCTAAATTTTGTAATTTCATTTGCCATTGCAAGATAGAGCACTACAATAAATAAAACAAAAAACCAACTTCCTAATGCCACCATTAAGTGAAAAGTGTAAAAGGTTAGGGCAATTGGTGGCACGGCTTCTTTAGCATCTTTTAAATAGCCATATCCAAAATAAGGCATATTTTCTTTGACAATTTGAGAATATTGTCCTAAATCATTTGCAGCAATTCCAGATTCTCTACCTTTTTTGTATTCTCTAAAGGCTTCTAGGGCTAGATGACCTTTTTGGATTTTCTCTTCAATACTCATAATGTTTTTTTCTGCATTACCATACACTAAATCATTGATTCCTGGAACAAAGCTATTACGAGAGCGATTTCCTAAAATTGAAAGTGCATAAGGAATAGTAATATTAAATAAAAAGGTATTTTGATCATCTCCAATTTGTTTATTGGGGTTTAAAATACCAAAGGCTACAAGTCCTGCTCGATGCTCACCTTCGTAGATTCCCTCCATTGCAGCAAGTTTCATTGGTTGTTTTTGGGTAACTTGATAGGCACTTTCATCACCACTAACAAAGAGAAAGATTGAAGTGATAAGCCCAAAACTTGCTCCTACAATGAGCGATTTTTTAGCCGCTATAACATCACGCCCTTTTAAGAGAAACCAAGCAGAGATTCCCATTACAAGTAAAGCAGAAATAACATAGCCACTTGAAATGGTGTGCAAAAATTTACTAATTGCTACAGGGCTTAATGCCACTTCAAAAAAGTTTGTCATTTCATTTCTAGCGCTTTCTAAATTAAAGGTTGTTCCAATAGGATATTGCATCCAGCCATTTGCCACCAAAATCCAAAAGGCACTTAAATTAGAACCAATTGCAACAAGCCAGGTGGAAAGTAAGTGAAATTTAGGGGAGACTTTATTCCATCCAAAAAACATTACAGCAAAAAAAGTAGCTTCTAAAAAGAAAGCCATAATGCCCTCAATGGCTAATGGTGCGCCAAAAATATCACCAACAAACCACGAATAATTTGCCCAGTTTGTCCCAAATTCAAACTCCATAATAATGCCTGTTGCTACACCAATAGCAAAATTAACTGCAAAGATTCCTAGCCAAAATTGTGTAATTTTTTTCCATTCTTCATTTTTAGTTTTAACATAAATGCTTTCCATAATTGCTAAAATAAAAGAAAGCCCTAAAGTTAAAGGCACAAATAAAAAATGATAAAGTGCTGTCAAGGCAAATTGCGCTCTACTCCAATCGACACTTGCTGCTCTTTGTAGTAATTCTTGTTCCATTTTATTCCTTTAAAATTCTGTGAGATTTTTGCTAACAAATTTGCTTTTTTCTTCTTGTGTTTGGAAGTTTGTTTTTAGGCTTTTGTCATAAATAAAGATTTTTAAAAAACCAAAGATAATGAGAAGCTTAAGGATGATGACTAGCCAAAGACTTCTCCCTAAAGTCATATTTCTAAAACCATCATAATAAAGGTAAAAGATTCTAGATAAGAATTGCATTGTCTCCCTTGTTGGCTATATTTGAAATGAATTTGAAATTTTAGTCTTTTAATTTTAAAAAAACATTAGGCAAAAAATATAGTAAAATTATTCAGAATAAGGGTCTATTTTATTTTAATTCGTTAGAATTTAGTTTTTATTTTCTTGTAGGAGAAAGAATGGCATTAGATGAGAATAAACAAAAGGCGATAGAATTAGCTATTAAACAAATTGATAAAGCCTTTGGAAAAGGTGCTTTAATAAGGCTTGGAGATAAACCTGTAGAAAAAATTGATGCAATTAGCACAGGTTCTTTAGGGTTGGATATTGCTCTTGGAATTGGTGGGATTCCAAAGGGCAGAATTATTGAGATTTATGGACCAGAGAGTTCAGGTAAAACAACACTTGCCTTGCAAGTAGTAGCAGAATGTCAAAAAAAAGGTGGAATTTGTGCTTTTATTGATGCAGAACACGCTCTTGATGTAACCTATGCTAAAAGACTTGGTGTTGATGTGGAGAATCTTCTTGTTTCTCAGCCGGATTTTGGAGAACAAGCTTTGGAGATTCTAGAAACGCTTACAAGAAGTGGGGGCGTGGATTTGATCATTATTGATTCTGTTGCTGCGCTTACTCCAAAAAGTGAAATTGAAGGGGATATGGGTGATCAGCATGTGGGACTTCAAGCAAGGCTTATGAGCCAAGCTTTAAGAAAAGTTACAGGTGTGATTCACAAAATGAATACGACGGTGATTTTTATTAATCAAATTCGTATGAAAATTGGAGTGATGGGATATGGAAGCCCAGAAACCACTACAGGTGGGAATGCATTAAAATTTTATGCGAGTGTAAGGATTGATGTAAGACGCATTGCGACTTTAAAACAAGGTGAGCAAAATATTGGGAATCGCGTTAAGGCAAAAGTTGTTAAAAATAAAGTTGCACCACCTTTTAGAGGGGCAGAATTTGATATTATGTTTGGTGAGGGAATTAGCAAGGAAGGTGAATTAATTGATTATGGTGTAAAGCTTGATATTGTTGATAAAAGTGGAGCGTGGTTTAGTTATGAAGATAAGAAGTTGGGTCAAGGTAAGGAAAACGCCAAGATATTCCTTAAAGAAAACCCAGAAATTGCACAGGAAATAGAGGAAAAAATCAAGGCTTCTATTAGTGTAACAGATGATTTATCTGCAGATGATGATGAAAATTTAGAAGAATAGGGAGAAAACAATGGTTTATATTGATGAAATTCAAGCACAAGAGGTTTTAGATAGTCGTGGGAATCCTACAATTCAAGCAAGTGTTTTATTGAGCGATGGAAGTGTGGGGAGTGCGATTGTCCCAAGTGGTGCTAGCACGGGCAAAAGAGAGGCTTTGGAATTACGCGATGGAGATGAGAGATTCTTAGGTAAGGGTGTTTTAAAGGCTTGTGAAAATGTTCAAACCAGTATTGCTGATACACTTTGCGGTATGAGTCCTTTTGATCAAAGCGATATTGATAAGACACTAATTGAGTTAGATGGCACAGAAAATTTCTCTAAACTTGGTGCAAATGCTACACTTGGAGTTTCTATGGCGGTAGCTAGAGCCGCAGCAAAGAGTTTAAATATTCCTCTCTATCGTTATTTGGGTGGTGCAAATGCCTTAGTGCTTCCAGTGCCTATGTTAAATATCATTAATGGCGGGAGTCACGCTGATAACACTGTGGATTTTCAAGAGTATATGATTATGCCTGTTGGATTTGATACTTTTGGTGAAGCAATGCGTGCAAGTGCAGAAATTTATCAATATTTAAAAAAGATTTTAAAAGATTCTAAACACATTACAAGCATCGGTGATGAGGGGGGATTTGCTCCTAATTTAAAGACTAATGAAGAACCTATTCAAGTTATTTTAGAAGCTGTGAAAAAAGCAGGTTATAAAGAAGGGGATCAAATTGCAATAGCGCTTGATGTTGCTAGTAGCGAGTTTGTTAATGAAAAAGGAATCTATTGCCTAAAAGGCGAAGGGCGTGAACTTAGCAGCGAAGAATTGATTGAATATTATGAAAAGCTTATTGCAAAATATCCTATTGTTTCAATTGAAGATGGTTTGAGCGAAGATGATTGGAGTGGTTGGGAAAAGCTTACACAAAAGTTGGGAAATAAGATTCAGCTTGTGGGCGATGATTTGTTTGTTACAAATGCTAAGATTCTTGCTCAAGGAATCAAGCAAAATGTTGCTAATGCCGTGCTTATTAAACCTAACCAAATAGGAACGGTAAGTCAAACTATGGAAACTGTGCGTCTAGCACAACGCAATAATTATCGTTGCATTATGAGTCATCGTAGCGGAGAGAGTGAGGATAGCTTTATAGCTGATTTTGCTGTTGCACTTAATACAGGGGAGATCAAAACGGGTTCAACAGCAAGGAGTGAGCGAATGGCAAAATACAATCGACTTTTAGCAATTGAAAATGAATTGGCTTATCCAGAATATTTAGGAAAAAGTCTTTTTAGAAAATAATGATGGATGAAGAAGATTTTGGCTACCAAAAGGGAGGGTTTTATAAGCTACTTCCCTTTTTGAGCCTTTTGTTGGTGATTTGTATCGCAGGAGTTTATTTTGGGAATTTACTCTTTGGTAATAATTCTTTAAAGGTTTTATTGGAACTTAGAGAAAAAGAAAGGCAAATGTCCCAAGAAGTAAAGCATCTTATGGATGAAAATGCAAAATTCCAAAAAGAATTTTTTGAATTGAAAGGATTGGAGCCACAATGAAGATTTTGAGTGTATTGTTTATCTTTGTTTTGAGTGTGTTTGCTAATGAGCCCAAAGCATTACCTAAGATTCCAGAACTTAATATTCAAGCTCCTATAGAAGTGCAAAAAGTGCAGTCAGTGAGTGAAAACAATAGCACAAAAGTTACTAGAAATCCATTTGAATCAGTGATGACACCAAAGGAGAGTGGGCAGATTTCAAATCCACCTAAATTGGATTTATTTACTCAAACAGCTTTAAATCTCCCTTCTACGGCACGAAAGATTAAAAAAATTACTCTTTCCTACCAAAATCTTGATGGTTCTATTAGTGTTATTGAGAAAGAACTTGATGGGGATATTGATTGGCATTTTCCACTTGTGTTAAGTCAAGAAGTGCAAGCAAATGCGACCCTACCTACTATGAGTGATTTTAACTTCCATAAACTTTTTGATTTTCATATTAAAGATAAAAAGATTACCTTAAAAACACCTTTGCAGTTAATAAGAGATTTTACACTTGCTTCTCCAACACGATTGATTCTTGATTTTAAAAATAATAGCAAACAAAGTTTGAAAGATTCAATGACAACGCATTTGCCAGTTGTGAATAAAGTAGAGTTGCAGACTCATTTGGATTTTTACCGAATCACGCTCAATTTAGATGGACAATATAAATATTCTTTGCAAAATACAAAAGAGGGTTTGGAAATTGCATTCTACTAATCTTGTCTTGATTGGATTTATGGGAAGTGGAAAAAGTAGCGTTGCCAAAGCACTTTATCAACATACTCGCTCCTTGATACTTGATAGTGATCTAATGATTGAAAATAATGAAAACATGACAATTCCTGAAATTTTTTCTCAAAAAGGCGAGCAATATTTTAGAGATCTTGAGAGAGCATTTTGTCTTTTTGTATCCCAAAATATCCGCCATTGCATTATTTCAACAGGAGGTGGAATGCCTATGTTTTGTGATGTTAAACAAATGGGAAAAGTGTTTTTTTTGGATCTTAGTTTTGAAGATATTCTTTTGCGTCTTAGCAAAGAAGAGAGACTTAAACGACCACTTTTTAAAAATCAAAAAGCAGCTTTAGAGCTTTATCAAAAACGCTATCAAGTTTATAAAGATTCTGCACATTTTTGCATTAATGCCAATCGCAGTATTCCAGAAATTACGCAGGAAATTTTAGATTGTTTGCCAATGAAATAATTAAGATGGGTGCTTGAAGTATTTTAGAAGTTTTGAGAGATTATTATGAATATTCTTGTTCGTCTTCCAAATTGGCTAGGTGATGCGGTGATGGCGACATTTGCCTTAGAGATTCTCTATCGCACTTATCCAAATGCTCATTTTTATTTTGTAGGAAGTAAGGTGAGTTGCGCGCTTTTTAGCCATTATTCTAATATCACGACTATCATTGATAATAGCAAACAAGCTAAATTTAGAATTTTAGCACTTTATAGACTTGCTAAAGCTATTCCTCCTTGTGAGATTGCTTTGACTTTTCAAAATAACTTTTTCTCCGCACTTTTCTTATTTTTTAATCGTGCTAAAAAACGCATTGGTTATGCCAATGAGTTGCGTTCTTTACTTTTAAATATTGCCTTAAAAAAGCCCAAAAAACTCCACGAATCTCTAAGGTTTGCCAAACTTGTAGAAGCTATTATTCCTAATCATTGCGTTGAGCCAAAACTCTATTTAAAACCACCTAAAATCTCCATAACACTTCCTATGCATTTTAATCATTTAAAAATTGCAGGAATCAATGCGGGTGCGGCTTTTGGAAGTGCTAAGCGTTGGGAGGAGCAATATTTTGCTGCTGTGATAGAGGATTTATTAAAGCACGATTTTTGTGTGATTCTCTTTGGCGTAGAATCAGAAAACCCTATTAACGAAAAGATTCTCTCTTATCTTAAACAAAGCAATAAAATATTAAATCTAAGTGGAAAAACCAATCTTCAAGAATTAATGGCGTATTTTTCAAAACTTCACATTCTTATCACCAATGATAGCGGTCCTATGCACATTGCCGCAGCTTTAAATATTCCCACTATTGCACTTTTTGGACCAACTAACCAAGAGGAAACTTGCCCCTTTAATGCAGAGCATTCTTATATTCTTTCTCTTCAAACCTTTCACAAAGCACTTTCGTGCCAACCTTGCAAAAAACGCTCCTGCCCTATCTCACAAGATTCTGCTACTTATCACGCTTGTATGCGAGAATTAAAACCACAATGGGTGATTGAAAAAATTCATTCCCTTATAAGTTAGTTTCCATTAAAATTAATATTAAATTTTATACAAAGTAAGACTATGAGGACAATACAAATAGGGCATTCACCAGATGCCGATGATCTTTTTATGTATTATGCCATTGCTTTTGGCTGGGTAGGTAATACTATTGCGTTTGAAAATCAAGCTTTAGATATACAAACTTTAAATGAAATGGCATTGGGGGGTGTATTAGATATTTCGGCTATTTCTTTTGGGGTATATCCTTTTTTGGCTCAAGAACAAGCCTTATTGAGAACGGGTGTTAGCTTTGGTGAGGGGTATGGACCTAAATTGATTAAAAAAAAAGGTAAAACACTTAAAAAGAATTTTAAAGTTGCTTTAAGTGGCAAACACACGACTAATGCGATGATTTTTAAAATCGCCTATCCTCAAGCAAGAATCTATTATAAAAATTTTTTGGAAATTGAAAAAGCGGTTTTAGAAGATGAGGTTGATGCGGGTGTTTTAATTCACGAATCTATTTTACAATATGATTCTAATCTTGAAGTTGAATGTGAAATTTGGGATATTTGGAATGATTTAAATCGCCAAAATCTCCCTTTGCCACTAGGGGGAATGTGTATTCGCCGATCCTTGCCACTTAGTGTTGCCATAGAATGTGAGGAAATACTCACTCAAGCTGTTAGGGTCGCGCTAAAAAACAAATCACTCCTTTCTAAAATGCTTTTAGAGAGAAATTTAGTTCGTGTTGATTCAAAGAAGCTTGAGCATTATCTCAATCTTTATGCCAATGAAGATTCAGTCTCGCTAAGCGATAAGCAACTCAAAGCGATTAATATGCTTTTTAAACTTGGATTTGATTATAAATTATGTCCGCAGATTCTTGATGTTAATGATTGTTTGATACCTAGGGAGTATAAAGACTTTAGAAATCAATAGATTCGATACATTACGCGGATTCGAATTTTAGTTTTAACTGCAGGATAGGGATAGTCTTTGTAGGCAATTTCAATAGTATGGAGACTATTGTCATCTAAAAGTCTAAAGCCACTTGGCGTGAGTAGTTTTAAATCAGAAATATCGCCATTTGGATGCAAATAAAATTCCACAATATTATCGCCTTGTTGCCCCATTTGTCCGGCAATTTGTGGGTATTTGAGATATTGTTGTGTGATTTTGCCTATACTGCTTAGATTATCTTCTATAAATTTTCTTTCTTCATAATTTAAAGAATACAAATCTTCACCATATAGTTCTTTAATTTCTTGATTTGCCATATTTTTGCCATAATCATAAATTGAAGGTGAAGAGAGCTTTGAAGTGGGATTGCTTTTAAGAGAGGAGGCAAGGGGGTTTGGAGTTGATTTACTTGTTTTTTGGGCTTCTTTTTGGGGAGTGGGCTTGGGAGTAGGTTGTTTTGTTTTAGAATCTTTTGTGGTTTTGGGTTTTGATTCTTTGTTTTGAGTTTCTAGTTTGGGAGTTGGTTTGTCATTTTTGGTTATTTTGGGTTCTTCTTTGGCAACAGAAGCAGATGATTCTTGAGTTTGCATAGGATTGGGGGGATTTTGTGTAAAATTTTGTGTAGGAGGGGAAAATTTAAAATTTTTAATACTAATGCGTTCCCCTTCCTTACTTCCGTGTTTGGGTGGTTTATAGGCATCATCTTGGGGTAATTTGATAAAAATCAATAGCAAAATAATGAAGTGAATTAAGAGCGATAAAAAAAACGCAATGAGATTGTTTTTCATTTAGTGTTTTTCTTGCTTCAATAATTCCCCAAAATCTTCCAAAGGATATTTATCAACTAAAGTGGCTCCATTTTGGTTTAATATCACAATATAGCGCATTTTGTAAAGCTCAAAAACTACCAATTTGGTATTAAGCGATAAAGGAGTGTTAGAGAGAATTGTAATGGGAAAATCCTTTGGATTTTTTTTAAAAAAATCTAAAAAGTTATTGTTGGAATCTTTATAATAAACCCTTTTGCGAACATACCATAGTAGCACTAAAAGTCCAACTAAGATAAGAATTACACCGCTATATTGGAATAAATTAATGCTCTCTAAAGGTGATTTAGCCATTTCAAAAGGAAAGGCTTTGCTACTTTCTTCTAAGATTTTAGTTGATTCTATTTTGTCTTGTGCAATGCTAATTGCTACGCAAAATAAAATCCAAAATAATATTTTCATACTGCACTAATGCTTTCTCGTGTAAGATAATAAATAATGGCATTAGAATCTAAAATTTCATTCACCCTAATGGCAAGATTCTTTTCATAGACCATAACTTCACCTTTACCCACGATTCTACCATTAATATAAATCTCCACACTCTCTCCTGCTGGTTTTTGCAGATCAATAATAGATCCTTTTTCAAAACGCAAGATCTCTAAGAGTGGAATCTTTGCAGAACCAAGTTCAGCGTGAAAGGCAACTTTCATATCTAATAATCCACCATAATTATTCATAATTCCTTCAAGATAGCGTGCTAAATCCTCTTGTTTTGGTGCTTGTATCTTGGCTAAAGTAAATTCATCTGCTGGCATTTTTTCTCTACTTTGTGGTTAAATATGGATAAAAAGGGAGCATCTTGCACCCTCTAAAGCAAAATTAAGGCTTTTAGAAGATGAATCTTTAAATTCTCCAAAGCCATAAACTTTAGGGGTTGAGATATTGAATCTTACCCCCTCTGTTACTGCTAAAACTTTAGCTAACCCAATGGTGAGATTAGCGAGTTCTTGAGATAAATCTTTTAGGGCTAGTTCATCAAAATCTTCTTCCCCTAGCAATCCATTGCCAAATTTTTCTAAAAATTCCCTTGTGCTAATGAAAGTGATAGTATTTTTGTCTCCATCATTATACACAATGTCAATGCCAGACAAAAAACCTTCAAGTATTTTTTCATCTAAAACTTGTGGAGTCTTGCCTAAAGTATCTTCAATTGCCTGTTTGAAGGCATTTTTAATGATTTTATCTAGCATCTACCAACCTTCTTTATTAAATCCTAGATTATAGCTAAAATTTATTTAGCTTATGCAAACTTTACAGATTTTTTTATTCTTTACCATTTTAAAATAAAAGTTGTTCCCTTTTTTTCTAGACTTTGACATTGAATTTCTATCCCATAAGAATCACAAATTTTTTTAACAAGAGCTAATCCTATTCCAAAGCCACCTTGATCTTTGTTGTAACGATAATATCGCTCAAAAATTCGTTTCAAATGCGTTTTGGGTATCCCACAACCATTGTCTTTAATGGTTAAAGTGTTTTTATCGACTATAACTTCAACTTTCCCTCCATTATAGGTATATTTAAGGGCGTTATCTAATAAATTGTCAATCACCCGAATAATGCGATTTTTATTAGCTTTTAATTGACTAGGATTTGATTTTAGAGTGATGGTGATATTTTTTTTCTTATAAAAAGGTTCAAAATAAGAAATCCTTTCTTTTAATAAATTTTCCATAGAGATTTCTTCTAAAGTATTTTCTTGAATATGAGAAAAATTATAAAAAACCAAATCTTGATAAATTTGCTCTAGCGTGTTGGCTGCCATTTTAATGCGTTGTAATTTTTGCAAATCTTGTTCTTTAAGATTTTCTTTCTTGATTCTTTCAATGCTCATAAGAATAATGCTTAAAGGAGTGTTGATTTCGTGCGTGGAATCTTTGATAAAGCGATTAAGGATTTCTATTTTTTCTTCTAAAGGCTTTAGGCTTAAGCGAACTAAGAAATAAGCTATTACACTCATTCCAAAAAGAGCCAATAAAAAACTTCCGCCAATAAATAGCCATAAAGTGTGAATCTCATTTAAGATGCCATTATCTTGGATAATCATAAAAAAATCATCGCGTTGATGCGGAAAATTCAGCAGATTTTTTTTGCGAAGCTCTAAATTGACTAAGCGCCAAAATCTCCCTCCCACTCTTTGAGTTACTAAATAAACATTGTCTTCAATAATAACAATTTTATCGATATGTTTATGATTTTTTTTAAAGCTAATGGGAATTCCTTTTCTTTTTAAAATATTCTGGAAATCCTTTATTTGAATGGATTCTTTTAGGGCGTTAAAAATTACTTCCCCATTTTCTTTGTTTAAAGAAAAAGTTATATCAAGCTCTTTAGCGCTTTTTTGCAATAATTCAAAGAGATTATCAGGGCTAGTTTGTAATTTTTCTTGTAGATATATTGCTAGATTATGGGCTGATTCTCGGAGTTGCAATATCCTTTCTTCAATAAGAGATTGTTTTTCTTTTTGATACCAACCATAAAATACGAAGATTAAAAAAATAAAGCTTGTAATGGTGTAAAGTAAGCTAATTTTTAAGGCAATTTTTCTGCTTTCATTCATTCGATAGACTTTCTATAGCAATACCCTTCGCCTCTGCGTGTAAGAATATTATCTTTCCCTACAATTTGTCGTAAATTTTTGATATACACGCGTAAGCTAAGCTCACTTGGTTCTTCTCCATAGCTCCAAAGGGTATTAAAGATTTCTTCTAAAGGAACAAAATGATTTTCGTTGATTAAAAGGATTTTTAGCAATTCTCGTTCTTTGTTGGATAGTCTATAAGGCTTTCCCTCTAAATATAAAATTCCTTCTTTGCAATCAAAACTATAACCATTTTCAAAGTCATATAAATTAACTCGATTGCTTCGCTTGAGTAATGCCTCTAGACGCAAAAGCAATTCTGAAAGTTCAAATGGTTTGCGTAAATAATCATCACAACCGCTTTTAAATCCCACTTCCAAATCTTTAATGCTGTTTAAAGCGGTAATAAAGATTGCAGGTGTTTGTTTGCCGCTTTCGCGAATATTTTTTAAAGTTTCAAATCCATTCATATTAGGGACCATCACATCAAGCAATAAACAATCAAAATTTTCTTCATATGCTTTATAAGATGCTTCTACTCCATCATTACAACAAACTACTTCATAGCCCTCTTCAATAAGACATTCTGCAATAATTTCTTGTAATGCCATATCATCTTCTAGTAATAATATTTTTGCTTTCATAAGTATTCCTTGCTTGTGCAACTAAGAGTTGCACAAGTTTTATGGTCTTGGTCCAACTGGGCAATCTTTGCCTTTGTTTGGACAATCGCCTCTATTTTGCCCTCTATACCCTTTGTTTTTATTTTTATGATGTTTTCTTAATAACCCACTTTCATAGGCTTCTTTTTCGCTCATTGAATCAATTCTTTTAGCTGTTTCTTTGGCGATTGCATCTCGATATTCTCGATATTCTTTTAATGTCATTTGATCATAAACGCTTTGCCTTTTGTCTCTTAATTGTTCTCTAAAATTTCTTGCTTCTTGGAGTGTCATTCCTTGTGTTCTTTTATGAATCTCCATTTTATAATCAGGATAGTCTTTAGGGGTTACTTTTCCTGAAAGATTAATGAGTTCATCATTGCTCTTTTTTGAAAAATCTGCTGCTAAGGCTACAGAAGCACTTAAGGCGGTGCCAACTAAAAAAGAAATTATAGTTTTTGCTTTCATATTAAGCTCCTTTAATTTTTTTGTGACAGAAGTATAAAACACAAACCTAAAGTCAATGTGAATTAAAGAGACATTTTATAAAGTTTTTTGCGTTCGCTAGAGCTTGCTATATTGAGTTGTGCGCGATATTTTGTGATTGTCCTTCGCACAATTTTGAGATTAAATTTTTGTTCAATGAGTTCTAAGATTCTATTATCGCTAAGAGGCTTTTGCTTATTTTCATTTTTGATAAGCTCACTTACAAATTCTTTAATGGTTGTGTTGGCGGTGTCTTCATCTAGGGCTGTGGCAAAGAAATTCCTTAGAGGAAAAATTCCTCTAGCACATTCTAAAAATTTATTTGAAATGGCTCTAGAAATTGTGCTTGGTGCGTGTCCAAATTCTTCTGCCAAATCTTTTAACTTCATTGGCTTTATCTCTCCACCCATAAAAAAGTCATATTGATATTCCACAATCATTAAACCAATTTTATAAAGCGTGGCTTTACGCATTTCTAGGGCATCAACTAAATCTCTCGCATCTTTAATTTTATTTTTAATAAATTCATCTTTGATTTTTTCTTTGGAATCTTTTTTTTGTGTTTCAATTTCAATGCTTGGATAGTATTTTTCATTGATTTGCACTTGAATATTATTTGATTCTTGAATCACTAAAATATCTGGAATAATAGCCGCCTCTTTTTGATAAAAATCCAAAGCGGGTGGATTTTTGAAACTAGAAATCACACGCATTGCTTGGGTATAGTTTTTATCTTCTTTGTATTTTGTGTGATTTTCTAGATCTCCAATAAGCTTTAAGCATACGCTATAAACAGAATCGGCAATATCCATATTCTCTAATTGAAAATAAAAAGATTCTATGAGATTTTCAGCCGCGATTCCAGCAGGATCTAAATACGCAAATCGCTTACGAATCTTTTCGACTTCTAGACTATTGCTTTGGCATTCCTTGGCAATTTTTTCTTTATCGCCATCAAAATAGCCTTCTTCATTAAGATTTTCGATAATTTTTTCAGCAATAGCTTGTGAAGTTTTTGTAGGAAATAGGGGTGGAACTATTTGGGATTTTAGCACTTCTTCTAGGCTTTCTTCTTGGATGCAAAATTTTTCAATCCCATCATTTTCAGCACTTCGAAGCCCTCTTGGACCTTCTTTGCGTTTTTTTCTTTCAGAAGAAAAATCAGTTGTCATTCCAGATTTGACTTCAACATAGGGATTTTCTTTTGCAAATTCTCCTAGCGTTTCTTCAAGCTCTAAAGTGCTGCTTTGAAGTATAGGTAGCCAACTTTTTAGCGTGGATGAAAGTTTTGTCTTTAGAGTAGCGGAGGTTTGGGTTCTTAATTTCATACTCTAAAATGATCTCCTAAATAATGTCTTCTTACAAGTTCATTTTCATAGATTTCATTTGAATTTCCACTAGCAAGTAGCATTCCTTTGTTAATGACATAAGCGCGATGACATACGCTTAGAGTTTCTCTAACATTGTGATCAGTAATTAAAACTCCAATACCAAATTTTAAGAGTTTTTTGATAATGTTTTGAATGTCTAAAACAGCAATAGGATCCACTCCCGCAAAAGGCTCATCAAGCAAAATAAATTTTGGTTTTTTGACAAGTGCCCTAGCAATTTCTACGCGTCTTCGTTCTCCACCGCTTAGATTGACACCTTTACGATTGCGAATAGGTTCAATATTAAATTCTTCTAATAATTCTTCAGTGCGTTTGTATCGTTCTTCTTCATTATCTAAGCAAATTTCAGCAGCAATCATTAAATTTTCTTCCACACTTAGATCTTTAAATACGCTTGATTCTTGAGGTAAATACCCAATCCCTAATTGAGAACGCTTGTGCAAACTTAGTGCTGTAATATCTTTGTTGTCAAAAAAGACTTTTCCGCTACTTGGCAACAAAAGCCCACAAATAATATAAAAGCTTGTTGTTTTTCCTGCTCCATTGGGACCTAGAAGTCCAACAACTTCACCACTTCTTACTTCTATAGAAATATCAGAAATAATTTTATTTTTTTTAATAATTTTAACTAAGTTTTTTGCTTCTAGCTTATGCATCAATTCTATATTCCCTTAAGTGTTGTTTTGAAAGAATTTCAATCTTTTTAAAATCCATTCCAATTTGTTTTAATATTTTAGCTAATTTTTCATCACCCCATTCCACAAAATGCCAACCTTCTTTTTCAAGTTCTTCTAAAAATCCAATTTCTAAAAGCTCTTCTAGATTCTTTTGATAAATGTCATAATGATAGATTCCCTCCCCATAATCTTGAGCTAATAAAAAAGTAGGTGAACTAACCACGCTAGAATTGCCCAAATATTGCACCATTGCTTTAACTAAAGTGGTTTTTCCGCTTGCTAAATCTCCTTTTAGTAAATAAATACCGCGTTGGTTTTTTAGATCCAAAGCCTCACACAATTGATGGAGTGAATTTTCATCTAACATTAAGCTTTTCATCTATTCTTCACTTTTGGGGCGAACTTTGATTTGTTTAATTTCTAAGAGTTGCCTTACATCTTGCAAAATAGGAAGCCCTAAGGCTTCATTAACTTCATCTTGAATGCTTTTGTGAGTGGGTTGTGTTTCTGCGGATTGTGTGGTTGTTTTAGGAGTGCTTAGTGTTGTGTTTAATTCTAATGATTCTGTGGAATTGGTATTTTGGGGTTTGGTATTTGGCGTGTTTATAGAATCAGAAGCCTTTTGTATCTCTTGCTTTTGTATTGATTCTTGGGTGTTGGTTAAAGGTGTTTGGGAGATTTTGGGTTCTTTGGCTATGGGTTTGATTTGAGTTTGCATCCCAAAAATTTCTAAAACAAATCCTTTAATGATATTAGTATAGCTATTTTTTAGCCGTTCTTTATCAGAATCTTGAGCTGTAGTTTCCCACACTAAAATTCCATTTTCATAAGAAACAAAATGAATATTTTTCTCAAAAATTTCCCCCAATTCAAAATTTCTTTCATAAATCTTTTGCACAAGTAGGGCAAATAAATCCGCACCATTTGGAGTTGGAGTAAAGTGATTTGTGTGGGTTTCTTCAAGGGGTTTGATTGGGTTTTCTTTGATTGTGTTGGTGGGATTAGTTGGAGTATTTTCAAAAGTTTGTTTTGATTCTTTGGTTTGATTTTCTTTGCTAGGGAGTGTTAATCCTTTTTCTAGTGTTTCAATGGCTTTGTCAATTTCTTGAATCTTTAAAGCTTCAAGCATTTTAAAGATGGATAAGGTTAGCACAAAGCTATCATCGCTTCCTAGAGATAAAAGTTCTTTGGCTTGGGTAATGATTCGAAAGAATCGATCAATAATTGTTGCGCTATAGCGTGTATCCTCGCCCCTTAGAAGCTTTTCTTTTAAAAAGATTGCCATTTCATCTAAAAGCATTTCACATTCATATTCAGAAAACCCTTCAATGTGCTTAAGCAATGATTCTTTGTCTTTTTTAAAAATCTCTTCAAAAAGCATATTAAGGCTTTGAGGATTAATAAGTCCAAGCATATTGGCACAAGAATCAGCAGTAATATTGTAGTTAGAATAGATAATCACTTGATCTAGTAGCGTTAAAGTATCTCTTAGAGAACCAGATCCACTACGGATTAACATATTAAGCGCCTCATCTTGATAGGTGATGTTCTCTTTATGTAAAATATTTTTTAAATGCTCAAAAATATTTTTTTCAGAGATTCTTTTGAATCTAAAATGCTGTGTGCGACTAAGAATAGTTGCAGGTAGTTTCAAAGGATCGGTGGTGGCTAGGATAAATTTAACATATTCTGGAGGCTCTTCTAAGGTTTTTAGCAGTGCATTAAAGGCTTCTTTGGTAAGCATATGCACTTCATCAATGATAAAGATTTTATACCGCCCCATATTGGGATGATATTTGGTTTGTTCAATCAAATCTCGAATGTCATCAATTTTGCGGCTAGAAGCTCCATCAAGCTCAATAATATCAATGTGACGCATTTTGTGAGGGTTTGCTGCAATACAATTTGCACAAACACCACAAGGCTTTGCCTTTGGTCCTTTTTCACATTGAAGGGCGCGTGCAAAGATTCTAGCACTAGAAGTTTTTCCGCTTCCTCTAAGCCCTGAAAATAAATAAGCGTGGGATAATCTTTTGCTCTCTAAAGCTAAAGAAAGAGTGCGGCTAACCGATTCTTGTCCAACAAGTTCATCAAAGTCCATTGGACGATATTTCAAGGCTAAAGCTTCATTGTGTTCCATATCCCACCTATTTTAGAAATTAAGTAATGATTCTACAACAAATCCCCTCTAATACTTATTAAATTACTCTTTATAATGAGAGATGTCTGGTTGAATTTTATAAATTTTATTTTTGAGGCGGATTAAAAGTCCTGTATCAATGAGCTGCCTAAAAGTTTTCACTACCGTTGGCTTACTAACTCCAAGTTCTTGGACAATATCTTCATAAGAACCATAAAAGATATTTTCTGAATCGCTATTTTCAATGAGGTATTTAATGATTTCTATTTTTTTGCCCCCTACAAAAACCGAAATGGCATTTAAAAGAACATTTTTGGCTCGTAATTCATTGGCTTGAAATTTTGGCAATACCGCCTTTAGAATCGTTTTTAAAAGCTCTTCTACATCAATAGGCTTTAAAATATAGCCATCAACTTTGAGTTCAATGCAATCTAATAAATATTGTGTTTCAGTATGGGCTGTTGCTACAATCACTGCAATATCCCATAGAGGATTTTTTTTGATTTCTCTAATTAAATCGATTCCATTGAGTTTTGGCATTAAAATATCAGTAATAATTAAATCAATGTCTTCTTGTTTTAGAATCTCTAGTGCTTCTTTGCCATTGTGTGCGATAAAAAGTTTATCAACATAGTCTTCTAAGACTATAGAAGCAAATTTTAAGATGTCTTCTTCATCTTCAACATACAAAACTTTGATTTTTTTCATCACGGCTTCATCATTTTTTGATAGCATTTTTCCTCCTATTCTTCGCCTTTAAGTGGTATGGTAATGATAAATAATGCTCCACATTGATTGTTTTCAGTAGGGCAGTCTTGCAAACATTCTATTGTGGGAGAGAGCTTGGCATCTAGATTCCATTTTGCATTTTTGACTTCAATGCTTCCTTGCATTTGTTTTTCAATAATTTGTTTAGACATATAAAGCCCAATTCCCGTCCCAACGGATTTATGTTTAGTAGTGAAATAGGGTTCAAAAATCTTTTGAATATCTTTTAATCTAATTCCACCACCATTATCCATAAAAAGAATTTGCACATATTCTTCTTGTTTTGTATCTTTTGGTGCAATTTTAGTTTCTTTAATGGAAGCGGCGATTCTAATTTTAGCAGGTGTGATTTGGCGTTCTTTTAAAATATCTTCAGAATTTTTAATGAGATTTAGTAAGACTTGAGAAAAAGAGCTTTTGTATCCATAAACTACAATATCTTCTGGACATTCAATGTTCAGTTCTATTTCATTTTGTTTTAAAAAAATTTCAACTAAAGATACAGAATCTTTGATATTTTCTTTGAGATTAAAAGGTTCTTTGTGGCTAGAAGAGTGAAAAAAGTTTCTGAAATCTTCAATGGTTTGAGACATTTTTTTTGCAATTTTTAAGCCATCCTCAACTTGTGTGTTAATAAATTCTTGAGTGAGTTTGCCATTTTGAGATTTTACCTTAAAGGCTTGGATTAGCAACATTAATGCATTAAGCGGTTGTCGCCATTGGTGGGCAATATTTCCTATCATTTCTCCCATACTAGCAAGTCTTGCTTGTTGATACATAATTTGATCTTTTTTGCGACTCTCTAAAACTTCTTTTTTGATAGTTTCTTGCAAGGAATTATTTAAATCTTGCAATTCTTTGGTTTTTTCTTTGATTTTAGTTTCTAGTGTATTGTGAAGGTGTTTAATATTGCTTAAAACGAGGTGGCTAAGTAATATTGTAATCATCATAATAAGGCACATAATAACCAAAACTAAAATGTGCAAGAGATTATGCAGTGCGCTATTTCTGTCTTTTTTAATTTCAACAAGATTAAGGCTACTTAAAATGATATTAGAAATGTCTTGATTTAAAATTGCGATTTGATTTTTAAATTCAAATGGATTTTCTTTGAGTGTGTTTAGATTTTTTAAAAAGGTTTGAATGCTTGAATCAAGCTTGTTAAAATCCTTTTGTTTGTTTAATAGTTTTTCTTTTTCCTTTAGGATAGTGTCATGTTTGTCAAAAAAATCATAAACTTTCAATGCCAATAAAATCAAATTACTCCTTTGAGAGTTTTTGGTTTCATTTGCTTTGTATGAATCCCAATATTTTTTGATTTCATCTTGTAGTTTTGAAATTTGAGTTTGGCTAAGTGCTGTGTCGTTTGAATGGTTTTCTGTGTTGTTTAGAATCTGTCGTAATTCTTCAAGCTCAACAAGAGATTGGTGGTGTTCGGCAAAAAGTGTATTGTAATCGTATTTTAAACTATAAAAAAATATATATGAAACAACTGCTAAAGAAAGTAATCCACATGCAATATTAAAAACTAATATCCTAGTTTTTGCTTCTAAAGAAGTTCCAAAAATCTTTTTTTTCATTGCCTCATCTTGCGATATAAGATTATTATTTGTTGGATTTGAAATTCACATTCTTATTTTATAGCAATTTTATTAAAAGACTAATAATGTAAAATTATTTTGCCTTTTCTGCATAAAGGTAATTTTCTTTAATTAATAATTCTACGATTTGTCTAAAAAGGGGTATGGCAGTTGTAGCAGCAAAGTAAGCTTTTTCTTCATTGGGTTCAAAAACGGAAATTCCAATGGTATATTCTCTCCCATCCTTATCTCCTGCAAATCCAAAAAAAGAGCTATTGTATTTACGCACATATTGCCCACCTTGTGCAATGTGTGCTGTTCCTGTTTTTCCCCCCACAATAACCCCCGAAACTTGGGCACCTCGTCCTCCACCTTGAGTAACGACTTTAATAAGTGTTTCTTTGACCTTTTTGGCTGTATTGTTATTGATAACCCTAAGAGGATCTTCGTGTTTAAGCTTGTAGCGATTTCCTTTAGAATCATAAAGATATTCCACTAAATAAGGTGTGTAAGCAACCCCTTGATTTACAATAATGTTATAAGCTTTTAGCATTTGGATAAAAGTCGTCCTTAAGCCATATCCATAAGCCACGGTGGCTTTATAAACCTCACTTCTTAGGCGTCTAATTTCTGGAATCGTTCCAATTTTTTCATAGGGCAAATCAATGCCACTTTTTTCGCCAAACCCAAAAGCCTTTAAATTTGAATAATATTCCTCTGGAGTAAGTCGTTGAGAGATTTTTGCCATACCAATATTGCTTGAATATAATAAAATATCTTCAAGATTCGCTTCTCCTAAACGCCGTGTGTCTGTAATATAGAAATTGCGTAGTTTATAACGCCCATTTTCTAAAAAGATTTTTTCATTGGGATTAATGAGATTTTTGTCTAATAAAATGGAGTAAATAATTGGTTTAATGATACTGCCTGGCTCATAAGAATATTCAATGGCACTTGCATTGAGATATGGATAATCCTCTTTGGTAATGGCATTGGGGTTGAATCTAGCGCTACTTGCAAGACTTAGAATTTTCCCACTTTTGCTTTCCATAATTCCAACAATAATCTCTTTGGCGTTGAGTTGTTGTTGATTTTCATCAATAATTTGCTCGACTTTTTTTTGCAATTTTAATGGAATGCTTGAAACAACATTGTAGCCATCTTTTCTTTCTTGAAAAGTAGAATTTTTGTTTAATATTACATTAAAGCTAATATCGCGTTCCCCAATCATTAGCAAATCATTTAAAGGCTCTAATTCCTCATTGAAGCTTTTTTCAATTCCTTTTACTCCATTTACAAGAGTAAAATCCCCTTCATTTTGTTTGTTGATATAGCCTAAAATTGGCTCCATTGTGTCGTTGTAGAGATAATCTCGTGATTCTCCACTCTCAACTACTGATAAGCCATATTTAAAAACATATCCATTCTCATTTTCATAAGCACGAAAAACATCAAGGGCATTGAGTTTGATATTGAGTTGCTTAAGATAGCTTGCTGTTTTTGAATCAATTTCATAAGAAAGAACAACATTACCTTTTTCTTGCAATTTATGGATGATTTCATTTTTTGGAATTTGGCTATAAATGCTAAAGAGATTAACAAATAAATCTTTTTTTTGAGGATCAATATTGTAAGTATTGACTACAGCTTTATAAACCTTTTTGCTAGAGGCTAAAACAAAACCATCGTTACTATAAATTGAACCTCTAATGGCATTTTCAATGCGTTTAGCTTGGAGATTTGGAAGTTTTCTTTCTGCAAAGATATGATAAAAGATTGTGCCTAAAAAAATACAGAATCCGCTTATAATCATTAAGAAAATAAGCAGGATTTTTCCTGCTTTTTTAGAATCTGCGTCATTCATTAAATTTGTGTTCTAATTAATTCTTTGTAAGCACTAATAGCTTTATTTCTCACTTCAAGCATAAGTTTCATACTATTTTCGGCTTTGCCTATGGCAATAGCAGCTTGATGAATGTCTTTTATTTGTCCTGTTGCCATATCTGCCATTGCTTGTTCAGTTGTCTTTTGGTGTTCATTAACTTCCTCAAAAGCATCTTTTAGCATATTTTCAAAGCTTTTATTTGGCGGGTTTAAATTGTGGTTTGGTGATAAATTTGGAACATCTTTGAGTTGAGAATTGATTTTTTCTGCGTCTATTCCATATTTGTTAATTTCCATTTATAATCCTTTATGCCTGGAACATTGAGATCGCATTGTTTGCCATATTTTTTGCACTTTGAAAAGCCGCTACATTGGCTTGATAAGCTTTTGTAGCTTCAATTAAATCTGCCATTTCCACAACAGCATTGATATTGGGATAAGCCACATATCCTTCAGAATTTGCATCTGGATGATTTGGTTCGTATTTCATTTTGGGCTGCGAATCATCCCTAACGATTTTATCCACATATACGCTCATTAGTGCAGGTTTTGGCTCTCTTTGCTCATTAAAACTATCCATTTCATCCAATGGATCTTCATATTTTAGCAAATTATTGCTTTTTTGATACTTTTGATTCAAAACTTTATCAAAATCAAATGCTTTTAAAATCAATTCTCGCCTTCTATAAGGTCCTCCCTCATCGGTTCTTGTAGTATTTGCATTGGCAATATTACTTGAGATTAGATTGACCCTTTGTCGTTGTGCAGATAGTCCATAACCACTAATATCAAAGCTAGATAAAAACATTTAATTGCCCCTTATATATTCTTTGTTGAATCAATAGCATTAGAGAAAATCCCACCTTGCTTTCTTAAAGCACCAACCAAAGCTTGATACATAATATCATTTTTTGCCATTTCACTTGTTTCTATATCTAAATCCACACTATTACCATCGTTTCTTGCTAAATGCCCATCGCGATAGAAGAAAGTCGAGCGATTCTTATCTAGATCTTCTAAAGGAAGGAGATGATTAGAATTAGTCAAGGCTAAATCTAATTCCATTTTTCTATTGCGATTAAAGATTTCATCGGCTTTGTTTGCCATCATTTGCTCAAAATTAATATCTTTTGGGCGATACATAGGAGTAGAGACATTAGCAATATTTCCAGCAATCATATCGCGTCTTAAGGAGCGATAATCTAATGCTTCTTGGGCTAAACCACGAGCTTGACTAAAATTAAAAATGCTCATTAAAACTCCTTGAATAAGTGAATTAAACTATATAAAGCAAATATTATTCCAATTATTGACTTTACCCTTTTGCAGTTTTAAATCTCTAGAATCAATTGGTTAAAATTATTTTTTATCAGGTAACTTGAAAAATTTAATTTAAAATAGGGAAGTCTAGGAATCATTGGAATCTTTTATGTAGTAGAGATGAATAACCAAATGTAGGAGTGAGGTTATTTCATCTTGCAAATTTAAATATTTTAAGCGTTGCTAATTTTATTGGTTTAATTAGTTACGCTTAAGCTGATTTACTATTTGCAGCATCGAATCGGCTGTTTGTATTGATTTTGAGTTTGCTTCATAAGCTCTTTGCCCCACAATCAAATCTGTCATTTCTTCTACTAGTTTTACATTGCTTGTTTCTACAAATCCCTGTCTTAGCTGACCAAACCCATTTAATCCTGGTGTGCCAACGATTGGATCCCCTGATGCATTTGTATTGAGATATAAATTATCTCCTAATGCATGCAAACCAGCAGGATTGATAAAATTCACTGTTTCAATTTGCCCTAATTCATTGACTTCTGTTTCATTGCCTTGCACTACACTTACAGTGCCATCTGTTCCAATATTAATTTGTGTTGCATCATCTGGAATGGTAATATTTGGCACTAGCAAGTAGCCTTGAGAATTGACAACATTTCCTTCATCATCGAGTTTAAAAGAACCATCTCTTGTGTAAGCAATGGTGCCATCTGGAAGCTCAATTTGGAAGAATCCATTTCCTGTGATGGCAATATCTAAGTTGTTTTCTGTTTCTTTAAAGTTACCTTGTGAGAATATTTTTTGAACTGAAGTAGGACGCACACCAAGCCCTACTTCGATACCTGTTGGTGAGAGTGTTGTCTCTGAAGTGCTAGAACCCGCGTATTGTAATACTTGGTGGAATAAATCTGCAAATTCCGCTCGTTCTTTTCTGTAGCCAAAAGTATTAACATTAGAAATATTGTTTGAAGTAACATCAATTTGCAATTGTTGTCCTAGCATTCCTGTTGTTGCCGTGTATAGTGCTCGCATCATTGTTTATCCTTTTAAGCTTTTGCTGCTATTCTTGTGATAGCTTCTGTGTTAAGATCATCCATATGGGTTTTTAATACTTTAGAATAGGCTTCTACTAGGCGATTGGTTTCAATCAATCCTGTCATTTCATAAACCACATTAATATTGCTTTTTTCTAAATAGCCTTGTCTAACGGCTCCGCTTCTTTCTAAAACTTCCATTTCATTCATTCTCTCATTTGGGTATTTGTAGAGATTATCTCCGATTTTTTGAAGGAATTTTGGATTTTCAAAAGAAACCACAGCAATATTGGCAGTTAAGATAGTCTCATTTAATTCTTCATTATTTAAGGAGCGATTGTAAAGATTCCCATCTTTATCAACTTCAATTTGAAATCCATCAATAATTTCAATATATTGTGGGGATTCGATATATTCTCGTGGTAAAACAGCATAGCCTTCTTTATTGACTAGTCGTCCTTCTTGATTTAAAACAAAAGAACCATCGCGGGTGAATCTTATTCCTTCGGGAGTTTCAATCATAAAATAAGCATTTTCTCTGCTTAGTGCAAAATCAAAAGTGTTATCTGTTTGTGTGATACCACCTACGCTTCTATCGGTAAATTCCTCTACAATTTGTGGAACACGATTTAAGGATCGATTGTAAAATTTCGCCGCATCTTTGGTTTGATCTTTGATGGGCAAAAACTCTTTGTGTTGCTCATAAAGTCGCATAAAATCTCCAATCACAACATCATCCCGCTTAAATCCTGTTGTATTGGCATTTGCGATATTATTAGCAATGACATCTAGGCGGTTAATTTGCGTTACCATTCCACCTACTGAACTATAATAGCCACCTTGCATTTTATTCCTTTTTAGCAATCTTTATGCTAAAAAAGCAAAAGGTGTTCCATTATTTAAAGGCTAAGTAAAATTCGGAGTTATTTAAGGTATTTAAAAGAATCCTTTGCATTTTGGCAATCTAATTCGACTTTGCAGATTTTGATTCCGTATTCTTGAAATACTTTTGCAGTGTTTTTGCAAGCTTTTTTAACTAAAACTGCTTGGCAATCTTTGATAATCTCCCCTAACACATTATGTTCGAGCTTGTGTGCTATTTGCTCTTCTTGGCTCATTTCTTCATCTTTATGTGAGCAACCTTCACTAGCTTGGATATTTCCGCGTGGGTTTTTTCGCAAGTCTAATAAATCAAAATGTTTAAACATTCCATTTCCCTTTTGCTCAAAAACTGCAAAAAATGGAGTATGTCCGGTATTTCCAAAAATTTTTAAATCTTCATCATAAACAGGTATTGCTATTTTCATTCTTTATCCTTTGTTAATTTTTTGTTTCATCAAGTAAATCAAATAAATTTTGTTCTTTTTCTTTAGCGCTAAATCGCTCTTCAAATTCTTCAAGATTAACGCCAAATACTAGAGCAAAATTATATTTTTGCATTAAAACCAAAGAGAAAAGTTCTTCTTTGGTTTCATAAGTTTTAACTTCTGCATAAGGCGTAAAAAGTTCTTGGTAAATTTTTGGAATAAAAAGCATTAACTTTGCCCATTTGGCATACATACTAAAATATGCTAAAAATTGCTCATAAAGATGAATTTCCACGCAAGTTAGCACTACTTTATTGGTGGCACCAGGTTTTGAGATGAAACCTCTTTCATCCAAATATAAAGGTTTAAAACTTGAAATTCCTTCTAATTTTTCTAAATCTACATTAAGAAAATGTTCTTCTGCAAATTTTATCACTCTTGCCAAAGGTTGAATAAATAGTTTTGGCAAAGGTAGGGAATAATCTGTGGATTGATAAAATATTTTGATTCCAAAGAGTGAAAAGGAATTTGTGGCAAAAGGCAATGATTCATCGGGTATTTTTTGAGTATCAAGAGCTTTGATTTCTTGTTGAAATTGTGGTAGCTTTTCAAATTTTATTTTGTCTTGATTATGGTAGAGAATATATGCAAATTCTCCATTCTCTAGCACAAAGGCAATGAGTTCTACTAAAGAGCCTTCACAATAAGCAAAATTTTTTTTAGGGATTAAAATCTGATGGCTTAATTCATATTCTTCATTGTTTAATGAATATAAAATTTTGTTGTTGATAATTAAATAATGCCTTAAGATTCGTAGAAGTGATTCTTCTAAATTTTCTACACTAATCCAAGCGACTTCTGAATCCTCCATTGCGATTTCACCGCTAAAGAGAATCCCAAAAGCACCTAGATTAATAGCTTTTTGAATATCTTTTGGATCTTTGACAACAAATAAATCTCCCTTTTTGATTTTTTCCACATCGTCGCAGATTTGATTAAAAAATGAAATGCTAGGTTGATTTAAAAGTGTTCCAAATGCAACTTCAACAATTTCATTAACGCTAATTTGGACTCCTTTTTTCTTCACGACAATCCTTTAACTAATTTGGGTTCCATTTTCTCTAGGGTTTTGTGGCATAATAAAGGATAATCCCTCACTATCTTTAGCGGCTAAAATCATTCCCTCACTAATTTCCCCCATTAATTTAGCGGGTTTTAAATTCGCTAAGACACAGACTTGTTTGCCTATTAAATCCTGTGGTGCATAATAGGCTTTAATACCTGCTAAGATTTGCCTTGTGCGACTTTCTCCTAAATCCACTTTTAATTTTAAAAGTTTTTCGCTTTTTGGTAAAGCTTCTGCTTCTATGATTGTTCCTATTTTGATTTCTATTTTTGCAAA
Source organism: Helicobacter canadensis MIT 98-5491 (assembly GCF_000162575.1). Classification (NCBI taxonomy): domain Bacteria; kingdom Pseudomonadati; phylum Campylobacterota; class Epsilonproteobacteria; order Campylobacterales; family Helicobacteraceae; genus Helicobacter; species Helicobacter canadensis. The sequence goes on from NZ_CM000776.2 coordinate 409,916, forward strand.
ATCTTCTTTTGAGATGGGATTTTCTATTGTTAAGGCTTTTAGAGTTTCTTTTGAAGTTTGTTTGTTATTGGTTTTGAGATTTGTTTCTTTTGTTTCTATAGGAGTTTCTTCAATCTTTGGAAAAAGTGCTGGAATAGGGTTTAGAGAGACTTGACTTAAGATTTTGTCATCTAAGATAAAATTTAAGTAGTTTTGCGCACTAGCTTCAAGCCCAAAAACACTTAAAATTTTCTTTGCAGAATCAGGCATACAGGGATATAAACACAATGCACCTTTGATTAATAAATTAGCAATAAACACCAAAAGCTCTGCTACTTCTTGCTCTTTTTGTTCTTTAATAAGTTTCCACGGCTCTTTTTTAGCAATGATTCCATTACCTAGACTAAAAATCTTCCATAGTTCCTCTAAATAGCGATGAATTTGCACTTCATTCATAAAGTTTTTAAGGCTTCCTAAGATCGTTTTTATTGTTGTGGATTCTGCTTCAAAGGATTGTTTATAGCTTTTTAAATCAACTTGTAAAGAATTGTTAAAATATTTTGCCCCCATTCCTAAAAGACGATTTAAAAGATTACCTAAATCATTCCCTAAATCTGCATTGAATCTTTCGATTAAGGCTTTTTGTGAGAAATCTCCATCTTGTCCAAAAGGCACTTCACGCAATACAAAATATCTAAAACAATCTATACCATAAAGATCAACAACTTCTTTTGGATTGACGACATTGCCGATGCTTTTGCTCATTTTTGCGCCCTCTTTAGTCCACCAACCATGTGCAGCAATATGCTTTGGTAAAGGCAATTCTAGGCTCATTAAAAATGCTGGCCAATACACCGCGTGGAATCGTAAAATATCCTTGCCAACAAGATGATAATTTGCTGGCCAAAATTCCATTTTATTTTCTTTAGAGTTTTCATAGCCTAAGGCACTAAGATAATTAACTAATGCATCAAGCCATACATACATAACAAATTTAGAATCATTGCTTTCAATTTCACTGGGTAGTTTAATGCCCCAATCAAAGCTAGTTCGAGTGATTGACAAATCTTCTAAACCTTCTTTGATGAAATTAATGACTTCATTGCGACGCATTCTTGGCAAAATACAATCAGGATTGGATTCAATCCATTGTAATAATCTATCTTCATAAGCACTTAATTTGAAAAAATAGCTTTCTTCTTTTAAGAGATTTGTTTCCTTGCCACAATCAGGACAATTTTTGTGATTGATGAGTTGAGATTTTGCAAAAAATGATTCACAAGAGATGCAATAATTTCCTTCGTATTCGCCTTTGTAAATATCTCCTTTTTTAAACATTTTGGAGAATACATTTCTCACGCTCTCTTTGTGGTAAGAATCTGTTGTGCGAATAAACGCATCATAGCTAATACCAAAACTATCCCAAAGATTCTTAAATTTTGCAGAAATTTCATCCACATATTCTTTAGGATTTTTATTATTTTTTTCTGCAGATTGTTGAATTTTTTGTCCGTGTTCATCCGTGCCTGTTAGAAACCAAACTTCTTCATTTTGTATTCTATGGTATCGTGCTAAGGTATCAGCGATAATCGTTGTGTAAGCATGTCCGATATGAGGGACATCATTAACATAATAAATTGGGGTTGTTATATAAAATTTAGAATTCAAAATTTCCTCCATTTCCTTTGTTCATACTTAAATAGACTGCATTAACATAGCGATTTCTTATAGCACAATTTAAAACTTTTTGGCAGAGTAAGCAACTTGAAAAATTTTGCTCCCTTTGGCATTCTTGTAATATTTTAGTGTTTTCTTGAAGGTTTAAGATTACCATTTGTTCAAAATTTTCTTTTTTTTCACATCTTGGCGCTTCTCTGCAAAATTCGCAACTAGAAATATTGTGCCGAGTTTGGCATTCTTTTAAATCTCTTAGTGCTATTTCTGCATTTTCAATAACTTCTGACAAAGTCTATCTCCTCTTTGCTTCCTAAAAAACAAGGTGTTGTGTCGTGCAAGTGTTTTGGAGTGAGTGTTAAAAGATCATTTTTTCCATCAATAGCTTCTCCACCTGCACTTTTAAAAATAAAAGCAAAAGGAAAAACTTCAAAAAGCATTCGCAATTTTCCTTTGGGTGAATCTTGGGTGCTTGGATAGGAAAATAACCCACCTCCTTTGATTAAAATGTGATGTAAATCTGGCACCATTCCGCCACTATATCGTAAGCGATAGCCTTGATTAAAGAGCGATTCTATTTTAGCTTTGTGTTCTTTGCTCCAATATTTTTGAGTTCCACCTGTGGCATTGAGTTTGCCTTTTTCTTTGAGTTTTAGAATCTTTTGCAGTTCAAAATCTTTGCCATTAAAGATATAATAATCCACGCCTTCTTTAAGTGCGGAAGCAAATCCAATCCCCACTACCATTCCATAGACAACATAGGCAGCAGCGATTAAATTTTGTGGTAAAAAATCTCCCTTGTAGATTCCAACAATACTACCAACGCTTAAATTTGCTCCCATTAGTGAAGATCCATCTAGCGGATCATAGGCAATGCTATAAATGCCCTCATCGTGAAATTTTACTGCTTCTTCTTGTTCTTCGCTGCATATTTGTTTGATAATTTTTAAATCTTTTAGAGAATCTTGGAAAATCTTATCGGCTAATACATCAGCTTGCAGTTGTAAATCGCCTGTTTTATTTGTGGTTTGTGTGTATTCACCCATACTTTCTTTAAGCACCTCATACACTTTTAATGAGGCATTTTTTATGATTGCAAAAATACTTTCTAAATCTTGCTGCAATTGTTTTTGCATTCTAAAACTCCAAAATAATAATGCTCCATTATATCTAAAAATATGTTTTTTGTGGCTTATTGATCGGCATTTTAGAAAGATATTTCTACTTTTTTGCTAAAATTACTTATTTTTAAACAAAGGTAAATTATGTTAGTAGCTCCAAGCATTCTTTCTGCAGATTTTGGTAAACTTAATGAAGAGATAAAAGCGATTTGTGAGGCGGGTTGTGATCTTATACATATTGATGTTATGGATGGGCATTTTGTCCCTAATCTTACAATGGGACCAATGATTGTGAGTTCGGTTGCAAAAATTGCGACCAAGCCACTTGACATTCATTTGATGGTTCAAAATAATAGTTTTTTTGTTGATCTCTTTGCTCCTTTAAAGCCAAAATATCTTTCTTTTCACATTGAAGAAGAAAAACACGCTAATCGCCTTGTCCAAAAAATACGCGATTATGGGATTTCTCCTGCGATTGTTCTTAATCCACATACGACTTTAGAAAGTATTGATTATTTATTAGAATATGTGGATATGGTTTTGCTTATGAGTGTGAATCCTGGCTTTGGTGGGCAAAAATTCATTCCAAATATTTTAGAAAAAATCAAATATTTAAAAGACAAAATTGAGCTTAGGAATCCTCGTTGTCTTATTGAAGTTGATGGTGGAGTAAGTGATAAAAATATTATGGAGCTAAAAGAGAGTGGTGTAGATATTGTTGTTGCAGGAAGCTATGTTTTTAATGGTAATTATAAAGAAAGAATCAATTCACTTAAATAAACCCCAAAAATTGGGGCTAAGATCTTTGCTTAAAAGCTAGGGAGAATCGCACCTTTGTATTTTTCGAGGATGAAATCTCTAATTTCTTGACTTTGGAGTGCTTGGACTAGCTTTTGAATAGCGGCATCCTTTTCTCTACCTGCTTTGACTACGACAATATTTGCAAAAGGTGATTCTTTTGATTCTAGGGCAATAGCATTATCAAGCGGATTTAATCCAGCTAAAAGTGCAAAATTTGTGTTAATAACTGAAATAGTAACATCATTCAAAGCTCTAGCAAGTTGAGGTGCATCCATTTCTTTAAAATTTAATTTTTTGGGATTTTCTACAATGTCTTGCACAGAAACAAGCTCCACTCCCTCTTTGAGTTTAATAACTCCATTAGCTTCTAAAACTCTCAATGCTCTAGCACCATTTGAAGGATCATTAGGTAAAGAAACCAAATCACCCTCTTTTAATTCATCAAGACTCTTGATTTTATTAGAATACACACCCATTGGTTCTAAATGGATATTAGCAATGCTTACTAAATTGGTTCCTCTTTCTTTGTTAAATGAATCAAGATAAGGTTTGTGTTGAAAGAAATTTGCATCTAATGAACCATCATTGAGTGATAAATTAGGAGTTACATAATCAGTGAATTCTTTGATTTCTAAAATTACCCCTTCATTTTTTAGCATAGGTGCTACTTCTTGTAAAATCACTGCGTGTGGTTCAGGAGTAGCTCCCACTATTAATTTTGTTTCAGTTGTTTGTGTTGCTGTCTTTTCTTTAGAATCTCCACAACCACTAAAAGCTAGTATGCCTACAAGCCCAAAGATACTCAAGACTTTTTTAAACATTTTTCACCTTTCCTTTGTATTAAAAATTAGTGTTTTAATTTTTTATACAGAAAATCCCCAAAACTTTGAATAATCTGCACAAGAAGAATTAAAATCACAACGGTATATACCATAATATCGCTTTGGAATCTATAATATCCGTATTTTATTGCAATATCTCCAAGTCCTCCTCCTCCAACAGCACCAGCCATTGCACTAAACCCAATCACAAGAATCAAGGCTAGAGTGATTCCAGAGACGATACTAGGTAAGGCTTCAATGAGCATAATTCTAAAAATAATTTGAAAATGACTTGCTCCAAAACTTTGTGCCGCTTCTATGACATCTTTATCCACTTCTTTGAGTGCTCCCTCAATAATACGCACAATAAAAGGAGCTGCACCAATACTAAGTGGCACAATAGCTGCAGTTGCACCAATACTTTTGCCAAGAATCCATTGTGTGAAAGGAAATAAAACAACCATTAAAATCAAAAAAGGAAAAGAACGCAAGGTGTTAGTAATGGTATCTAAGAAGCGATAAATGATTACATTTGGCTTCAAGCCATTAGGGCTGCATAAAACTAATAAGATTGCCGGAATTACTGCTAAGGCAGTCGCAATTGTTGTTGCGATGATACTCATATATAGGGTATCTAAAGTTGCTTCTAAAAGTAATTTAAGTAATTTTATATCCATTTATTCTACTCCACAATTTCCCAACGCGTCCCACTTTGGGTTAAAAATGCACAAACTTGCTCTAAAAATTCTTGTTTAATATTAATTACAAGCACTCCTAAAGCAATTCCTCCAAAAGATTCTAAATTTCCCCATACGATATTAAAATCCACTTGCAACTCTCTAGCCATTTGCGTGATAATTGGGTTTTGTGCCACTTCTTTGGGGAAATAGATTCGGATATTAATACCATTTTGGGGTAGAATTTCATTTTCTCCTAAAAATTCCCGCATTTTTTTATCAGGCTCTAAAAAGAGGGATTCAATAGGACCGCTTTTGATAATCTCTCCATTTTCCATAAAAGCTGCTTCTTGACAGATTTTTTTTACCACTTCCATTTCGTGGGTTACTAGCACGATGGTTACTTTAATTTCTTGATTGATTTGCGATAAAAGCTCTAAAATGGAATTTGTTGTAGAGGGATCTAATGCACTAGTGGCTTCATCGCTTAAAAGCAAATCAGGATTCATCACCAAAGCCCTTGCAATAGCCACTCTTTGTTTTTGTCCGCCACTTAGTTGGCTTGGATAAAATTTCATTTTGTCTTGCAAGCCTACTAATTCCACTAGTTTTTCAACGCGATTTTTATTAATGTGTTCTCCCCAACACTCCAAAGGTAAAATAATGTTCTCATAGACATTTTTGCGTGTCATTAAGGAAAAGTTTTGAAAAATCATTCCAACCTTTTTTCTAAAATGTCTTAATTTCTTAGAATCTAAGTGATTAATCTCTACTTCCCCAATTTTAATGCTTCCGTGATTGATGGATTCTAGTCCATTAAAAGTCCTAAGTAAGGTGCTTTTTCCTGCACCACTATGCCCTACAAGTCCAAAAATTGATCCTTTTTTAATGTCTAAGTGAATGTTTTTTAAGACTTCTAATTTTCCGTAATTTTTGTATAATTCTCTAACTTTTATAAAATCCATTAAAACCCTTGAATTGCTACATAATTATGCAATTTTATCAAATTTTTCTATACTTAAAAATCAAGTAATTCATAAGAAGGTTTGTTACCTTCTAAAATGCTATGAAAATGCAAGACTTTACACGAATTTTCTAAAATCGCCATTAATTTTGAGAGATATTGCAAGTCTCGATGATACACATACACTCCATAGCCTTTGATAACCATAATTTTTTTATCATTTTCTTTGAAATAGCGATTGATTTCAACATCTGCTCTTTCATACCAATTATCATAATCTTTTGGATCATACACCTCTAGAGTGCCTAGAATCTTATAACCAAAATAATCTTTTGGAGTGATTTTGTTATTTGAGAGTGTATAGGCTATTGTAAAGGGGGGCATTCCATAGGCAATATATTTGGCATTAGGAATATTTTGATAAAGTAGAGAATGAATAAAGGCGTCCATACTAGCTTCTTGCCAACGATAATCTTGTTTGTGATAAAGAGTAATGAGTGATTCTTCATTTAAATCATCAAAAATCGCATCTTTTTTGTTGATAAGGAAATGCCCTTCTTCGAGTTTTGTTGAAATAGAACCATGAAAGATTCCAAAGAAATTTTTTCTAAACATTGCTAAAGAGATAGTTTTTAAATCTTGAAATATTTTCTCCATTTTAGTTTTCCTCTAAAGATGCGTTAATTTTGGCAATAAAATCAATTGGATCAACCTGTGCTCCTCGCACCAAAATTCCAAAATGCAAATGCGGTCCGCTTACTCTACCAGTATTGCCACTTAATGCAATGAGTTCTCCTTGTTTTACTCTAGTGCCTTCCTTGACTTTGATTTCACTGCAATGATAATACATACTAAAAATCCCTTCCCCATGGTCAATTACTACAGATTTTCCTGCTAAAAATCGATCTTTTGCAATCACGACTTTGCCACTATTACTTGCATAAATTGGTGTTCCAATAGCAGCTCTAAAATCTGTTCCGCTATGATAGCTTTTTACTTCTTGGTTAAATACTCTTGCATTGCCAAATTCACTAGTAATTTTACTTTTCATAGGATAAATAAAAGGCTTATCCCAATAATACCCTTTTGTATAAGTTTGGTAGATTTTACTTGCCTCATCTCTTTCTTGCTTGATTCTTAGGATTTGGCTTAGCCTTAGCAGAATCTACGCTAATTTGCTCACTTTTATAATCCCCTTTAATAATTTGCAAAACATTATCGCTTCCAAGCTTAATAGTTTGCTCTTTTGTATAATAAGGCACAGCTAAAAATAAGATTTTTTTGCTATCATCTTTTGGATGTGGAATCCACAAATACTCCCTTTTATCTAGAATGATACTTTTGGGATTTGGTGATTTACTCTCTAAAATAAGGGTTTTGCCATTTTCAATAGTAAATTCCTTAGCAAATCCGGTAAATCCCCCCAAAACACACAGCAACAATATGATTATTTTTTTCATTCCAAAAATCCCTTTTTAAAAATCATTCCAAATAAAATATTTTAGAAAATTAGCAAAGCTTTACTTATAAAATCCTTGATACCCAAAAAAGCTAAATTGCCTTACCTAGAATCTTAACTAAATTATTGTTAAAGTTTTTGCATACATTGCTACTATATTTTGCAAAGCTCTTTTGTCTAATTCGTTTTTTAAAAAAATAAGCCATTAAAACAAGCTTAAATTCAACCCAAACAACTCATAATTAAATTTTTATTTTTAAGAAAGTTTAGCTTATTTTATTAATTTAACTTGACATTAATAGACTAAAGTTATATAATTTTACTTGAAATTCACAAGAATAATTGCTAAAATTTCATTTTGGAGTAGTTATTTTTGTTATCAAGGAGTGGAATTAGAATGCAAGATGAAAATGAAAAGATAGATTCTTCTGGAAATGAGAATCAAGAGCAAGAATTGCAGGAGAATGCAGAGCAAGATTCTAAAGAATCGCTTCAAAATAAAATTAAGGAATTAGAAGATCAATATTTGCGCACTTATGCTGATTTTGAAAACACTAAAAAGCGTTTAGTGAGAGAAAAAGATCAAGCCTTAGAATATGCTTATGAAAAAATAGCAAAAGATTTATTGCCAAGCATTGATACTTTAGAGATTGCTTTAAAAACAATTAAAGATTCAAAAGAAAATAGTGATCAAGCTGAAATTTTAGGAAAAATAGAGGAGGGCATTGCACTAACATTGGATAATCTTTTAAAAACACTTGCAAAACATGGGATTGAACCTATTGATGCAAACGGAGAGTTTGACCCTAATTTCCACGATGCTATTATGCAAGTCCAAAGTGATTCGCACAATGTAGGAGAGATTGTCGCAGAGATGCAAAAGGGTTATAAATATAAAGAAAGAGTGCTAAGACCATCAATGGTTAGCATTGCAAAATAAAATTAATTAATAAGGATAAATTATGGGAAAAGTATTAGGAATTGACTTAGGAACAACAAATTCAGCAATGGCGGTTTTTGAAGGAAATGAATCAAAAATCATTGCAAATAAAGAAGGGAAAAATACAACTCCATCGGTTGTGGCTTTTACTGATAAAGGTGAGATTTTAGTAGGAGATCCTGCAAAAAGACAAGCTATCACCAATCCAGAAAAAACCATTTATTCTATTAAGAGAATTATGGGATTAATGTTTAATGAAGACAAAGCTCAAGAAGCCAAGAAAAGACTTCCTTATAAAGTGGTTGATAGAAATGGTGCTTGTGCAATTGAAATTGCAGGAAAAGTTTATACACCACAAGAGATTTCTGCAAAGATTCTTATGAAGCTGAAAGCCGATGCAGAAAGTTATTTGGGTGAGGAAGTAACAGAAGCAGTTATCACCGTTCCAGCCTATTTTAACGATGCGCAAAGAAAGGCGACTAAAGAAGCAGGGACAATTGCAGGGCTTAATGTGCTTAGAATCATCAATGAGCCAACTTCAGCAGCACTTGCTTATGGTTTGGATAAAAAACAAGCAGAAAAAATCGTAGTGTATGATTTGGGTGGTGGGACATTTGATGTTACCGTGCTAGAAACAGGCGATAATGTTGTAGAAGTTTTGGCAACAGGTGGTGATGCGTTTTTAGGTGGAGATGACTTTGATAACGCGATTATTGATTGGGCAGCAAAAGAATTTGAAGATGAAAATGGAATCAATCTTAAAAACGATGTAATGGCACTTCAAAGACTAAAAGAAGCAGCAGAAAACGCTAAAAAAGAGTTAAGTAGCGCGCAAGAAACTGAAATTAACTTGCCTTTTATTACAGCGGATGCAAGCGGTCCAAAACACTTGGTTAAAAAGATTAGTCGTGCTAAGTTTGAATCGCTCATTGAATCTTATATCAATCAAACTATTAATAAAATCGGCGATGTTATCAAAGATGCAGATTTAAGCAAAAGCGATATTGCAGAAGTTGTTATGGTAGGTGGTTCTACAAGGATTCCAAAAGTTCAAGAAAGAGTGAAAGAATTTATCGGCAAAGAGCTTAATAAATCAGTGAATCCAGATGAAGTTGTGGCAATTGGTGCGGCGATTCAAGGGGGTGTATTAAAAGGTGATGTAAAAGATGTCTTGTTGCTTGATGTTACGCCTCTTAGCTTGGGAATTGAAACGCTAGGTGGAGTGATGACAAAGATTATTGATCGAGGCACGACTATTCCTGTTAAGAAAAATCAAGTTTTCTCAACGGCAGAAGACAATCAACCGGCTGTAACTATTCAAGTTTTACAAGGGGAAAGAGAACTTGCAAGAGATAATAAAGTGCTTGGAAATTTTGAGCTAAGCGGTATCCCAGCAGCGCCAAGAGGTGTGCCTCAAATCGAAGTTACTTTTGATATTGATGCAAATGGTATCTTAACTGTGAGTGCTAAAGACAAAGCAACAGGCAAAGCTCAAGAAATCAAAATCACAGGTTCTAGCGGATTATCTGATTCTGAAATTGAAAAAATGGTAAAAGATGCTGAACTTAACAAAGAAGAAGACAAAAAGAAAAAAGAAGCGATTGAAGTAAGAAATCAAGCAGATAGCCTTGTTTATCAAACTCAAAAAAGCCTTGATGAAATGAAAGAGAAAATTGATTCAAGTGAGGCTGAAAAGATTCAAAATGCAATCAACGATTTGCAAACAACTTTGAAAAATGAAAATGCTTCTAAAGAAGAGATTGAGCAAAAAGTTAAGGCACTCACAGAAGTAAGCCACAAACTTGCTGAAGCAATGTATCAAAAAGATCAAAACGCACAAGGTGGTGCAACACAACAAAACAAAAAAGATGATGATGTGATTGACGCAGAAGTCGAATAACAATTCTCTTAATTAACCTTCTTAATAATCCTAGCCTTTGGGCTTGGATTATTGCTAATCCTTTCTTGGATTTTCTCTGACTTATTTTTAAGACTCAATTTTCCTTTACAGAGCTATTAAAGCTAAATGGCATTTTTGGATATTTTACTTATCAAAAGTTTCTTTTAGTGGTTTTTTAGATACAATTCTTAAGAAATTGCATAGTAATATTCTTGATAAAATCTTGATAGTGAAAGGGAGAAAATGTCAAAAAAGATAATGTCTTTAATGGTTTTTTGTCTTTTTTGTATGGATATATCTGCAAATCCCCTAAAATCTCTTATTATTAGTGCTAATAATAATCCCTTACTAGAATCAAAAAATTACCAAACTCAAGCCTTAAAGGAAGAGAAAAAGGCGCTTTATTCAGGGTATTTGCCCAAAGTTGAAGTGGGCTATGCCTACCAAAATACCAATAATCCAGATATTTTTTATCCCAAAAGCATTAATGGACCTTTTGTTGAAGCTTCTTGGCTTTTATTTGATGGATTAAAAAGAGAAGGAAAGTTTGCGATTCAAAACCACAAAATCAAAGCTTCTGAATTCTCTGCCCTAAGCACAAAGCAGCAGATTTTTTTAAAAATCATTCAAGAATATTTTCAAGCCCTAGCTTTAAAATCAAAACGCAAGGCACTTTTAAGCCAACAAAATGAATTAGAACAAAGCATCATCAAATACCAGACTTTTTTTGAATCTGGACTTGCTTCACAAGATACGCTAGAGGCGATTAAATCGCAGTTTTCACAAAATTCTTATCAATTAGAAAATATCAACTTAGCTCTAGAAGCTCGTAAAGAACAAATAAGCCTTTTAAGCGGAGTGGAGAATTTTCTTTTAGATGATTTGGTAAATATTAAAGAAATTTCTACTCAAACACCGCAAAAACAAAGGGCAGATTTACAAGCACAATTCCATTATGTCAAAAGCCTAGAAAATGCTTCCACGCAATACACTTATTTGCCAACCATTGCCTTAAGCAATCGCTACACAAACTATCAATACCATAACCGCAATATCCCAGCACTTCCTTTTCCTGTTTCTATTGATGATCCCAAATATCAGAATGTTTTTGGGGTTAGTGTCTCTTTTGTGTTATTTGATTCTTTTGCGACGCTAAAAGCTAAAGAATCAGCCCATTTACAAGCCTTAGCGGCTAACTCTGAATACGCTTATCAAAAAGATTCGCAAAAAAGGGAGCGTATAATCGCCCAAAATGCCCTTGAAACCGCAAAAGAAAAAATTCAATGGGCTTCATCTGCACTCACTTCCGCTTCCATAGCTTATACTTATGCAAAAGAAAAGTTTAATTCGCAATTAATTGACTACACGCAATACCTAAAAGCACTTTCAAATCTTTTTAACGCACAATCTTTTTATGATGAAGCGCGTTTTGATTATGAGATTAAAAAGGCAGAATTTCTTTATTCTAATGGTGAGAATTTAGAGGAGTTTTTATGAGGCAAATTTTAATCAGTATTTTATGCTTTTTGCCATTATTTGGAGAGGGGATTTATGCGACTTTTAATATCCAAGCCACTCAAAGTGCTACTTTAAGTTTAGCTAGTAATGGCGTTATAGAAGAGATTTTTGTAGAAGTGGGAGATTTTGTTGAAAAAGGGGAGAAATTACTCACACTCAAAGCAAAGGATTTGCAAGAAAATGTGAAAATTGCCAAGGCAACTTTGGATTCTGCTAAGATTGAATATAATTTTTTAGAATCTCAATACAAGCGTTATCAATCTTCTAAAAATGTGATTGATAAAAACACTTTTGAGAGAATACAATCTCAATATCAATCTAGTCTTTATGCGTTTAAAAAAGCACAAGCTAATTATAATTTACAAAAAGAACTTTTGGATAAAACTATCTTATATGCACCCTTTAGTGGTGTTATTAGTAATAAATTTGTTGAAGTTGGTGATGGTGTGGGGGCTATTTCAAGCAAACTTTTTGTGCTAGAATCCAAGCAAAAAAAGGCGATGATTGAGTTTGATTCGCAGTATTTTAGTCAAGTTAAAGTCGGCGATAAATTTCAATACAAACTCCAAAATATTGAACAAAAAGATCCTTTGATACTCACAAAAATCTATCCTAGCATTGATATGAAAACCAAAAAAGCAAAAGCAGAGGCACTCTTAAAGAGAGATTTGCCTTCTGGAATCTTTGGCGATGGTTTGATTTTGGGACAATAATGTCAAGGATAGCAATAGAGCGACCCATTGCGACTTTAATGTTTGTAATGGCGCTGATATTTTTTGGTGCAGATGCCCTAAAAAGACTTAGTGTTTCACTTTATCCTAATGTCGATATTCCTGTGATTACCATTACCACGCTTTATCCTGGAGCTAATCCTGAGATTGTTGAGAGTAAGGTAACAGAAAAGATTGAAGAAGCTATTAGCGGAATTGAATCGCTAAAGAAAATCACTTCTAATAGTAGTGATAGTGTGAGCGTGGTGGTGGCGGAGTTTGAGCTAGAAAAGCCCCTTGAAATTGCAGCTAATGATGTGCGCGATAAGGTTCTATCTGTTAGTTTTGGGAGTGAAGTGAAATCCCCTGTGGTTGAAAAATTTAATGTTGGTGGTGCGCCTATTATTTCGCTTTTTGTATCGCCTAAAACTCCAATTACCAATGAAAAAGAACTTTTAGAAATAAATACGCATACAAATTGGAATATTAAGCCTTTGTTGCAACGCATCAAAGGAGTGGGTAAAGTTAATTTGGTTGGGTTTTTAGAAAGAGAGATTAGAATCATACCTAATCCTACTTTACTTAACCAATATAACTTAACTTACTTAGATCTAGCAAGAGCTATTGGTGCCCAAAATGTAGAAATTGATGGGGGTAGAATTATCACCAAAGATAAAGAATGGAAGATTCTCACACAAGCCGATTCTAAGAATTTAGAAGAATTAGGCAATATTCTTGTAGGTGATAATATTAAGCTAAGTGATATTGCTAAGATTGAAGATTCTACAGAAGAACAAAGAAGTTTTGCAAACTTGCTTTCTAAAGATCTTCAAGGGAATGGAATCTTGCTTGAAATACAAAAGATTTCAGGGGCAAATGAGATTGAAATCACCGATGCCATTAGAGAGATTCTACCAAGTTTGCAAGAAAGCAGCCCAAAATACAATTTAACGCTTTTAAGAGATACGACTACTTATATTAAAGATACGATTTGGTCTGTAGAGCTTGATTTAATTTTGGGTGCATTTTTGGCAGTTTTTGTAGTGTTTTTCTTTTTGCGTAATGCTTCAATGACTTGGATTGCAAGTTTGAGTATTCCTGCTTCAATTATGGGAACTTTTGCGTTTATGTATTATTGGGGTATGACTTTAAATCTTACAACATTGATTGCAATTACCTTGGCAATTGGGATTATTATTGATGATGCGATTGTGGTTATTGAAAATATTTATAAAAAGATTGAAGCAGGAATACCGCGTAAAGAAGCAGCATTAATAGGGGTTAAAGAAATTATTTTTGCACTAATAGCTATTTCTGCAATGCTTTTGTCAGTTTTTGTTCCTATTGCCAATATGGGTGGAATCACGGGAAGATTCTTTGTTTCTTTTGGTATTAGTCTTGGTGCTTGTATTATTATTTCTTTTTTTGTTGTTATTACTTTTATTCCTATGTTAAGCTCAAGAGTTGCCAATCACACACAAAGTGCTTTTTATCTCCAAACAGAAAAATATTTTAAGGCTTTAGAAGCAATGTATGTGCGGATTCTTAAATGGGTGTTAGCCCATAAAGCTTTTGTGATTTTAAGTATTGTGAGTATTTTTGTGGTTTCACTCCTTTTGATTACGCGACTGGGAGTGGAGTTTTTGCCCTCAGAAGACAAGGCAGAATTTGATATTAATCTCACCGCAAAACCTGGAATCTCGCTAGAAGCAATGCAAAAACAAGCCTTAGCAATACAAGAGCGATTAAGTCAAGAAGAAGAGGTGGAATATAGCATTTTAAAGATTGGCTACACAGCAGAGAAAAAGGTTTATGAAGCAAAAATTTATGTGCGTTTGGTGCCTTATAACAAAAGAGAAAGGGATTTGCAAGAAGTAATGCAGTTTTTAAGAGGAGTTTATGCAGATTATGCAAAACAATTTGATTTAGAAATCACTTTGATTGAGATTCCTCAAATTAGCTTAGGAGAAGATGATTCGCCACTTCAATTAGCACTTTATTCATTGGATAATGTTGCTTTGCAAACTAGTGTTGAGAGAATTACAAACTTTATGGAGCAAAGTGGAAAATATAAAGACATTCACACTAATATTAAACCCCAAACTCCACAATTAGAAATAACTATCAATCGGGCTTTAGCAAGTCAGTATGGATTTAGTGCTCAAGAAATCGCTTGGGTTATTAATTCTGCTTTTAGTGGCACACAGGAGATCTCTTATTATCGTGAAAATGGTAAGGAATATGATATTGTGTTGTTAGCTCCCAAAAGGAATCAAATAGAAGACTTAAAAACTCTTACTTTACGCAATGCAAAGGGAGAAAATGTATTTTTAGAAGGAATGGTTAAAATCAAAGAAGTAGGGGGAGTTACTACAATTAGACATTATGATAGGCAAAAAAGTGTGATGGTGTATGCTAATTTGGCAGAAAATGTAAGTTTGGGTGAGGCTACAAACTTTTTGGAGGAAAACAAGGATTCTTGGTTAGAATCTAGTGTTCATTATAAGATTGAGGGTTATGCTAAATATATGCAAGAAAGCAATGAAGCTTTTACAATAGCAATGACTATGGCGTTTATTTTGATTTATTTTATTTTAGCGGCTTTATATGAATCGCTCATTCAGCCTTTGATTATTATGATTACCTTGCCTTTAAGTTTCACAGGAGCTTTTTTAGGGCTTTTTATTAGCGGTGAATCGCTTAGTTTGTTTAGCATTATGGGGCTTATGTTGCTTATGGGGCTTGTGGGTAAAAATGCAACTTTAATTATTGATGTAGCTAATGAAAAGCACAGAGAGGGTATGGAGCTAGAGAGTGCTATTATCAAAGCAGGAGAATCTAGGTTGCGACCAATTTTAATGACAACCATTGCAATGATTTTTGGAATGTTGCCTTTAGCCTTAGCAGGTGGAGCAGGGAGTGGGATAAAATCTCCTATGGGGATTGCAGTGATTGGTGGATTGTTAGTGTCAATGATTCTTAGTTTGCTAGTGGTGCCAGCATTGTATCGATTATTATCTCCGCTTGATGAAAAACTAAGAAAATATTACCGCTAAAATAAAATTTTAGTAGATTCTTTTGGAATTTAGTAGTATAATGCTTTTACATAAATAAGGAGATGTTCAATGGATCCAATTTCAATGAATAGTTATTCGGGATATAATGCTTTTTCTAATGCTCAAAGCGGAATCAATGCCAATGTGCAAAATGCAACTTTGGAGACTTCAAATACAGATTTAACTCAAAGCACAGCTAATACCATAACAGCACAAAATGGCGTAGAGGCTAATGTGGCAAGTATGCAAACAGCCGATTCTATGTATCAAAGTTTGCTAGATATTACAGCCTAGTCTTTTTTTTGTTAATTATTCTATTTGCTTTGTAATGGACTTATGCTAAAATTTGCCTTATTTAATTCTGTAAGGGAAATAGTATGGTAGATTATGGTATTCATTATTGGGCAAATGATGATTTTATTATTGAAGATGGCAAGGTCAAAGTTAATTTTGGTAATAAACCTGCATTAATTGATATTGTTAAACAAATGCGTGAGGAAGGATATCGCGGTCCTTTACTTATTCGGTTTCCTCATTTAATGAAGAAACAAGTTGAAAAAATCTTCTCACATTTTGAAAATTCTATTAAAGAATATCACTACAAGGGCAAGTTTAAAGCAGTTTTTCCTATTAAGGTTAATCATTTTCCTAATTTTATTTTGCCCCTTATGGAACAAACACAGAATCGTTGCTATGGACTAGAGGCAGGAAGTAAGTCAGAAC
The DNA here is from genome assembly GCF_000162575.1 of Helicobacter canadensis MIT 98-5491. Lineage (NCBI taxonomy): Bacteria > Pseudomonadati > Campylobacterota > Epsilonproteobacteria > Campylobacterales > Helicobacteraceae > Helicobacter > Helicobacter canadensis. The sequence continues at coordinate 426,259 of NZ_CM000776.2, forward strand.
TTATTATTGCAATGGCTTATACAAATGAAAATGCCCCTATTACGGTCAATGGTTTTAAAGATAAAGAAATGATTTCTTTGGGTTTTATCGCAGCTAAAATGGGTCATGATATTACTTTAACTATTGAAGGATTAAATGAATTAGAGACAATCATTGAAGTAGCAAAGGCTATGGGAAAGCCTTATCCTAAAATTGGATTGCGAATCCGTCTTCATAGCACAGGAGTTGGAATTTGGGCAAAAAGTGGTGGCATTAATTCTAAATTTGGATTAACTGCAACTGAATTGGTGGAAGCTATTTATCTTTTGCAAAAAAATAAATTATTAGAACAATTTACAATGATTCACTTCCATATTGGCAGTCAAATAAGTGATATTGCACCACTTAAAAAAGCTTTAAGAGAAGCTGGGAATATTTATGCTGAATTGCGTAAAATGGGTGCAAAGAATCTTAATAATGTGAATATTGGGGGTGGTTTGGCTGTTGAATACACGCAATATGAAGCCTATCAAAATCGTAATTATACGCTTGGGGAATTTAGTGGAAATGTTATTTTTACGCTTAAAGAAATTGCTAAGAACAAAAAAGAGCCTGAACCTGATATTTTTATTGAATCGGGGCGTTATGTTTCTGCTAGCCACGCGGTTTTAATAAGTCCTGTTTTGGAGTTGTTTTCACAAGAATATGATGAAAAAGCTTTGCACCTCAAAGATAAAAATCCTCCCCTTGTAGAAGAACTTTTGGATTTGTATAATACGATTAATGAAAGATCGGCTATTGAGTATTTACACGATAGTTTAGAGCATATGGAATCACTCCTTACACTTTTTGATTTAGGTTATATTGATTTGCAAGATAGGAGTAATACCGAAGTTTTAGTGCATCTTATTATTAAAAAAGTGATTAAGATTTTAAAACACAAAAACCATAGTGACATTATTCGGATTCAAGAGCAGGTGCAAGAGCGGTATTTGTTAAATTGTAGCTTTTTCCAAAGTTTGCCAGATTATTGGGGATTGAAGCAAAATTTTCCAGTTATTCCGCTTGATAGATTAAATAAGCGTCCTACAAGGAGTGCGAGTTTGTGGGATATTACCTGTGATAGTGATGGAGAGATTGCATTTGATAAGAATTATCCTTTGTATTTGCATGATATTGATGTGAATAGTGAAGAATACTTTTTGGGCTTCTTTCTTGTAGGGGCTTATCAAGAAGTGCTTGGAATGCGACATAACCTATTCACTCACCCTACAGAATTTAGCGTGGTTTTTGATGAAGAAGAGGGGAAATATGAGATTGAAAATCTTTTAGAAGCACAAACGATTTTAGATGTATTAGATGATTTGGATTTTGATACCAAAGAAATTGAAAGAAGGCTTAAGCAAAAACTTGATGAAAGCACAGAAATTCCTCAAGATGAAAAAAAAGAAGTTTTGGGACAACTTTATGTTATGCTAAGCGAAAATGGCTATTTACGAACGGTATTTAAAAGTCAAGGTGAGTTAAATTGAAATATGCTACAAGCCTTTTTGGGACTATCAAAGAAGATTTTTGCGTTATTTTAGAAAAAGATCCTGCGATTAATTCTAAAATTGAATTATTTTTTAACTACCCTGGATTAATTGCATTAGTGCATTATCGCCTTGCTCATAAATTGCATTTAAAGGGCTTTAAGATTCTAGCTAGAATCTTAATGGGCTTTACGCAGTGGATTACTAATATTGATATTCATCCTGCTTGTAAAATTGGGCATAGAGTTTTTATTGATCACGGAATTGGTGTGGTGATTGGAGAGACAGCAGAAGTAGGGAATGAGGTAACGATTTATCAAGGTGTGAGTTTGGGTGGAGTGAGTTTAGAAAAAACTAAACGCCACCCAACAATAGAAGATAATGTGATTATTGGAGCAGGGGCTAAAGTGCTTGGCAATATTACTATTGGAGCAAATTCTAAAATCGGTGCAAATTCTGTTGTGATTGCTTCTGTGCCGCCAAATTCTACAGCCGTTGGGATTCCTGCAAAGGTTGTAGTAAAAGGCAAAAGCAATGATTTAAATAAGATTCCAGATATTCAATTTCAACTTTTTAATTATTTGCAAAAACGCTTAGAATTATTAGAATCGCAACTCCCTCATTCTAAGGAATTGCAAGAATCTATAGAAAAACTTAATGCTATGTATTATGAGTTTCTCAAATCAAAAAAAGAATAAAATTGTTATTTCTTCAAAAGATTTAAAATTAAAAAACTTGTCTTTTTAAAGAGGCTTTGTTTGGAGTGCATCATAAGATACCTTGCAACATCTTTGCGTCTAAACATAATAGCAAAAGAAAAGGGAGTCATTCCTAAGCCATTATTCTCATCAATATTTGCACCATTACTGACTAATAGTTTTGCCATATCCAGATATCCTTTGAAACAAACTCCAGCGAGTGGAGTTTGCCCTCTGTCATTTTTCTCATCCACTTTAGCACCTTTTTCAAGTAGCATTTTAGCAGTTTCTAAAGAATTGTTGTAAGCTGCTAACATAAGTAGAGTATCACCTTTGTGTGTTTTTAAATTAACATTTAATCCAGCTTCTATCATAATCTTTAGATTTTCAAATTCATTATTTCTAGCAAAATTAAAAGCCATATTGCAAAGCTCTCCAAATCGTTTTTCTTCTTCTAAAGATATTTCATTCATCATTTTATCCTTGTTTATCTATTAGCCAATCTAAAGATTGATTTTTAATAGTTATGATTTTAGAGTGACAATCTCACTCTAAAGATTTATTGACCTAATGCTTTTTTAACGCCCTCTGCATATTCTTTGCTTATTTTTTCAAAATGCATTAGAGCTTTGTTTATGATTTTTTGTTCAACACCTTCCATTGATGAGGCAATATTTTTGAAGAGTTGCTCTTTTTGGGAAGCATTCATTATATCAAATAAGGCTTTTGGTTGAGTATAGAAATCATTGTCTAGCGGTGCATATCGTTGGGCTGCACCCTCTAAGTTTAAATCAGGTTCTAAATAATTTTTATCTTCTTTTGGGCTATCATCATAGCTGTTTGGTTCATAGTAAGCGGATTTATTTTTATATTCATCAAAATTCATAGCCCCAGCAACATTATAAGTATTAACTTCACTTCTTGCTCTATTGACAGGTAAGAGATGATAGTTGGTTCCTATTCTGTATCGGTGTGCATCAGGATAGCTAAAGATTCTACCTTGGAGCATTTTGTCAGGACTAAAGCCAATTCCTGGAACGATATTGCTTGGACTAAAGGCAGCTTGTTCCACTTCATTGAAGTAATTTTGTGGATTTTTGTTAAGAATTATCTCTCCAATATCCATTAAAGGCACGACACTATGGGACCATACTTTTGTTAAATCAAAGGGATTGAATCCTAATTTATCCACTTCATTTTCAGGTAAAATCTGCACTTGGAATGTCCATTTAGGGAAATCTCCTTTTTCAATGCTATTGTATAAATCTCTTTGGTGAGATTCTCTATCTTTAGCAATAATTTCTTCAGCTTCTTTGTTGGTTAAATTTTTAATGCCTTGTTGAGTTTTGAAGTGGAATTTCACCCAAAATCTTTCTCCTTTGTCATTGAGAAGGCTATAAGTATGGCTTCCAAACCCGTGCATATGTCTATAGCTTGCTGGAATCCCTCTATCACTCATTAAAATTGTAACTTGGTGGAGAGATTCAGGGCATAATGTCCAAAAATCCCAAGCTGCATTTGCGTTTCTTAAATGCGTTCTTGGATCTCTTTTTTGAGTGTGGATAAAATCTGGGAATTTGTAAGGATCCCTTATAAAGAAAGTTGGTGTATTGTTTCCAACTAAATCCCAATTGCCTTCTTTGGTATAAAATTTAATTGCAAAGCCCCTTACATCTCTCTCTGCATCAGCTGCACCAGATTCTCCTGCCACGGTTGAAAATCTTAAGAAAAGCGGTGTAACTTCTCCTTTTTGTAAAACTTTAGCTTTAGTGAATTGTGAAATATCGGCAGTTATTTTGAGTTCTCCATAAGCAGCACTTCCTTTAGCATGCACTACTCTTTCAGGAATCCTTTCTCTATTTTGATGAGCAAGTTTTTCAAGCAGAATATAATCTTGCAAAAGTAGAGGTCCTTTTGGACCAGCTGAAAGGGAATTTTGATTATCTGCAACTTTATTTCCGAAGTCATTTGTAAGTTTTTTCATAAAGATTACCTATCCTTTTAATAAAATTTATTAACAAGGAAATAATATCTTATATAAAATAAAAATAATATTAAATAATAAAATTTATCATTTAATTCAAATTTTAAAGATTACTTTTTGGGTAGTTTTTAGATTTTTTTTGTTTTTAAAGTATATAATATTTGATATTTTTTAGGGTTTTTTAGTGAAGTAGTCAAAATGAATTAGGGGAAAAGAGGAGGGTTAATGCTACCATCTTGGAGCAAAGAGTTGAGTGTCCATAATGATGCCATTGATGAGCAGCACAAACAGCTTTTTGATATTGCAGGGAGAGCGTATGCTTTAGTCAATAAAAAAGCGACCAAAGAGGAAATTGTCATTATTTTAAAAGAATTATTAAATTACACACAAGAACATTTTAGGGATGAAGAAATTTATATGGAATCTATTCATTATCCTCGTTTGGAGCAGCATAGAGAAAGGCATCGTGAAATTATACGCGATATGACAAATTCGGTTATGCAGATTCGCAATGTGGATGATTTAAAAGAGAAATTGGCTGTGATTGCTAAAAAATGGCTTTTAGAGCATATTATTCGAGAAGATATGCAAATTGAAAAATTCCGTCGCAGTGTTTGCCAAATCAATCCTTCAATGCCTAAAAAAGAAACAAGTGAAGTAGAATATGAAGAAAGCAAATTCAAATATACTTGCCAATGTAAAGGAAAAATTCACCTTGTGCCTTTGGCGTTGCACAATAAAATTCAAAAAGAAAAAGCTTTATTTAATTGTAAAATTTGTAAAGCAAGTATTCAATTATTAGAAACATAAGGGGTAAAAATGTTAGATCAAAATGAAATCAAAGAATATCAATTAATGGCTGATTCTTTACGATTTTTGTGTGCTGATATGGTGCAAATAGCCAATAGCGGACATCCTGGTGCTCCAATGGGATTAGCCGATATTGCGGTAGTTTTAGGGTATCATCTGCATCTTAATCCTAAGAATCCACAATGGATAAATCGTGATAGGTTAGTCTTTAGTGGTGGTCATGCAAGTGCGCTTGTGTATAGTTTATTGCATTTATGGGGTTTTGATGTAAGCTTGGAAGATTTGAAAGCTTTTAGGAGCTTTGGTTCTAAAACTCCAGGGCATCCAGAATACAAGCATACTCCTGGTATTGAAATTACCACAGGCCCTTTAGGTCAAGGTATTGCTAATGCAGTAGGGTTTGCTATGGCGGGAAAACTTGCTCAAAATATGCTTGGTGATTTAATTTCTCATAAGGTTTATTGTTTATGTGGAGATGGAGATTTAGAAGAAGGGATTTCTTATGAATCTTGCTCTCTTGCTGGGCATCATAGTTTGGATAATCTTATTGTGATTTATGATTCAAATAATATTACAATTGAAGGTGATTGTGGAGTTGCCTTTAGTGAGAATATTAAAATGCGTTTTGAAGCACAAGGTTGGGAAGTTTTGGAGATTGATGGGCATAATTTTATGCAAATTGATTTGGCACTTAGTAAGGCTAAAGTTTCTAACAAACCTGTTTTAATTATTGCTAAAACCACAATTGCAAAAGGTTCTATTCATTTAAGTGGTTCTCATAAATCTCATGGTTCTCCACTTGGAGAGAGTGAGATTGAAGAATCCAAAAAGGCTTTAGGCTTTGATTCTAAGTTGAAGTTTTTTGTCCCTGATAGTGCAAGAATCCGATTTAAAAATACACAAGAATTGGGTGAATTAGCCAATAAAGAGTGGGAGAAGATTTTAGTAAAAAGTGATAAAAAATCTTTACTAGAAGCAATGTTAAATCCGGATTTTTCTAAGATAGAGTATCCTAACTTTGATGAAACCAAAAGTGTAGCAACGCGTGCAAGCAATGGAGAAATTCTCAACGCTATCGCCAAAGCCTTGCCTGGGTTTATTGGCGGAAGTGCGGATTTAGCACCCTCTAATAACACAGAATTAAAAGGAATGGGAGATTTCCCAAAGGGAAGAAATTTCCATTTTGGAATCCGCGAACACGCTATGGGGGCTATTAGCAATGCGTTTGCTAATTATGGTCTATTTTTGCCTTTTTGTGCTACTTTCTTTGTTTTTAGCGATTATCTTTCTCCTAGTGTTCGTGTGGCTTCGCTAATGAAAAGCAAAGTGTTTTATGTTTGGACGCACGATAGTATTGGTGTGGGAGAAGATGGTGCAACTCATCAGCCTATTGAGCAAATTAGCCATTTTAGGGCGATGCCAAATTTAAGTGTTTTTCGCCCAAGTGATGCGAATGAAAATATTGCCTGTTGGCAGGTTGCTTTGGAGATTGAGGGACCTTGTGCTTTTGTGCTTAGTCGCCAAAATCTCCCTATTTTTGGAAAAGTTACAAAAGAACAGGTAAAAAAAGGTGCTTATGTGAAGCAAGAATCAAGCAAAGAGCCTCAAATCACATTATTAGCAACAGGTAGTGAAGTGGAGCTTGCTTTAAGAAGTGCTAAAGAGTTAGAATCACAAGGCTTAGCTACGCAAGTTGTGAGTGTGCCAAGTTATGATTTATTAATGCAGCAAGAGAAAACTTATCGTGATTCTTTATTAAAAGGTAAAGTGATTGCTATTGAAGCAAGTCGTGGTTTAGAGTGGTATGCCTTGGCAGATATAGTTATTGGAATGCAAGGTTTTGGGGCAAGTGGCAAGGGCGAGATTTTGTTTGAGCATTTTGGATTTAGTGTAGAGAATATTGTAAAAATTGCTAAAGAAAATCTTTAAAAGTGGCAAAACTCTATTTATTTTCAAACACACGCGCAATCAAAGCCTTTTTTGAAAGGGATTATTTAGCTTCATTTTTGCCGGATGCACAGAGCATTGGCGAGTTTTTAGAATTTGTTTTAAGAGTGGAGGGCAAAAGTAAGATCCCTTCATTTTTGCGTCATATCTACCTTTATCAATCTATTCAAGAATCAAACTCTAAAGAATTTGGTGAATTTGCCAAGAATTTCTCTCAATTTTTAAATAATTCGGATTTCTTTTTTAAGTTTTATGAAGAATTATGTGCTGGATGTGTGCGATTAGAAATGCTAGAAAAGCTCGATATTTACGCATTTTATGATGATTATTTGCGGGTTTTAAAAAGAATCTTTGAACTTTATAGTAAAAAGCTTGCAGAGAATCATTTCTTTGATCAATATTTCTTGGAAGATTATAAGATTACCTTTGAGATTTTAGGGATTTATGAGAGTATTGAAGTGTATTTAGAAGGGTTTTTGAGCCATTTTGAAATGCGTATTTTCCAAGAGATTTCTCTTCAAAAACCGATTTTGTTAAAAATTTTTATTAATCCTTTTAATATTGAGTATTATCAAAAACTTTTTGGATTATCTTTGGAGAATGGCAAATTCACATTAAAACTAGAGAATAAAAGGCTAGAGATTTTAAGTTTTGAATCTAAAATAGAAATTCCTAACAATCTTAAGCTTTTAGAGTTTGATAGTAAGATTTCTGAAGTAGGTGGGATATTTACTCAAATTGATTTATGGCTTGAGAGTGGGATTTCTCCAGAGGAAATTTGCATTATTTTGCCTAATGAAGAATTTGCTAAGTATTTGCAACTCTTTGATAAAGCAAGAAATTTTAACTTTGCAATGGGTAAAAAGTTGCAAGAAACAAGCTTTTTTAAACGGCTTCAAAGCTTAGCAGAATCCGCACAGAGTTTTGAGGAATTTTGGCAATTTATTGAAGAAATGCAAGAAAATACTTGGGAAGACAAAGAAGTTAAGAAGATTATTTTGCAGAGATTGGAGTATTTTTCATTTGGATTGAAGTTTTTGGATTCTTTGCAGACTAGAGATAAGATTTATGCATTTTTTATGATGCTAAAGAAAGAAACAATTGATGATATTGGTGGGGGTCGTATTAGTGTTATAGGAATCTTAGAAACAAGAGGAATTGCCTTTTCTTATGTGATTTTGCCAGAATTTAATCAAAATAATGTTCCAAAAGTAAGCCAAAAAGATATTTTTCTTAATTCAATTATTCGCCAAAAAGTTGGGTTGCCTACAAGAAAAGATAGAGAAAATTTGCAAAAATATTATTATGCCAAGCTTTTTGCACATTCTAAAGAGGCTTGTGTGATGTTTGTGAGCAATGAAGAAGAAGAGCCCTCACGCTTTTTGCTAGAAGAAAAGATTTTTAAAAATGCTTCATTTGCTAAAGCTTCTAGGAAATATGGTGAGTATTTTTTAAATGGAGAATTACTAAGCTATAAAGAAAAAGAAATTATTGCACCTTTGGATTTTGGGGTGATGAGTGCAACAAAGCTAGAGTGTTTATTGACTTGCAAAAGGAAGTATTATTATCGCTATGTTTTAGGCTATAAAGAGCAAATGGATTTTAATGTAGGAACTCAAATCCATAAAGCTTTACAAAAAGCGTATGTGAATTTTGCAATTCATAGGGATTTTGAAAAGTTGCAACAAGAAGCTTATGAAAATTTACAAGTTTATGAGAACAAAAGAGAATATTTTGAGTTAGAGATTGCCAAGAGGTATTTACAGAAATTTTTCTATGCTGAAAGAAAGCATTTGGAGGATGGTTGGATTCCAATTGAATTTGAAAAAGAATTTTCACTGCAAGTTTGTGAGATTCCTTTTAGAGGAAGGATTGATAGAATCGACAAAAAAGGAGAGAGTGTTTTAGTTTTGGATTATAAATACAAAAAGAATCTTAAAGTTAGCACACAAAGAAGTATTGATACTTCAAAAGATTTTCAGCTTGTTTTATACGCTTTGGCACTCCAAGAATCTTATAGCGAAGTTGAAGCGGGGTTTTATGATATTTATGAGGCAAGCATCAAAAAAGAGGAAATTTTACAAGAAAAAAAACAAAAACTCTTAGAAAAACTAGAGGAACTTAAGGAATTTAAAAAAGAGTTTTCTTTTGAGCTTTGCAAGGAAAGAGCACCTTGCAATTTTTGTGAGTTTATTTACCTTTGCAAACGCTATTAAGGATTCCAAAGAATCGAGCAAAAAATAATAAGATTAGCGTAACAAGTAGAGTTTTGAAAACTAATTCAGATTGTTGATGCATTTGGTTAAATTCTAAGGTTTCAATGGCGGTTTCCCCTATTGTTTGAGCTTCTATAATATAAGGCGTGTAGTAAAGTGTAAATAAAAGTATTAAAATTGCGTTGATAAAGCCAAGTAGGGGTGTAAATTTTTGGCGGGTAGTTTGTAGGGCGATTAATTCATAAATAAGAATAAGCAAAGCCAAGATATTGAGTAAAAAATTCACCTTTACAAAGATTTGTGTCATTAAAATCCCAGATTGAAATAAAGTAATTTCCAATCCCTCTGCTAAACTCGCTCCACGGAAAACTACAGAAGCACTAAAAGCACTAGCAAGAATCAAGCCAATACTTAGTGCAATGAATAACAAATATAGGGCAGAAAATAAAGAATAAAATTTAGTTTTTGACATAGGACTCCTTAAGATTAAGTGATTTTAATCCTTAATTTTTGGCATTATAGCAAATATGATTTTAAAATTTATAAAATAAAATTTGAGATTGATAAACTTAGAATGCTTTTGGCAGAGTTTGTGAAAAAGTTGAATTGATAATGATTTTATTTTATGGATTGTTAATTGAGAATTTAGTAAGATTTTAGATTTATGAATGTGATGGCGGAGCGGACGGGGCTCGAACCCGCGACCCCCTGCGTGACAGGCAGGTATTCTAACCAACTGAACTACCGCTCCAAAGCTGAAAGTGGTGGTCGCTACAAGACTCGAACTTGTGACATCCACCTTGTAAGGGTGGCGCTCTACCAACTGAGCTAAGCGACCATTTTAATAATAAAAATCATAGAAATAAAAGTGGTGACTCCTAGGGGACTCGAACCCCTGTAGCCACCGTGAAAGGGTGGTATCCTAACCGCTAGATGAAGGAGCCACTTTTATTTAGTGGTGACCCGCGTTGGATTCGAACCAACGGCCCATTCCTTAAAAGGGAATTGCTCTACCAACTGAGCTAGCGGGTCAAACAAAAAGGAAATGAAATTATAGCTACAAAATTTTTAAAAGTCAATAGTTTTGAAAAAGAGTTTTAAAAATATTAAGTAAGCATAGAGACAAGATTGCTCTTGAATATAGTTTCTATCCCCAGAAAATAGGACTCTATTAATTATTTCTTCTCCATTTTTGGATTTTACTCCGATAAAAATTGTCCCAACAGGCTTGCTTGCATTACCCCCATTTGGTCCTGCAACACCACTTGTGGCGATAGCAAAATCTGCACCACTTAAACTTAAAGCACCATCTAGCATTTCACGCACCACCGCTTCACTCACTGCACCATAAGCAATAAGATTGCTATTAGAGACTTTTAGCCACGATTCTTTAATGGCATTGGCATAGCTAATGATTCCGCCATCAAAGACTTCACTTGCTCCTGATTCTTTAGTGAGATAATAAGCTACTAAGCCCCCTGTGCAGCTTTCTGCGGTTGTGATTTTTTGTTTGGAATTTGCAAGAAGTTGGATAATGCTTTGAGCTAAATTGGAGCTTGAAAAGATTTTATTTTGAAAAATTTGAGACATTTCTTTTAAAAAGGTGCTTAGTGTTTTGTGTGAAAGGGCTTTAGCTTGTAAAATTTCTATTCCGCAAGTGTTTTGGAGAGTTTGTAATTGGATTTGATGAGCCTTAGCTAAGGGATTTAGAAGTGTTAAAGCACTTTGGCAATCAAATCCTAAAAGGTATAAAAAGGTGTTGTTTGTGTCTGTAGATTGTGGGATTTGTGGGGAATTTTGTAATGTGATATTGCAATTTTTAAAGGTAAGTGTGTAGTGATTTTTTTCTAGAGTGGGCATTGGTAAAGAATGCTTTTTAAAATCATTTAAAATTTCATTTAAAATAGAATCATTAGTAAGTATTAAAAGATTCTGTGAAATTTCTATGGCGTGGTTTAGATTTTTAAAAAGATCTATATTATTTGTAGAATCTAAAAACCAAGTGCAATGAATCTCTTCAAAAAGGCTTTGAGCATAGCGAATAGAATAATCTTGAAGTGGTTTAAAAGAATAATTTTTTCCAATGCAAAATAAAGTATTCAAAATAATTTTCCTTATGTATAATTTAATTCTTTAATGGTAGAATATTTTAACTATTTTATAACTTAAGTTTGGAGGTTAGGCAAATGAGTAAAACTTTGGTTGTGCGTCCTGAAGATGAAAGACCAGGTGAGGTTTATAATAAAAAAGGTAAATTAAATAAAGCCTTTTATGAAGAAGAGATTAAAAAACTTCAAATAGAACTCATTAAATTGCAAAATTGGGTAAAAAAATATCAAAAAAAGGTTATTGTGATATTAGAAGGTCGTGATGCTGCAGGGAAAGGTGGCACGATTAAGGCTTTAAGAGAGCATTTAAATCCACGCGGTGCAAGAGTGGTAGCATTGCAAAAGCCAAGTGATGTGGAAAAGACACAATGGTATTTTCAGCGTTATATTGATGAACTTCCAAATGGTGGAGAAATTGTATTTTTTGATCGCAGTTGGTATAACCGAGCTGGAGTGGAGCGTGTAATGAATTTTTGTAGTAATGAGCAATATAAAGAATTCATTATTCAAGTTTCCCATTTGGAGCAAATGTTGATTGAGAGTGGTTATATTTTGTTTAAATTCTTTTTAGATGTTGGGCAAGAAGAGCAGAAAAAAAGAATTGAGGCTAGAAAAGATGAACCTTTGAAGCGTTGGAAATTAAGCCCTATTGATGAATTGTCTCTTAATTTGTGGGATGAATACACAGAAGCCTTTGAGAAGATGTTTTCACGCACACACACACCTTTTGCACCTTGGTTGATTGTGGATTCTAATGACAAAAAACGCGCAAGAATCAATCTTGCTAGAATCTTACTCTCTAAGATTGATTATGAGGATAAAGATGCAGAAAATGTGTGTTTATTAGCCGATCCCGGAATTGTTTCATATTATTCTAGTGTGCGAATGTTTTCTAAAGAACAAGAAGAGGGCTTACAAAAAAAGAAAAAGAAAAAGAAGGATAAAAAATAATTAAACTTTAGAATATTAGGGGGCATTTTTTGGAAATTACAAATTATTTTATTTGAGATAATTTGTAATTATTATTGTTTTTAAATTTGGTTGTATTCTGCGGGTTTGATGATAAGCATTTTTTATTTTTTTAATTTTTAGCTTTAATGAGCTGTTTAAGCTCTAATTAAGAAGTTAAAATAATTTTAAATATTTATTTGAAATTATTAATTTTAATTAAGTTATTTTTTGATAGAATCCGTACTTTGTTTTTATTAAAATTTAGATGAGGGTAGATTATGAATCCATTTAAAAATTTAAGCATAGGAACTAAATTGGTTGCCTCTATAGGCATTATTATGGTTATTGGTTTGGCGATTCTTTCTATTATTATTGCTACTCGAGTGAGCGATAGTATGAGTAAGAGTGCTGAAGCTATTATTATGGAAGCTTCAAAAGGATATGCTAACACCGTTGAAGCTTCAGTAAATGAAATGATTGCGTTGAATAATGCAGCTACTAATAGTATAGAAAGTATTTTTACTTCAACCCCACGACAAAATATCTCAATGAATCAAATTGAAGAAACAATAGTAAATGTGCTTGATTCTGGTAGTTATACAGATTATGCTTTTGTATATTTGAAAAATCCATTAGGCTTCAATGCTAATGGTAGATTTACAAAAATGGATGATGGCAATTATATGGCACTTTGGCAAGACAAAGATGTGAGATTTGCTGGGGGTATCACAAGTTTGCGTGTGGGTAGTGATTTGCAATTAAATTCAGTAAAAATGGCTCTAGCTGCTTCTAGTGCAGATGATGGCAAAGTGTTTTTTGGTATACCGCGTAAATTTTCATTAGGTGGAAAGGAATTTGTAGGTATTGGTATGGCAATGACACTTTATGATGAGAATCATTCTGTGATTGGAGCAGTTGGATTTATCTTTAACTTTGAAAGTCTCGCAGAAGTGTTAGCAGAAGTGTTATTAGATCCTTCTAATAAACTTTTTGATGGTAGTATTATTGGGTTGCTTAATGAGGATGGAACTATCCTTGTTCATGAAAATGAAAGTTTAATTTTTAAGAAAATGCAAGATATTAATAAGGATCCTAAAGCAGCAGAAGGGGTTAGAGCTATGGTAGAAGGCAAAGCGGGAGTGTATGATTATGTTGCTACAGATAAAGCACCAAGCTATGCAAGTGTGATGCCATTTTCTTCTGTGGGTGGGGCTATTAATTGGAGACTTTTGGTAACTGCGCCTAAATCTTCAGTGCTTGCTTCTTTATACACTTTAGAATACATTATTGCTGGGACTTCAGTTGTTTTCTTGATTATTGTAATGTCTTTTGTGTATTTTTATATTCGTAAAAATGTTTCTAAGAGACTTACTGTTATTTTGGATACATTGGATAAAGTCTTTAAATATATTAATCACGAAAGTAAAGACATACAAACAATTAAAATTCACGCCAATGATGAATTAGGTTCTATGGGACAAATCATTAATAGTAATATTGAAAGAACTCGATCTTCTTTGTTGGTTGATGAAGAAGCGATTAAAGAAGCAGTAGAAACTGCTAAAGAAATTGAAGCTGGAAACCTTACTGCAAGAATTTCTAAAAATCCTATTAATCCTCAATTAGTAGAGCTAAAAGAAGTATTAAATAAAATGCTTGAAGTTTTACAAGGAAAAATCGGAAGTGATACTAATGAAATTGCAAGAGTTTTTGATTCTTATGTGAGATTGGACTTCACTACAGAAGTTAAAAATGCAAATGGACGCGTTGAAGTTGTTACTAATACTTTAGGTGAAGAAATCAAGACTATGTTGCATACAAGTGCTAAATTTGCTAAAGAATTGGCAGCGCGTTCTTTGGAGCTTAAAGAATCAATGCAAAAACTTACTGATGGTTCTCAAAATCAAGCAAGTTCTTTGGAGCAATCTGCTGCTGCAGTTGAAGAGATTAGTGCTTCAATGCAAAATGTTAGCGATAAGACTATGGAAGCTACAAGACAGGCAGAAGATATTAAAGAAATAGTTGGTGTAATCAAAGATATAGCAGATCAAACCAATCTCCTTGCTTTGAATGCGGCAATTGAGGCAGCAAGAGCAGGAGAACACGGAAGAGGATTTGCAGTTGTTGCTGATGAAGTAAGAAAGTTGGCTGAGAGAACAGCAAAATCATTAGGTGAGATCGAAGCAAATGTTAATGTTCTTGTTCAAAGCGTTAATGAAATGAGCGAATCAATTAAAGAGCAAACAGAAGGAATTGGGCAAATTAATGAGGCAATTGCGCAATTAGAAAGTGCAACTCAAGATAATGTTGGCGTAGCAAATGCAACTAATGAGATTACTCGAAGTGTTGATGAGATTGCTAAAAATATTCTTGAAGATGTGAATAAAAAGAAATTTTAATAAATCTTTAATTTTAGATTATTAAATTTAGTTAGATTTAGTTATAATATAAGGAACATGAATTCTAGTAATAGAAAAATGTTATTTTCATACATAAAGGAAGGAATATGAAAAAGTTTCTCTCGTTGTCATTAGTTTTATCGGGTATGCTTTTTGCAGCGAACAATCAATTTGAGATTACACCTCAAATTGGTGGAAGTTGGCATGTGAATAATAAGAGAATGGCAGATGACATTGATTTATCTTATGGATTAAAAGCAGGTGCTAGAGTAGCTCCAGAAGTGCTTTTAGAGTTGGGTTATGATTGGATTACACACGCTAAACAAAGTATTCCTGATGCCAAAACTTCTTTTAATCGCTATTATATGAATGTTGTTAAAGAATTTGAAGTTTGGCAAAGTGTATCTCCCTATATCTTAGGTGGTGTAGGTTATGAAGATGTTTCTAATAATAGCCAAAGCTTGGATAGTGCACCATTTGGTCAATATGGTGTGGGATTGCGTTGGGAAGCTTTTGAATATTTACACCTTAAAACAGAATTAAGACATTTGGTGAGTTTTGATGGTAGAAGTGATGTGATTGCAATGCTTGGCTTTAGCATTCCATTTGGCACTTTTGCGCCAGAACAAGTTGTGGTTGTGGAAGAAGAAGTCGTTATAGAAGAGACACAAGCTCCTGCTTTATCTCATATCCATACTTTTAATGTTGAATTTCCAACAGATTCTGCAGTGGTAGATCCTGTATATTATCCAGAGATTCAAGATTTTGCAAAATATATGGATCAAAACCCTGATAAAACTGCTGTAATTAATGGGCACACAGATAGCACAGGTAGTGCGGCTTATAACCAAAAGCTTTCTGAAAAAAGAGCTCAATCGGTAAAAAATGAGATTGTTAAACAAGGTATTTCTTCAGAAAGATTGGAAGCAAAAGGTTATGGTGAGGAAAAACCAATCGCTTCAAATAAAACACGAGAAGGCAGACAAAAAAACAGAAGAGTAGAAGCAGAAGTTTATAACGCAAACTAATTCAATGCGACCTATTATTAAACACGATATTGCCATTTATGCACCAAATATTCATTTGGAGATGAAAGAAGCAAAAGAAATTTGCGAGGTTTTCATCTCCAATAGTGCTACAATTAGAAGTCTATCAATCAAGGCGATTTATTTCTCTTTTGAAAATATTAATTGGATTGATGAAGGTGCGACAATTTTGGTAGCTAAGGCATTATTGGCTATACAAGATAAAGTTTCTATTCCCGTTGCTTTTATAGGATATAGTAATTCTCAATTTGTCAAACTTAAAGCACTTTTTCCTAATCGGAGTATTCCACTTTTCAAAAACGATTCCATTGCAAGTTTTTTGCTTGGTTTTCAAATGCCGCCCATTCAACAAAAAATTGTTTATTATGATAATGATGGAATGGTGCAAACACTTATTTCTCACGAATTACAAGTCAAAGGTTATGAGGTTATTTGTGTTAATAACGCACAAGCTTTTTTAGAAAAACGCAAACAATTTTTAGATGAAGCTTTTTATATTTATGATATTTATTTTGATGTTACAGGAAATTTTATTCCCACTACCATACAAAATGGAATGGTAATTTATACACTTTATAAAAAAGCCGATAAAAATATTGCATTATATTTTAATCTTCAAGCTCATAATTCAAGACTTCGTGAGGGATATAAGGTATTTGTTTTTGATGTGAGTCAGATACAAGACTTTAATTTTGGAGCATTGGATTTTATTATGTCCTTGGCTTTAAATAATGTGCGTTATGAAGCGTGTATTGCTATTTGTGGATTGCAGTTAAATCTTGCGAAAGAAAAAAGAGAATTATGCAAACGCAGTGGAATTTATTTTTTTGCTAATTTAGAAGAATGTAAGCAAGATCCGCAGATTAAAGAAGCTATTAAAAAGCATCAAGTATTTGATCAAAAGCGTAAGGGGCTTACAAAGCATCTTGTAGCACAATTGCCTGTATTTATTAATGCCGCTATTGAGACACTTTCTTCTTTAACAGGTGGTGAAGCAAAGCGAAAGGATTACAAAGTAACAACTTATAATAAAACAGGTCAAAGTGATATTATGGGTGCAATGATTAGTTTTGAAGGCGATGTGAGCGGAATTGTAGCACTTTGTTTTAGTAGATCTATAGTTAAGGAAGCTTCTGTGATGTTATTAGGTGAAGAATCCCAAAGTGATGAAGAATTGCTTGATGTGATTAAAGAATTTACTAATATCATTGCTGGGCGATCAAAAGCGATTTTGTCAGAACATAATCTTTCTATTGGTATTTCATTGCCAAAAGCTTGCAAAAGCGAAGAAGAGATTGCACAAATGCTTGTTGGAAAACAAGGTGTGCAGGTTGATTTACTTTTGAATAATAAGCCTTTAGTTTTATTTTTGGCTCATTAAGAATCGCTCTAAAATTATCATTGCAGCAAGACTATCTAAAGTCCCATCTTTCTTTTTGCTTTTTTTGCTACCTTGCATTCTTTGAAGTGCTTCAAAGGAGCTAAAAGATTCATCAACAAAATGGATTTTAATGTTGTCTGGAATCTCAAGTAAAGCTACAAAATGCTTGATTCTGCGTTCCATTTCTGCGGCAGTTTCACTCTCTTTGGGAATGCCTACAATGAGAGTTTGGATTTTAGAATCGCAAATAACTTGGCTTACTTCTTTGGCAGCTTGATTGCGGTTTTTTCTCAAGATTGGGGGCAAAGGAATAGGGATATTATGAATTGATTTGGCAATACCTATGCGTTTTAATCCAATATCTAATGCTAAAATACTTTGCATTAAATAACCTCGATTCTTCCATTATTTCTTTGAATCTTGCCTTCTAATTCATAAGTAAAGAGGATTTCTCCAAATTTAGCAAAGGCTTCTTCAAAAAATGGATTAGTTTTGCAAAATTCTAAAATTTCATCGGTATTTTTAGGCTTTATATCGCCAAAAAGGTTGGCTAAAAAGCTATCAATTTCCCAAATAACTTCAGCTTTACCTTCTTTTGCCAATCTTTGTGTGCCCTCACTTTGTCCTAGATGATGAGGTGGGACATAGATTTGTTTTCCTAGATTTAATCCATATTTAGCACTTTGCATCGAACCGCTTTCTAAGTCAGCTTGGGGGATTATAATATATTTTGCAAGGCTAATAATAATTTTATTACGCTCTAAAAAGGAATAATGCTTAGGTATATAGGGGGGTGAAAATTGACTTAAAATTAGCCCTTTTTGATAGATTTCTTGGATAGTTTTTTGATTAGTTTTTGGGTAGATAATGTCTAGTGAGCTTGGAGATACCATAATGGTATTTGGCAAAGCAGCACTATGAGCCAAAATATCTATTCCCAATGCACCTCCACTTATAATGGTTGCATAAGATGATATTTTTTTAGCAATTTCTTTGGTAAAATTTTGAGCATAAGGGTTTGGATTTCTAGAACCAATAATAGCGACTTTACAATTTTGAAGTAATTCTAGATTACCGCAGTAATAAAGTTTTTTTAAATTTTTTAAATGTTGGAGTTCTAGAGGAATTGTATCTAGCGTTTGCAAAATTATGATTCTTTTTGCACAAGGTAGATTACAATATTATCAACAAAGCTGTGATAACGATAACCATCGCTTTCACCTTCACCTTCAAACTCATCTAAAATAGCTTTAGAGGGGTGATTTTGGAGAAGTTTTATGATTTCAGCACTTTTGCCAAATCTTTCATAATAGCGTTTGATGGTGATAAGCCAATTCACTTGGATTTCATTTAGGGCATTATTAATTTGCTTAAGATAGGCAATTTTCATTAAAGAAGCAATTTTGTCAATCCAATAGCTAATTTCCATATATTCCCCAAAAATAACTCTAATATGCTGAGCATTGCCCACATAAGCATAAGGCTTAGCTTCTTCATAAAGCTTGAGAAAATCTTTAGTGAAATCTTTAAATTGTCGCATAGAGCGTAAAATTTCAATATCATCTACCATAGCATAGACTTTTTTAATGTCTTTTTGTTGTATAGCTTCTAGGAAATTTTCTTTTTGTTGCATAAGCACAATTTTTTCATTAGCCGATCTTTTTAGATTAGGGAATACTAAAAGGGTTTCAGCGATTTTTTTTGCTTCTTGATATTGGAAATTTTTTTCTAAATCAATGAGATTTGTGAGCATTTTTTCGCCGAGTAAAAGAACTTTTTTGTATAAATCTGTCTCGCGTAAAAAAGAAAATTGAAAAGTGAGTGAAAAATATTCCTTAAAATTTTGATTTTTGATGAGATTATCTGCTTTAGCAAAGACATCAGAATTTCTTAATAATTGAATAATTAATTCTTTTTTGGGTGTGTTTTCAAAAGGAGCAAGATATTGTTCGGCAAGTTTTTGATTTAGTTTTGCATTTTCTATGAGTAATTTTTTAGCATTAAAAAAGGCTTTATTCCATATATTTTCTAGCTTTTCATAAGCTTGTGTTTTGGTTAGAAATTTTGTAGTTTTTAGCATTTCATAGGCTTTAGTGTAGTCTTTTTTGTCGATTAATTCTAAAAAAGTCTTGACACCATCTTTTTGAGAAAGATAGAAATCAAATTCATTTTTTTTGGATTGGGAGACTACAAAAGGAGCTGTTATTTCAATAGCTTTATCAATTTCATCTTGATTTAAAAGAGCGATGGCTTGATTTAAAATATCAGGCCACACTTCATCAAAGATTTTGGTTAGAGGGTTTATACTTAAGAAAACATTTTTTTCAATAGCTTCGCGTGCTTTTTTATAGTCTTTAATAGCTAGTGCTTCTTTTAAGTCTTCTTTGCCTTCATTGTAATCAAAAATAAGCAATGCCCCATCAATACAACCAATGTATAAAAAGTCATTACAAAAAGCAATAGAGGCGATTCCGGCGTGTTCAGTTTTGATTTCCATAACTTTAGAATTATCTTTAAGTGAAATGATATAGAGTATATCAGAGCGAGTCCCAATAAGGGCGTAATTTTCTTCTTCATCTAAGGCAATGCATGTGGGCCAAAAAGCAAATAAATATTCTTGTGAGAGAATCTTGCCCTCTTTGAGACTAAAAATAATGCTTGAGTTATTGCGTAAAACAAGCAAGAGTTTTTCATCATTGTCAAAAAAGCAAGAATCTTCTACCACATCGCTAGTAACAAAGTTAAAGGCAATTTTGTGGCGTAAAATATCAAAAATCATTGTAAATTTATCAAATCCGCTAATGGCAATAAATTCATTATTTTTTGAAAAGCGGATTGTGGAGATATAATCAGATCGTGCTAAAAGTGAGGCGGTGGGTAGAAAATTGTTATCTTCATATAAAAATACCCTGCCATCTTGTCCGCCTGTTGCAAAGTATTTTCCATTATTTGAAAAACCACAAGATTCAATATCGCCATCGTGATCATCAAGTGTGGCAATGTGTTTGATGTTAGAATTATCAAGTTTAATAATTAAAGTCTTTTTTTCTCCTACTAAAGAGATACAAAAATAAGCGTCAGGAGAGATTCCAAAAGCATGTGAATAACGATGAGGTGGTTCTATATTTTTAATAATTTGAAAGTTGGCTGCATTTTTTAAATTTTTATCAATTTCAGTGATATAAAAAGTATTATCAACGCAAAAAGTTAAATCTTTACAAGGTGCTATAGAAAGGATGCTGCCTTGTAATTGGTGGGTTACTTTTGGAGTTGCCATTCATTAAATCTTTATTTTTGTTTTTATTTTATCATATTTTTAATAAAAACTTTATGGTATGATAAGTTCATTAATATAAACGGCTTCTATTCCGCTTTTTTGGAGATATTCGGAGGCATTTTTTAAGGCTAGAATCGTTTCTTTATGGGGGTGTCCAATAGCAATTGCATAACCTTTGATTTTAGCAGTTTCAATGGCTTTAATAAGATTTTGTGTGATTTTTGAAATGTCTAGTTCATTATCCAAAAAAACATTGCGTTCTAAAAATGGAGTATTTTGGCAAGGATTAAGAGATTTTGTTGGATTGTTTTTGTAATAAAGGGCTGTTTTTGTTTTAGGAGTGGTTCGAGAATCGACAAAAGTGATATTATTTTCATTGAGGATTGTAAGGAGATTTTGCATAGCTTGTAAATTTTGTGTGAATTTACTTCCTGTGTGATTATTAATATAAGTAAGATTTGGAAAATCTTTTTTGATGGCTTGAATCCTATCTTGAATTGTTTGCTTAGAATCATCACTAAAAAGCCATAAATGCTCTTTTTGGTAAAAATTCAATGCTTCAAGTGGTAAATGCACCATATAAAAGGGTGCAGTTGCGGCAATTTTTGGAGTATTTTTTGAAGCAATGGTTTTTGGGAAAAAAGAGGGTGTGATTTTATAGGGTATTTCTTGTAGTCTGCGGTATTGTTCATAGTTACTAACATCATCAATAATAATAGCAAGTTGTGGTTTGGTTTTTTGGCAAATTGGAGTTGTTTTTGCGGTATTTGTTTCTTGTTCTTTGGGTTGAATGGGGGTTGTTTGGGGTATGGTGGGAGATGATTTGATTTTAGGTTGGGAATCTTGTTGTTTGGGTGTCGAGAGATTTTCTTTTAAGAAATCAAGATTTTTTTGAATAAGCACATTGTTGATTTCTTTAGTATCTTTAGTATCTTTAGTATCTTTAGTATCTTTAGTATCTTTAGTATCTTTAGTATCTTTAGTATCTTTAGTATCTTTAGTATCTTTAGTATCTTGAGCGTTTGGCTTGGTTTCTACTGCTTTTGGTGTTTTGTTTTGCGTGGGTTTTGGTTCTTCATTGGGGATAAAGTTAAAAACTAAAAGCACAAGTAAAAGTGCTATTATTCCTATGGTAATAGGGTTTAGTTTGTTCATATAAAATTATTTTTCAAGGAGGATTTCTACTTCAAGAGTATTAAAATTTTGATTAGAATCGGTTTTAATATCAATTTTCTGTGCTTTTGTATATTTTTTAATCACTTCTAAGATTTCTTTTTTCATAGCTTCCATATAGGGCACATTGATTGTGCGTTCGTGAGCTAACATTAAAGTTAAGCGGTTTTTTGCTTCTTGTGCGGAGCTTGTTTTGTTTCCAAAAAATTTTTCAAATAAACTCATGAGAATAACCTCCCAAAAAATCCTTTTTTAGCCTTTAATTCCAAATAAGGCACTTCTTCTCCTAAGATTCGCCTTGTGATATTTCTGTATGCTTGGCTTGAGAGAGAGTTTCCATAGATGACTGGCTCACCTGTGTTGGTAGAAGAAACGATTTTTTCATCTTCTGGAATCACACCAATAAGGGGCAAAGAGAGTATCTTTAAGACATCATCCACGCCAAGCATTTCGCCTTTTTCTGCCATCTCCGGTTTTAAGCGGTTGATGATAATATGTTTTTTAACTTCTTGTCCCATTTGGGCTTTTTTGCTTTTTGCATCAATGATACCAATTACCCTATCTGCATCCCTTACGCTTGAAACTTCAGGAGTAGAGACAATAAGTGCTTCATCAGCTAAGAAAATAGAATGCTCAAAACCTCCTTCAATTCCCGCAGGTGAATCAAGTAAGATATATTCAAATTCTTCTTTTAGTTTTTCAATGAGTTTGGCAACTTTTTCTTTATCTAAAATCGTTTTATCTTTACTTTGTGAAGCGGGTAAAAAGTAGAGATTCTTGGCTCTTTTATCATTAATGAGTGCTTGAGAAAGATTGCATTCTCCTTCCATAACATTAACAATATCATAGACAATACGATTTTCTAAGCCTAGAATCATATCAAGATTTCTAAGTCCAATATCAAAATCTACTGCCACAACTTTTTTTCCTGCATTAGCTAAACCAACTGCTAAATTCGCTGTTGTCGTGGATTTTCCTACTCCACCTTTTCCAGAAGTAATTGTAATAATTGTCCCACTCAAAATAATACCTTACGATTGAAAATAGATTGTGCTATTTTATCAAAAATTGTTTAAAAAGGATTAAAATCAAAAAAGCGTTATTGTGGTTTGGGGAAGCTTTTTTAGATGATAACTTTTGCGATGTTCTTTGCAATAGCCAAATTTTGAAATAGCTTCTATGTGGGCTTTTGTCCCATAACCTTTGTGCGATTTAAAACCATATTGCGGATAAATTAAATCCAATTCCATACTTTCTTTATCTTTAGCATTTTTAGCTAAGATACTTGCTGCACTAATAGCATAAACTTTAGAATCGCCTTTAATGAGAGTTTGTAGAGATTGGATTTTAAAGTTACAATTCCCATCAAAAAGATAATGGGCGGATTTCAGATAAGTTAGGATTTCTTGCAAAGCTTCTTTTAAACAAAGACTTAATCCCTTTAAATCGATTTCTTGTGCGGTTTTTTTAACAAGATGAAATTGTGCGTATTGTTTGATTTGTGGGGCTAGAGTATCGCGGACTTTGGGGGAGAGTTTTTTAGAATCTTGGAGTTGGCTTAATAAACTTTGGGGAAAAGATTTTCCTAGAATCACACCACATACAAAAAGTGATCCTCCAATGCAGCCTCTACCTGCCTCATCGATTCCGCAGATTTCAAGAGGATTGTGCAAAGGTAGGGTAAAAAGGCTATTTGGCTTCAAAGATATATTTTAAAACTTCTTGAAAGTTTTCTACTGGATGAATTTCTAAGCCTTCTTTGACTTCTTCTGGGATCTCATCTAAGTCACGCTCAAAATTTTTCTTGGGAATAAGGGCAATTTTAACGCCTGATTTTAGGGCTGCGGTGAGTTTTTCTTGCAAGCCACCAATAGCAAGCACTTTTCCCCTTAGGGTTAATTCGCCTGTCATAGCAATAGAGCTTAGGATAGGGCGATTAGAAAAAACTGAAGCAATTGCACTAGCAATAGCGATTCCTGCACTTGGACCATCTTTTGGTGTAGCACCCTCTGGGACATGCAAATGTACATCAAAACGATTATAAATTTCACTTGCATCAACGGATATTTTTTCTGCCTTTTCTTTAGGAGAAAGTGGAATAAGGCTTGGATTAATTTTTAGCTTTTGGTTATCAATGAGAGATTTAATATAAGAGTAAGCAATTTTTGCACTTTCTTTCATTACATCGCCTAGATTTCCTGTTAAATGCAATCCTCCCTTACCTTTAATTTTTAAAGCTTCGATTTTTAACACATCTCCTCCAACGCTTGTCCAAGCAAGTCCATTGACTAAGCCTACTTCGTTTTTGGCGTTTGCGTTTTCATACTCAAAGACAATTTTATCAAGATATTGAGGAAGATTTTTGCTAGTGATAGTGATTTTTTGTTGTGGATTTTGCAAAATTTCTTTAGCAACTTTGCGTAAAATCTCGGCAATTTTGCGTCTTAAATTTCTCACTCCTGCCTCTCTTGTGTATTTTTCAACAAGATTCTTTATAGCTTGAGTATTGAAGCTAATTTCATTGTTTTGTAAGCCGTGTTTTTTGATTTCTTGAGGGATGAGATATTTTTTTGCAATTTGTTCTTTTTGATAAGGAGTGTAGCTATTAATGTTGATAAATTCCATTCTATCGCGTAAAGGAGCAGGAATTAAGCTAATATCATTAGCAGTAGCAATAAAAATCACTTGAGAGAGATCTAAATCAAAGTTAGTGTAATAATCTCTAAATTCTTTATTTTGTTCAGGATCTAAAATTTCTAATAATACAGAAGAGGGATCACCGCGAAAAGAATGGTGCATCTTATCAATTTCATCTAAAACAATTACAGGATTCATTTCTTTTGCATCGATTAAGCCTTGCACAATTCTACCTGGCATTGCTCCGATATAAGTTCGGCGGTGTCCTCGCAATTCATTAACATCTTCTAAACCACCCAAAGCGATTCTAATGAGTTTTCTTTTGAGGGCGGTGGCAATGGAGTTTGCAAGACTTGTTTTGCCCACTCCTGGAGGTCCATAGAAGCAAAGAATGGTTCCTTTGTTTTCATTATTGCTTTTACCCCTTAAAGCAAGAAGTTCTCGCACTGCAAAGTATTCTGCAATACGCTCTTTGGGCTTTTTTAGTCCATAGTGATCTTTATCGAGCTGTTTTTGCACTTCTTCAATTTTGAGAGATTTTTTAGAATAAGCACCAAAGGGAATGTCTAAGACTAATTCAATATAATTTTGTAAAAGGTTAGCATCGGCACTATCTTGGTGCATACGGGAAAGTTTATTGATTTGTTTAGAAATTTCTTTATAAGCATTTTTGCTCATAGCATTTTTGAGTTTTTCAAGTTTTTGTTTGTATTCTTGTAATTCTGTATCTTTATTCTCTCCCCCAAGCTCTTTTTGGATTTGTTTTAATTGCTCTTTTAGAAAATATTCTTTATTGATTTTTTCCATTTGGAAATTAACTTTATTTTTAATTTCTTTTTGGATTTGTTGGGCTTTGATTTCTTCTAAAATAATATCAATGAGACTAAGTAACCTTTCTTCTGGATCATCTTCTTTAAATATTTTATAAACTTGATCTTTTTTTAGTCTTGTGGCACTTGCGATTAGATCTGCAGCACGATTAGGATCCATTGTTTCATTGATGCTTCTTAATAAATCTTGTGAGAAGTTTTGTGAAATATTATAAAGGGTGCGTAATTTTTCTTTTAAAACAGAAAGAATGGCTTCAATCCGACTTGCATCAAAGCTTTTTGAAATGATAGGTTGGATTTCTCCAATCAAAGGGGATTTTGAAATAAGCTTTTCAATACTGCCGCGACTTAGCCCTTGAAAGAGAATTTTTATACGCCCATCAGGCAATGCCACGCGTCTCATAATTGTTCCAATCACTCCAACATCATAAAAAGATTCTTCGCCTTCTTCCTCATCTTTGGATTTGATTGCAGTGATAAAGATAAGCTTATCTTCGCTTTGCATCGCAAGATCAATGGCTTTGAGACTTTCTTCATCGTTAATAAAAAGAGGTGCTATCATAAAGGGATATAAAAATATATCCTCTTCTAAAATAATAGGCAAATTTTTTGGAAAAGTTCCATAACGTTCTAATTGCATTGATTTATCCTACCATTCAAAGATTTTTTGATACCAAGGCGAACCTGCTTCTTGATAAAAAATATCTTTTACCCAAGCATTTTCATTGATTTTTTGTTGGTAATATTCTGCAGCCTGTGGCTTGTCTTTTTTGTCATAAAGTTTGATAATTTCTTTATTGAGACTTAAATTAGCAAGTTCTAGCTTTAAAAGCATAGTATCAACAATTGGACGATAACGCGAATAAGGGTATTTTTGACCAAAATCTTGTGCGTCTTTGATTGATTTTTCTAAAAGTTGTTGATCGCGAAATTGCTTAGCAAATGCAAAATAATTAGCTTGAAGTTTTAAGAAATTAATAAAATCAATATTTTGTCCATCTCCAAAGCGTTTGGTGTATTCATCAAAATAGAATATTGCTAGGAGATATTCTTCTTCTTGCATATGTGCGCGTCCTAAAATCAACATTGCTTCACTTAATAGTGGTGAATGTAAGTGTTCACTTTGAAGTGAAGTGAAGTAGCTATCGGCTTTTTCTAAATCTCCATTGCGAATTTCTTTGAGCATATTTTGATACCAATAATCAGCTGGTTTATTCACTTCATCAAGTGCTAATCCACCATTGTTTTTTGAGGAACAAGCATTGAATATCATTAAAAAACTAATCCCTATAAAGAAGAATTGAATACTTTTTATCACAGATTCCCTTTGGCTATATTAAAATTTAAGCTTTAAAAATCTTCAACATACCTACAATTGCAAGGAAAATGATTTTTAATTTAAAGCTTTATAAAGGGTAATTATAGCGGATTTGTAATATATTTTTTATAAAATTACATTGATTTTTTGTTTTTATTGCGATAGAATTAAATTTTAGAATTCACTATATATGCAATTTAGGGTAAATAGCTTTTTACTAGTGAATAAAACTTAACAAATCCCATTTTGTTATTATTTTAGGTAAGGATTAGGTGATGGAATTTGCAGTTAAATCTCCAATTTTAGGTTTTGAACATATTCAAAAAATGAAGCTAGAAAAGATCTCAAAAGATGATGATACATTTATGCAGTTAAAAAGCTGCGAGAATGATGGCATTTCTTTTACTTTAGTGAATCCTTATTCAATGCGAAGTGATTATGAATTTGAGATTCCCTCTCCTATCAAAGCACTTTTGGAGCTTAAAGGAAAAACCAATATTGATCCCCAAAACTCTAAACTAGTTACACTTAATATTGTTTGTATTAGAGAACCTATTGAAGAATCAAGTGTAAATTTTCTAGCACCTGTATTGTTTAACTTTGAGAATTTGACTATGGCTCAAGTTGTTTTAGAGAATTTCAAATATGAGAACTTTGGTCTCTCAGAGCCTATTTCTAAATTTTTTGATTTTAGCAAAACTAACCAAGAATGAAAAGCCTTATTCTTTTAGGTTATGGCAAAATGGCAAGAGCTTTAGCTCTTGGCTTAAAAGATAAAGTTCATCTTCAGGTTGCAGGGAGAAATCCACAAAAAATTCGTGAATTTTGCAACGATTTACAACTCACTCCATTATTACAAAAAGACAATCTTATTGAAGTGCAAGATCAAGAAATTTTGCTTTGTGTTAAGCCTTATGCACTTCAATCTTTTCAGTTTGTTGGCAAAGCCAAATGTGTTTATTCAATTTTAAATGCCACTACTTTAGAAATTTTAAGAAGCAAGATACAATCAGAAGGCTTTATCCGTGCAATGCCTAATGTGGCTGCAAGTGTTGGTAAGTCGATTACTTCTTTGTGTGGCGATGAAGCTTATAAACAGCGAGCATTTGAGATTTTTAATGCCATTGGAAAAAGTGTTTGGATTGAAGAAAAAACAATGGCGGTGGCTGCAGCACTTGGGGGTTGTGCTCCTGCATTTTTGGCTATAGTAGCTGAATCGCTTATGGATGCTGGGGTTACAAATGGTTTAACACGCAATGAATCAAAAGAGATTGTTGAGGGACTATTTGAAGGATTTGGTGCATTACTGCAAACAACTCATCCGACACTTTTAAAAGAAAGTGTCATGAGCCCAGGTGGTTCTACCGCACAAGGTGTTGCGAGTTTGGAGAAAAACGCCTTAAGGAATGCTTTTTTTGAAGCAGTTATGGCTTCTAAAAATTTCGCTTGAAAATTTTTGCCATTTTAGGGGGTAGCGGTTCTGGAAAAACTGCACTTTCATTAGAAGTTGCGCAAAAAAAACAATGTGCGATTTTATCCCTTGATTCTTTAAGTGTGTATCAAGAAATTGATCTTATTTCAGCTAAGCCAACAAAAAAAGAGAGGGCAGGAATCCCTCATTTTGGCATTGATATTTTAAGCCCAACTCAATCCCATAATGTCCAAATATTTATCCAAGAATACCAAAAGGCAAAGGAATTTTGCCAAAACAATCAGCAGAATCTATTGATTGTTGGAGGCAGTAGTTTTTATCTTAAAATGCTTTTGGAAGGACTTTCAGATTTTGCTTTAGAAGAAAAACAAAGGAGCGAAATTTTAGAAAAAATCAATACTTTGGGCGATTTAGAAAAGCAATATAGCTTTCTAGAATCAATTGACAAGCAATGGGCGATTCGCATTAAGCCAACAGATTATTATCGTATTCAAAGGGCTTTGGAAATTTATTTTGCTACTTCAAAGATACCAAGTTTGTATTTTAAAGAGAATCCTCCAATCCCAATTATTGAAAATTGTGAAATCTATGAGATCGTTTGGCAAAGAGATTTTTTGCGACAAAGAATCAAACAAAGAACAAGGCAAATGCTAGAAAATGGAGCGATTGATGAGGTTTGCGGGCTTTTAAAGAAATATGGCAAAACTTATCAATGGGCAAAGAGTATTGGAATTAAAGAAATAGTTGAGTTTTTAGAAGGAAAATTTTCACAAGAAACGCTAGAAGAATTAATCTCTACACACACAGCACAACTTGCAAAACGACAAAGAACATTTAATAAAACGCAATTTAAAGAACATTTTTGTGGTGAAGTTAGAGAAGTTTTAATGCAAATTCAAAAAAATCTTTAAAGTAGAGATTTTAGGCAATATTTAGTAGCCCTTATTGAACTTTTTTATTTTTTAGTTTTATTTTACATAGAATAAAGCAAGAGTGCGTTATTGTATTGCCATTTAAATAAGTTAGGCAGAAATGGAAAATATTTTAAGGCATATTCCAAAAACAGATAAATTATTAAAGGCAAAGGCTTTAGAAGAGTGCAATGGAGTATTATTAAAGAAGATTATTATAGAATTTTTGGATATTTATCGTAATAATCTTTTAGAGGGTGGCGCGAGAATGGAGTTTGAAGAATGTGTGGAGTGTATTAAAGAAATTTATCGCAAACGCACAAAAAAATCCTTAAAATCACTCGTGAATGCAACTGGAATTATTGTGCATACTAATCTTGGGCGAAGTGTGTTTTCAAATGAGATTCTAGAAGAAATTAAGCCACTTTTGTGTGCTTATAATAATTTGGAATATGATCTAAAAGAAGGTGTTCGCAGTGAGCGATATATTCACTTAAAAAATCTTTTTGCTATGCTTCTAGGAGTGGAAGATGTTTTGGTGGTGAATAACAATGCAGCGGCAGTTTTTTTGATCTTTAACACTTTTGCTAAAAATAAAGAAGTGATTGTCTCAAGGGGTGAGTTAATAGAGATTGGCGGAAGTTTTAGGATTCCTAGGGTTATGGAGGATTCTGGAGCAATTTTAAAAGAAGTGGGAACTACTAACAAAACCTATCTTAAAGATTATCAAGAAGCGATTAATCCTAACACTGCTATGCTTTTTAAAGCACATAAGTCTAATTATGAAATTGCAGGTTTTAGTAAGGAAGTCAGCTATCAAGAACTTATTGCTTTAGCACAAGAGAGAGGATTGCTAGATTATTATGATCTAGGAAGCGGATATTTTGGCCTAAAAGGGCTAGATATTTTAAAAAAATACGAAATGCCTTTAGAAGAAATTGCAAGTTTAAATCCCTCTTTAGTGAGTTTTAGTGGAGATAAGCTATTAGGTGGTGCACAAGCGGGAATTATTTTTGGCAAGAAATGTTACATTGATCAATTAAAGCAGAATCAACTCTTAAGAATGCTAAGAGTGGATAAATTTACCCTTGCTGTTTTGGAAGCGACTTTAATGGCGTATTTGCAGGAAAAATACGAAAAGATTCCAACTTATAAAATGCTTTTGCAAACTAAGGAAATTTTGAAAAAGAAAGCAGAAAAATTGTTGGGGTTAGTCCAAGAAAGCTTTAAGCCTGTAATCTTAGAAACAAAGGGCTATAGCGGAGGTGGAGCAATGCCAAATAAGGCTTTAGAATCTTTTGGAATTGCCCTTAGTTTTAAAGATGAAAAGCAATTAGAACAACTTTTGAGAGAGAAAGGTGTTATTGCAAGAATTGAAAATGGAAAAGTGATTTTAGATGTAATGGCACTTTTGGAGGGAGATGAAAGGATTATTCAAAAAGCACTTTTGGAGATTGAGGAAAGTTATGCAAGATAATTTGATTCTTGGTGTAATGGGACATATTGATCATGGAAAAACAAGTTTGGTGCGTGCATTAAATGGGTTTTGGGGTGATGAAAGAAAAGATGAAAAAGAACGCGGAATCACACTAGATTTAAGTTTTTCAAATCTAAGCAATGGGGAGAGAAATATTGCTTTTATTGATGTTCCTGGGCATGAAAAATTAGTCAAAAATATGATTGCTGGGGCATTTGGATTGGATTATGGAATGTTAGTCATCGCGGCTAATGATGGCATTATGCCACAGACTTTGGAGCATTTAAGAATCGCAAGTTTGCTTGGAATTAGTGATTTTGTAGTGGCAATAAGCAAAGTAGATTTAGCAGATAAGGCTGAAGTTGTAGTGCTTAAAGAGCAAATTCAGAATCTTTTTAGTCAATTTAATACCCTAAAATACCAAATTTTTGAAGTTTCTTTTTATGATGAAGCAAGTGTGGAGAATCTTAAACAAGCACTCTTTGAATTACCCAAAAAGATTCATAGGGATTTGGGATTTTTCCGTTACTATATTGATAGAATCTTTGTGATTAAGGGTAGTGGTTGTGTAGTGAGTGGGACGCTTTTGGATGGTAATCTTACTTGTGATCAAAAAGTATGGTGTTGCAATCTTGATCGCCTTATAGGGATCAAAAATATCCAATGTCACGGCGAGTTTGTCAATGAAGCTAAAAGTGGGCAAAGGGTAGCTTTAAATCTTAGCGGTGTCTCACATCACGAGCTAAAGCGTGGAGATTTGCTAACTAAAAAAGGCTATTTGCGTGGATTTGATAGGATTGAAGTTGCTTTGGAAATGTTTGTAGAAATTCCACATAATGCTGAAGTTAATTTTTTTATTGGGGCATTAAAAATGCCGTGTCGGGTTTTATTTTTGGATAAAAATTATGCGACTTTGAAGCTTAAAAATCCGGTTTATAGTATTTTTAATGAGCGATTTATTTTGCGTGATGATAAACAAACTTTAGGTGGTGGGAGAGTTTTAAGTCCTATTGTTGATCCTATGAAAAAATCCCAAAAGCTTGAATTTTTAAAAATGCTAGATGAAGGGAATCTAAAAGGAGCCTTTGAAATTTTACTCCAAGCACATAAAAAAGGTTTTGGACTTATAAGTGCTTCACAGAGATTTGGAATCTCACAAATTGAAGCATTAAAGATTGCAAAAGAGATTCCACAATGCTTTGTGAGTGAGAAAAATCTAGTTGTGTATCCAAAAAAAGCAGAGGAATTATTAAGAGAAATTATTTTAGTAATTTTACAAAAGAATCCCAATGCACTTTTGAGCTCTGCCTTGCTTTGTCAAAAGCAATCGTGGGTAGCTAATGATTTTGCTCAAAGTTTGTTGGATAAACTTTTAAAAGAAGGGGTTTTACAAAAAAATGATTCATTTTATGTTTCTCCAAAGGCTAAGATTGGAAAAATAGAGGATTATTTATATCGCACCATTTATGCGTTGCTACAAAATCAAGGTTTTGAACCAATGGCACCTTACAACCTTTATGATAGTTTAGATATTGATCGAAAAAGTGGTGATGAGGTGTTTAAAAAGCTAACTAGGGAAAAAAAGATTGTGCGTCTTAATCATAAACTTTTTATTTGCACGCAATCTCTAACGCAGCTTTTGGGGGCAATGAGAGAAATTATCAAAAATGAGGGTTATTTGGATTTGAATAATTTTAAGGTGCATTTTAATCTTAGCCGAAAATATTTGATTGCCTATTTGGACTATTTGGATAGTTTTGGAGATATTCTTAACACTAATGGAAAAAGGACGCTAAAATCATGCTAGATTATTTGCAAAATCCTCCTATTTGTGCCCCCTTAATGCAAAAATTAATTGCGCAAGATCGCCCTAATTATTTAGCTATTACTCCTAGTGCAGGGCAAAAAATAAGCCAAGAAAATAAAGAATTAAGTCATTTTTTAGGCTGTGAGATGGCTCGTCCCTTTAGTTTTAATTTAGAAAGTTTTTATTTTTTACTCTCCAAACTTAGTCAAAAATACAAAGTCGCTCTTGTGCTTTCTTCTCATCAAATGCTTTATAGTGCCTACCTTGCTTTACCTAATAAAGAAGCAATAATTCCTATAATCCCAGATAAGAAAAGTGGTCAAATTGATGTCAAAAATGCCCTAGAAAAAGGGGCGGATTGCTTTTTGATTCCTTATTTAAATGAAGATATTCTTACTTTGAATCTTCCTTTAGATGAGACTTTAAAAGATGTTTTTACCCTTTGGGATATTAGCTATGCCTTAGCTTTAGGATTGCCTTTGCCAAAAAATGCAAATCTTTTAATTGCTAATGGAGAAAATTTGGGCTTAATGCGTCCTTTTGGAATTATGGCAGGTAAGGATATTTTGGATTTAGGTTTATATTTGGAAATTGAAAATCTTTATGGAGTGTTTTTAGAAGCAATTAAA
Source organism: Helicobacter canadensis MIT 98-5491 (assembly GCF_000162575.1). Taxonomy (NCBI): domain Bacteria; kingdom Pseudomonadati; phylum Campylobacterota; class Epsilonproteobacteria; order Campylobacterales; family Helicobacteraceae; genus Helicobacter; species Helicobacter canadensis. The sequence continues at coordinate 458,801 of NZ_CM000776.2, forward strand.
CTTCAAGGCACTCCTAAAGAAAATCAAGCTCAATTATTCTTTGAGATTCTAAAAAAAGAATTGCAAGAGGATTGTTATTGTTTTTTTGAGACACCTTCTAATACCCTGCCTCTAGGATTAAAGGGGATTAAGGCAAGGAATCTGATTCAGAGTTTGATTTTTGATGATATTTCTTTGATTAATGGGCAAGAGTGTCTTTTTGGATTTGCTAAGCCTTCTTTTGTGCTACAATTAATGGGCTATAGCGAGAATCAAGCAAGGGAACTTTTGAGTTTGAGTTTTAAAGAAAAAATAGAGATTGATATATTAGCACAAAAAATCATTCAAAAATACCGACAAATTAAATCATTACAAGGATAAAAATGCAAGCAGTTTCATTACAAGAAGCAATCAAGATTTTACAAAAGGCAGGTAGCAGTTTTGCAAAAAATAAAGAATTTTTGGCTTTATTAGAATCACAAGGGAGATTCTTAGCTCAAGATATTGTTTCTCAAAAGGCACTTCCAAGTTTTGATAATGCTGCAATGGATGGATATGCTATAAGGGCAGAAGATATGGGCAAAACAGCAAAAATCAAGGCTAGTATTTTTGCAGGGGATTGTAAGGAAATTAAGCTTGAATGTGGGGAATGTGCAAAGATTATGACAGGTGCTAAACTTCCCAAAAATGCCAATATAGTCGTGCCTTTTGAAGCTATTGAGGGAGGGCTTAATAATCAAGAGAGTATCACTATACCACAAGGGCTTAAAGTGGGGGATAATATTCGTCAAGTTGGTGAGGAAATCCCTTTGGGTAAGCAAATTTTTGAAGTTGGAGATGAGATTGATGAGAATGTTTTAGCGCTTCTTGCTTCACAAGGCATTAGCTATGTGAGTGCATTTAGGGAGCTTAGAATCGGTGTATTTTCTGGTGGAAATGAACTTAAAGAACCTTGGGAGTTAGCAGAGAATTACCAAATTTATAATTCTAATACCACAATGATTCTAGGGATTCTTAAAAGCTTTGGTTTTAAAGCAAGTTATGGAGGGATTTCAAAGGATAATAAAGAAGATTTATTGCAAGTTTTAAATATGCCTTTTGATATTATTTTTACAACAGGTGGTGCGAGTAAGGGAGAAGCAGATTTTATGCAAGAAGTGCTAGTGCAAGCAGGAGCGGAGATTCTGATTTCTGGTGTGCAGATTAAACCAGGTAAGCCTATTATGGTGGCAAGGTTAGAGAGAAAATTTATTGTTGCATTACCGGGGAATCCTTTGGCAGGAGCGGTATTGTTGCGTTTTTTAATTGTGCCATTTTTAAGAAATCTTGCTGGAGCTAACGCTCATTTTCCTCAAGCTTTAATGGTGAAAAATATTGAATCCTTTAGGTTAAAAAAGCGAATGGATGCTATGCTTGGAAGCCTTAGTGTAGAGGGGTTTTTACTAACTCAAAAAGGAAAATATACTTCAGGGCAAATTTTGCCACTTTGCCAAAGCAATGCCATTGCGCTTTTAAATGAAGAATGCACGCAAATAGAAGCAGGAGAGTGGATAAAGGTGCTACCTTATTCAATGATTTGGGGTAAGGTGGAGTGTGATTATATTAATTAAAGAGCTTGGAGAATCTTATCAATCACTTCTTGTGGATTTGAAGCTTTGTAAATAGGTCTTCCAACTACAATAAAATCACTCATTGCGGCTTTTGCATCTTGCAAAGTTGCGGTGCGCTTTTGATCTCCGTTATCTTCACCAAAAGGTCGGATTGCTGGAGTGAGTGTGAGAAAATGAGAATTGATTTTTTCTTTGATAACTCTTGATTCTAAGCAAGAGCAAACCACTCCATTAATCCCTGATTCATAAGCCATTTTGGCAAATTCTAAAACTTGAGTTTCTAAATTGCTATGATAAATTTCAAAAAAACTCTCCTGTTGAAAGCTTGTAAGCACTGTAACTGCCATAACTAAAGGTGGATTCTGGACTTTTTGTAATCGTTTTGTAACCTCACACATTGCTTCTCTTCCACTGCTTGCATGAATAGTTATCATATCCACTCCAAGCTTGGCAATTTCATCAATGCTATCGCCCATTGTGTTAGGAATGTCATAGAGCTTTAAGTCTAAAAAAATTTTAAAAGGATTAATGGTCTTGATTTGTTCTAGAAACTCTTTTCCATCACGAATAAAACTTCTAAGCCCAACCTTAACCCAAATTTCTTGTGAAGTTTTTAGATTGCTTAAAAGTGTAAGATTATCTTTTTTGTTTGGCATATCAAGGGCGATACAAAGCTTCATACTTTTCCTTTTTTAGGAGTATTTTGTTTTTTTGTTGAGTTGGTTTGATTCTTTGCTTTTGGAGTTTTGGATTCTAAATTTGTAGATTTGGCTGTATTGTTTGTGGTTTGTTTGATATTTTGCATTGATTCTTGGATGGTATGAATGGGGATTTGCAAATTCTTTGCAATGTTATCCAAAACCCCATTAATAAACTTTGCTGAAGCTTCATTGCCGAAGGTTTTTGCTAATTCTAGGGCTTCATTAATCGCGATAGCTTTATCAAGGTTATTAAAGGCAATTTCATAAACTCCAAGCCTTAAAATAGCTTTTTCCATATCTCCGATTTTTGTAAAATCCCAACTTTCAAGTTGATGAGCAATGCGCAAATCAAGTGATTCAAGATTTTCAATGACACCATTAAAGAGTAGGTTTGCAAAGTCTTTTTGCTTATTTTTGATTTTGTGTTCTCCAAAGATTTCATCGGCAAATTTAAAAATCGCATCATTTCCACTACCATAAGCATACAAAAGTTGCACAACAACTTCTCTTACATGGCTTCTTGTTGCCATTTATGCTCCAATTTTACGATAAAGATTAATAAGCTCAATGAGGCTACTCATTGCCTCAAAGCCTTTATTTCCCGCTTTTGTCCCTGCACGCTCAATAGCTTGTTCAATGGTATCTGTAGTTAAAACTCCAAAGGTTACAGCAGCTCCATAGCGAATAGTGACATTAGCAATACCTTTAGTGGCTTCAGCACTCACATAATCAAAATGTGGTGTAGAGCCTCTTATAATAGCACCTAAGCAACAAACACCATCATAATTACCTTGAGCAAGAACTTTTTCTAGTGCAAAAGGAATCTCAAAAGCACCTGGCACTAAAATATGTGTTAGATTTTCATCGATTCCGCCGTGTCTTAAGAAACAATCTTTCGCACCTTCTATCAATCTATCGGTAATGAGATGATTGAAACGACTTGAAATGATTGCAATCTTTTCATCGCCAAGTAATGATAAATCGCCTTCAATAATTTGCATTATAAATCCTTTTTAATAAGATGATTAATTTCAAGTAATTGATTGGATAATTTGAGCAATTCTTGTGGAGTTAGCATATTGGGTCCATCGCTTAGTGCAATTTTTGGATTAGTATGCACTTCAGCAAATAAGCCATCAATGCCAACGGCACTTGCTGCTCTAGCAAGAATAGGGGCAAAGCGAGAATCGCCACCACTTTTTCCATCAGCAGCACCAGGCATTTGCACTGCGTGAGTGGCATCAAAAATCACTGGAGCAAACTCTCTCATAATAACTAAAGAACGCATATCTACCACCAAATTTCCATACCCAAAACTACTACCGCGTTCAGTTAGGAGAATTTGATGCTTTTGTGATTCTTGATAGGTTGCTTCTTCTCCCCCACGAGTCTTAATGGCTTTTAGCACAGAATAGCGCATATCAGCAGGATTCATAAATTGTCCCTTTTTGATATTGACAATAGCCTTACTTTTTGCAACTTCCACAATCAAGTCCGTTTGACGGCATAAAAAGGCTGGAATCTGTAGAATATCTACAACTCTAGCTGCAAGTTTGACTTGATGAGTTTCGTGAATATCAGTTAGAAGTTTATAGCCAAACTTTTTTTTGATTCTAGCAAGGGATTCTAGTCCTTTTTCTAAGCCTGGTCCTCGATAAGAATCAAGACTTGTGCGATTTGCTTTATCAAAACTTGCTTTAAAGTAAAAATCAATATCAGGGTTAGTTGCAAGTGGCTTGAGCGATTCTGCAATTTCTTCTAAAATTTCATCATTTTCAATGACACAAGGTCCAGCAATAAAAATCATATCTATCCTTTGAGTAAATTAAATTCGTGTTTTTTAAAATCATAGCTATACACTTCGCCACTTTCAATAATGTAGTGCCAACCATAAATGTGTAATGTTCTTGCAAGATACTTTTCTTTGACATTGGGATAGGTAAAAAGATTCATGATTTGTTTTTCAATATTGATTTGTTCGGTTAGATAAGCACGCATTGCTTTATTTTGTGGATTTAAAGCAAGAACTTGTTTTTTGACAGGTTCAATTAGTTTAAGCCAATTTTGAACATTGGGCATTTTGGTAAAGTGATCTTCTTCATAGAGAGCTGCACAGCCTCCACAATGGGAATGTCCGCAAATAATGATATTTTCAACTTGGAGTTCTTCTAGGGCATATTCTATGGCGGAAGTTGTAGCAAGATACTCTTCGGCTTTTCTATAAGGCGGGACAATATTAGCGATATTTCTCACAACAAAAAGTTCGCCTGGGAGAGTGTTTGTAATAAGATTTGGGACAACTCTAGAATCAGCACAACCTACAAAAAGCGTGTGTGGATTTTGCCCTTCTTTGAGATTTTCAAAAAGCTCTTTGTAGGCAAGGAAGTTTTCTTCTTTAAATTTAATTGCACCTTCAAAGAGTGTTTCAATGGAGCTTTGTGCCACTTAAATCCTTTAATTTGACTTAGTTGGATTTTTTGTAGGATTAGAAAAATCTTCTCCTATACTATAGATATACAAATCCACGCGTCGATTTTTTGCCCTAAGTTCTGGAATTTTATTGCTAGCAATTGGGGAAAATTCTCCTTCGCCACCACCTAAAACCCTTTCTTTTGAGATGCCCTCTGTAATGATAAGTTCAGCAACATTGACACCTCTAGCAATGGAGAGTTCTAGATTATCCGCAAAGATGGGATTTTCTCGCATTGGGACATTATCTGTATGTCCAATAGCTTTAATTAGTGCTGTTTCTGGGAGTTTATCAAACTCTAAGGTTAATCTTTTTAGAAATGCAAGTCCGCTAGAATTAGTTAAAGTCGCACTACCACTTTCAAAGAGTAATGATTCTGGAATGCGAATAATCACACCTTCTTCAGCTTCTTCAAATTCAACAGCTGGACCATTAGCAAGTTTGTTGATTTCGTTGTATTCGGTAATAAGACTAGCAAAGATATTGGTTGCATCTTCCATTTCTTGTTGGGCTTCAATAGGAGTTGCAAGAATTGGAGCAGGGGGATTGATTTGTGTTTTTACACCATTTTCAAGCACCGCAAAAGTCCCTTCTAAAGAACCGATTGCTTCATCAATTTTTTCAGTGGTAAAAGTAGCCATAGAAAGTAGTAAAATAAAGAAAGTCAAAATGAGTGTAACCATATCACCATAAGTTCCAAGCCATAAAGGAACGCCTTGCGGACATTCACAGGGAGGACATTTTTCTTTTGCCACTTTCTTTTTTCCTTGTTTAATTTTATTAAAAAATTTTTTAATTATAACTAGGTTTTAGTTATAATTTAATTTAATTTTTGAAATAAGTGAGGAATTTTTGCAAACAATTATTGATTTTGTTGTGAATTTTGTTGGTGATTTGGGGTATTTTGGAATCTTTTTTATGATGTTTTTAGAGAGTAGCTTCATTCCTTTTCCAAGTGAAGTGGTTATGATTCCTGCTGGGTATTTGGCTTATCAAGGGGAAATGAATTTTTTTGTTGCAATATTTTTTGGGATTCTTGGTTCTTTAGCGGGTGCATTATTGAATTATTATTTGGCATTATTTTTTGGAAGAGAGATTCTTATTAAATATGGAAAGTATGTTTTTTTTGATGAGAAAACGATGAAAAAAATGGAAGATTTTTTTGCTAAACACGGACATATTTCTACCTTTAGCGGGAGACTTATTCCAGTTGTAAGGCAGTATATTTCGCTTCCTGCTGGGCTTGGAAAAATGAATTTAGCTGTTTTTTGTTTTTATACTTCTTTGGGGGCGGGAATTTGGAGTTTCATTCTTGTAGCTTTGGGGTATTTTCTAGGACAAAATGAAGATTTATTGAAAGAATATTTGCATTGGATTACTTTAGCTTTGGTGATTGGGGTGGCACTTGGAATTGCCATTTATGTAGCTTATCAAAAGAAAAAATGATTTTTTGGGGTTTATAAATTTATGCTGTTTCTTTGGCAAAAATAATCTCAACTGCTTCGATTAATTGATTAGCAATTTGAGCAATAAAGGCGCTGTCATTGAGAATTGAAGTCCCATTGGTAACGCTAATTTTTTCTTGCGTGATAAGCGTTTCTACATTATGGAGCGTGTGGTAGTCTTTTTCTTTGAGTAGATTTTTGGCGTTTTTGAGTTGAGAGAGAATGAGATAAGCATTACTATCATCCATTAACTTAAGCTCTTCTACGCTTCTTAAAAGTTCTCCTAAATCTTTACGCATTGTATTGTATTGTTCGGCTAATGCTTTGTTTGAGGAGCTAGAATAAACTTTCATATTGGTTTGAATGATTTTGAGATTTTTTGTAGCTTCTGCGATATTGCGTGAGGCAATTTTAAAAGCAAAGATTTTTGCTAATTTTTCTTCCTCGGTAACATAGGTTTGGGCTTTTGTGGAAAATTCCATAATTGCATCAAAAAGCACTTTGATTTTACGCTTATAAAGATAGTCTAAATCTACATTTCCACTAAACCATTTTTTGGTTTGTATAATAGAATCAAAGCTTTCATTACCACGAATATCACTGCGGTTAAATCCGATGGTGTGTGCAATCATTGCATAGGCATTATTATAGAGATGCACACTTTCTTTTTGTAGGGCTTCAATAGCGGTATCAGGGTAGCTAACAATATTTTGATTTAAGAAAAGTGGTGCATCCATATCTCTATCTTTTGGAGCTTTGATTATTTTATCAAGGATAAAGACAATTTGTTTAATAAAAAGAGAAATAAACAATACTGCAACAAGATTGAATAAAGTATGAAAAAGTGCGGTTTTTAAGGCAAGATTATCTTGTGGAATTCCTAAATAATTTGCAATTAAATTAACAAGATCGACAAAATAAGGGAAAAGTGCAATCACAATGAGTGCGATGGTGAAGTTAAAAATGCAATTAGCCATAGCAAGCTTTTTGCCTTCAATATTGGCACTAAAGCTTGCAACAACGGCTGTAACGACACCACCAACACTTGTTCCCAAAGTAGCTGCAAGAGCGTTTTCAAAACCAATTTGCCCACTAAGTAATGCCGCGATGATAATAGCTAAAGTTGCGTGGCTTGATTGCACGATTCCTGTAGTGATTGCACCAAGTCCTACAAAAATCAAAACACCTTTAAAGCCTTCAAAATTAAAGCGAGATAAATCCATAACTTCTTTGTAAGCTTCAAAGCCATTTTTGATGTAATCTACACCTAAAAAGAAAAATCCAATTCCCATAAAGATAAGTCCAATTCCTTTTAGCAAAGAATCTTTTTGAAAGCCAAGTAAAGTCCCGCAAACAATAAGTGGAATAGCAAGGATAGAGATATTAATGCTTGTTAATCCAACAATAAGCCAAGAACCAGCACTATTACCAAGATTTGCTCCAAAGACGATTCCTATACCTTGAGCTAAAGTGATTAAACCTGCTGAAAGGAAAGAAATTGAAATGATTGAAACGAGTGTGGAAGATTGCATTAAAATGGTAGTGATAACTCCAAAGGTAATGCTTTTAAATCTTGTGTCTGTAGATTTTTTGAGAATCTTTTCTAATAATCCGCCACTAAAGGTTTTAAATCCATTGCTAAGGTTGGTCATTCCTACAAGTAAGATTGCAACTCCTGCGAGGATTTTTGCAACTTCAGGAAAAACAATTAAAAAATAAATTAAAGCAATGATGAGTAAAATAAGTGCATAGCGTCTAAGATTCTGCAATTTTATCCTTTTAAAAATCTCAAGGCTAAAATTATAGCAAAGCTTAAGAGGTTATGCCAACTTGCTATTCAAATAAAAACTTTTAAAAGTAAAATTATATTAAACTTTTTATTTGTTTCTTAATGAATTTAAATTAGTATATACCCAAAATCATTATCAAAGGATTCTCTAATGGAGCAAAATACGAAGAAAATCTTGATTATTGGTGGAGGTTATGGGGGATTAAAAGTAGCACTTGGATTACAAAGGAAGCTAAAAATTAAGGCTGATGTTACTTTAATTAGCAAACACGATTATCATTACCAAACAACTTTGTTACATAAAGTAGCAATAGGAACCCTTAGTGCAAGAAAAGCAAGAATCTATTATCGTAAGATTCTCAATCCTCAAAAAGTAAATTTTATTAAAGATAAAATTATTCAACTTTGCCCCAAAGAAAATAAAGTTATTGGCAATGGCGGAGAGTATTTTTATGATTATTTGGTGATTGGACTTGGGTTTAAACCAGATAGTTTTGGCATTAAAGGAGTAGAAGAATATACTTATAAGCTTTCAAGCCTTAATCGTGCTTTGAAGCTTGCTAAAAATATCGAAAATAAATTTAAGGACTTTATTCATACTAAAAACCCAAAAGATTTATGTGTGATTGTTTGTGGAAGTGGATTTACTGGGATTGAATTTGCCGCAGAACTTGCGACACAATTAGATGAATTGTGTTTGATTTGTGGAATTGATAGAAAAATCCCAAAAATTATTTGTATTGGACGATCACCTCATATTTTGCCTGTATTTAATCCTAAATTAGTCAATATTGCAGAAGAAAAATTGAAGAAATTGGGGGTAGAAATCGTTAATGGTGGGAATATCAAAGAAATACAAAAAAATAAGGTCTTAGTAGAAAAAGAAGGGAAAATGATTGAATTTGAGGGTAACACTATTATTTGGAGTGCTGGAGTAAGGGGAAGTGATATAGTTGAAAAATCAGAAATACCCAATAAAAAAGGTCGTATCAAAGTAAATTCGCAGTTGCAATGCGAAGAATTCCCAAATATTTATGTGGTAGGAGATTGTGCAATTGCGGCTAATAAAGATGCTATTCACGCACCAACTGCACAACTCTCTGCACAAATGGGAGATTATCTTGCAGAGCTTCTTTGTGCGAAGTTAGAAGGTAGAGAGTTTAAGAAACCTTTCAAATTCAATCATAGAGGGACGGTTTGTTCTATTGGGCATACAGATGGAGTGGGAATTGTCTATCATAAAAATGTGAATGGAGAGTTGGCTGCCTTTATGAAAAATACTATAGAAAATAAATGGCTCTTTAGCATTGGAGGTTTTGAAATGGTGTTTAAAAAAGGGCAATTTAGATATAGAACTAGCAATTAGATTGACTTTTTTTGATTCTATTTTAAAAAAGAGAAACTTTAAGGAAGTAATGAAGTTATTTTAAGAGAGATTGTGTTTGCGGAATAAATCTAGGAGTGCAAGGCAATCTTAGTATTAATAATTGCTAAGTTTTTTAGAAGAGATTAGCTTATAATATAAAAATGATTGTAAATTATTTTAGAATTTGCACTTCATTTTGGAGTGTAATTTTATGTTGCTCAAAGACAGCATTCCTTGCTAATTCAATCAATTCTAAAGATTCTTCAAAAGAAGCTTTACCTAAATTGACTAAAAAATTAGCGTGTTTTGGGCTAAACATTAGTGATTTGTTGCTTCCAAAGGCGACTCCTTTTAAGCCCACAGATTCGATTAATCGTCCTGCGAAATCATTGGGCGGATTTTTAAAGCAACTTCCAAAACTAGGCTCTTTTGGTTGATTGGATCGCATTTTGGCAAAAAGGTCAGTAAGTTTAGGATTAAAACCGCTTTGTTTTTTAAAAATACCTGCAAAAATGAGTGTTTTTATTGTGCTTGAACGATAAGATAGATTAAGAGAATGTGTGGGGATAAATTCGAGCGATTGCGAATTTTTTAGACTCAAGATTCCAAGTAAGGAGGATTTAATTTCGTATTCTTTTAACCCAGCATTCATTTTGATGATTCCGCCGATACTTCCAGGTAGCCCACTTAGGATTTCAAAACCTGCTAAATTGTGCTTTTTGGCATAGGAGAAAAGCTTTCCGCTTGGAGTGAGTGCGCCTACTTCTAAAAAATCTCCACAATCTTTGATATAAGAAAAATTTTTATCAAGCATAATAAGGTTTTTTGCATTGGGCGAAACAAGGAGATTGTTAGCAGCACCAATGATTTTTGGGGTGATTGTGTGTTGTAATATTTCATAATAGTCTTGTGGATTTTGAATGAGAGAGACTTGTAGAGTAGGTCCAATTTTGATACTACTATAAATAGAAAAATCGATTGTTTTGTGAATCATTAAAAAATAAAGTTAGGCATCATATTAAAGATTCGTGCTGTGAAATCAATGAGCATATTAAGCATCCACGGCATTGTAAAAATAATAACCACAATAACTGCTAGAATTTTAGGCACAAAGGTTAGTGTCATTTCATTAATTTGTGTCGTGGCTTGAAAAATGCTAATAAGCAAACCAACAACTAATCCTACAAGCAACATTGGAAGCGACAAAATGAGCGTAATTTTGTAGGTTTCAATTGCGAGATTCATAAGTTGTGCTTCCACTTTTACCCTTTTGTATTATTTTACTCTATCCCAGACTAGAGAGGCTTTGCCATCTATTTCTTCAACTGCACACATTCCCATAATGTTATAGCCACAATCGACATAGTGGATTTCACCTGTTACAGCACTTGAAAGTGGCGAGAGTAGATACATTGCAGAATTCCCCACTTCTTCAATGGTAACATTTTTGCCTAAAGGCGCATTGGCTTCATTCCATTTAAGAATAAATTTAAAATCTCCGATTCCACTTGCTGCAAGGGTTCGGATAGGTCCTGCAGAAATGGCATTAACTCTAATTCCTTTTTTGCCTAAATCGTGAGCCAAATAGCGCACACTTGATTCTAAAGCCGCTTTTGCTACCCCCATCACATTATAATGTGCCACATGTTTAACACTTCCTAGATAGCTAAGAGTAAGAATTGAAGCATCAGGAGCTAAAATGGGTTCAAGTTCGCGACATAATTCAATGAGAGAATACACTGAAACTTCCATCGCGACATTAAAGGCTTCTTTGCTTGTTTCCAAAAAGCTTCCATCTAAAGCTTCTTTAGGAGCAAATGCAACGCTATGCACGAGAAAATCAAGCTTCCCAAAATCTTTTTTAATCTGCTCTCTTAGATTTGCAAAATGTTCTTTTTTGCTCACATCAAGTTCATAAACATATTGCGAATCGCCAATTTCTTCTGCAATAGGTAAAACGCGTTTTTGGATTGCTTCATTCATATAGGTTAATCCAATTGTTGCTCCTTGTGCTTTACAAGCTTTTGTGATTCCATAAGCAATGGATTTGTTATTAGCTACCCCTACGATTAAGCCTTTTTTGCCATTCATTATCATTTTTGCTCCTTAAAGTGAATTTTTTAAGATTTCCAAAAAGCTAGAAATTTCCCAGCTAGAACTACCAACAAGCACACCATCAACACTATCAATTTGAAGAATCTCTTTGACATTGTTAGGTTTAACGCTGCCCCCGTATAAAAGCGAAATTTTACCTAATTTTTGCTTTAAATGCGTGTGAATGGTTGTAATTTCTTCTAAACTTGCGCTCACACCAGTCCCAATAGCCCAAATTGGTTCATAAGCAAAAATAAGGTTGGGATAGTTTAAATCAATACCTTCTAGTTGTGAATCTAAAAAGTCAAGAGTGGATTGCAGTCCTTGTTTTTTTATGTCTAGTGTTTCTCCGATGCAATAAAAAATTTCAAATTTTCTTTCTTTAAAAAAAGAAAATTTCTTTGCACACATTGCTTGGGATTCGCCTAGGATTTCACGCCTCTCGCTATGCCCAATTAAAAGGGTTTGAATCTTAAATTCATTTAATTGTTCTAATCCTATCTCCCCAGTAAAAGAACCATTTTCTGTAAAATAAGCATTTTGTGCTCCGATTCTAAAATGAGTAAAAGAATCTTCAAGTAAAGCGGTTGCAGGAGGGAAAATCACTATTTTATGAGGAAAATTCTGTGTTTGTAAAAAGTTTTTTAAATTTTCACAAAAGACTTGTGTGGATTTTCTTGTGTGATTGGTTTTAAAATTACTTGCAATGATTTTCATATGCTAATTCCTTGCTAAATTTGTAAGAATTTTTATTTGATAGGGATTATAGCAAATTTCAAAGTTAATCAAAACCATTTAAAATGTATTATAATTTCAACAAATGAGAATAAAATTTAAAATAAAGACTAAATAAGGCTTAAAAAGGAATATGATGTCATTTTTCAAAAAAATAACAGATGAGGCAAAATTGATTTTCACTTGGAATAAGAGTGATAGACTTTGGCAAATGCCTTTTTTTGCAGGGCTTGGGGTGGCAATTATTTTATTTGTAGCGGCTTACTTTAAGCGTCCGGATTTAGGGCTTGTAGCAATTATTGGGGCAAATATTTTTTTATATGTTCCAGATACCCCCATTTATCATAAAATGATTCTTAGTATGTCTTGTGCTTTTGGGATTACTACAGCTTTTACTTTGGGGCTTGTGGGGCAAATTTTCCCTTCTTTTATTCCTTTGATTGTATTTGTCGTAACTATGGTTAGCGCTCAAGTAGTGCGGTATTTTAGTATCGGCGCTCCTGGATTTTTCTTTTTTACTTTTGCAACTTTGCTTGGAGCTTTTATTCCTTTTAAATTAGAGGATTATTTTATGGCAATAGGGCTTGTGGCTATTGGAGCTATGGTAGCTAATGTGATGGTATTATTATATTCTCTTAGTGTGATTTATCTTTTTAAACACACTCCAAAACCGATTCCAAAAGTGGGTGATTTTGGATTTGGAGTGATTGTTGTAGATCCTATCATTATAGCTTTTTTTGTAGCTTTAGCAATGGTGTTGCAAAATGTTTTGGAGCTAGAGAGAGGCTATTGGGTTGGAGTGAGTTGCGCAGCAGTTTTAACAGCCATTACCTTTAAGCAAATTTGGATTAAGCAAACACAGAGAATCTTAGGAACAATTCTTGGGGTAAGTTTTGCTTATATACTTTTGCATTTTGAGTTTAGCCCTATAGAATTTGCACTTTTAATGATGAGTTTAATGTTTTTTTCAGAATTAATTGTGGTGAGAAATTATGCATTAGCAATGGTTTTTTTAACGCCTTATTCAACTTATTTGGCAGAAGTTGGGAGTTTTATGAATTATAATCCAGATATAATTATTCAAGCAAGGGTTTTGGATATTATCCTTGGTAGTATAATCGGGCTTATTGGCGGAGCAGTCATGCATTGGGGAGCCTTGCGTAATGTATTGGAGAGAATTACACATAAGATTGTTTATAAATGGGTGGGAAATGAATAGAGAATATTTGATTTATTTTAAATGAAAAATAAATTATATTTATTTATTCTTTAATCAGCCCTATTAAAATTTCAAACTAGCTAGAAATTAAAGATAATTTATTTCTAGCTAGTAACTTTTAAAACTTATACTTTATCCCCATATTTCCACTTAAGTAAGTTTCATTTTTAGAATCTACTTTTCCTGCTAAGATTTGTTTAGCTCCAATCCCTATATCTAAACTTAGACTATCATTTAAAGAGATATTTCCTCCTACAATTAATTGTCCATAAGTCTTTTTCTTCTCTTCTCCTTTAATAGAAAAAGAAGTATTAGAACCTACAAAGCTAGCTATATAATCATCTCCATTATTAACTACATATTGTTCTATTTTAGGAGTTATAAATAAATAAGAGCTTTCATTAAAATATTTTCTAGCCTCTAATCCTAATTCTAAACTCAAAGAATTATTAGTATTAGATTCTACATTTCTTGCTAAGCTACCTTTTTCAGTATAGCTTGGTGTATAGCTATAATAATAATTCACTCCTACAAAGGGTTTTAAAAATAATCCATTGTTTAAATTAAAGACTTTACCAATATTAGTATTAAACCCAATAAACTTTCTATTAAAATCAGCATTATTTAAACTTCCTGCTAAATTAATATCTTGCTTTGTATCTCCTATTTGTCCATAGAGTTTAGAGTTTAATTCCCAAGAATGATTGAATCTATAAGAACTATAAATACCTATTTGATAATTATCAGAATCTTGTGTGTTTAGCTTATCTTTGATTTTAGAACTTGCATAAGTAGCATAGATTCCTAAAAGTAAATTTTCATTAAATTCTTTATCTGCACCTATGCTTATTCCATACAATCCTCCACTTTCTCCATCAACTATATTTGCTCCACCAAAAGCATTTGCCCATACACTATTTTTATAAGTTTTTGTGCCATAATAGTCATAAGGAATATCACTGGCTATATTAGAATTATTTGCTAAAGCATTTGTCTTTAATGTATTTGCAAATTTTATTTCACTATAGGGATTATTAATTCTAGCTATTCTTCCACCTAGAGCCATATCATTAGAGATATTTATAGCACCATTTACAGAACTACTATTATTTAGAGTATCTATGCTACTTTTTGCACTTTCTCTTACATCTTTAAAGAAGTTTTTATTTGTGATTGCACCTATACCTACACTAGCATTAATATTAGAGTTAATCAAACTATCAAAGATACCTTGTGCTTCGTTTAGGTTGCCGGAAGATTGCATAGAATCTGCTGTTTTAGCAGTGTTTGTAGCACCACCCATAATGCCTGTTGTGAGGAGCAATTTATAGTTATCTGCTTGAGAGCCTTTAAGGTTAGATACTTTTTCAAAAATGTGTTTGGTAGTATTTGTAATTTCAATGCCCATCGCGTTCATTTTATCTTCGGTTGTTAGAGATTCTTCGCCACTAGAATTAATCTTATTAAGAATTTCCTCTTTTTTTGCAATTTGTGCTTGTAGATCTTCTAAGATAGATTTTTTAACCGGATCTTGTGAGTTTTCTAAATCTTCTATTTGTATGATTTTCTCTAAATGTTCTTTTTCAAATGTTAAAATTTCTTTTGCGCTGTTGATTTTTGTAGAATTTACCCCACCGCTTATAATTAAGTATTCTTTACCATTGTTTTTTTCCACGCTTAATTTGTAATTTACAAAATCTCCCACATCCATAGGAGTAAGGTAAGCACTTCTCTCTATTTCTATGAATTGGTTTGCAAGATTCTCATCACTCACGATATCGTAAATGCTATTAATAATGCTTGCACCTGCGGTATTGCTAGTGGTTACATCGCTATTAAAGCTATTTGCACTTGCAAAAACAAATCTATCTAAAAAGAGGTTATTAAAGCTTGTAGAAATCACAGAAAAATTCGATTCTTTAATATTTACATTGCCTTTAATATCAAAGTTTAAGGAACCATTACCAACACCTTCAAATCTAGTTTTATTTGCCTCCAAATTCCCCCAAATTGTTAAGCCACCATTATAATCACCATCGCCAAGCCCACTGCTAGCAATCGTTACAGAAGAGCCAAAACCATCAGAATCAGTGGGTAATTGTGTTCCTGTTAGTTTTACATTTCCGCTTAATGTGCTTTCTTGCCTAAAATATTGTAAATTCATATCAGTCATATTGATTTGTGAGGCAGTAATATCTGCATTAATCAAATAGGAAGTTTTGTCACCTCCAACGATATTTCGAGTATTTGTTAAATCAAGCACTCCATTACCTAAATCAATAGTTACAAATGTATTTTCTCTATTTACGCCCTTGGGGACAAACTCATATAAAGCACTATTGATTTGTAAATTTGTATCTTTGTATCCCTCTTTAAAAACGAGATTTGCAGCATCGCGGCTTGAATCTATTTCTATATCAAAGTAGTCTTTCAATTGGCTTTCATCATAAATTGTGATTGGGCTGTTATTTTGTGATACTTGTCCCGCATTAATTTCTTGTGTTTGTGTTGTTAGTTCTTGTGCACAAATACTCACACTCCCTAACACTCCTAAACCAAATATTGCTCTTGACGCAATAAGAGATAATTTCATTCTTACTCCTTAAAAATTTAAAATAAACTTGTTATTATGCCCCCCCCCCCCCCCCATGAATATTTGCTTAAATATAATTTACAAATAGATTTAAGATCTGTATTGGTAATTTTTGTAGTAGTTCTTTTTAGAATGTGTAAGTGGATAAGGTTTGCAAGTGGTTTTATTTTTATAAGTAAATTAGCAAAACAAAAAATTTTGCTAATTAATTTTTTAAGATTCTTGGGAGTGTAATTCCAGTTTGAGATTGATATTTGCCTTTTTTGTCTTTATAGCTTATTTCACAAGGTGCATCACCTTCCAAAAATAAAACTTGTGCAATCCCTTCATTGGCGTAAATTTTGGCAGGAAGTGGAGTGGTATTGCTAATTTCTATAGTAATATGTCCTTCAAATTCGGGTTCAAAAGGTGTTACATTGACAATGATACCACAACGCGCATAGGTGCTTTTACCTAGACAAATAGCTAAAGTATTACGGGGAATTCTAAAATACTCTATGGTGCGTGCAAGTGCAAAGGAATTTGGAGGGACAATGCAGACATCACCTACAAAATCAACTACATTAGCAGAATCGAAATTCTTTGGATCGACTACCATTGCATTGATATTGGTAAAAATCTTAAATTCATTGCTTACGCGTATGTCATAGCCATAGCTTGATAGCCCATAGCTTACTACGCCTTTGCCCACTTGATTTTCGCAGAATGGTTCAATCATCTTGTGATCTATTGCCATTTTTCTAATCCAAGCATCTTCTTTTAGTCCCATTTTGTTATTCCTTTTAACTTTTTTTGTAAAGAAATGTGCTATTATAACAAATTAAGTTCAATTAGTCGAAAAGAGACTTTTGGGAAAATTCAATAAAAAGGCTTAAATATGGATTTTAAGGAAATAAAAGAGCTGATTAAAATTTTCGATTCAAGTTCATTAAGTGCGTTAAGTATTACGCAGGAGAATTCCAAAATTAAATTGGAAAAAGGTGTCAAGAGCACACAGATTGTAGAATCCCAAAATACGCAGATCTTATCTCCTATTCAAATCCCTCAAAATGCACCCCAAGTGGAAGTAGCAGCCCCAGCTTCTTCTGCTCAAAACACTAAAGCCATTCAGGGAGAAACGATTAATTCCCCAATGGTTGGGACATTTTATCGTTGTCCTTCTCCAGATGCTCCTGCTTATGTTAATGTGGGTGATAAGGTTAAAAAGGGGCAAACTCTAGGAATCATTGAAGCAATGAAAATTATGAATGAAATTGAAGCAGAGTTTGATTGTATGATTAAAGAGATTATTCCTAATGATGCACAACCTGTGGAGTATAATTCTCCTTTATTTGTGGTGGAGAAAATCTAATGCCTTTAACCAAAGAAATTAATACGATTTTAATTGCTAATCGCGGAGAGATTGCATTAAGAGCTATCCGCACCATTAAAGAAATGGGAAAAAAAGCAATTGCAGTGTATTCAACAGCCGATAAAGATGCTCATTATTTAGATCTTGCAGATGCAAAAATTTGTATTGGTGGGGATAAATCTAGCGAAAGTTATTTGAATATTCCTGCTATTATTTCAGCTGCAGAGCTTTTTAATGCCGATGCAATTTTTCCTGGTTATGGCTTTTTGAGTGAGAATCAAAATTTTGTAGAAATTTGTAATTATCATAATATTGAATTTATTGGTCCAAATCCTGAAGTAATGGCATTAATGAGCGATAAAAGCAAAGCAAAAGAAGTTATGAAAAATGCTGGGGTTCCTGTAATACCTGGAAGCGATGGAGCGGTAAAATCCAAAGAAGAAGCTTTAGAACTTGCAAAAGAAATTGGCTATCCTGTAATTTTAAAAGCAGCAGCAGGTGGGGGCGGTCGTGGAATGCGGATTGTCCAAAATGAAGAAAATATGTTTAATGCTTATTTAGCAGCAGAGAGTGAAGCAATTAGTGCTTTTGGTGATGGGACAATCTATATGGAGAAGTTCATTGATAAGCCAAAGCACATTGAAGTGCAAATATTAGCAGATAAATATGGAAATGTTTTGCATGTGGGGGAGAGGGATTGCTCACTTCAAAGACGCCATCAAAAGTTAATTGAAGAATCTCCAGCGCCAACATTAGAAGCAGAAACGCGCAAAAAGCTTTTAGAGACTGCGATTACTGCAACAAAGGCTATTAAATATGTGGGAGCAGGAACTTATGAATTTTTGCTTGATAATAATCAAAATTTCTATTTTATGGAGATGAATACGCGTTTGCAAGTTGAGCACCCTGTGAGTGAGCTTGTAAGCGGATTGGATATTATTGAGCTAATGATACAAATCGCTGAAGGCAAAAAGCTTCCTAAACAAGAAGAGGTGGATTTTAAGGGTTGTGCGATTGAATGTCGAATCACAGCTGAAGATCCGGTAAAATTCTATCCATCTGCAGGAAAAATTACTAAATGGATTGCACCAGGCGGCAATAATGTTCGGATAGATACTCACGCGTATGCGGGATATGTTGTTCCTATGTTTTATGATTCAATGATTGGCAAATTAATCGTATGGGGAAAAACTCGTGATGAAGCCATTGCTAGAATGAGTAGAGCTTTAGATGAGTTTTGTGTGGAAGGCATCAAAACGACGATTGATTTCCATAAAAAAATGATGAAAAATGACGATTTTAGAAGAGGTGTTGTCCATACCAAATATTTAGAACAAAAAATGGAAAATGGAACGGAAAATGCTTGAAAATTTAAAAATGCAAGGAAGCAATCTTGGAATTAGAAAGGAGATACTATGAAAATTGGAAATACACAAGCTAACGAAAGTCTAATTAATCTTAATAAAGCAAAAGAAGATGAAGAAAAAGCACTAAAGAAAATCGCTTCACCTCGCCCTATTGAAGCCACAGATGGTGCTAGTTTAGCTATTGCTAATGCACTTTTAGCACAGGCAAACTCAATGTCTCAAGGGATTCGTAATGCTAATGATGCTATTGGTATGATGCAAATTGCAGATGGCACACTCTCTACTTTGAGTGATTCTGCTATTAGAATGAATGAACTTTCTGTAGCAATGGGGAATCCTGCACTAAATAGCTCTCAAAGATCAATGATTGAGAGTGAAGCAGCAGCTTTAACACAATCAATGAATGATGCGGTGTCTCAAGCGACTTTTAATGGTAAAAATGTTTTTGGTGGGCAAATGGATTTTATGACAGGCAATGGATTGGAAAGCATTAATTTACAATCTCCAAACACTGCTAATTTAAGTGTTAATAACCAGCAAAGCATTTTAGATTTTATTGAAGATTTGGGTATGAAGCGTGCTGATATTGGAGCTGCAATGAATGGAATACAATCAGGCATTGATTCAAATATGCAAACAGTTGTTAATCTTAAAGCAGCAGAAGGCAATTTATTGGATGATGATTTAGCAGAAAATTATAATGAATTAAACAATGCTAAATTAAGAGCTAATGCAGCTTTATACGCATCTTCATTTAACGCACAATATTTACAAAACCGACTAGATGCGCTTTTGGGCTAGTTGTTCTTAGTGTCATTTTTGATTTTTCTAATTTTCTCTACCAAAGTAGAAGATTGACAAAGATCTTCTACTATTGTTCAATTAATTTTTAAGCAAAGTCCATATTTAAAAAGGATATTAGTTTCCAAATTCCCATTCATTAAAGCTTGGATTCTTCCTTGATTGTTATTTTCTCTTTTTCTAATCGTTTCAATCGCGTGTTATCATCAGTTATAAGAAGAATTAAAATATCTGCTAAAGTTAATTCTTTGTAAGTTAGCAGAAATATAAAAGATAATTTTGATATAAGGGAGAAGAAATTTTATAAAGGGCTTAAGATTGTCATTAGCGGGGGGGGGAGGGGCATTATAGCGTATTTTTGGGCGTATTATAAATAAATTTAGACTCATTGCATTATCATCAAGCAATTTGATGGGGCTTGAAATTATCAAAGCCTTGTTTACGGATGCACTTTTCTAAAGTGCTTTTTCCGCTCCCACATAATTCACTTATGCTAACAATAATGCGAGATTTTTCTTTTAGTTCCCTAACGCAGATTTCATTAGGATTGCTTAACAATTCCATTTGAGTTTGACAAAATATCATTAAAAATCCTTAAGAGAATGATTAATGCGTTCAAAACCTTCATCGATTTCTTCTTTGCTAATTGTTAAGGTAGGTAAGAATCGTGCTGTATTTTTACCGCTTTTTAGCACTAAAACTCGATTCTCGCAAGTTTTTTGCAAAAAGAGATTAAATGATTCTGTATCTTTTAATCTAAGTCCGCGCATAAGTCCTAAGCCTACTTCCTGTATAAAGATTTCTGGATAAGACTTTTGTAAATTTTGAAGTTTTTGAGTGAAATAAGAGATTGTTTTTTCCAATCTACCACTTTGTTTTTCTTCTTTAAGAATCTCTAAAACTTCTAGTGCTGCTCTTGTAGAGAGGAAATTTCCCCCAAAGGTGCTTCCGTGATCACCTGGAGAGAAAATATCTTTAAGGCTTGTCATAACTGCACCAATAGGGACACCACCAGCTAATCCTTTAGCGGTTGTGATGACATCAGGAGTGATTTCATAATAATTAGAAGCAAAAAGCTCTCCACTGCGATAGATTCCTGTTTGCACTTCATCAATCATTAGTAGAATATTTTTTTCTTTTAAAAATTTAGCTAGTTTTTGAATTTCTGCTTTATCAAAAGGTGTAATGCCCCCTTCGCCTTGGACTAACTCTAAAAGCACTGCACAAGTAACGGGGCTAATTTTGTTTGGAATATCTAAAATATCCTTGGCATACACAAAGCCATCTGGAAAAGGTCCAAAATAATGGTGCATTTTATCTTGAGCAGTAGCCTTTAGTGTGCTAATAGTTCGTCCATGAAAAGAAGAATCTAAAGTAATCACTTGATAACGCTTGGTTTCTCCATTGACTTCGCCAAACTTTCTAGCAATTTTGATAGCACCTTCATTTGCCTCTGCACCAGAATTTGCAAAAAATACACGCATATCATAACCACTTTGTTTTATAAGTTCTTTGGCTAGTTTAGCTTGGGGTTCAATCAAATAAAGATTGGAAGTGTGAATAAGTTCTTTGGCTTGTTGGCAAATAGCATTAGCTAATCGTTCATTGCCGTGACCTACGCTACAAACAGCAATTCCAGCACCAAAATCAATGTAATCTTTACCTTCGTTATCAAAAAGTCTCGCACCCTTTCCTCTTACAAAATGTGTGTAATTGCGCGCATAAGTGTGTAGAGTATAGTCTAAATCCATTTGTTTTAAGTCATGTGTTGTCATTTGCATTGCCTTTTATAATTTTTGTGTGATTTTACAAAAAATAAATAAAAACAAGTTGATTGAAACCTCTAAAAACAAACATATTTATTTTTTACATTATCTTTTATAATAAAGCGTTATAATTTTGAAAAAATAGACTAAGGAGTGCAAAAGTGAAAAGCAATCAAACTCAAGAAATAGAGTTTATTTTTTCATTAATGGGAGAGTTGCTAGAGGAAGTAGCACCAGAGATTAGAGAAATTTTTATCGCTTTGAAGGAAGATAAAACAGCAAATTATATTGCCAAAAAAGAGGTGTTAAAGAAGCTAGAATCTAAAGATATTTCAAAGCTTATTAAAGCCTTTACCTTGTATTATTTATTGCTTAATATTGTGGATGAACGACATTTGTTGAGCTTTAATTCAAAAAAGCATATAGGCTCAATGATAGATGAGTTAAAAGCACAAAAATATGATGAAGAAGATATTAAAAGTGTGCTTAAAAAAATCAAATTTTATCCCGTTTTTACTGCGCATCCAACAGAATCGCTACGACGGACTTTTTTGGAGAGTTATCATGAGATGTATGATGATTTGAATCTTTGGTTTGGAAGCGGAGATAATGCAGCTAAGGAGCATTTGAAATATCGCCTTAATTTGCTTTGGCATAGCCATATCGTAAGAAGCGAGAAGATTGAAGTGCTTTTTGAGTTAGACAATCTTTTGTATTTTATGGAAAGCTCAATTTTACAAAGTGGAACTAATATTTTAGAAGAAGTGCAAAATGCATTGCAAGAACCACTTAAAAAATCTCCCATTAGACTTGGAAGCTGGATAGGTGGGGATAGAGATGGGAATCCTTATGTTACTAATGGGGTAATGTTAGAAGTAATGAAGCGGCAGCATCAAACGATTATTGAGCATTATTTAAAGCAAATTGATAAATTAAGTCGGGAACTTTCTATTGCTCAAGAATATGCTAACCCCACACAAGAATTGTTGGAGAGTTTAGAGGAAGAAAAAGAACACCTTGATGAAATGGCAAAAAAACTTTTTTTGCAAGAACCTTTTAGGGCTAAATTAACTTGTATGCGACAGAAATTGCAAAATCGGATTATGGCTTTAAATCTCCCTCAATCTGCACTTTATGAAAGTAAGCCCTATATCTATGAAAGCCCAAAAGAATTTATTAAAGATATTGATATGATGTTAGAATCATTAGATAAAAGGAGTGGAATTTATCTCAAAAAACTTAAGAATCTTGTGCTTTTGGCAGGGTTTCATCTGATGCAATTAGATTTTAGGCAGCATCGTGATGTATTTTGGAGGGCACTTGCTGAAATCTTTTCATTATTAGGCTATGTGCAAGGAGATTTGTTGCTATTGCCCAAAAAAGAACAAGAAGAGATTCTTAATAATGCCCTTACTGCACCTCTTTTAGATCTTAATGCTTTATATGGAAAGCTAAGTAAAGAATCACAAGAATTATTAATGGCGTTTATGAATTTTAGATGGGCAAAAGATCGCATTAGTGATAATATTATTGATTCGTGTATAATTTCTATGTGCCAAGGTGCTAATGATTTATTATGTGTGCTTTGGTTTGCAAAGCAATCAGGACTTTGGAGAAAAGGCAAGAAAACTCGCATTGGTATTGCACCTTTATTTGAGACCATTGGGGATTTGGAAAATGCTCCAGTAATTTTGCGTGAGTTGTGTGCAAATCCACATTATGCAGAATATTTGCAATCGTGTAAAAATAATCAAGAAATTATGATTGGTTATTCTGATTCTAGTAAAGATGGAGGTATCTTCACCAGTAATTATTCTTTGCGTAAAGCGATTAATAATTTGATTGTTTTGGAGGAGGAATTAAGGATTAAATTCCGCCTTTTCCATGGACGAGGAGGGAGTGTTAGCCGTGGAGGTGGGGCATTAGAGGATGCCTTGCTTTCTGCACCAGATAATAGTGTGGCAGGATTCTTAAAGACAACCGAACAAGGAGAAGTGATTAGCGAGAAATATTTGAATCCCAAAAAGGCAGAATTTAGTTTTGCAAGTGCCTTAGCAAATTTGTTAAAAAAATCGGTGTATGATAAATATGGAACTAATAAACAGGTTTGCAATCGGGATTTTGAAAGCATTATGCAAAAGATTAGCGAGGAATCATTTAAGACTTATCGTAATCTTGTTTATGAAACAGAAGGCTTTATTGAGTATTTCAAATCCGCAACGCCTATTGAATTTATTCAACAACTTAATATCGGATCACGCCCCTCAAAGCGTAAAAATACACAAAATGTAGAGGATTTACGAGCGATTCCTTGGGTGTTTGCTTGGACGCAAAATAGGGCAATTATTCCAGCGTGGTATGGGCTTGGAAGTGGGTTAGAGTTAGCTAGTGCAAGGTTTGATAAAGAAATTTTAAGAAATTGTTATAAAGAAGATTTATTTTTTAAAACCACAATTGATAACATTTCACAAGCTTTTTTAAAAGTAGATTTAGAGATTGCAAAG
The DNA here is from genome assembly GCF_000162575.1 of Helicobacter canadensis MIT 98-5491. Taxonomy (NCBI): domain Bacteria; kingdom Pseudomonadati; phylum Campylobacterota; class Epsilonproteobacteria; order Campylobacterales; family Helicobacteraceae; genus Helicobacter; species Helicobacter canadensis. The sequence goes on from NZ_CM000776.2 coordinate 482,591, forward strand.
CATTATAATGAGTTTGTAGAGAACGATGATCTTAGAAAAGAAATTTGGCAAAAAATTAAGAGTGAGTATCATTTGACGCTGAAGTGGTTGTTGTATGTGCGAGGAGAAGAAACATTGCTTGAGACACAAAAGCATATTCAAAAGTCTATTTTACTGCGAAAATCTTTTTTAACAAGTCTTAATTTCTTCCAACTTTATTTGATGGAGCAATATAAAAATGCGACTTATATTGAGCAAAAACAAAGGATTGCTAAACAAATTATTACTACTATTGTAGGAATTGCACAAGGCATTAGAAATACAGGTTGATTAAAAGTAGCTAAAATCTATTTTAATAGATTTTAGCCCTCTTTTATTTTGCTATTTCATCAATGGTATTAAGTGCATTTAAGCTTTTTGGATAGCCTATGTATGGGACTAAAGCAGTGACTACTGCGATGAGCTTTGTTTTGTCATTTCCCATATTTAAATTTCCTTGTATATGGGCTTTGACTTGAGATTCTATTCCCCCCATAGAGATTAGATAAACAAAGGTTATAAGCTCTCTAAAAGCCAGATCCAATCCTTTTCGCGTGTAATAATCGCCAAAGCAATTTGCACTTAAAAATTCATTGATATGTTTTTTATGAGCAGGTGTAGAATCATAGCTTTTTTCTATGGCTGCACCAAAGATATTTTTTTGTATTTCAAAACCTTTTTCTCTGCGATTTTGTTGGTTAGTGGTGCTTTGAGATTCTAAAGGTAGCTTTACTTCTTGTTGTTTAAAAATTTTGTTTGTAATGACTAAAGCATCTGCTACCTTTGCTATCCCAACATAGGGGGTGGCTTGGTAAATAATTTCTTTAATTGCTATGGGATTTATTTTACTCTTTAAAGCCGCCTTTAACATAATCTCAAATTCTTCTTTTGCAGATAGGGCTATTAGAGAAGCTAGAATGAGCAAAAGTCTTTCATTTTCTTTTAAATTTGACTTTTGCCAAACTTCATCAAAAGCAAAATTGGCATAATTGGTAAAAAATTCTAAATCCTCTTTTGGTAAGGCACTAGTGCCAAAAAGTTTCTGTAAATTTTCTTTAGCTTGTGGTGTTAGGGTATTCATATTCTCTCCTTTAGATAAATTTAAAGAATAATTTCTTTCTTCAATTTCTGTAGAAAAAAGATGTGTTCCTAAAGAACTCAATGCGGTTGCACCAAGTAAAATTTTACTTGAAGTCTTTAAAAAGTCTCTACGCGATTCTTTGTTGTCTTGTTTTGTTTGATTTGGCATCGTTGTTTCCTTATTGTTATTGTTTCTAAGAATCCTATTAAACAATGTTTTCTTAGCTCTCTTGCTTTTATATTTTTTGTGCTTGATGGTTTCCTTATAATATCTTGATAAAATGAAAATTTTATAAGAGAATAAAGTAAAGCAATGACAATTTCACTTTGGAAACCATTAAAAAATTCTGCATAAACTAATGGTATCTCAATTTTACTCATCAATATTTTTCTCCAAAGCCATTTGTGGATTCAAGGCTTTCATTGGAATAAATTTTAAATCCCTTATCATATGCAAAATGCTTTGTTTATAAAGCTGAAAATGCGGACTTGTTATGTGATTTTCATAGCTTTGTTGGTCTTTATATGCTTCTATGATACTAAATTGACAAGGATTATTTTCGTGTTGCATGGCATAGAGCATAAGAACCCCATTTTCTAATTTTACACTTTGTTTGCTCTCTGTTTGTAGAATATCCTTATATTCCTTAAGATATTGGCAATCTATTAGAATTTCAGAAATTTTTACTAAAGGCTCTTTTGATAGTGCTAGGGTGCATACTCCTAATATAATACTTAAAATTTTTTTCATATATTTCTCACAATCCAACACTTTTAGCTTGATCAGATCCTATAGGGTAACGCTCCCCAACTATTTTTATTGTTTTTATTTTGGAATCTATTTGCATTAATTCTTCTTTGCTGAATTTTATCTTCAAAGAATCTAAATTTTGCTTTAAGTGGGCAATTTTTGTGGTTTCTGGAATTGGCATTATAAAGGGTTTTTGCGCTAGTAACCAAGCTAATGCAATTTGTGCAGTAGTTGCTTCCTTGCCATCTATTTTTTTATTTTTTGCTAATTCTCTTACATAATTTATGAAGCTTTGATTTGCTTTGAGTGCTTCTGGTGTAAATCTTGGAAAAGAAGATCTCATATCAAGTGTTGGATGAAAAGTTGTGTTTTCATTCATTAGACCTCCTAAAAATCCTCTTTCTAAAGGTGAATATGCGGTGAAACCTATACCTAACTCCTCGCAAGTTTTTAGCACATCATTATCTTCAACTTCTCTCATCATCATTGAATAGTGGCTTTGTATAGAAGTAATTGCACAAACTTTATTGGCTCTTCTTATTGTGTTTGCTCCTGCTTCACTTAATCCATAATGCCTAATTTTACCCATTTTTATAAGTTCATTCATAGTGTCAGCCACTTCCTCGATGGGTACGTCAGTATCTACTCTATGTTGAGTGTAAAGATCTACATAATCAGTATTTAATCTTTTTAGACTCTCATCAATGGCTCTTAAAATAGATTTTTTGCTTGAGTCTTGTTGCTGTTTTCCAAAGGGATAATAAAGTCCAAATTTAGTTCCAATTATTACTTTATCTCGTCTATCCCTAAAAGCTTTACCGAGCAATATTTCATTGGTATGTGGTCCATAAATTTCAGCTGTATCAAAATATCTCACTCCAAGTTCATAAGCTTCATGGAGTAGTTTTATCATATCTTTTTCTTGTGGGGGTATTCCATGGTTTGCACTCATTCCCATACAACCTAATCCTAATGCTGAAACTTCTAAGGCTGCATTTCCTTTGCCTAAAATCCTATTTGGCAGTTTATTCATATTCTCTCCTTTAGATAAATTTAAAGAATAATTTCTTTCTTCAATTTCTGTAGAAAAAAGATTTGTTCCTAAAGAACTCAATGCGGTTGCACCAAGTAAAATTTTACTTGAAGTCTTTAAAAAGTCTCTACGCGATTCTTTGTTGTCTTGTTTTGTTTGATTTGGCATTGTTGTTTCCTTATTGTTATTGTTTCTAAGCATCCTGTTAAACTAGGATTTTGTATTATAAAAGATGAGAGTTAGTCTAAGTCAAGAGAAAAGAGAATAAAATTAGATACAAGAATGTAAAAATAAAATGAATATTAAGTTAGATAAGGAACTAAAAAAATGTTCTTTTTATCATTAAATTGTTTGGCAATGAACCAAGCATAGGCAAAAAAGGCTTAGAATCCTATTTTGGTTACCATTTGCCTGCGCTTGTATTTATTGTTTGCTTCTTGCCTCATTGAGAGCTTCTTGATATTCAACATCGCTAACGAGATTTTCCCAAGTTACATTTTTGCCATTTTTTTCTTGAGTAAGTGCGATATGTGCTCCCTTGCTACTATCAGTTGCTCCGTGGAAATGTCGCACATTTGGGGGACAAGAAATCACATCTCCTTTTTTTGCGATACTTGCTTTTTGTCTAGGGACTTTAGTTAGAATTTCTCCATCTGTTACAATAAGTGTTTGCCCTGCTGGGTGTGTGTGCCAAGCACTTCTAGAACTTTTTTCAAATTCTACTAATGCTCCTCCAAATTCTCTCCAAGTTTCTGAATTAAATAGCATAGAAACTTTGACTTTACCGCTAAAGATTGTAGAATTTCCCTCAAAACTTTCTAACTCTCCACTTTTTATGATTGCTTGTGAATCTGCCATAATGAAACCTCCTAAGAAAATTAAACTAAATAGTGCTTTTTTCATTGCATCTCCTTATTAAAAATATTAAATCTTCAAAAAGAAGATTTTAAAGAAAGATTATAAAAGATGAGAGTTAGTCTAAGTCAAGAGAGAAAGGGTTTTTTTAATGGTTTTTTACAAAATTATTTTAAACCCCGTTGCCTTTTGTATTTCTTTATTCTTTTTGCGTTAAGAAGGAGATAGATTCCACAAGCAATGATAAGACACACAGCAATAATGAGTGCTAAAGGTAGCGGACTATTGGCTTCTAAAAAACTTACAATAAAGGAAATTCCACCTGCCAAAGCAAATTGAATCGCACCAAGCATCGCAGAAGCACTACCGGAATTTTGTTTGAATCTAGCCATTGCTAAAGTGGTGGTGTTAGGGATAATAAATCCAAGCATTCCAATCATAAAAAAGAGTAAAACTTCAAAAACCAAAAATCCTAAATCAAAAAAACCAGCAATAGCAAGCAAAAGTGCGATCCCAAACATTGTCGCAAAAGAAAATGGTAAGACATAATAGGGTGAATAGCGACGCACGATTCTAGCATTGATATTGGCAAATATCATAAAGCTTGCCGCATTGATGCCAAAAAGAATCCCATAGCTTTTCTCACTCAAACCATAATAATCTATAAAAATATATGAAGATCCAGTAATGTAAGCAAACATCGTAGCCATAGCAAAGCTAGAGGAAAAAACATAAATTTTAAAGCGGCGATCTTTAAATATTTTAACATAGTTATTTAAAATTTCTTTGGAATCAAATTTGAGTGAAGTTGTATTTTCTTTTATGCCATTGAGCCCTAAAAAAATATAAAGTAGTAAAAGGATTCCAAGTCCAAATAACACAGCAAAAATACTTTTCCAAGAGAAATAATCTAGCAAAATACTTCCAAGCCCTGGTGAGAGCATTGGAGCTAAAGAGGAAATAACCATCATAAAAGCAAAAACGCTTGCAGCTTCTTTAAGTTCAAAGTTATCATTTACAATTGCTCTTGCAATGACCACACCAGCACAACCTCCTAGAGCTTCTAAAAAGCGAAAAAAGATAAAGGCGTAAATGGAATCAAAGCTAATACACGCAAGGCTTGAGAGTATAAAAAGTAAGATTCCGATATAAAGCGGTTTTTTGCGTCCATAAATATCGCTAAGCGGTCCATAAAGCAATTGACCTAGTGCAAAAGCGATAAAAAAACTTGCCAAAGAAAGTTGCGTATAAAAAGAATTTGTGGCAAAGGATTTTTGCACTTCTCCCAAAGCAGGTAAATACATATCCGTAGAAAGAGGAGCAAGAGAAGACATAAAAGCCAAAATAACAATAAGATTAATTTTTTTGAAGCCACTTAGGCTAGTTTGCTTTTGCATAGTAATCCTTTTGACTTTATGGAAGTTTAAAAATGAGAAAATATTGTAAAATTAAAATCAAAGCTATAGAAATGAAGTCGGAATTTTAGGTTAAATAATATAAAATTGCAATTAAGCCTAAATTATAGGTAGAAATATCAAAAGAACTTAGCAAGATAAAATTGAAGCGAATAAAAAAATTAAAATAAAACATAATTTTTAAAGAAAGTTGGCTTATGGAGTATATAATTTTATTTTTATTTATTGTGGTATTAATTGTTTTGGTATGGGTTGTATCTCAAAATCGCAGCTTACGCAAGGAGATACGGAATCTAACTGCCCATTTAGAAATTTTACAGAATCTTGAAGGGGAGCAAAAGCAAAAACTAGAAGCAATCACCCAAGATTATTATGAATCTTTACAAAAGAATACAAAACTTCAAGGGCAATTAGAAAGATTGGAATCTTTGCAAAAAACCAATATAGAACAAAAAGAAAAAATAGAAGAAATGACAATCCTTTATCAAAATGCATTAACTAAAAGAGCAGAAGCGCAAACTCAGCTTGAATCGCAAACAAAACTTTTAAATTCGCTTGAGCAAAAATATACACAAAGCCTTGCTGCTCTTAAAGCTGAATTTGAGCAATCAATCCAGAATCAATCACAGCGAATGTTAGAACAAAATAAACTTCATCTTATGGAAGATTCCAAAAAAATACTTGATTCTATCTTTTCTCCTGTGCGAGAAAGTATGAAAGAATATAAAGAAAGTTTGGCAGCCAATGAAATAAAGCTAGAGACAAATATTAAAAATATGTTTGCGTATAGTCAAGAAATAGGGCAAAATGCCGACAAACTTGCACAGATTCTAAAAGGAGATAAAAAAATCCGTGGGAATTTTGCAGAGATTCAACTTAAAAATGTGCTAGAGCATAGCGGATTAATAGAAGGGGAGCAATATAAACTTGAAGCACATTTTATGCACGAGGGCAGTGGGTATCGTCCTGATGCAGTGGTGTATTTGGATAAACAAAAAAGCATTATTATTGATTCTAAGTTTCCTTTACCTAATGGTTTTAGCTTTGAATCGCTAGATAGAAGCGTATGCCAACAGATTGCCCAGAATCTTAAAAATCGCATTGATGAGCTTGCTAAAAAACCTTATGCTAATTTTGAAACTTATACTTATGAGTTTGTGTTGCTTTTTATTCCTTATCAAAATATCCTTGATCTTGCACTAAGCGTAGATAATGGAATCTATCAATATGCTTATTCAAAAAAGGTTTATCTCACTACACCACATACACTTTTTATGGCATTAAAGACTATTGAGATTAGTTGGGTTTATCTTGAAAGTGATGAAAAAGTAATGAAAGCTTTGGGAGATATTAAAAATTTCTATCATAAATTTGAAGGGATTGTGGAAGATTTTGAAAAATTAAAAATGCTCATTGGGAAAATAGAAAAGCAAAGCGATGAAATAGAAACTAAATTGACAAGTGGGCGAGGTAGTCTTGCATCAAGATTCCAAAAGCTTGGGGAAGTGGAGAAAAAGATTAGTAAGAAATTTATTGGAATAGAATCGTAAGTGCATCAATGGCACTTAAAAATTCTCTTTTAAAGTGAATCATAATAGCAGGAATAATGACAATCAAGACAGCAAAGGCAACGGCGATTTTTACGGGGAAACCAATAGCTAGAAGATTGAATTGGGGATGGGCTTTCATAATCATTCCAAAAATAATATCAGAAAGCAAAATAAGGGCAATAATAGGAAAAGACATAGTTAAACCAATTAAAAAAAGATTAGAAAAGGCTTTAATGGTGTAAATAATATAATTATGAGAATATAGGAAGCCACCCAAGGGAATCTCTTTGATGCTTTCTCCTACAAAATATAAAAACAAATGATGGTAATCAAGTGCTAGAACGATCATTAAAGCAAGAAGTGTTAGAAGTTGCCCTACAATTGGCTTTTGTGCTCCTGTTACAGGATCATAGGCATTAGCAATAGTTAGCCCCATAGCAAAAGAAATCACTTCTCCACCAAAAGAAATCATACCAAAGACAATTTGTAAGGCAAAGGAGGCTAAAAAGCCTAGCATAATCTCGGTGATTCCTGCGATAATAAATTCTAAAATAGTTAGGTTGCTTGGTGGCATTGTTGTTACAAGCGGAAGAAACAAAATGGTTAGCCAAAAGATGAAAATACCTTTGATTTGAGTGTTGATAAGTTGATTTTCAAAAAAAGGAAAAAAGGCGATAATTCCAGCAAATCGTAAAAGGAGTAAAAGAAAATTGGTTACATTCCCTTCAGTAAGATAGGCTAAAAACTCCATAGTTGGATTATTCCAGAGTTTTTAGAGTTGTGTTTTCTAGTTTGTAAGCACGGGAGGCTTTGTGTGCTAAAAGGGGATCGTGGGTAACAAAGATTAAAAGTGAATGGTTGGATCGCACATAGCTAAAAAGTGCTTCCATTACATTCATAGCTGTTTCTCTATCAAGATTGCCTGTAGGTTCATCAGCAAAAATAATTTGTGGCTTTTTGGTTAGGATTCTAGCGATAGATAATCTCTGTTGTTGTCCGCCACTTAAAGTGCCGATATTGTGATCTAAAACCTGTTCAATCCCAAAGAGTTCAAGTAGGGATTTATCAATTTTTTCTCCACTTAAAAGCGACGCAACTTGTAGATTCTCATAAGCACTAAAACCTAAAAAAAGATAATGGGATTGAAAAATAATGCCAATTTTTTTACGCCTTAGAGCTAAAAGTTCTTTTTGTGGGAGAGAATAAATGTCTAAATTAAAGAGAGAAACTTCACCCTTTTGGGGCTTTAAAAATGAAGAAAGTAAGTGCAAAAGAGTGCTTTTTCCACTCCCACTTACACCCATTATGGAGATAATCTCACCTTCTTTGGCTTGGAAGTTAAGATTTTCTATAATTGGCTTTTCATAGCCAAAAGAAAGATTTTTGGCTTCTAATAGCATTGTAAGGGATTAACCAAGTTGTGCAGCTACTTCATCAGCAAAGTTGCACTCTTGTTTTTCAATTCCTTCACCTAATTCAAATCGCACATATTCAACTACTTCAATAGAATCACCAAGTTCTTTGCCTTTTTCTGCTAAAACTTGTGCAATTGTTTTTTTGTCATCCATTACAAAGAATTGTCCAAGCAAAGTTAATCTTTGATCAAGCAAAGTTGAATCGGCTTTAAAGCGTTCAATTTGTCCAGGAAGGATTTTATCCCAAATGGCTTCAGGTTTGCCTTGTGCTTTTAAGTCTGCTTTGAGTGCTTCTTCTTGTTTTGCGATAATTTCATCAGTGAGTTCTAATTGGCTAATGTATTGTGGAATTTTATGAAGTGGTTTTCCTAATCGCTTTAATTCTTCATTTTCCTTTTCAAGTTCTGCAATGAGGGCAGTTTTCTCACTTTTGATAAAATCCATATCAAAAGAATGGTAGCTAATTACTTGTGGTTTCATTGCTGCAGCGTGCATACAGAGATTTTTAGTTAAGTCTGCTAGTTTAGCTGCATTTTCTTCTTTTTGACATTTAAGAGCGATGATAACACCAATACGACCATTAGAATGCACATAAGCATTGACGATTCCACTGCCTTTAGCTTCTACTTTTGCGATTCTTCTAACAACAATATTTTCACCAATTTTCGCAATTTGTGTTTTGAGATATTCTTCAAATTTTGTGCCATCTAGATTTAGAGTGTGTAATTCTTCAGCGCTAGAAACATTAGAATCTTGAACCATAGCAATAGTTTTGGCACTTAGCTCTTTAAATCCATCGTTTTTAGCAACAAAGTCTGTTTCAGAGTTGATTTCTACCATACTTGCTTTTTTGAAATCAGGTGAAACTTGAACGCTAATGCTTCCTTCAGCGGCTACTCTATCTGCTTTTTTAGCGGCTTTGCTTAAGCCTTTTTCGCGTAGGTATTCTACAGCTTTTTCTAAGTCTCCATTGGTTTCAACTAGGGCTTTTTTGCAGTCCATCATTCCTGCATCAGTCATTTCTCTTAGTTGTTTAACGAGTTGAGCACTAATTTCTGCCATTTTTTACTCCTTATTTTCAGTGTTTTCTGTGAAATCTTCTTCTTTCATTGCTTCTTCAATTACTTCTTGTTTTTCTTTTTCGCTTGCAGGTTCAGAAACTTCATTATTTTCTGGAATCTCTCCACCAGCGATAGCTCTTCCCTCAGTAATTGCTTCTGCAATTTCTTTACAGAAAAGTTGAATAGAGCGAATTGCATCATCATTTCCAGGAATTGGGTAATCTACCATATCAGGATCGCAGTTTGTATCAAGTGGTGCTACTACAGGAATCCCAAGTCTTCTAGCTTCCGCAACAGCAATTTTTTCTTTAGCCGCATCAATTACAAAAATCATATCAGGTGCTTTTTTAAGTTGTCTTACTCCGCCAAGGTATTGAGTTAATTTCTCTTTTTTTCTTTGAATCATCAACTTTTCTTTCTTAGTTAGCAAATCAATTTGTCCGCTTGATTCCATTTCTTCAATGATTTCAAGTTTGCGAATAGATTTTCTAATAGTAGAGAAGTTAGTGAGCATACCACCAAGCCAACGATAATTAACATAAGGTGCATTTACGCTTTCTGCATATTGTTTAAGTGTTTCACTTGCTTGTTTTTTGGTTCCAACAAACATAATAGTTTTGCCTTCAGCTGCAGCGTCTCTTACGATATTATAAGTGTAGCGGAAGTAACGCAAAGTTTTTTGCAAGTCAATAATGTGAATATTTTTTCTTACACCAAAAATAAATTTTTTCATTTTTGGATTCCAGCGTCTTGTTTGGTGTCCAAAATGCACACCACATTCTAAAAGATCTTTCATTGTTACCATATTTTTCTCCTATTTAATGTTTTTGGTTTTCCCTCCACGCTCCTTAACAAAGTCCAAAAATATAAGGAATTTGCAACCTCACTTAGGATTAGCGTGTGTGAGTTGATAAAAATAAAAGCCTAAAATTATAGCAGAAAAATTTTAAAAAGAGAATAATGAAAAATATAAATTTGGATTTAAAAATTAGCGGACAATAGCCCTAGATTCAAGAGAATCTAGAGTGATTTTAGAGATTGATGAGATTTTGTTCTTGCATAGCTTGAATAATATGATCATATCCACTTAAAATTTGTTGATCACACACTACCCATTGATTAAGCCCCTCAAGCTTCATCATTTGTGAGATTTGTGGATCATTTTTGAGAGTGTTTTGCGAGAGCATCATTGATACAAAAGTATTTTTTAAATCTTCATCAAAGCCCTTAAGGGTAGTGAAATTACAATGGCAGTAATCTTCACTAGCATAAAAGCTTGAAATTTCTGGATAAGTCCCTTCTTGTAAGATTCTAGCCCAAGTCGTTGAGCCAATTGCACCTGCATCAAGGATTCCTGCTTTGATGGCTTCTAATACATCAAATTCGCTTCTACCTGTATCTCCATGTTTGCCAACATCGCTATTATAACGAATAACAGACACAGCTTCATTGGAAGTTTGCAGGGTTGATAAATTTTGCGCTAGTGATTCTTGAATCTTTAAGCCCGCTTTTTGCAAATAAAAAAGAGGCATAATAGCAGCTTGTGCAGAATCTAAGCTTCCAAGTCCAAACTTTTTGCCTTTTAGGGAATGTAGATTGGATATTTTTTCTTGGCTAACAAAAATACTTTTAAATCCGATATCTGTATCGCGCATTAAAATAGCTTCAACATTATCTTTTGTGGCAAATTTAGAGCGTATGTAAGCAACATTGGTATTCCAAGCAATATCAATTTTTTTATTAATAAGCCATTCCACTTGTCTTTCATAATTGCTAAAAAGCACATAATCAAGGCGAATCTTCCCTCCAAAGTAATCATTTGCATAATCTCTAATAGTATCCCAAATAGGCACAATTTGGGGTGCATAGGCTACAGCACCAACTAAAATATTTTTCATTTTTTATCCTTTATTTGTGATAGCATTGCCAAGCCAAATTTTTAAGACATCTAAGCTTGGTGCCATAACTTGACTAGCCATAGCATCTCTTAAGTATTGTTCTAATGGCAAATGTTTGCTATAAGCTTTACCCCCACCAAGTCGCATTGCAAGTTCGCAAATTTCCATAACAAGGTGAGTGGTATTGATTCTGCAAGCAAATATTTTCATAGGAGCATCACTTGCCCCACTATCAAATGCTCTTGCGGCTTCCCTAACAAGTGCAATTTGGCTTTGTGTCTTAGTATAGAGTTCTGCTAAATGTATGCGAACTAATTCATTATCAGCTAAATCTTTACCATCAGAATATTTTCTTGTTAAACAATGTTGTAGAGCACATTCATAGGCTGCCATTCCTACTCCACTATAAACTGCTCCTAAACCAGTTACGAAATACATTGCTACAAGATTGATTTGATTTTCTCCATCGCCCTCAGATCCAAGGAGACAATCTGCCACTTCTAGTTCTACTTGATTGTATTGCACAGGCTTTGAGACATTTCCTCGCATTCCAAATCCATTCCATACGCCTTCTTCATGTGTTAGAGAAGGATGATCGCTAGGGACAATCCAATTGTTTTTCTTACCTTGTAATTTACAAGAATTTGTGTAGGTGAGATAATAATTGGCTTGTTGCGCAGAAGTTACAAAGCTTTTTCTGCCTTCTAAAATGCGTTTTTCTCCTTTTTGAGATTCTGTAATGTCGGGATTCACAAAGTGTGTCCCAGAACCACTTTCGCTATAAGCTAATGCAAAGGTTGCTTCACCTTTTGCGATTTTTGGTAAATACAGAGATTTTTGATGTGCGGTGCCATAGTGAGATACACAGGCAGTGGCAACATTGTGCATCATATAACAAAGTGCAGTTGAGGCATTAAAACGCGCTAGGTTATAGCACACTTCAGCGTGATCTAAATTATTGCCCTGCAAACCACCATATTCTTTAGGCACAAGCAGCCCCATAAAACCTTGTTGTTTGAGTGCTTCATAGGCTTCTTTAGGGAATCTTGCTTCTTGATCAATTTCCTTTGTGTAGGGCAATATAAATTGCTCACCTAGTTTTTGTATTTTTTCTTCTAAATTTTCTAAAGTTGGCATTATTTTCCTTTTAATTACATAAAATTTGGTGTGTGAGAGCGACTAAGTTCTCTTGCTAATTCCTCATCAATCCCACATTCTATTAATCTTTTAGTTCGGTTTTTTTCCATTTTTTGTTTTAGATTGACTACTGCTTCAAATCCGTGCGAAATTTTTTTCTCTTCTTTAGCGTAGAGTATGGCTAATGATTCAAGCAATAAAGAGGATTCATCACTTTGATTATCAAGATAATTTTTTCTTCTAAAGACTGCTTCTTTGAGAATCTCTATTTTGGTAGGATTTTGAGCAATAGCATTTTTAATGTGATTCATTCCATAAGCAACATGTCTAATTTCATCTCGTCTTGCTAGATTTAAGAGTTTAGCACTTTGTAAATCTCCTAAGTTTTCAAAACAATTTTCAAGAAATTTTAAAAGATCAATAAAAGTTCCTTCCCCCATAATATGAAGTAAAAAGCTTGATTTAAAATAATCTTTTTCTTCCCATAGGCTATAAAGACTTTGTTGTGTGGTTAGGGTTGAATATTGCACACCAAGTCCTGTAGCATTTGCCCTTTTGATAAAAGATTCAATATGTCTTCCTTCATCGCCTATGATGCTTGAAAGCACTAAAGGTGCAGCCGTAAAAAAAGGAGAGATTTGTGCTAAAAAGCGACTAGGGATATAGAGTGCTGAAAACTCATTTTCGGTTAAATAAGTCATAATTTGTGCGATTGCAAATTCTAATTTTGGTTCAAATGTCGGAATTTCACTCCATTGAATATCCGTTGTGGCATTCCATTGAGCTTTTTTTGCTTCTTCATAGAGCTGCTCCATATTGCCCGCATAAATTTCATTTTTATTATTTAATGGAAAATGATATTGTGGGCTTGCTAATTCAATGGATACTCCACTTGGAGCAAGTCCTTGATGAGGTGGAGAAAGCATAGAATTAGGATCAAATGTCGCAAATCTAGTGGGGGATTCTTTTTGCATAATATAAGCAAAACTTGAATTATTCTCATTGTGGAGCGGAATCTTTTTTAAAAATAATTCCCCCTTGAAGCGACACCAAGCAATTAAGTCATTTTCTAAATTATCATATTGACTAATAATTTCTATTATATCACCATTTTGAGAAAGCAAAAAGGCATTTTCAAGTCGCATAAAAAAGAGTGGTCCTGTTTGGATTTCACCCATAAAAATACACGATTTTTGCTGCATTAAATAACCCAATAAATTAAGTTACACCAAGATAAGAAGACTTGTTGCCTTTCACACGGAAAGCTTTATGAAAGGGGTATGTTATAGCGACTTTGCTTAAAATTTAGTTAATTTAAACTTTGTAGAATCTATAACCATAGATTATCTAATAATCGCACTCCTTCTACTTTTGCTACTACTAGAATCAATGTAGAATCTTTTTGGATTCTTGGAATTTCTTGAAGATTTTTATTAATAATGACAAAATATTCTACTTCTAAGTCTTGCAAGATTTCTAAAGCGGCTTGTTTGATTTTTGTTGATTCTGTTTCGCCAAGCATAATCATTTTTGTTGCCATATTTAAAGAATGAGAGATTTTTAAAGCCTTTTTCTTGCCTTCTTCGCTTAAATAAGCATTGCGGGAGCTAAGTGCTAATCCTTCTTGAGTGCGGACAATCGGACAGGGTATAATTTCTATAGGTAAAAATAAATCTTCTACCATTTTTTGGATAATGAGCAGTTGTTGGGCATCTTTTTTGCCAAAAAAGGCTTTATTGGCTTGTGTGAGATTAAAGAGTTTATGCACGACTTGTAAGACACCATTGAAGTGATTAGGGCGTGTTTTTCCCTCTAGTGTGTTTGCCATTGCACTTGGTGCATTAAAGGTGGTTTGAAAATTTTTATCTAAAGGGTAGATTTCCTCAATCTCAGGCATAAAAACAACATCTACTTTGGCTTTTTGGCAAATGCTTAAATCGGCTTCCTTTTTGCGTGGATATTTATCAAAATCTTCATTAGCACCAAATTGCGTTGGATTAACAAAGATAGAAACAAGGGTGCAATCACAAGATTCTTGACTAGTCTTTATTAGCGATAGATGTCCGTTGTGTAAAGCACCCATTGTGGGGACTAGCCCAAGAGTATGGTGTGGATTTTGTTGTTTGTAATGGCGGATAAAATCGTGTAATTCTTTCGTTGTTGTAAAAATTTCCATTTGGGTAGTCTTTATAGTGAAGTAAAGCGAAATTATACTACAAAGTTTTCTTGATTGACTTAAGATTGTTTAAAAAGAAAGTTGCAAGAATGATTCTGGAATCTTGTTAGCTTTTGCGTTAAAAAATAGTGATATAGGGAATTATAATTTTGTTTTTGAGTTTATATGAAATTAATAAAATTTTTATTTTAAATTTGGTGTATATGCTAACCTTTTGAGAGTATTTTTGAGAACTTAATAATTTTGATAGGTAACAGGTTTAGTGTCATGGAGTTAGATTTTTTAACAGTTTTTGTTTCAGATGAAAATAAAGCTGGCAAAGATGAAGAATATAGTGTTCTTTATATGGATATGGAAAATTTAATTAACGAAACCTCTCAGGTTGAGAATATTGGCAATAAACCATTAGATTATAAAAAACTTGAAAATATTTGCCTTGAGCTTTGGAAAACGACAAGAGACTTAAGGGTTGCTGTTTATTTGACATTCGCGCAATCTCAACTTAATGGTTTGAGAGGTTTATATGAAGGTGTTTCCCTTGTAGAATGGCTGATTGTAAATTTATGGGAGGAAATGTATCCAGCACTAGATCCTGAAGATGATAAGGATCCTACTGAAAGATTAAATATTTTACAAATTCTCTCACCTAACATGATGCAAAGTCAAGGAATATCTCTTTTTTTAATTGCTTTGCGCGATATTAAATTATTTAAAGAACTTTCATATACTTTGAGAGATTTATTATTTGTTCAAGGGGAAATTGAAAGTGTCAGCCACGATATTAATACTTCAGTGTTTTATAATGAAACTAGAATGGCTTCAAAAAATGAAATAGAAGAAAATATTTCTTTATTGAATATGATATTAAGTGTGCTTGAACATATAGATAGTGTAATTTATGAAAAAACATATCAAAATTATTCCTTTTCTTTTGATGCCCTTAAACGAGATTTAACTATTTTGTTAAAATTTTATAATTCTCTTCAGTCCAATGAGGTTACTTTTAATAGCGAGGAATTTGTTGATGAGAATAACCAAAAAGAATCAAAAATAGCTCTTGGAAATTGTTTGGATATAAATACTTACATCCCTCAAAATAGACAAGAATCTTTACTTCTTGTGCAAAGAAGTATCGAATATTTTAGAAAATATGAACCAACAAATCCAGCACCTTTCTTACTTGAAAGGGCACTTAGAATTGCTGAGATGAATTTTATTGATTTGTTAAAAGATATAGAACCGAGCTATGTCGATAGAATTAAAGATGTTTTAGGTGTATCTAAAGAATAAGATTAAATTAGAATATAAGGAGAAATAGTGTCTAGTGGTCAAAAATTTATTGGTAAAAATAGGGCTCCTAGGGTTCAAGTTGAATATGATGTTGAATTATATGGAGCAGAAAAGAAGGTCAATTTACCTTTTGTAATGGGTGTCTTGTCTGATTTGTCAGGAAAATCAGAGGTTGTCACTAAGGTAGATGAAAAGAAGTTTATTGGAATTGATGTTGATAATTTTAATGAGGTAATGAAAAACATTAAACCAAGAGTGGCTTTTATGGTTCCAAATCAGATTACAGGAGAAGGGCAAATTGCCATAGATATGACTTTTACTAATATGGATGATTTTTCACCTGCCGTAATTGCTGAAAAAGTAGATGGTTTAAATCAGCTTTTGGTGGCGAGAAAGCAACTTGCTAATTTATTAAGTTATATGGATGGAAAAGCTGGTGCTGAAGAGCTTTTAAATAAAATTTTATCAGATCCAGAATTGCTTAATGCATTGGGTGCTAAAAAAGATGATGATAAGAAATATAAGGAGTAAAGATGGTAGAAAGTAATAGTGAAAAAAGCCTTGATGCTAAAACTTTCGAGCTTAATGATTTTGAAAAATTATTAAATCAAGAATTTCAGCCAAAATCCGAAGAAGCAAATGAGGCTGTGCATAGTGCTGTAAAGACATTGATTGCAGAAGCTTTACAAAATGCAAATTTGATTAAAGGTGGAGTAATCAATACTATAGAAGGTATTATTGCTGAGCTTGATAAAAAACTCAGTATGCAAATTAATGAAATTATTCACCACGATGATTTTCAGAGTATGGAGAGTGCTTGGAGAGGACTTTATTTTTTGGTTAATAATACTGCATCAAGTGAAAGTCTTAAAATTAAAGTATTAAACATAAGTAAAAATGAGTTGGGAAAAACTCTTAAAAAATACAAAGGTACCGCTTGGGATCAAAGTCCTTTATTTAAGAAGATTTATGAAGAAGAGTATGGTACTGCGGGTGGAGAACCTTTTGGAGCTCTCATTGGTGATTATTATTTTAATCAAACAGCGCCTGATGTTGATCTTTTAAGAAGTATGGCTCAAATTGCAGCAGCTTCACATGCTCCTTTTATTTCTAGTGTGGATCCATCGATGATGAATCTAAACTCATGGCAAGAATTGGCTAATCCTAGGGATATTAGCAAAATATTTTCTACTCCAGAATATGCAGTATGGAGAAGTTTTAGAGAATCGGATGATAGTAGATATGTAGCTTTAACTCTTCCTAGAATGTTAAGTCGTTTGCCTTATGGAGTTAATACCAATCCCGTTGAAGAATTTGCGTTTGAAGAAGATACTGGAAGTGGGGATAGTGCAAAATATTCTTGGATGAATGCTGCTTATGGTATGGGGGTTAATATTAATCGTTCTTTTGCTGAATATGGTTGGTGTGCAAGAATTCGAGGTGTTGAAAGTGGTGGTATAGTTGAATCTTTGCCAATGCATACTTTTCCGTCTGATGAAGGTGGCATAATGGCTAAATGTCCAACAGAAATAGCTATTACTGATAGAAGAGAAGCTGAGCTTTCTAAAAATGGTTTTCTACCACTTTGTTATTGGAAAAATACGGATTATGCTGTATTTTTAGGAGGGCAAACTGTCAATAAACCACAAGAGTATGACAATAAAGATGCTACAGCAAATGCAAATCTATCAGCACGATTACCTTATATTTTTGCAGTCAGCCGTTTTGCTCATTATTTAAAATGTATAGTAAGAGATAAACTTGGGTCTTTTAAAGAAAGACAAGATATGCAAAATTGGCTTAGTAATTGGATTAGTAATTATGTTACAAGTGATCCAAATGCTCCAGAAGAAGTAAAGGCTAAATATCCTCTAGCTGAAGCCAAGGTTGAAGTGGATACTATTGAAGGGCAGCCTGGTTATTATAGTGCAAAATTTTACATGAGACCACATTATCAATTAGAAGGATTAACTTCATCATTGAGATTGGTTTCAAAATTGCCCAGTGGGCAAAAATAAATAAAATAAGGAGATATTATGGTTACAGATTTTTTTATTAAAATTGATGGAATTGATGGTGAGTCAACTGAACAAAATCATCAAAAATGGATTGAAGTGATTGATTTTGGACATGGGGCAACTCAAAATGTTGCTTTGGGAAAAACTTATGAAATTTCTGGGCGTGGACATCTTACACCTTTTTATTTCACTCATATGGTAGATAAGGCAACTCCTAAATTGCAACATTATTGTATGACTGGACAAAAAATTAATAAGGTTGAATTTCAGGTTTGTCGATCAATAGGTAATTCTCAAGTATCTGTCTATGAGGTAACTTTAGAGAGTGTTAAAATTGCAAAGGCAGAGATTAATACAGTTTCGCGTGTTATTGATGCAGAAACTGCTTATCAAGCTGTAGAGAGAGTTGAATTTATAGCAGGTAAGATTACTTGGAAAGTAACACCAATAAAATCTGACAATACAAAAGATGGTGCAGTTGAAGCTTCTTTTGACCAAACAATAAATAGTTAATTTTAATAACGGAGTTTATCATTAGTGATGATTGGAAATGATGTTAAAAAAAACACAACAAATGGGAGTGGATTTTTACCATATACGCTTTCAAAAATCATTAATGATAGCTCACTTTTATTATCCAAAACTATTAATGTTGAACTATTAGAGCAAGATATTATAAACAATCTTAAAATGATATTTTCTTCAAAATCTCACCTAGATGTTAAAGATGAATTAATTAGCACAAGTGTATTATGCATGGGTTTAAAAGATTTTTCTGGAGAGCAAGTTACAGATGATATAATAAAAGCATTCAAGGATCGGCTTTTAGAACAAATTTCTTTTTTTGAACCTAGAATTAAAGTTGATGATATCAGTATTAAAAATTTAAATGACAATAAACATATCTACCAAATTGAAATTGATGCACTTTATAATTTGCCTTTGTTAGATGGCGGATTAAATTTGAAAGTAAACTTTGATTTTGAAACAGGTAGTAGTGTTTTTGAAAATATATAAAGATATATAATGAGTAAGCAATTTTTAGATTTTTATTTAAAAAATTTAAATTATATAAAAAGTTCAGCTGCAGAGTTTGCTAAAGAGTTTCCAAAAATCGCATCAAAACTTGACATATCGCAGTTTGAAAGCGAGGATCCTTTTATAGAAAGGCTTTTAGAAGGTACGGCATTTTTAGCAGCGCGTGTTGATGAGAAAATTTCATCAGGCTTCCCTAGGATGCTTGAATCTCTTTTATATTCTCTTTCTTCTAAGAGTTTATTTCCCATCCCATCTTATGCTATTGTTGAGCTTATCCCTAATTATTCAAATATGACTCATGATGTATCTTATATAGACAAAGAAGAAATTTTTAAATTTGATAGTTCCTTGCAAGGAGAATCTTGTAGATATACACCTGTGTGGGAAAGTCCCATTTATCCTTTTAATATTGTAGATAGTATCTATACCGACAGAGATATTGAGAATTTGGGAATAAGTGAGGAATTATCTGCTATTTTGATTCTAAAATTAGAAATGATTGCGCCTTTATATTTTTCAGATTTGAAGCTTTTAAATATTGATTTTTTTTTAAATATGAATGAAGTTGATGCTTCTACCTTAATTTCGCACTTATTTTCAAATATAGTTGAAATTTATGTAAAAAATAGTGATACAGGAGAAATTATTAAAAAGGAAAGTTGCAAATTTAGCTTAACGGCTCTTGAGAGTGGTATTAGAAATTTTAACTCTTATACCAATGAGATTTCGGGTTTGCTTGGTTTTGAAGAATATTTTTCTTATATTGATTTATTTAAATTTTGTAGATTGACAGATAAGGATCAATTGTTTTTAGATATGCAGAGTAAAAATGTAGAATTGATTTTTGGTTTTAATAAAAAAAATAATGATTTAAAAAATATTATCTCAAAAGATGCTATAAAGCTAAATTATATTCCTTTGATTAATATATTTAAAATGCGTTCAAGTAGGATGATTGTAGAGCAACAAGTGGAGTATCATATTGTTCCTGATGTTACTAATGCTTTAAATTACGAAGTTTATGATATAGAGCGAGTAGATTTTTATAACGCCTCAAATGAAAAGATTTTTAGTGCTAAACCTTTTTATCATGTTGATAATGATTTGCTACCAGGGCAAAAATATGATTATTTTTCTCTATACAGAAAGGATAAGCAGATAGGTTTGAATTCTTATAGAAGTAATTATTTGGGGCAAGAGGTTTTTATAAGTATTGCAGGAGAAAATTGGCACAATAATTATGAAAATATTCAGCAACTAAGTGCTGAACTTTTATGCACAAATAGAGATTTGCCAATTTTTTTAAAAGAAGGCATTAAAGCAAATGTTCAAAACAATCAAATTCAAGCGGCTAGTTTAGTTTATACTCCAAGTAAGCCAAAAAAGTCTTTGATTTCAAATAAAGAAGAAAATTGGGAGAAATTGCTTTATGTTATGTTAAATCTTTCAAGCATTTTATGGAGAAATGGTGATATACCTTTGCATATAATTCGTAATATTATCCAATGTTATTCTGCTTTATCGCTTGATGAAACTGAAAGAATAGCTAATGCTATTGTCGCAATAAAAACTAAACTTAAAAATTTTAGGTTTGTATGTAATCATAGTGTATTTTATGAGCAGGGTTGGCAGATTGATGTTGAGTTTAGCGAACAAAAGGTGCAAGATGTCGGTTATTTTTTGTTTGCTTGTGTTTTGTGGAATTTTTTCAAGCAATTTAGTCCTTTAAATTCCCATATAGAAATGAATTTATATACTCAAGAACAAGGTTTTATTGTGAGATGGACAACATTGGAAAATTAAGTAGAAATTTTGCAAAGAAAAGTGCTAATCGCGAAAAAGTTCCAGATTTTTTTACGATTGTTAGATATATAGAAAATAACAATTTGTCAAAATCAAAAGTAGGCAAAGCTCCAAATATTCAAAGTGAGATTGTGCGTTTTTCTCAATTGCCACATTTGAAATTTCCCGAAAATGAAATTGCTAATATTTCTGTCATTAATGGAGTTCCTTTAGTAACTGTTTATTTTTTTGGCTTGTTAGGACCTAATGCACCGATGCCTTTGGAATTTACCGATTTTGTGTTAAAAAGAACTCTAAGTTACTATGATTTAAGTTTGCAGCGTTTTTTGGACATCATTCACAATAGAATGTTAGCACTTTATTATAGAGCTTGGGCTTTGAGTAATCAAGCTGTCAGTGAAGATCGTGAGAATCAAATTTATACCAAAATAATAAGTGCTTTTTCGGGGAATAGTGAATTTATATATAAAAATCCGAAAAATTCTATTCCACGCGACACGCAAATGGCTTATGTGCATTTTTTAAGTAAGCGCACGAGAGGCAGAGATGGTTTGGAAAAAATTCTTTCGAATTTTTTTCATATTCCTTTTAAGGTGATACCTTATGTTAATACTAGACATATGATTCCTAAAGAATTTTTATATCAATTAGGAAGTGATAAAAAATCTATTTTAGGGGTAAATATTCAAATTGGGTCACACTATTTTAGCAATACTAAAAAAATTATTTTAGAAGTAGGAGAAATTAGTCTTGATGAATGCAAAAAAATGCTTCCAGGTAGCGTGGGATTTAAGCGTTTAAGGCAACTTGTAAATTTGTATGTTAATAAGCCTCTGAGATATGGTATTCGTTTTATCATTAAAAAGAATTCTGATTTTAGGGGATATTTGACAGGCAAAAATGCCTTGGGCATTAATATGTGGTTGGTAAGTAAAAATTGTAAGACACCAGAATCAGTTATAGTGGTCAATGCCTTTAATTGGAGTAAAAAAATTCATAATGATTCATATGAGGAGTTTAAATGAGTAAAATTAAAAGGATACATCTCTTTTCAAAATTAAGTAAGATAAGCTATCAAGCATTAGAAAGTGCGACTATTTTATGTAAAAATAGAGGCAATTCTTATGTGGAATTAGCACATTGGATTAATCAACTTATGTTAGAAGAGAATACGGATTGTTCGTATATTGTTGATTTTTTTGAGCTTGATAAGAATAAAATAACAAAAGATTTAATTTCATATTTAGATAAATTACCAAAAGGTTCATCAAGTATCGAGGATTTTTCTAACGATATAGAATTGGCTATCAAAGAAGCTTGGATGATTAGTTCAATAGTGTTTGATTTTGATAAAATTCGGAGCGGAAGTTTATTGCTTGCCTTAAAACAAAATTCAAATCTAATTTCTAAACTTCACGATATGAGTCATGAATTCATCAAAATTAATGCAGATGTTTTGCAAGATAAGTTTAAAGAAATAACAAAAGGAAGTGTTGAAGTAAATGAAAGTTATTCAAATGTTTCAAATGCTACTAAATCAGATCCGAATTTAAATAATAATGATGTTTTATCATTATATACCATAGACTTAACGCAAAAAGCCAAAGAAGGTAAAATTGATGAAATAGTAGGAAGAGATAAAGAAATAAGACAGGCTATAGATATTTTAATAAGACGCAGACAAAATAATCCTATATTAACTGGTGAAGCTGGGGTGGGAAAAACTGCAATTGCCGAAGGTTTAGCGGTTAGACTTGCAAAAAATGAAGTTCCAAGCATTCTTAAAGGATATGTTTTAAGAAGCCTTGATATAGGACTTCTGCAAGCTGGAGCTAGTATGAAAGGTGAATTTGAAGAAAGATTAAAAAAAGTTATTGAAGCAGTCCAAAATTCAAGCACACCTATAATACTATTTATTGATGAGGCTCACACTTTAATTGGGGCAGGTGGAACTGCTGGGCAAAATGATGCTGCAAATTTATTAAAGCCTGCTTTAGCGCGTGGAGAATTAAGATGTTTAGCAGCTACAACTTGGCAGGAGTATATTAAGTATTTTGAAAAAGATCCGGCACTTTCTAGGCGTTTTCAAAATATTTCTGTAGAAGAACCAGATGATGAAAAATGCATACAAATGATGAGAAGCATAGCAAAGTCTTTGGAAAAATTTCATCATGTAACTATTACAAATGAAGCTATAATAGCAAGTGTAAAGCTTTCTAGGAGATATTTGCCTTCTAGAAAGTTGCCTGATAAATCTACAAGC
Organism: Helicobacter canadensis MIT 98-5491; assembly: GCF_000162575.1. NCBI lineage: Bacteria > Pseudomonadati > Campylobacterota > Epsilonproteobacteria > Campylobacterales > Helicobacteraceae > Helicobacter > Helicobacter canadensis. The sequence goes on from NZ_CM000776.2 coordinate 505,392, forward strand.
ATATTAGATACTGCAAGTGCTAGAGTTGCTCTTAGTCAATCAAGTATGCCTGAAAGTTTAGAGATTCTTATAAAAAAAATAGAAAGCAAACAGCTTGAAAAAGAAATTTTATTAAGAGAGGAGCGTGAGGGTATAGATCACTCTGAATCCTTAAAATTGATTGATATGGAGCTTGTTAAGTTAGAACAAGAAAAGCAGAGTTTGGAAGCAAAGTTTGATAAAGAAAAAGAAGCTATACAAGAATATAAAGAATTAAGAACTAAACTATTAAATGAGCAGGATGAGAATGAATTAGAAAAATTTAAAGAAAAACTCAATGATAGTCGTGGAAAGATAGCACAAATCCAAGGTGAAAATCCGATGATTTTGCCTGTTGTAGATGCACAAGCTATAGCGGCGATTATCTCAGAATGGACTGGGATTCCACTAGGCAGAATGATCAAAGATGAAGCAAAATCTATTTTGGCTTTGGAAGAGGAATTAGCTAAAAATATCATAGGGCAAAATCATAGCCTTAGTTTGATTGCCAAAAGCATTATTACCGCAAAGGCAAATTTAGCAGATCCTCAAAAACCGCAAGCTATTTTTATGTTGGCAGGTCCTTCTGGAGTTGGGAAAACTGAAACTGCTTTGAGTATAGCTCAAATGGTGTATGGAAGTCGCGATAATATTATTACCATAAATATGAGTGAATTTCAAGAAGCACACACTGTTTCAACACTAAAAGGCGCACCTCCGGGTTATGTAGGATATGGCGAAGGTGGAGTTCTTACTGAAGCGGTAAGGAAAAAACCTTACAGCGTTATTTTGCTTGATGAAATTGAAAAAGCCCATCATGATATTCATGAGATATTTTTCCAAGTTTTTGACAAAGGAAGAATGGAAGATGGTGCAGGAAGGTTGGTTGATTTTAGAAATACTATTATCATACTTACAACTAATGTTGGGGATAGTGAAATATTTGATTTATGTGAGGATGGTAATTATCCAAAACCTGAAATTTTAGAGCGTGCCATAAGACCTGTAATGCAAAAAGTTTTTCCAGCAGCTTTACTTGGAAGGCTTGTTGTTGTGCCTTATTATCCGCTCAATAAAGAAGCTTTGCATAAAATTATAGATTTAAAACTTCAAAAGATTATTCAAAGAATTCAAGAGTATTACAAGGCAGAATTTGCCTATGATGTAAGTTTAAAAGATGAAATTATGACAAGATGTAATAATATAGCTTCAGGAGCAAGAATGATTGATGCTATAATTAATAATGAAATTTTGCCCAATATTAGTATAAAATTTTTACAAAATAACTTGGAAACTAAAAAAATTAGTAAAGTTTTTTTGGAAGTTAAAAATGGGGAGATTTCTTACCAATTTGAATATAAAAAGGATTAGAGATGCCAAATCCAATTGCTACTTTAACTAGCACTAGCGCTACAAGTGATCTTGTAGTATCGCCGGGGTTTGTTAAATACTTATGTAAAGGTATGCCTGTTAGTTTGGTTGGAGATTCCATATCTGGTGCAAATTGTGTGGGTGTAATTTCAAACACTACTGCAATAAAATACACTTATGGCGGTAAGCCTCGAGCTGTAGTTACTAGTATGATTACAGGTAGCAATCCTGTTACTGGTGTCCCTATAAGTGTGCCTGTAGCTTTTTCTAATGTTGTTAATATTTTATCTTAGGAGAGAAAATGATAAAAAATTATATTAACAATATTGAAGTATCTAGTCCAGATTCTTCAATTCCTTCGGGATTGTTAAAAAATTTGGTTGTCTATAAAATATATTCGCAAGAATCTATTTCAAATGAATTTGAACACAGAATCTTTATTCTCATTAAGGGTGAAATTGAAAAACAATCCAAAACCAAAGTTTTAGATCTTGGCGAAAAAAAACTTAAAATTACAATAGATTATGGCAAGAATAAAAGCAAAAGGATTATTACAGGCATTGTTGCTGATATAATAAACAGCGGTTATATAGAATATGGTGGTAATGTAAATTATAATTATGAGCTTGTATTGGTTCCGCCCACTATTATTTATGAAGATATGGAATTCAAAAATAAAACATATAAAGAAGAAAAATTTGAAGGATTATTGGATAAAATTTTTAATAAATCTGTAATTTCTGTTAATTTTAAAAAAAATGCAGAAATATTTGAGGAAAAATTTGGCGATCAAATTAATTATAATCAAATAAATGAAACTAATCTTCATTTTTTTAAAAAAACTATGAAGCTTTTTGGGTTGAATTATTATTATGAATACAGCAAAGGTTCATATACATGCAATGTGCAAGAAAATTTAGCTTTTGGAAAAGAATTTAAAGAAAGTAGCTCAATTCAATTATTGGAAAATATAATTCTAAATAAAAATTTATTACAAAAAAAAATACGCGGATATGAATTGGATACTAGCAATGATAGGTGGCAAGAGTTTGTGGATAAAAACATAAATAATTTAAATGCCCCAAAAAAAGTAATAAAAGCTAATTGTTCTGATTTGTCAGTTGATTTAAGCACTATAATTAAATTTCCACAAAAACAATTTGGGCAAGAGCTCAAAGCTAGAATCTACAAATATAATTTAGTAATCAATAAGCAGATTCATAGTGAAAACATAAAAGGTATAGAAAATTTTGATAATGTTAGCATGGCTTTTGAATCTATTGTTGAGGAGCAAAATGTTGAATATGGATATGTAGGTGAAATGTCGATTCTCCCTATACAAACCACGAATTATTCTTCATCTTCTTCTGTTGCTACACAAGACTTAGCGTTGGCAAAAAATTCTGCACTTAATGCGGAGTTTAGACTAGATAATATTCAACGGGATAGCAATAAACAAAAAATCCCCTCAACACAAACTTCAATAAAAGATCAATTGGTTATAAAAAAAGCTTGCGTTGTAGAGAATACCGATAAGAATGAAAAATTTAATACTTTTCAAGCAAAGGTGTTCGAGCATGTGAAAGGTAATTTTCAATTAAGTGAAGATACATTAACGGTAAATCTTACCATGCCTATAGGAATAGATGCTAGTTTTTATAGAATGCCAATAGAAAATGATATTGTCTTGATTGTGAATATAGATGGAGTTTGGTATTTGCATAGCTGTCTAATGGAAAAAATAGAGAATAACTTTAAAATTACTACACCAAAAAATATGTTTATTGAATCAACAAATGAAGAATCAAATTTAAAAGATATGGGCGATCAATGTTTGTGGGCATATGATTATCAAATAACAGAAGGAGAACAAAAAAATACATACAAAAGAAAAGGAAGTAGTTTATCTTTAGGTAAAGTTAAAGACTTACAAAAATACTCCTTGGATTATTGGAAAAAAAGAAACTTACAAGATAGGAAGCTTAAGCAGTATCAAACAATTAATTCTTTGTTTAAAGAATTGGAAAAAACAGACAATTTTGAATCTAGCTCAAAAGATGAGAACTCAAAAGATGAGAACTCAAAAGATGAGAACTCAAAAGATGAGTATATAGTTAATATAGATACAGAAGGTTTAGTCAATATAGATGCAGATGAAAATATTTTTGCACAAAGTGGCAAAGATATGTATTTAACTGGTGAAAATATTTATATGAGTTCTATAGAGGGTAATGTAGAATTAAGAGCTGAAAAGTCCATTGTTTTAAAAGTGGGAAGAAGTAGCTTGATTATTACTGAAGAGGGTATTAGTCTAAATGTTATAGATACAGTGTCGCCAAGTAGGAATGCGGTAGTATCTTTAAGTAATATGGAAGGCGTGATGATTAGTGGAACTGAATTCAGCGCTAGAGGACATTTCGGAGCTAAATTAGCAGCATTAGGTGGGAGTGTTGGTGTTGAGGGATGTATTGCTAGTATTGCAGCACACAAGGTATATCTTTCAGCTCCGAGTGCTGTTAGTTTAGCAGCTGATGGGGCGGTTAATATGCTTAATATGTTATTTGATAATATTGAGGGCTGCAGCGAGGAAGGAAATAGCTTTTCAGACGCAGATCAACTTGAACAAATAAGAATGATAGCTCTAAAAATTGATCATATGAAGCATTTGCTTCATCAACAAGCTTCGCGTTCGAAAGCTGCTGGAGTTTTTGAGGCTCTTGTTTTGCTTAATCATATGATGTACTTAGTAGAAAAATTAGCCTTTTTTATGGTAAAAGCCGAAATTATAAAAAAAGAAAATGAAGAACATAAAGAAAATGAAGAACATAAAGAAAGTGAAGACTTAGAAAAGTTAGAAGCAAAGTTAAAAAGATTGGAGTTGGCAATATATTCTTCCATGCATATTAATTACATTACAGAAACAGTTACTTTGATGCTTGAAAGCTTTGGCGAAGCTCCTTTGGGAACTTGGGTGCCAAGTTCTTTGAGCCTTTACCCTCATAAAATCGAAACTGCATCCTACAGATGTGATTTGCAAGTTTCCAGTGAAAATGAAGTGAATTGTGTGCAACTTCCAGGACCATCATTTTTTCAAAAGGCTCGGTTGGCTAGCAACTTTTTTAGCGCGGCGGATCATATTTTTTATTTTTCACAAAGAGTTGAAAAAAATAAGACAACAAAATAAAGATTATATAATAGGAAAGGATAAGTAATGTTAGCACCAAAAAAGAATAATATATTAAGCAATCAGAAAGAAGCTGCTGAGAAAGCATATAAATATGCGATAACTATGACTGTTTTTAATTCACTTGCTTTTGGAGGAGCAACAGTTGGTGGTTTTATTTGTTATTTTCGCAAAAGTGATCACTCAGGGGAGCAAATTACAGGTTTAAATAATACTCAAACATACATAAACCAAGAAACAAGAATTCAATCGCTCGACAACACTGTACTGAGTTTAGCAACTGCTATAGCAGCTTTAAATGTAAGGATACAGGAACTAGACCAAGAAGTTGCAACCTCGAATTCTAAGATATTGAGTCAACAAGAAGAAATTCAAAATTTAATAATACGAAGTGCACTCACTCAGCAAACTTAGGAGGGTAAATGTCAGATAAATTAGAATGGATGGAAAAACATATTATTTTATTTAAGCAAGAAAGCTTGAGAAAGCTAATAGAACAGGAAGGTTATGAAGTATCAGAAGAATTAGAGCATTTAATTCAAAACGATAATGCTTTGGATTTTTTTAATGCTTTAATTGAAAATAAACTTTACAAAAATGCTTGTGATTTTTTAGCTTACAATCTTCACAAAAGAGCCGCAATCTGGTGGGCATATTGTTGCGAATTGGAGCTTTTAGAAGAGATAAAAATAAAACAGGAAAAAGAAGTAGAAAAAAATAAAAAACAAGAAAAAAAACAAGAAAAAGAAATGCCAGAATGGCTTCAAGATGCCTTAAAAAAGGCGGGTGAAAGCCAAGAAGAAGCTCAAAAAAAATTTCAAGAGTTACTGGAACAAATGGATAAAATAAAAATAAAACAGGCAGAACTTGAAAAAACAATTGATCCTAAATTGTTTGCTCGATTTAAGCAAAAAACTGAAAATATATACAAAGAAATAGAAAAAGAAACAGGGATATATTTGCCTAAATTTAGAGAAGAAATTTTGCAAAAAGCTCAGAATTATACGCCAGTAGATCATTATGAAAATTCGGATTTAAAAAAAGAAATGGACAATTTAAATCAAAAACTCAATACAATGAAAGAAGAGATTAAGGAAAATACCGAATTGTATTTTCCCAAAAAGGATATAAATAAGCAAAAAGAAAAAACTACAAATGCTTTAAATGCTATCTATGCTTGGATAATATCTCCTGATGAAGAAAATAGCAAAAGAGCTTTTAAAGCTTCAGTGGGTTTGGAAGATAAGGCAGAAGGTTTGTTGGCTTTAAGTGCTTTTTGGGCTTTTGGAGATTTAAATTTGGGTGGAGATATTATAGTAAAAGCCCCTAATGCTATGGTGAGTAATGGGATTAAAAGTGTATTGATTAAATTAGCTTTTATGGAAGGTGAAACGAAGCCCAAACAAAGATATGAAAAGTTTTTTGAAATTGGCATGGAGATTGCTTATGGCAAGAATAATTGGGAAGAAAGTCTATCTAAAAATCATGCCCCACATGAATATAAGTTTAATTTAAATTCAGGCAAATTTGAAACCAAAAATAAGCGTTTTAATGGAGAGGTTGATGGATAAAATTTTATTTAAAAGTTTTTTTGTTTTTTTATTTTTATTCTTTTTTTCAGCTTGCACTAGTAGCTATAATATGAGTGTTTATTTGTCTCCAGAGCTTAAAGATTATTATGGGTATTATCCTTCTTTGGAAGTGGATATAGTTGGCTTGAATGAAAATGAAAAAAATTGGATGAGTTCTTATAATATGAATAAATATTTTGAGGCTAATAATCCAATGAGAAAAAGTCTTATGCCACATACACTTAAATTTTCTCAATCCAATGGAGCTGCTGAGCAAGATTTTAATGATAATGCAAAAGAGTGGAATTTATGGAAGAAAAAAGGTGCTGTCGAATTGTTGGTGGCTGTAAATTTACCAGGTGTTGATGATAGTGTAAAGAAGGTTACTAAGGATATTAAATCTTATATTGGAAAAAGAAAACATATTTATATAGAAATAAGACCCGTTGGTATAACTTTTCTTGATTCAAAACCAACTTATAATCAATAAACAATAAAGAGGTGTTATATTATGATATTTAAAGAAAGTGTGCATTGGAGTGATGGTTTATTTTTGCAACCCCATCATATGCAACAAATGCAAAATTTAATTTTTGATATAAATAGAACCTTATGGAAATTAAATGTCTATTATCCTTATGGCTTGATAGAGTGCGAAATAAATGAAGAATTGCTAGATGATTTGCGTATAGGTCTTAGAAAAATTTGTGCCATAATGCCAGATGGTACAGAAATTAGTATGCCTGGAAATGCTAGCATACCTATGCTTAACCTAGATATTGATAAATGTTTAGATAATGAAAATTTTTTAATATATTTAGCTTTACCGGTCTATAACGAAAATGAGGCTAATTTAAATTCATCAACAGAAACAAATCGTCTTTATAAAACTAAAGAATATGCAATTAAAGATGAAAATACTGGAAATAATGAAATTTCACTTTTAAAAAGAATTTTTAATATTAAACTTAGTACAGACAAAAATGATGATAATTATGTTTATTTGCCAATTTGTCGTTTAAATTGGATTTCAAAGAACATTAATGCTCCTAAATTGACATTTGATAGAGATTATTGTCCTCCCTTTTTTATTATGAGTCATGATTGCGTTATAAAAGAATATGTGCTTGAGCTTATGTATTTAATTAGAAAAAAGAGAGATCAGATTAGCGAACAAATAGCTCAAAGTGGTTATAATACAAATGACATTTCAGGAGAGAATCTTTTTCATATTTTGCAGCTTTCGGTTTTAAATTCTTTTGAGCCTGTAATTAGTGCTGTCGTAAATACAAATAAAGCTCAGCCTTTTGAAATTTATTTAAAATTAGCTTCCTTTCTTGGAGAGCTTTCAGCATTATTTCCTTTATTGAAAAAGCACGAGATTATGGAATATGATCACAATAATTTAATGAGTGTTTTTAAAGATTTAATACGCAAAATAAGATCGGTTTTAGCCATAGGTGGATATTTGGATTATATACAATATGATTTTACATTGCACAATGGATATTATGAATGTAAATTAAAATCAAATGATATTCATAATTCTAACGAGTTTTATTTGGCTATTAATACTAGTGGGAGTATTGATAAAATTAAAACTTCTGTTGAACAAGGAGATAATTTTAGATTGCTTGCAAAAAGCAATTTAGAAAAAAGAACAAGAGGGGTTAAATTAAAAGAACTTCGCTACCCCCCTAGATATTTGCCAGCTATACACAATGCACTTTGGTTTGAAGTTGTTTTGGGAGATAATGATAAGGCTTGGATGGATATATGTGAAGAAAATGTTGCAGTGATTGATTTGTTTCATGATGTCTTTACAGACTTTAGAGCTTCTTTATTTTTGGTTGAAAACAAGGGAGAGTAAATGTATAAAAACATTATCGAAGATCTTTGTCGCCCTTTAATTTTATATATGTGTGAGATTTGGTCTTTTAAGGTTAGAAAGATTGAACCAAATGAAGATAAGATTATAAATGATATTAATCTCATGCTTAATAAAATAAAAGAACAGTGCTATTCAAATCCAATGTTAGCACAAGAATTTTCTTATATTGAAAAAACATTAATCTTTTTTATAGACTATACTATTAAAGAGGGAAATTTTTCTTTTTCTAAAAATTGGAAAAATTTAAGTCGTAAATATGGTGAATTTTCAGGTGACGATAAATTTTTTGATATTTTAGCTTTAAATTTAGATGATCCTATGGGATCTGAAAGGGTAGATTTGCTTTATCAATTTATGGGACTTGGTTTTAGCGGAAGTTACAAAAATAACATAGAGGTTATAGAAAATAAGATGAAGCAGTGTTTAGCAAAAATGCCTAGTAGCTTTGATATTAATAATGTAAGAATTACACCTATCTCTCAAAGTCAAGATCAAGATATAGAATTTAAGCAAAATAAAAAAACTAAAATTTTTATTATTTTTTATTTGGCAATGTTTTGCATTATGATATGTTCATTAGGTTTTAATTATTACATTTTTGATAAAAAAGTTGATGCCATATCAATTTCTATTAATTCAGCTATAAATGAGGCAGCTAAAAGTTATAAAAATTTAGTCACTGATATGAATACTGCCATTAAGGAGTAATTTAATGTTGAGTGTCGAAAATATTTTTCTTATTATTGCAATTATAGTTGTCTGTTTTATAGTTTTTATATTCCTTTTGCCTAGATTAATGAAGCTAAGGATGCTTTTTGCTAAAGCAAAGGAGACTAAAAACATCAGAAATGATTTGATGGTGTGGAAAAGAATAGCATTTTTAGCTCGTGGAGGTAAAGATAGCGATAAAATCAAAAAACAAATGTCTGTTGATGAGATAGGATTAATTGTTAAAGCTTTTGAAACTTGTAAGCAAAATTTAAAGGCTAATTTTAGAAAATCATCTGATTTACCTTGGTTTATAATGCTGGGTGAGCCTTCATCTGGTAAATCGTCTTTGATTGATCGTTCAAATCAAGATATGTTTGCCACAGAGAATGACTATGTATCCAAAAACGGATCTAGACAGGCAGCTCCTATAAGATTTTGGATCAACAATAATGCTGTTGTGGCAGATGTTAGTGGTAGAATATTTTTTGATTCTTGGTTTGAAGGTAGTAATGCTCAATGGCGTGCTATTATAAATAATTTACGAAACAAGCATAAAAATTTTCCATTATCAGGTATTGTTATCACAGTCCCCGTTGATTCATTGATTGCTGATGATGAGGCTTTAATTAAAAAAAAGGCTTATTTGATTAGAAATGAAGTAAATCGGTTGTTAAATGGTTTGGGTATGTCTTTACCTTGTTATTTTGTGGTTACTAAAATTGATGTTATTTCGGGATTTAGAGAATATTTTTCAAATGTTGATGAAGAAATTAAGGATGCCGAACTTGGATGGAAGAATAGCAATCATATTTATAATGAAGCTGAATTTGATGAGTTTTGGAAAGAATTTATCTCTAAGCTCAGGTTGGGTAGAAATAATTTAATGCTTTCTAGTAATAATTTCAAGCAAGAAGAGGATCGTTTTGATAAAACTTCTAAAATTTATATGTTCCCTGAAAATATTAATGAAACTTCCAATAATCTTGAGCTTTATCTTAAAATTATTTTTGATCAAAAAAAGATGTATTCATTTAATTCCAATTTAATGCTTGAGGGGGTATATTTTACTTCAGCTAAGGATGAGGGATACTCCCTTAGCAAACATTTTGCCAAGTTACATAATAAGTCTATTGATGATGCACCTATGGCAGAATCTTTAATGGAGAGACAAGGGTTTTTTATTTCTAATTTATTTAAATACCAAATTTTTCATTGTTTTAAATTAGCGCATTTTACACAACGAGAAATTTTTAAAAGAAGTATTCCGCATTTTATGGTATTGGGTTTTATGGTCATTGTATCTGTTATGTGGTTAATGGCTGTTGTTTTTAATAGAGATGCCATAAATGAAAATATAAAAACTTCCCAACAATATTATAGTGAAATAGGTGCTCTTTTTGGAAGTAAAAATATAGATAATGCTTATTTGATAGGGATGGATGAAAATAAAAATACTGAGTACTATGGTAAGGAATCTATGCCAAATGATCCTTTATTATCAAGAGAAGGTTTTTATGTAACAGCTTTAAGAGATGCTCAAGCGGATTGGGATGCACCATTTGGTTTTAAAACATCTAGTTTTTTAAGATTTGGAACTTTGAATATGCTTCATGATGAAAGATTGGTATTATTTGATAATATACGAGATAGAATGATGACAATCCCTTTGATAAAAAGCCTTGAAAATCATCTTGTAATTTATAAAGATGAATCTTTTACCAAGGAAAAAAGAGCTGCTTTGGTTAGTTTGTTGAATTTTGCTAAAGTTGCTGAAGAAAATTTTTATTATGCAAATGAAAATTATCAACATTTAGAGAACATACTTAGGTTTTTATTGCCTGATTTAAGACCCGAAATAATCAGCATACTAGCCTCAAAAGAAACACACAGTTCTACACAGAATAATAATTTAATTGATACTGTGGTTTTATCTCCTTTATATACTAATAGCATAAAGATTGGTGTTGATTCTATGTTTAATGCTTGGGTTAGCGGTAATATTTATCCTGATTCTTTCTTCAATAAATTAAGAGATATGGCTTATTCGGGTGCGAAAATTGATTCTATAATTAATGAGCTTAACGCTTTTAGTCCTTTGGATTTTAATCAAAGCAATTTTCAAGAGATGATAACTTATTGGAATAATCTATACTATAGGGAAAAAGAAAATTATAATACATTGGAATCATCTTTTGCTGTAGTTAAAGATAATTTGGCAAAAATAGATAAATTTAAGCAGGATAATAAAATCAATATGAATAAGTCCAATTATATTTTATTGTCCAATATTGCATATGAGGATTTTTTAAAAATACATAAAGATGACTTTAATTTATTGGAATTTTATGATAATTTAAAACCTGAAAATGGGAAACAGGATATCGTTGGTGATTTAATTAATGATGTCTATCTAGAACAAAACAAAAAAGATAGTTTATTGAAAATAGAAGATAATTATAGTGCTTTAAGAGAGTTTAATTTTGGAAAACTTATTTCGATATTTAAAAATGTAGAACTTGATAAAAATAAAGATATTTTACCCTTATATGCACTTTTAAATGAATTGTTTGATCTTGCGTATAATCCCTCAAAGATTAATGAAAAAAACAATAATTCAATTTTGGCATTTCAAAATTACCAACAAGATGCTATAAAAAGGTTAGAAAAGCTTAAAGAATATGAGCAAAAATATAAAAACGATCAATTGATCTCAAAAATTATATCGGTTTTAACATTAATGTATCAACAGACATTCAAGGATGCACAAGTTAATTTTGCTCAAACGATATTTAGCTCATATCCAAAAACTCAATTAGAAATTATGAATCGTGTAGCTCAAGATAATGTCGATCAAAAAGTTTTTGAAAGTTCATCTTATTTAAATTTGGTTTATAAGGCAGAGTATAGTCCTTTGGCGGTAGAAAATTATATTAAGCCTTTTTGGAATGTTTCAAATCAAATTTTTCAAAAAAATAACAACAAGGAAATTGATAGTCTGCGTAAAATATTAAATTTAAATAATAATTTTCATAATACTTATAAAGCTATGGAAGATTATACATTAGCATTTATTAAATATTGGGAAGATTATGCGGATTTATTGAGTCCATCCTTTAAAGATTATACAGAGTTTAAAAATTTTATTAAAGATCTGAAACCCTACGCAGTAAATAATGATTTGCATAATGTTTATTATACTGTCTATAAAATTATTGATAGTTTGCCTAACGATACTCTGTCAAAATATGTCTTAGATAAAAAAAATCAAGCTTTAAAAGCTATAGAAAATAAAATTAATATTATAAATCCTTCTTTTTCTGAATCTTGTGGTGTTGTTTTAAATACATGGATAAGTCTGCCTTCAAATGCTATAGAAGCAAGCAAAATATTTAATTCTTTTGATGCTAACAAAATAAAAGATAGTTTTTTTGGCGTCAATGGTCTTATTCCTTGGTGGTCTAAATTATTTAAACAAGGACAATTCTTAATGAAAAAAGAATCTTGGGAAAGTGCCATGGAAGATTTTAAACAACATAAAGATGAATTTTTAAAATTTCCTTTATGTGCAGATGCGGACATTTCCAATGCAATAAACCATGAAAATATAATGCAATTACAACAAATTCTACTAAATTTTGTTAATAATAATCTTGAGCAAAAGGCTCTTGAAGCAAATTCAACTTTTTTATCTCAAGGTGATAAAGAAATAATGCAATGGGCTAAAAGCAATCTCAATATTATAGATGCCATATATGAACCCATACCTTTAGAGTGGAATCTGTTTATTTTAGATAATCAAACTCAAATAAATTTAGCGAAGAATTCCCCATATGATTCTGCTGCTGCAAGATTTAGATATGTAGAATTTCAAGCGGAAAATAGTATGGCAGAAAATACAAGATTTAGCACAATTTCCCCAAAAGATGAGCCTATAAAAATTGGCAAAGGTTCAGCGTATTTAGGTAATTTTCGTTTCTTATTTTATATTTATTCTAATTCTGTAGAGCCTGATTCTACTGTTGAAATACTTGATAAATGGGCTATCCTTAATCTTTATCTTAAAAAGGGAATTATTCCAGATCAAAAAAATGATAAAATTTTTTATATACCTCTTAAAATAACAGATCGTTTGGGTTCTGATTATATTTATTACATAGGGGTGGAATTTAACAAAGAGATTGTAGAAAAAAATAAATGGCTCAATCAGTATGATCTGCCCAATTTTTAAAGGTTTATTAATATGTTGTTTAGAATATTTTTATTTCTATTTTTGCCTTTATTTGGCTTAAATGCAAAGGGTGAAAATTTAAATATTTATTCTTGGAGTGAGTATTTTTCACAAGAAATTTTAGAAGAGTTTGAAAAAGAAACTGGCATAAAAGTGCATTTGGATACTTATACAAATAATCAAGAAATGTATGCAAATGTAAGATTGATTTATGAGCACAATTATGATTTAATAATGCCTTCGACTTATTTTATTCTTCCTTTAAGAGAGAAAGGATTGATACAAAAAATTGATAAAACAAAAATACCAAATTTTAAAAATATTTCTCAAAATTTTTTAGGGCAATTTTATGATGTTTATAATCAATACAGCATACCCTTTTTATTTCGAATTATGGGTTTAGCCTATAATGAAAAGACTTTAAATGGGATACATATTCATTCTTGGAGAGATTTATGGAGAGATGAATTTAAGGGAAAAGTTGCCATTATTAAAGATTATCAAAAAATGCTTCAAGTAAGCTTGGTTTCCTTGGGGTATTCTAGGAACACTAAAGAGGAAGAAAAAATTACTAAAGCATTTGAAGAATTATTGATTCTAGCCAAGAATGCAAATTTTATAGATTTTAGTAAAATTAATAACGAAGACTTGATATCTTTTTTTGATGGAAATAATGCTATAGCTACAATGTGGATTAATGATGTTAAGGCAATTCAAAAATATAATAAAAATATACATTTTATTATTCCAAAAGAGGGTGGTATGATATGGATGGATTCATTTGCTCTCACTGCAAATGCTAAAAATATAGAGAATGCTTATAAGTTTATTAATTTTACATTGCGACCTGATATTAGTGTAAAAATAGCAAATAATATAAAATTTAACACAACATTAAAATATGATTTAATAAAACAAAATTTAAATTTAGATAATTACCAGAATATTGTTTTTATGTCAGATGATGAATTGAATCATTTTGAATTTGAAGTTGATATAGGGCAAAATCTTTTAATTTATATTAAGTATTGGGATGAGTTGAAGCGAATTTTTAATTAATTTTTTTACACATCATTAAAAGCTATAAAACTTAAAAATATTTATATAAAATCTAAATAATTTTTTAATCCCTTTTAAGTTATACGCTAATTCTTTCGGGTTTCATAAATGCTTTATTAAAATATTTATACAATTATGTGTAAATAAAATATTTATCAGGAGCAAATATGCGTTTTTATAAAATGCTTCCAGTTTTGGCTTTAAGCGCTGGTTTAGCTAGTGCTTATGATACTACCATTGTTTATAATGGAAATAAACCTATTTTTCAGCTTGATTTTTATAATAAAGGAGAAAGCGTAGCCTTTTTTGGAGAAACCAGCACCTCTCCTTTCACTTTAAGCGAAGCTCAAAGAAATGAAATTATTCGTGCAACTCAATTTTGGGCTAATATTATAGGAACTAACGCAGTCAATTTTAGTCCTATTCCTATAAGTGTGAGCACTATGGATGAAGAAAATGCTTATGCAAGTTCTTATGATCTCTTTCCTGATCCTATATTCAATAGGGTGTTGCAAGGAGAAAACATAGATGCTATCAGACAAGAGCTATTAGATGGGGGATTCTCTAAAGAAGATGTAGAATATATAGGACATATCAGTATGGGAACGCTTGATTGGTATATAGCTCCTCATCCCACCACCTTACCCAAAAATGGAGATCAATTTGAAACTTTTTCAACTTTCACTCATGAACTTTTTCATGCTTTGGGTGTGGCATCCTTGACTTATTCTGATGAAGAAACTTCGGGAACTTTTTTTGATTCTTTAAATAGCTTCAGTAGTCATTTGTATGATATTAATGGAGTAAAAGCCCAAGAGGGGATGCGAATAGTTAAAACTCAAGAAGAGGTGGAGGAGGCTGAAAAGAAAGGAGAGATAGTTTTTTTAGTTAAAGATGTTTCTGATAAGAAGGGCAGTCTTAGTAATGCTTCGGGTCATGCTTATTTTAAAGGAGAGAATGTCGCAGAAGTCATTAAAAATGCTAAGCTAGGTTTTGATGGAGTGAATGGCATACCCATTAATGGATGGGAAGCAGATAATTTAGATATGAGTCATATCGAGCTTGATAATTCTTTGATGAGTCATCAAAACTGGCGTAACTACCTTTTTTATATGGAAGCAGAATTAGCCTTGCTTCAAGACTTGGGCTATGAATTTGATAGAAAGCTTTATTATGGAGATTCTATTTATGAAAGTAATCTTAATTGGCAAAGCGATCATGGTTATTATGCTAGACAAGATAGCAAATGGCTTGTAGGGGAATATAACCCGACAGAATACGGAGTAGGCTTACATATCTATGGTAAAAATAATATAGCCACTCAAAACCATGATATTCTATCTAGTGGTATAGCTGCAAGTGGTATTCGTATAGATGGAGCTAGTAATACATTAACTATAGCTAACGGCACCAAGGTTCATACTTTGGGGGATTATTCTAATGCTTTGTTAGTTGCCTATGGTAAAAACCATATTATCAATCACAATGGAGAATTAAAAGCCACGGGTAAAGGGGGTATAGCTATCAATATAGACTTTGGGGATAATATGCTAGGCAATACTACCGAGTATCGTGGTTCTTATATGCATAAAATTCTTGGCAAAGATCAAAATGACATTTCATCTTACAATTTAGATGGTGCTCTAGTTAAAACTTTAAATCTTAATTCTAATAGCTCTACCACAGGCTCTTTGGCTTCTATTTACATAGCTGATAATGCTTATGTGGAAAACATTAATATAGCACAAGGGGCTAAAATAGAAGGAGATATTATCTCTAATTGGAATCCTAATAATGATAAGTTATCGAATGCCCATAAAGGCATATATTATACAAATCTTAATTTTGGATCTACTAGCTTATCAAGAGCTGCTTTTAATGCATCAGATAATGCTTGGAATGTCAAAGCTAATATTTTAGGTTATGATAGCTTTAAAATGAATGTTAATGAGAATGTTAATCTACAAGGTAGTGCCTTTGTTTATGATTTAACCAATAAAGCTCATTTTGCTCTACTAAGTAAAGATAATGTTAATCCTTCGGTGTTATATATTAAAAACAATTTCACACAAAATCAAAATGCCACCTTAACCGCAGGTGTCAATGCTAATGGACAAAGTCTAGTAAATGTAGGAGGTACAGCTACTTTAGGCGGAGCTTTTAGGTTTTATATGTCAAAAGACTTCTATCAAGATAAAGTGGTGCTAAATTCTAATTTAATTAATGCAAATCAAATTTCCGGCGAGTTTAATTCTATTGTTTATGATGAAAGCTTAAATTTTTCGCCCACTTTAAAATTTACCTATGATCAAAATACAAAAGAATTAACAGTAACTCGTAACTACACTCCTTATGCTAAAAATTCAGGCGATGTTTCCTTAGCTTATGCTTTGAATTCTTTAGCTCAGAACGGAAAAGATGAAGATGTTGCCTTGCTTTTTGAAGAATTAGACTTTGCTAGAGATACGCAAACCATCATTCAAGGTTTGAATAATCTTAACGCTAAAGTTTATTTGGATAGTGCTAAAATTTCTCTAGATTTCCAAGAAGAGCTCAACAAAGAAATCTTAAGTGATATAAGAAAAGAATATGCCAATGAATGGCAAAGCTTGATAGCTCCATTTGGAAGTTATCAAAGCTCAAGAGCTAATGGAGATTTTAATGCTTATAAGGGTTATGGAAGCGGAGTAAAAGTTAAGGCAGTGAAAGAATTTGATCGTTCTATTGTAGGGTTTAATTTGGTGTTAAATAATAATGATATAGATATAGATGATACTTTAGCTAATACAAAAACTACGGGAGTTTATGCAGGTGTCTTTTCTAAATATGATTTAGAGCATTTTTATCTTTTGGGAAGTTTTAGAATGGGTTATGAACGCACCGAACTTAATAGAAATGTAAATATCGGAGCTTTTAATTCAAGTTATGATTCTAAGTTTAATTCTTATCTTACTAGCGAAATGGTAGGTATAGGTAAAAGCTTCAATTATCAAGGAATAAGCTATGGACCTTTGGCTTATATAGAGCATAGTTTCTTGCACCATGCAACTATTGATGAAGAAAATCAAAGCTCTACTGCTTTAAATGTTAATTCTAAAAACTTTAATGCTTTAAATTCTTTTATAGGATTTGATGTAAATTATGAAAAAAACATTAGCAATAAAGCCGTTATGAATTTTTCTTTCTTGGGCGGATGGAATCATTACTTCTTGGATTCTTTAAAAAACAATGCGAACTTTAAAGGTGCAAGTTCAAATAGATTCTATGCTAAAAGCAAACTAGATAATCAAGATTCTCTATACTTGCAAGGGGGAACTGATTTTACTTATAATCAATTTTTCTTTACAAGATTAATGCTTTCAAGTGATATTAAAGATAATATAGACTTTAATGCTCAGCTTGAAGTGGGGGTTAAGTTTTAAAATACAAGAAAATAAAGCCTTGTAATGTGAAATTATCGGGCTTTATTTTTCACTCTCAAAACTTAAAATATTTTTTTGTTCTATTATTATTATCTTTAATTCCAATATTATTCGTATTACTTCAATAAAGATTTTAAAACAATAAAAAAACCGTTTATCAACAAAAACTAATCGTTGCTTTAGATTTGCTTACTTTATTTTAAATTTCTAATGCTGCACTTCTAAAAAATGAATATGGACTTGATTTGTAAGATTACTTTTGTAAATAAATTTTCATTATAATTTTTTATTTGTAATAATAATTATTTAAATTTATCCTTATTGGTAAATGGATTTAAGATTGCATTTTTAGGAGAATCATAAAGAGTTTTTCAAAGTATATTTTTGAAATCATATAAATATCTACTCTATGTAAAGTATTGCAATTAGATTTTTTTAAAAAACTTTTCTGTAGTTATAATGTGATCCTGTGTATTTTGTATTATTTTTTTGGATTTTCTCTTAAAGCTAGTATGGAATAAATTGATTTGTTTTTTTCTTGCATCTGCTAAACTTATTTTTGCACAGACTTTTGAATTTGTCAAATGATATTATTTAATATTTTTCCCAAGCTCTAATTTAATAGAATTTCATAAAGTTAGATAAATTAAGAAGTAGTGGTACGCCCAAGAGGATTCGAACCTCTGACCTACGGCTTAGAAGGCCGTTGCTCTATCCAGCTGAGCTATGAGCGCATTTGGTACCAAAGGGGGGACTCGAACCCCCGACCTCCGGCTTATGAGACCAGCGCTCTAAACCAGCTGAGCTACCTTGGCACACCAAATTTAAAAAAGAGTTGCAATTATATTCTTTATTAAATTAAAAAAACATTAATCTTTGAAATTTTAATGGGAGAATTTTGTATTTTTGTGGCATAAGGATAAGTGATTTAAAAGGCGGGTTTTAGGAAGATGAGTTTTTAGTATCGTTTGAATTTGAATGAAATTATTACTCTTTAATGATATTTTTAGCTCATTGTGTCAATTTGAAGATTTCCTAGGTGAATGGCGTGTGAAAATTCTCGCAAGATTCTTTGGGTTTTGGCATCTTGATTTTTTTGCATAATGTCATTGTAATTAGAAGAGAGATTTTTATTGTAGCTTTTTGTATAGATTCCATCAAGATGATTGAGATTATTTTGAAATTCTTGTGCAATTTCTCCCCATCCCTCTTGTGTGATTCCTAAAAACCATTGATTCTGATTGGTTGCTTTGGGATTGGATTCTTGGGAATTTTGTAGATTCTTTTCTCTTTGTTCTACCCGCTCTACACTTGCACTTAAGTTTCCAGCCCTTGTTAGGGTTTGCGCTACAGATATTTTTTCATTAGGGGACATTCCTGCTGTTACTCTCTCAAAGGCTAAATATTGTTCATCGCTCATTAATTCAAGACTTATCATTCCATAAGTAATGCGTTCTTTTTGTAGTAAATCTTCATTATCATTTTGAATATCATTTTCTATAGATTGTGTTTTTTGGATCGCATTTGTTGGATTAGAATTTCCAAGTAAGCGATTAGCTTCATTGATGATTCCTCCTAAGTTTCCTAGATTTCCTAAACCTTGATTGATAGTCACTAATAAAATCCTTACACTTTTATTTTTTTGTGAGTGGATTAAGCAAAAATGATTCCAAAATGATTCTCGTGAGTGTTTGTAAAAATAAAGTTTTTAAAATTTGTTTTTAGTAAAGCCCTTATAAAGAAATTTTAAGCTAAAATTATGGATAAAATTTAAGCTTTTGAATTTCTTTTAGGGCATTTTAAGGATAAGGTTTTGGAAAAAATATTGGATATTATTGAGGGGATTTCTTATGAGAAAGGACTCCCTATTGAAAGCGTTATGGAAGTCGTTAAAGAATCGGTTATAAAAGTGGCACAGCAGACTTTAGATTCAAAGATTCTCTATGATGCAGAAATTGATAAAAAAAATAAAACTTTACATTTATATCAAGTCATTAGCGTTTGTAGCGATGATTATGAAGCAAAAGAAGACAAAGAGCATTTTATCCCACTTTCAGAGGCTAGAAAGCACGATAGCGAGATTAAAGTAGGCGATGAATTGCGTTATGAATTAAGTTTAGAAAATATGAATCGCAGTGCCGTTAATACTCTATTTAGGGAGTTAGAATTTAGAATCCAAAGATTGATTGAGACACAATTATTTGACAAATACAAAGCGCAAATTGGTAAAATTGTAAGCGGAAGTGTGGTTAGGATTGATGATCTTGGAAACACTTTTGTAGAAATTGATGAGATTCGGGCTATTTTGCCTAAAAAGAATCGGATTAAAGGAGAAGAGTTTAAGGTTGGTCAAGTTATAGGTGCGGTTTTGAAATATGTAGGGATTGATAAACAAAATGGCATTAGCATCGAACTTAGTCGCACTACACCAAAAATGCTTGAAGAGCTTTTAAGGCTAGAAGTGCCAGAGATTAAAGATGGTGAAGTGGAAATTGTGGCTTGTGCGAGAATCCCAGGAGAGAGAGCAAAAGTGGCTTTAAAGACTGATTCGATGAAAGTTGATCCTGTTGGGGCAACTGTTGGCGTGAAGGGTGTCCGTATTAATGCGGTTTCAAAAGAGTTAAAGAATGAAAGCATTGATTGTATTGAATTTTCAAATCAACCTGAAATTTATATTGCAAGGGCGCTTTCACCTGCTTTGATTGTAAGTGTTGTGGTAGAAGATAAAAAGGCTGTTGTTAGCATTTCTAGTGAGCAAAAACCTAAGGCTATTGGTAAAAATGGTATTAATGTTCGTTTGGCTTCTATGCTAACAGGTTATGAGATTGAGCTAAAAGAGATTGATAATGGCACGCTAGGGGATAGACAAACTAAAGAACCTGAAAAAAGCAATTTGGACATTCTTTCTTCTTTATTTAAAGAATAGGGTGTTTTTACATTATTTTTAAAGGTTTTATGCGTTAAAATCGCATATAAAGATAAAGTATTTTAAGGTTTTTAAATGATTAGTTTTATGCAAAAACACAAAAAGTATCTGATGATAACTATTTGGGTAAGCACCATTGCTTTTGTTGGTGCTGGTTTTGTGGGTTGGGGGAGTTATGATTTTTCTTCTACAAGCAACGCAGTGGCAGTTGTAGGGAAAACTAAAGTTTCTATCAACGAAATGCAACGCGAATATTCTAGACTTTATGGCATTTATAATCAATTAGTGGGTGGCACATTAGATGAAGAACAAGCCAAAAAAATGGGGATTGAAGAGCAAGCTTTAAATAATCTAATCATTAAAGCCTTAATGTTAAATTATGCCTATGATTTGGGATTAAGAGCAAGTAAAGAAGAGATTATACAAGCAATCACTTCTACAGAATCCTTTCAAAATAATGGTCAATTTGATGAGCAAATTTATAAGAGAATCTTGCAAGAAAATCAACTAAAGCCAAAGGATTTTGAAGAAAGCATTAAAGAGAATTTAATCTTGCAAAAACTTGATGCACTTTTAGATATGCCGCTTACACCCCTTGAAATAGAAACATTAAGTGCAGCGTATTCAATGGAAGATTTGGTGCATATTCAAATAATTGATAAAAAAACTATTAATGTTAATCCAACCAATGAAGAGGTTAAGCGATATTGGGAAGAAAATAAAGATATTTACCAAACAGAGCGTGGATATGAGATTTCTAGTGTTTTTATTCCTTTAGATTCAATTGAGATTCAAGAAGCTAGTTTAGAGAGTTACTATGAAGATTTTAAGAATCAATTTTTAGATTCTGAGGGACAAGTGATCCCTTATGAGAAAGCTAAAGAGCAAGTGAGTGAGAAATATAGAGATGCTCAAGCACAAAAAGAAGCCCTAAAAGAATATATTGCTTTGCGAAAGAATGAAAATCCTAAGGCGGAAAATTTAATTATTTATGAAGGTAATGAAGATTATGGAGTGGAATTTATTAATCTTTTAAGTCAAGCCAAAGAACAAGAAACGCTAAAACCTATCAAAATCGCTAAAGATAAAAAAAGTGGTTATATTACCGCTAAAGTAATTAAAATTATTCCTAGTGAGCCTAAGACTTATGAAGCAGCACAAGGGAATGCTAAGGAGGATTTTGTTAATTCTGAAAAAGTGCGTCTTTTAAAAGAAAAAGCCACTCAAGCGCTAGAAAATTTTAAAGGCGTTGATGTCGGTTATGTGGGGTATGGAGAAACAAAAACTTTAAAAGGACTAACTAAAGAAGAATCGCAAGAATTTGCTCAAGAGCTTATGAGCAAGGGAGAAGAAAAAGGCTATATTTTGTTAGAAAATAAAGCAATTTTATATAAAATCTTTGATCAAAGAGTAAAAAATTCTGCTATAATTAGCCAAAATTTAGATTTTCTAATGCAGAATGGGACACAGATCAAAGCGAGAATAGTTGAAAAAGAGTTCTTGGATTATTTATCAAAAACTTATAAAATAGTTAGAAAAATCTAAGGAAAGTAATGGAAATAAATTACAAAGGAAGCGAATTGGAGCAGATCATATTGGGAATCGACATAGGTTCTACTAAGATTTGTGCTGTGATTGCAAATTGCAAGGAAGGGATTCCGCATATTATAGGGACTGGATTTCATAAATCGCAAGGACTAAAAAAGGGGACAATTACCAATATTGAACAAGCAAGTCGAGCGATCAAAGAAGCTGTCAATGATGCAAAAAGAGTTGCAGGGACAACTAACAATAAGGCGATTGTTTCAATTTCAGGTGCTTATACCAAAAGCACAGATAATTCTGGGGTTGTGAATATACCTAACAATGAGATTGGGATTAAAGAAATTAATCGTGCAATCCAAACAGCTCTCTATAATGCAACCATTCCTAGTGAATATGAAGTGATTCATATTTTGCCTTATAACTTTAAGCTCGATGATCAAGATTTTATTGATGATCCTATGGGTATGACAGGAAGTCGCTTAGAGGTTTCTGTTAGAATTATTACTGCACAAAAATCTAGCTTGGGAAATCTTAAAAAGGCTATTAAAGCAGCAGGGATTGAGATTCAAAATATTGTGCTTGCTTCTTATGCTTCTTCTATTGCAGTTTTAAGTGAAGATGAAAAAAATCTTGGTGTGGCTTGTATTGATATGGGTGGAAGCACTTGCGAATTAATGATACATGTTGGAAATTCATTGCGTTATAATGATTTTTTAGGTGTAGGATCTAATCATATTACTAATGATTTGGCGATGGCACTACATACTCCAC
The DNA here is from genome assembly GCF_000162575.1 of Helicobacter canadensis MIT 98-5491. NCBI lineage: Bacteria > Pseudomonadati > Campylobacterota > Epsilonproteobacteria > Campylobacterales > Helicobacteraceae > Helicobacter > Helicobacter canadensis. The sequence goes on from NZ_CM000776.2 coordinate 528,089, forward strand.
AAACTATTGCAGAACGCGTTAAGATAGAATATGGTGGTTTATTAAAAGCAGAAGAAGAGTCAGGAAATCTAATTGAGATACCAAGTATTGGTGGAGACGATAATTCTAAACACCAAGTTTCTTTATCAACCGTGTATAATGTGGTTTATGCGCGAGTGGAAGAGACATTGATGATTCTTGAGAAATCACTAGAGAAAAGCAATCTTAAAGATCAACTTGGAAGTGGAGTTGTCTTAACAGGTGGTATGGTGCAGCTAGAGGGCTTAAGAGAGCTTGCTTCTGCTTTATTTGGAATGCCAACAAGGATTGCAAAACCCGTTGAGATTGATGGGCTTTTTACGGATTTGAGAGGTCCAGAGTGTTCTACGGCTATTGGGCTTATTTTGTATGCTTCAGGAAAATATACAAATTATGAAATTGATTCAGAAAAGAGAATCCGTTATCGTAATGAAAAATTAGAAGAAGGTATGGGGCAGTTTCACGAGGGTATTAATCTTATGAATCCTCTAAGGGATAAAGCACCTACACATAATAGTCCTGTTAATAGTATTCCTAAAAGTGCTGCAGATATTAAACAGGATCTTTCTGGAATTACAGAGATTAGAAAAATTACTGCGAAAAATAACAATATTTTTGTTCAAATTTGGCAAAAATTAACACAAATGTTTTAATTTTGGGAAGGAGTAGATAGAGATGGTTGATGTTCAAGAAGTAAAACATGATTTTAGTGCAAATATTAAAGTAATAGGCGTTGGTGGAGGTGGGAGCAATATGATTGGGCATCTCATTGCAACAGGCACTTATGATGGAATTGATTTGGCTGTAGCAAACACTGATGCTCAAGCAATTAGCACTTCTTTGGCTCCAGTAAGAATTCAGTTGGGTGCAAAGCTTACTAAAGGTTTAGGGGCGGGTATGAAGCCCCAAGTTGGTGAAGATGCGGCTTTAGAAAGTTATGAAGAGTTAAAGAGTTTTTTAGAAGGCACAGACATTGTTTTTATTTCCGCAGGGTTGGGCGGAGGAACAGGAACAGGAGCTGCACCTGTGATTGCAAAAGCAGCAAGAGAGGTAGGAGCCTTGACAGTTTCGATTGTAACTAAGCCTTTTAGGTGGGAAGGACGAAAACGATCGGAATTAGCAGAGGAGGGCTATCGTAAATTAAGAGCAGAGAGCGATTCTATTGTTGTGATTCCTAATGATAAGCTTCTTTCTATTATTGATAAAAATCTTGGGTTAAAAGATAGCTTTAGAATTGTTGATGATGTTCTTGTAAGAGCAGTTAATGGTGTTAGTGGTGTGATCCTTTCACATAGTGCAGGGGATATTAATGTGGATTTTGCTGATGTAAGAACTGTGATGAATCACAAAGGACTTGCATTAATGGGTATTGGAGAAGCAAGTGGTGCTGATGCTGCCAAAGAAGCGGTAAAAATTGCCATTGAATCACCTTTATTTGATAATATGTCTATTAGTGGAGCAAAAGGTGTTTTGGTGCTTTTCTACCTTAATCCAGATTATCCAATGGCAGAAATTTCTAATGCAATGGAAGTGGTTTATGATAATACTGATCCAGAAGCAGAAGTTATTTTTGGAACAACCACAGATGCAGCATTAGAAAGAGATAAAGTGAGAATCACGATTGTAGCAACAGGCTTTGAAAAAGAGGCTTCTCAAACACAGACCACAGCAAGTGATGATGGTGCAACTTTGAAATTAGTTAATCCAAAAGATCTAAGCCAAAAGATTAATCAACAAACTTCATTAATGAATGCTAAAAAGAAAGTGAGTGGTGATGATTTTACTAATGAAGAGTATTTGGATGTTCCTGCTTTTTTAAGAAGGCAGATGGACTAAAGAAGAATTTCTTCTTCTTTTATTCTACCGTTACACTTTTTGCTAAATTTCTTGGCATATCTACATCATTTCCTAGTCTTACTGCAATTTCAAGGGCGAAAATTTGAAGGGCAACCATCATTTCAAAGAATTCTTCCATATAATGTTGAGATTCAGAAATTCTAATCCAATCATCACAACCTTCATAGTATTCTGTGCTTAATGCACAAATCATTGCATCTCTCGCACTTAATTCTTCAATATTGCTTTTGATTTTATCATAAAGTAAGTTTTTTGGCATTAAGGCAACACAAAATAATCCTGTATCTGCTAAAGCAATAGGACCATGTTTCATTTCTCCACTAGGATAACCTTCTGCATGAAGATAGCTAATTTCTTTGAGTTTGAGAGCACCTTCAAGTGCAAGAGGATAAAAAATATCTCTCCCAATAAAAAAGAATCCATGCCCATGTAAATAGCGTCTAGCAAGTCTTTTAATACGCTCGTGCATTTTTTTATTGACTTCAGTTAGTCGAGTAGCATTAAGCATAATTTGGGCTTGTTGTTTGCATTCTGCTTGAGAGAGTAATTTCTTAGATTGTGCTAAATAGCAAGATAGTATCCACAAAACCATCACTTGTGTAGCAAAAGCCTTGGTGCTTGCTACTCCCTTTTCAATTCCTGCTCTTGTGAGTAAGCAAGCATCACTTTCTCTTACCATACTGCTATTATCAACATTGCAAATACTTAAGGTTTTTAAATGATTATTTTTTGCTAGTTTTAAGGCTTCAAGTGTGTCTGCAGTTTCCCCACTTTGTGAAATAACAATAAAAAGTTCATTTTTGCATAAAATAGGATTTTTATAGCGAAATTCACTAGCAATTTCCACCTTAGTTTTGATTTTTGCTATTCGCTCTAGCAGATAACTTCCTACAATCGCAGCGTGGTAGCTTGTCCCACAAGCACAAAGTGTGATTGAAGAAATATTATTAAAATCAAATTGATTAAGTTCTTCAAGATTGAAACCTTCTTCACTTACGCGTCCCATCATTGTTTCCAATAATACTTTGTGTTGCTCATAAATTTCTTTTTCCATAAAGAAAGTAAAGCCATCTTTTTGAGCAGAAAGTTTATCTCCAGTTAGCTTTTTGATATTATGGAGTGTTGAGAAGCTGTGGATGTCCATTACACCTAAAGTGTTATCTTCAAGATAGCTAACTTCTTTTGCAAGTCCTATGAGTGGTGCATCTGAAGAGGCAAAAAAGATTTCATCTTTTTCACCTTTTCCTATGATAAGGGGAGATCCATTTTTGGCATAAAAGATTTTATCAGGAGCTTTTTTTGTGATTAATAAAATAGCATAAGCCCCTTTTAGATCTGCAATAGTTTGTTTGAAAGCCTCTAGCGGATTTTCGTTTTTCTCTAAGTATGATTCAAATAAATGCACAATCACTTCAGTATCAGTTTGTGAAATGAAATGATGCCCTTCTTTTTGAAGCTTTTCTTTAATGCTTTGATAATTTTCAATGATTCCATTATGCACAACATTGCTAAATTTTCCAAAATGAGGGTGTGCATTGGCTTCTGTAGGTTTGCCATGAGTTGCCCAGCGTGTGTGTCCAATTCCTACCCCAAAGCCTATAGAAGTGAAATTTTCACATTTTCTTTCTAAATTAATGATTTTACCTACAGCCTTAAAAGTATGCAAAATCCCTTGTGAAAGCACAGAGATTCCAGCAGAATCATAGCCTCTATATTCTAATTCTTTTAAGCCATTTAGTAAAAGTGATTTTTTTTCATTATTGCCAATATATCCAACGATTCCACACATAATTATTTACTCCAAAAATTAAGTATATTATTGTGCCATAAAATGTGTAAAAATGCGGTAAATAGAAGAAAAAGTTGAGAAGAAAAAGGGGCTAAATTTTTGCCTCTTCTCTTCTTTGAAGGTATTCCCAATGTGCATTCACCTCTTTTTGCCATTGCTCGATAATGTGTTCATTTTCAGGCTTGAAAAGATGCTTGAATCTTGCTTGAGCACCAAGATAATCACGCACTGGAATAATATTTTTTGGGCGATAAGTGATTCTTAGTTTGCGCCCGTTGATGATTTCATACAGAGGGAAAACTAAAGAATCAGTAGCTAAATCACTCATTTCGATGGTTTGATTGGAAGGGAATCTCCACTCTGTAGTGCAAGCACTCATAGCATTAATAAAAGTTGGTCCTTCTGTCTCAATAGCAGTTTTGATTTTTTTACTCATATCTTTCCATTTATTAGGAGCAACTTGTGCGACATAAGGAGATCCGTGTGCTGCCATAATAGAGAGAAGATCCTTTTTCTTATCTTTTTTTCCATAGCTAACGCGTCCTGCTGGAGTTGTTGTGGTGGAAGCACCAAGAGGTGTAGAACCACTGCGTTGCCCACCAGTGTTAGCATACACTTCGTTATCTAAGCACACATAAGTGAAATCGTGCCCTCTCTCAAAACAGCCACTAATGAATTGGAAACCAATGTCATAAGTTGAGCCATCTCCCCCAAATGCTACAAATTTTGGTTCTTTGTCGCTATAAAGGCGATTTTTTCGCTTTAGAGCTTTATACATTGCTTCTGCACCTGCAATTGCAGTAGAGCTATTTTCAAAACCAATGTGAATCCAAGGGACATCCCAAGAGGTATAAGGATAAACAGCGGTGCTAACTTCTAAGCAACCTGTAGAAGTTGCAACTAATAAAGGATAGTTAGTAGCATTTAAAACTTCTCGGACAATGATTCCATGTGCACAACCTGGACAGAGTAGATTAGCTCCTTCAAATCTCTCAGCTGCTTTTGAAAATTGTTTTAAATTTTTAATTTCACTCATAATATTCTCCTTAGTTGTAGCCTAATTTGGGACCTCTAAGTCCGATAAATTGTTGTGTTTTGTGGGTTAATTTTCCTGCTTTAGCATCAGAATCAAGTTCTTTAAAAATCTCTTCTAAATGATTCTGTGTTAAATCTCTACCACCAAGTCCATAAATATAATTACTGACAATTGGTTTGTTATCCATAGCATAAAGCGCTGCCACACCTTCATTAAAGAGCATTCCCATAGCACCAGCAGGCAAACTTCTATCCAAAAATGCAACAGCTTTGCAATTTTTAAGAGCTTTGCCAAGTTCTTCATAAGGAAAAGGTCGTAAAACGCGAATGCTCACTACTCCTGCTTTAATTCCTTTTTCTCTAGCTCTTTGTGCGGCGATTCTTGCTGATTCCACGGTGGTTCCAAGTGCAACAATGATAACCTCTGCATCGTCAGTTTGGTATTGTTCTACGACATTGTATTTCCTGCCTGTTAAAGCTTCAAATTCCTTGAAAGTTCTTTCAATAATAGGCATAGAATTCATAATAGCATTATGCAATTGAGCTTTGTGTTCAAAATGCCAATCTTCTTCTGTTTGTGCTCCATAAGTTGCAGGTTTGCTAAAATCTAGCATTGCATTTTTGGGTTTATAGTCTCCAATGAATCGATAAGCTTCTTCATCTTTGAGTGGGCGCACACTTTGAGCAGTGTGAGAGCAGATAAAACCATCTTGATGCACCATTACAGGCAGTCTTACTTCGTAATCTTCAGCAATTTTAAAAGCCATAAGATTGAAGTCATAGGCTTCTTGTGGATTATAAGTGCAGAGATTAATCCAACCCGCATCGCGTCCTAGATACATATCGGAATGATCCCCATTAACATTTAATGGGCTTGCTAGAGCTCGATTGACAACATTTAAAACAATAGGTAGTCGCATACCAGAGGCTTGGTAAAGCACTTCAACCATTAACGCAAAACCTTGAGAGCTTGTTGCAGTTGCTACTCTACCTCCTGCAGCCGCAGCTCCAACGCAGCCACTCATTGCGGCGTGCTCTGATTCAACCATTACAAATTCACCATCAATGTAGCCATTGGCAAGGAAATTTGCATAATTTTGGACAATAGGAGTTGAAGGGGTAATGGGATAAGCAGAAACTACATCAATTTGTGCTTGACGCATTGCGTGGCTTGCAGCCATATTTCCATCCCATACTTCAATTGCTTGTAATTCATAAACTGCTGCCATAATTAATCCTTTTTCTTTTCTTCTTTTTTGGGCCATTTTGCTAATGCTGATTCGTTGGTTTCATAGTCATTAAACATTAAAAGCGATTTTGGATTGGTAGGGCAGACATCGACACAGACACCACAGCCTTTGCAATGAACATAATCCACTCCTGTCATTTTTTCATCGCGGACTAAAATTGAAGAATCGGGACAATAAACCCAACAAAAATAACAATTAATGCAATGCTCATTGTTATAAACAGGCTTTTCGACTCTCCAATGAGCTACACTTGCCTTATAAGAGCTATCAGGGCGATAATTTCTTTTATCTGCATGTTCTTGGACAACTTCATCACCTTTTTTCTCAAAAGGAAAGAGCACAGATCCAATTTCAAATTCATTCCAGCCTTTATATTCCATAGTTTTCCTCCTATTTCACTTCATTGTAGGCTTTTTTGATGACTTCCATATTAGCATCAATAATTTTTTGAGGAAGTTTTTTACCTAGGACTTTTTTAAATGATTCTAAGAAAAATTCCAACTCTAAAGTTTTGGAGATTTTGAGAAATGCTCCAAGCATTGGTGCATTTGGGATAGATTTGCCAAATGCTTCTAGGGATAGTCCAATACAATCTAGTGTATAGACTTCTTTTCCATTTAATTCAGGCTTAGTTTTAAGAAACTCTTCTTTACTTAAATGAGTTGTGATAATATATTTAGTCTCTGCTTTTTCATTAGCGCAAATATCGGTAATATAGACTAATCCTGGATCGATTACCAAAATATAGTCAGGATTCATAAATTTTTCGTGATTTAAGATAGGTTGGTCATCAATGCGGTTATATGCAGTCATTGCTGCACCTCTTTTTGCAGATCCATAAAAGGCGAATGCTTGAACTTCTTTTCCTGTTCCTGCAACCACATCGGCTAAACCTTTAGCACCCGTTACTGCACCTTGTCCTGCACGACTATGCCATCTAATCTCTAGCATGCTATCTCCTAAAATTTTATTACGCCCAAAATTATAAGAGAATCGCACTTAAAAATGACTTTTGAAGTTTGAGTTTAGTAAAATTAATATTATCTTTTTTGTAAAAAATATTCAATTTTGAGCAAAGGAATCAAGTGAGAATTTCACTCGCAAATATCCTTAAATGCTTTGTATAATAGAAATTGCTTCTAAAGAATCACGAGCAATTTTATCTGTGTATCTTTGTAACATTTCTAAGGTTGCATAGCCACTTAATACTCCAAAAGATTGAATGTGTGCTTCCTTGGCTGCTAAAATATCTAAGGGTGTGTCTCCAATCATAAAAATATGGGAATTTGGAATGTCTTTTGGTAGAATTTCTAGTGCTTTGAGAATGGGTTCTTTATCTGGTTTTGGCTTGGTTACATTTTCTCTTCCAATGACGCAGTGGAAATATTGTAACACATTAAAGTGTTGAAGCAAATCTTTAGAGTATAATCCAGTTTTAGTTGTTACGATTCCTAAATAGGCAAACTCATAGGCTTTGAGAATCGATTCTTTTGCATTTTTTAAAAGGATTGTTTTTTCATTGCAGATTTGTCTGTAATGTTCTTTGTAAGCCATAACATATTGTGGGCATTCTTTTTCTTCTATTCCAAGAGCAATGAAAATATCCTCTAAAGTATAACCAATAAGCTTTTTAATGCTTTCTTCATTGGGAATATCTTTTTTAAAAGTTTTAAAAGCTTTGTAAAAAGATTCACAGATAGCTTGTGTAGAATCAATGAGTGTTCCATCTAAATCAAATAAAACAATTTTGTTTTTCATTATTTTAAGCCTTTATTATTTTGTTATAAAGTGAAACAATGGAATCATATCTGCAATTACTTTAAGATACAAAAGGTTAAGATTTCGATTTTATAATTTAATATTTTTTTGGAGTGTAATGCCTCATCGTTATGACAAAATTATTGCCAAACTTATAAAACGTCCTTTAAGTCAAAATGAATTTTTACTTCTACTTGATGAGGTTGGTGGGCTTTTTAGTGAGAGAGAAAGTGAGCTAGAAATCATTAAAACTTCTGGGATACCTTTAATTTTTGCTCACGATAAAGTTTATCTTAAAACCACTTTAACGCCTATTTTCGAAGAGAGATTCTGCATTGTGGATATTGAGACTAATGGGCATAATCCCTTTGTGCATCAGCCTATCGAGATTGGGGCGATTGTGTATCAAGGTGGAAAAATTTGTGAAAGCTTTCATTCTTTTGTATTTTGTGAGGAAATCCCAGAATACATTACAAAACTAACTGGAATCACATCCCCTATGTTAGAAAAAGCACCTAAGATTCATCAGGTTTTAGAATCTTTTAAATTATTTTTAAGCGATTGCGTTTTTGTGGCACATAATGTTAATTTTGATTACCAATTTTTAAGTAATGCACTTTATCATTATGGTTTTGGGTATCTTTATAATCCACGCCTTTGCACAATTAAATTGGCACAAAAAACATTTACTTCTCCGCGTTATTCTTTGGAATTTTTAAATGAGTTTCTAGGAATTAGGCATTCCCCATTGCATCGGGCATTGGAAGATTCTAAAGTAGCTTCAGAAGTATTTAAAAAGTCGCTTATGGGTTTAGATAAAAAGATTTATACAAGTCACGATTTGATAAAATTTGCAGAATAATAGATGGAGGAAATGATGCTAACTCAAAACTATCCTAAAAATTTTGAGGCGATTCCAAGCCCTTGTTATGTGCTAGAAGAAGAAAAATTTATTAAGAATCTTGAAATTTTAGATTCTATCCAAAAAGAAAGTGGAGCAAAGATACTTTTAGCGCTTAAAGGTTATGCGCTTTGGAGAAGTTTTGATATTGCTAAAAAATATTTAAGTGGAATCACAGCAAGTGGGCTTTATGAAGCTAGGCTTGGCTATGAGACTTTTGGCGGTGAGATTACGACTTTCAGTCCAGCCTATAAATATGAAGAAATGCAAGAATTAGTTAAAATTTCTGATCATATTATTTTTAATTCTTTTTTGCAATGGCAGACTTTTAAGCCTTTGATTGATGAAGCAAATCAATGGCGTAAGAATAAAATACAAGTTGGTTTGCGAGTTAATCCTCAATATAGCGAAGTTACTCCTGCAATCTATAATCCTTGTGTTGAAGGATCTAGGCTTGGAATCACACCTAAAGAATTTAAAAAGGGAGTAAAAAAATATGGTTTAAAAGGTATTAGTGGATTGCATTTTCATACACATTGTGAACAAAATAGTGATGCATTAAAGAGAACTTTGAAGTATTTCATTCAGCATTTTGGGAAATATATTCCGCAAATGCAGTGGATTAATTTTGGTGGTGGGCATCATATTACACGCAAAGATTATAATAGAGAATTATTAGTTAAGATTATTAAAAAGTTTAAAAAGCGTTTTGATGTGCAAGTGTATTTAGAGCCTGGAGAGGCAGTGGGTTGGCAATGTGGATTTTTAATGGGTAGTGTGATAGATATTGTTCATAATGGTGTTGATATTGCTATTTTAGATGTGAGTGCCACTGCACATATGCCAGATTGTCTTGAAATGCCCTATCGCCCTATGGTAAGAAATAGCTATTTAGCAAAGGCTACTTCTAAAAATGGTCATTTAAAGCTTAAGGGAGAACAAAAATATACCTATCGCTTTGGCGGTCCAACTTGTTTGGCAGGAGATATTATTGGCGATTATAGTTTTAAAGAGCCGCTAAAGCTAGGCGATAGAATTATTTTTGAAGATATGGTGCATTATACTATTGTAAAAAACAATACTTTTAATGGAGTTCCTTTGCCAAGTATTGGCATGATTGATAAAGAAGGGCGATTCAAGCTTTTTAAATCTTATTCTTATGAGAGTTACAAAGAGAGAAATAGTTAATTAAGTTGCATTGTAATTAAGGTTTAGATTGGAATTTTATTTTTAGATTTTTTTAAAATAAAAAAGAATATAATATAGCCTTTTTAAAATTTGTGTAATTTAAATTACATAATTGAAATTTTAAGAGAATTTCTCTTAAGTGAATTTAGTAAATTTCAAGGAAGTATGATAATGAAAGGCTATCATAAAATATTATTGGGAACATTTTGTAGTTTGGTGATATTTTCTGGTTGTTTTGGAGAAAAAGATTCTAAAGCACAACAACAAACTATGGTAATTCCAGTAAGCACTTACACGGTTGAAATAAAGGACACTCCAGTGTCTTTTGAGTATCCAACACAGCTTACAAGTCCGCAAAAAGTAGAAGTATATGCAAGAGTAGAGGGAACACTCTTGGAGCAAAATTTTGTAGAAGGAAATGTGGTAAAAGAGGGGCAGAAGCTTTTTAAAATTGACCCTTCAAAATATCAGGCTAATGTGAATATCGCTAAAGCACAATTGCTTTCAGCGCAAGCAACTTTCAAAGAGGCTTCAAGAGATTGGGAGCGTTCTAAAAAACTTTTTGAGCAAAAGGCATTAAGCCCAAAAGAGCGTGATCAATCCTTATCGACTTATGAAAATGCACAAGCAGGAGTTGCTAATGCAAAAGCAAATTTAGATAATGCGATGATTGATTTAGGTTATACCGATGTTGTTGCAACTGCGACAGGAAAAACAAGCTTAACTAATTATGATTTAGGAAATCTTGTAGGGTCAGCTTCAAGTAGTAATGCACTTGTAACTGTTACTCAACTTGATCCAATCAATGCGGAGTTCTCAATACCAAGCAAGGATTATTATTTTTTTAGAACTCTCAATCGAGACAATTTAAAAGTTTTTTATATTTTGCCAAGTGGGAATACTTATAGCAAAGAAGGAAAATTAGATTTTATTGATAGTGTGGTGGATGCAAGCACAGCAACTATTAAAGCAAGGGCAATTGTAGAAAATCAAGATTTTCTTTTGATTCCAGGGGAATTTTCAAGGATTAGGCTAGAAGGGCTAATTGCTAAAAATACAATTACAATTCCACAAATTGCATTGCTTCAGGATGCACAAGGGAGCTATGTTTATAAAGTGGTTGATGGTAAAGCAGTTCAAACAAGAGTGGTTTTAGGACAGAGTGTGGGTAATAGCTTTTTGATTCAATCAGGATTGCAAGAAGGTGATAGGATTATTACTGATCAACTTGTTAAGCTTCGTCCGGGGGCACCTGTTAATATTATAAATACTCAAGCACAATAAAAGGGAAAAATCAATGTTTTCTAAATTTTTTATCAATCGCCCAGTTTTAGCAATGGTAATGTCTATTATTATTGTGATTGCTGGAGGATTATCAATTATGTCGCTTGCAGTTGAAGAATATCCGCAAGTTACTCCTCCGCAAGTTGTGGTTCAAGCAACTTATCCTGGAGCAAGTGCGGAGGTAATTTCTTCTAGTGTTGCAAGTGTTTTAGAAAATAGTATTAACGGAGTGGAAGGAATGATTTATATGCAGTCTTCTTCTACTTCAAGTGGGAGCTTAAATATTAATATTTATTTCACAAATGAAACAGATCCCGATCAAGCAACTATTAATGTTAATAATCGTGTTCAAGCTGTTATGAGTTCTTTACCGCAAGAAGTTCAAAGGCAGGGAGTAACGGTAGATAAACGATCTTCTACTATTTTAGCGGTTTATTCACTTTTTTCTGATTCTCCTGCTCATGATACCACCTTTATTGCTAATTATGCGGCGATTAATATTTTAGAAGAATTAAAAAGGGTCCCAGGAGTGGGTGATGCAGCACTTTTTAGTCGCCAAGAATATTCAATGCGTATTTGGCTTTCTCCTGATAAACTCACTAAATACAATCTTACTCCAGCGGAAGTCATCGCACTTGTGCAAGAACAAAATTCACAATTTGCTGCGGGATTTTTTGGTCAAGAACCAGTGAGAAAGGATTTAGACTTTACTTATACAGTAACAACTCAAGGAAGATTTACTACTCCAGAAGAGTTTGGTAATATTTTAGTGCGCACCAATCCCGACGGTTCTTCTTTATTGCTTAAGGATTTAGCAAGAATAGAGTTAGGAGCAGAAGATTATAGCGTGAATGCATTTTATAATGGACGCCCATCTGTTGCTTTTGGATTGTTTTTGCAGCCAGGAGCAAATGCTTTAAGTGTTGCTGAGGGGGTAGCAAAGAGATTAGAAGAACTCTCTCAAAGTTTCCCAGAAGGGTTACAATATGCAATTCCTTATGATACAACTTCTTTTGTAAATGTTTCTATTAAAGAAGTGATTAAAACTTTCATTGAAGCTATAGTCTTAGTTATTATTGTTATTTATTTCTTTTTACAGAATTTTAGGGCAACAATTATACCGGTACTTGCGATTCCAGTTTCAATTATTGGGACTTTTGCAGGAATGTATTTACTTGGATTTTCAATTAATCTCTTGACTCTTTTTGGTTTGATTTTGGCTATTGGAATTGTCGTGGATGATGCGATTATCGTGATTGAAAATGTGGAGAGGCTTATCTCTGAAGAGAATCTTTCGGTGAAAGATGCCACCATTAAGGCGATGGAGGAGATAGCAAGTCCTGTTGTGGCAATTGTTTTGGTTCTCTCAGCGGTTTTTATTCCAATTGCTTTTATTGGAGGGTTTAGTGGAGAGATTTATAAGCAGTTTGCCATTACTATTGTTATTTCTGTTGTGATTTCGGGGTTTGTGGCTTTAACTCTTACTCCAGCTCTCTGTGTTTCTATTTTAAAAAAGACTGAGCCTAAGCCATTTTGGATTGTGAAGAAATTTAATGATTTTTTTGCTTGGCTTACTCATCAATTTACCGATAAAGTTGCCCATGCAATTAGGCGTGGAGTTTTTTATGTGATATTATTTGCAGGATTAATTGCCGTAACTTATGGCTTATTTACAAGAGTGCCAACAGGGCTTGTTCCAGCCGAAGATAAGGGAATGTTAATTGTTTCTATGAAGCTTCCACCAGCAACTGCTTTAAGTAAAACGACAGATACAGCTTCTTTTATGGAAAGCACCATTCGAAATAATCCTAATGTAGAGGCGGTTATGGCATTGGCGGGTTATGATATGCTTTCAAGTGCGGTGAGAACTTTTGGTGGGACTGCGTTTGTAAAGCTTAAAGATTGGGATTTGCGAAAAGACGAAAGTCAAAAATCTCAAGTATTAGCACAGAGTTTAACAGGGCAGTTAATGCAAAATCCTAATGCGGTTATTTTTGCTTTGAATCCTCCGCCCATTATGGGACTTAGTTTGACAGATGGTTTTGAAATGTATATTCAAAACCGCACAGGGGGTTCTATTCAAGATTTGCAAAAATACACACAGATGGTTTTGCAAGAAGCTCAAAAGCGTCCAGAGTTAAGTGGAGTAAGGACAACTTTAAGTGTGGATATTCCCCAATATAATGTTAAGCTTGATAGGCAAAAAGCCAAATCGCTTGGTGTAAATATTGATGATGTATTCTCCACGCTTCAAGCAACTTTTGGTTCTTATTATGTGAATGATTTTAATCTTTATGGTCGAACTTTTAAGGTAAGTATGCAGTCTGAAAGTGCCTTTAGAGAATCTCCGGATAATTTGGGCGATGTTTTTGTGCGATCTAGTAATGGTGATTTGATACCTATTAGTTCATTAGTGACTTTTGAAAGGGTAATTGGAGCAGATGTGCTAGAGCGTTTTAATCTTTTCCCAGCAGCAAAACTTATGGGAGATGCAGCACAAGGTTATTCTTCTGGAGATGCGCTAAAAGCGATAGAAGAAGTTGCTAGTCAAGTTTTACCTCAAGGTTATTCAGTAGCATTTTCAGGTAGCTCTTATCAAGAAAAAAATGCAGGTGGCACAGGTGTAATCGCATTTATTTTTGGATTGGTTTTTGTTTTCTTGATTCTTGCAGCACAATATGAGCGATGGTTAATGCCATTAGCAGTTTTAACAGCTGTTCCTTTTGCGGTTTTTGGTGCAATTTTAGCTACTTGGCTAAGGGGATTAAATAATGATATTTATTTCCAAATTGGGCTTGTAATGCTAATTGCACTTTCAGCCAAAAATGCAATTTTGATTATTGAGTTTGCAATGGAAGCAAGAGAAAAGCATGGTAAAAATATTTATGATTCTGCAGTAGAGGCAGCTAGGTTGCGATTCCGTCCTATTGTGATGACTTCTTTAGCCTTTACCATAGGGGTTTTACCGCTTGCTATAAGTAGTGGAGCAGGAGCTGCTAGTCGTCACGCTATTGGAACAGGAGTTATTGGAGGAATGTTGGCAGCGACTTTCATTGCTACTTTCTTTATTCCTCTTTTTTATACTTATTTTGCAAGATTTGGTGAATTTCTTGGTAGTTTAAGGAAAAAGCATGAATAAGATTATATTAGTTTGGATTGGTTTGGGGCTTTTGATTGGCGGTTGTTCTTTATCCCCCAAATATGAGCAACCCAAAGCGAATTTACCCAAAGATTTTGGTGTGGAATATTCTAAAGAAACTATTAGTCAAACTTGGTGGAAAGATTTTGGCGATGAATATCTTAATGGCATTGTTGAAGAAGCCTTAAAGAATAATTATGATCTAGCTGTTGCCATGGAGAGAGTGTCTCAAGCAAGAAGTTCGTGGAGCTATGCAAGGAGTGATAGATACCCTTCTTTGTCCGCACAAGGTGAAGCAACAAGAAATAAGAAAAATCCTAGACAAGGAGAGTTTGATAATTATAATAATTTTTCTTTGAGTGGTATTTTAAGCTTTGAATTGGATTTATGGGGTAGGGCTAGAGATGCTGATAGAAGTGCTTATGCGACTTTATTGGCTAGTAAAGCCAATCGTGATACAATTCGATTAAGTTTGATTGCTAGTGTGGTAGAAAGTTATTTTGGAATATTAACTTTAAATAATCAAGTGCAAATTTCTCAAAATACACTTGTAAGTCGAGAAGAGAGCTATCAATATCGTAAGAAAGAGTTTGAAGCAGGGAAAATTTCAGAAATTGATATGCAGCAAGCAAGATCGGAAATGGCATCAGTTAGAGCACAATTACAAAGTTTATTGATGGAGAGAAATGCTGCACAAACTGCTTTGATGATTTTATTAGGTAGAGATCCCCAAGGCATTTTTAATATAGCCTTGCCTGTGGAATCTCAAATGCTTCCTAAAGCTCCTAAAGTCCCAGTAGGTTTGCCTTCGACACTTTTGGAGAACAGACCAGATATTGAAGCAGCAGAACAGAATCTTAAAGCGGCTAATTTTTCTATTGGTGTAGCAAGGGCGGCGTATTTTCCTACCATTTCTCTAACGGGGCTTATTGGCTATGCTAGTCCAGAGTTAAATGAATTATTTAATAATTCTTCTTCAACTTGGAATTATGGTGGAAATTTTGTGGGCAATGTGATTGATTTTGGTCGAACTAGTGCTAATGTGGAACTAACAAAATCGCAATATAGGGAAATGTTGCTTAATTATGGTCAGACACTTAGGCAGGCTTTTGGTGAGGTAAGAGATTCTTTGTATAATTATAGTATGAGTTTTGAGCGTTTAAGTAGCCTTAATGAACAAGTGGAGGCATTAAGGAGAACATTAGTTTTAGCAGAATTGCGTTATAGGGAGGGTTATACTAATTATCTTGAAGTTTTAACAACGCAAAGCAATCTTTTTGCAGCGGAGCTAACTCAACAAAGTGCTAACCTTGAAAATCTTTCTTCTGTGATTAATATTTATAAAGCCTTTGGTGGTGGCTGGGATAAAAGTAAATATGCAGAAGAGGAATAATTAAAATCCTTTTGCGGATTTTAATTTATTTGCAGCTAAAAACAACCTTTCCTTTAGCTGTTTTTTCTATTTCTTTTCCTGTTGGCATTTTAATATCTTCTAGGCTATTAGAATCTGATTTTGCAAGAGTTGCTGTGCTATTTAGTGGAGTGTTTTCCATTCTCGAAGTTAATCCCAATGAAATTTCTTTGATTGTGCATTGTTTTTTGAGATTCTTAGAATAATTTTGAGCAATCTCATTGGCTTTATTAAGCAGGGCTTGATTGAGTTTTTCATCTATTTTTTCTAAATCATCTTTTTTGATGATTTTAGTGATTTTTGGAATAGGTAAGAGCAAAAAATCATTTGCAATGATTTGTTTTTGAATAAAATCTAGAATTTTATTAAAATCTTTAGCCATTTCATCTTTAAAATCACAATTGAGAGAATAGTTACTTTCAAATCCTTTTTGCTCCCTTGTATTATTTTGATATTCATAAAGAGGGGTGATGTCAAAACTCCCTCCTTTGCAAATTGAGCTATTTTTTAAAAAAGTATTAATGGAATTATAGGTTTTGATAATTTTATTTTTATCTTCTAATGAGAGATTTTTTTCATTATGAAGTTTTTGGCTTCCTATAATTTGGATAGTGGAAGAATAAGTTGTAGGAAAGATTTGCGTATGAATAGTAAGATCTTGTTTAATAAGCATCTCACTTGCAACTAAAGAGATATTTGCTAGGATTAAAAGTAAAGCTTTTTTATACATAAGAATCCTTGTAGTTTAAGATATCTCATTATATCTTAATTTACAAGGATTCCAAGAAGAATCCTTGTAGTTTATAACGCTTTTTTTGCGCTTTCTACAATTTTTGTGAAACTTTGTGGTTCGTTCATAGCTATATCCGCTAGAATCTTCCGATCAAGTGTTATTCCTGCTTTTTTTAGACCAAACATAAATCGAGAATAACTGATCGCATTGATTCTGCAAGCTGCATTAATCCTTACAATCCAAAGTTTTCTAAAGTCTCTTTTCTTTTGTTTTCTATCACGGAAAGCATAACATAAACTTCTTTCTAATTGTTCTTTTGCTTTTCTGAAGTGTTTATGTCTTGCACTATAAAATCCGCGTGCTAATTTTAAAACTTTTTTGTGGCGTCTTCTTCTGACGACTCCTGTTTTTACTCTTGCCATTTTTATTCCTTTACCATAATGTGGTGTGGTATTTCTACCAAACTTGCCCTAATTTAGGGGAATGACATACTGATGTATGAAACTTTAAATTTTTACGCCATACAAAGCATTTTTTTTACTGATTCGCTATTGGCGCTATGAACATATTTGGGTGCATTAAGATTCGCAATTTTTCTTGGACGCTTTTTAGTCAAAATATGACTTTTAAAAGCTGAACCACGCTTGATAAGATTTTTTTTGAGTTTAAATCTTTTTGCGGCACCGCGATTTGTTTTCATCTTTGGCATTGCTTTACTCCTTTCATAAGATAAATTATTTTTTTGGCGTTACTAACATATTGACATACCGACCTTCGATTTTATAGTCTCTGTCAATATTGGCAACATCTTCTAGCATTGCAGCAACTTTATTAAGCACTTCAAAGCCAACTTGAGGCTCACTTACTTCTCTTCCGCGTAAAAATACACGGAATCGGACATGTTTATTTTCTTTTAAAAATTCTTTAGCGTGTTTAACTTTATAGTTAATATCGTTAATTGCAATTTTTACAGAAAGTTTGATTTCCTTGATTTCAATTTGCTTTTGTTTCTTTTTTGCTTCTTTCTGTCTTTTTTCTTGTTGATAACGGAATTTTCCATAATCCATAATCTTGCATACAGGAGGTTTGGCATCAGGGGCGATTAACACCAAATCCAAACCTTTACTTTCAGCAATTTTTAATGCTTCATCAGAACTAATTAAGCCATACTGCTCACCATCATCACCTACATAGCGAATCTCTGGAAAATCAATTTCCTCATTGAGGACTACATCAATATTTTTACTCAAAAGCTAACCTCACGCATTTTCTCCTTTGAAAATTTAATAAATTCATCAAACCCCATTGTGGATTGTTGCTTTTCTCTTCTGTCTCGAATAGCAACAATTTTTTCTTGTTCCTCTTTAGCACCTAGCACGACAATCATCGGAACTCTCTGTTTTTCAGCATTTCTAATGCGTTTATTAAGAGTTTCATTTTTATTATCAATTTCTGCATATACATTGACATTTAGAAGTTGATTGCGTAATTCTTTGGCATAAGATTCTTGAGCCTCTCCAAGTGGAATGATGATGATTTGTGTAGGAGCAATGAAAAAGGGAAATTCACCCCCAAAATGCTCAGTTAAAATTGCTATAAATCTTTCAAAACTTCCTAAAATAGCCCTATGAATCATAACAGGTTGTTTGGAAGAATTGTTTTCATCAGTGTATTCTAGCTTGAATCGTTCTGGTAAATTCATATCGATTTGGATTGTCCCACATTGCCATTTTCGACCAATCGCATCGGTGATTTTAATATCAATTTTGGGTCCATAAAATGCACCACCACCTTCATCAATTTTATAAGGAATATTACAAATTTCCAATGCATTTTTTAGAGCTTGTGTGGCTTCTTCCCAAACTTCATCACTACCAATAGATTTTTCAGGTCGTGTGGAAATTTCCATTTCATAGCTAAAATCAAAAGAATCCATAATTTTTTTAGTAAAATCAATAATATTTTCTACTTCTGTTGCAATCTGACTTGGGCGACAGAAAATATGAGCATCATCTTGTGTGAATTCTCTTACGCGTAAAAGTCCGTGCAACACCCCACTTTTTTCGTGTCGATGCACAACACCATATTCATAAAAGCGTAAAGGTAAATCTCGATAACTGCGTAAGGCACTTTGATAAACCTTGATATGCCCAACACAATTCATCGGCTTGATTCCATATTCTACTCCATCAATAGTGGTAAAATACATATTTTCGCCATAATTGCTATAATGCCCACTAGTTTTCCATACAGCACTTTTTAGAATCTCAGGTCCCCTTACAGGCTCATATCCTCTTTGAATTAAAGCTTTAGTTAAAAGTCTTTCAATATTTCTGCGGAGGCGAGCACCTTTGGGTAACCAAATAGGCAATCCTGCACCGATTTCTTCATCAAAAGTGAAAAGTTCCATTTCTGTGCCAACTTTTCTATGGTCGCGTTTCTTAGCTTCTTCCATTTGTCGCAAATATTGATTAAGACTCTCTTTATCAGCAAAAGCAATGCCATAGATTCTAACAAGCATTTCTGCTTTTTCATCACCGCCTAGGTATGCTCCAGCAATTTTGGTGAGTTTAAAGGCATTTAAAAGCTTTAAAGTAGGTAAATGAGGACCACGACAGAGATCTTCAAAGTCTCCTTGTGAGTAAATGCTTAATGTCCCATCACCTTGGGGGATTCTACTAATAACAGCTTGTTTTAAATCATCGTTTTTAAATTTTTCAATAGCTTCTTGGCGTGGTAAATGATATTTTGTAATTTGTTCGCCTTTTTTGGCAATTTCTTTCATTTTAGATTCAATTTTAGCCAAATCCTCTTCACCAATTTTATGATTCACTCTAAAATCATAGTAAAATCCTTCTTCTACAACAGGACCTACGAAAAATTGGGCTTCTGGATAAAGAGACTTGATTGCTTCTGCCATTAAGTGTGCGCAAGTGTGACGCATAATAGCAAGTGAATCAGGGGAATTATCAAAATAAATTGGCTCACCTTCTATTTTTAATTCAGAAGCAGTTTGTGTATCATAGATAGTATCGCTTGTTTTAAACCCGATAATTTGAGACATTATAGTTTGCCCTTTTAAAAAATTGGCTAGGATTATAGCAGAAAAAAGAGAAAATATGGCTTAATCTATCCCAAAAAATAAAAAGCTTTTTGGGATATGAGAGTTTAGAAATTTAGTTTTGGAGAATCTAAATCACTTTTTCTAGCTGCAAGAATAATCAAGAGAAAAGTCGCTGCGACAAAATAGTATAAAAATACAGGGACAGGAATGGGATCACCAGCAGCATAAGAATGCAATCCCGAAAGATAGAAATTGACTCCAAAATAAGTCATTAAAATTGAATAAAATGCCACAACGGATAAAGAGGCAAAAATGTAAGGATTGTCGCCTTTTGGCAAGAATCGTGCGTGTAAAACAATAATATACACAACAATAGAAATTAGCGCCCAAGTTTCTTTTGGATCCCAGCCCCAATATCTTCCCCAAGATTCATTTGCCCAAACTCCACCTAAAAAGTTTCCAACCGTTAGTAGTGCAAGACCTAGAATCATCGCCATTTCATTGATGGTGTGTAAGGTTAGAATGGTTTTGTCTAATTGAGGGTATTTTTTATTTCTGAAGATAAAAAGCCCCAAAGTAATTGCACCAAGCATAAAGCAAAGCCCTAAGAATCCATAGCTTGCTGTGATAATAGAGACATGGATATTAAGCCAATAAGATTTCAAAACAGGCACGAGATTCCCAATTTGTGGATTCATAAAGCCCAAATGTGCTACAAAAAGTGAGATTCCTGCTAGAAAGCTTGAAGTGGCTAAGGCTAGATAGCTTCGTTTGAAGAAAAATACT
Source organism: Helicobacter canadensis MIT 98-5491 (assembly GCF_000162575.1). NCBI lineage: Bacteria > Pseudomonadati > Campylobacterota > Epsilonproteobacteria > Campylobacterales > Helicobacteraceae > Helicobacter > Helicobacter canadensis. Next base: position 548,302 of record NZ_CM000776.2, read on the forward strand.
CCAGCAACTCCTGCTGCCCAAGCGATATAAATCATTGATTCATAGGCATTGCTCCAAGGTGCATGTCCGCCTACATACCAACGCACTCCAAGTCCAATGGTATGACATAAAACTAAAAGAGTGATAAACCAATGGAGTATTTTTGTAGCTAAAACATCAGAGTTTTTGTTCCTGAAAATTTGTATTAAAACAATGATAAATAAAATAATGCCAGCTACAATGTATAAAGGTGTGAGATTATCAAAAATATTATAATGGTTTAAGAAAATTTCTAAATCAATTTTGCTTGGGTTTGGAAGCAAGTCTGCTCCAAATTTGTGCTGCATTTGGCTTAAAGCCTCAATAGCTAAGTTAGCATTTTCCCAATTATTTTCAACTAAGCCTTGATGGAAGCTTGCAAAATAGGCTCTAAAGAGTTTATGAATTTGTTCTCTATCTGTTTCGTTAAATCCCGCCATAGCCTCTGTGGGTGCATACCAAGTAGAAGTTTCTTGATTGAAATCAGGGATAATTCTTAGAGATTGTGCAGTATAAATGAGATAAGCTACATTGATTCGCTCATCCACTTCAATAATGTCTTTATCAAATTGATCCCGCATAGCAGGTTTTTTGCGATTAGCTTCTTCGAGAAGATTAAGAAGTTTGTATTGATCTTTGAAAAAAACATCTTCAAAGGCAATATAATTTTGATTCTCATCCACTCCAATAAGCTTTTTGAGTTTTGGAGTTTTAATGGCGATCATTTTAACTTTTTTGAATTCATTGGGATACATCATCATGCCTAAAAATAATTGCATATTGCTAAGCCCTAAGAAATTATCTGTTTTGGTCATTTTGTGGATATATTCCATAGCTAGTGTGTCCATAGGTTTAACTCTACCGCCAAAATCTTGCACAAGAAGTTTCCCAAAAATCTTAGAGTGTTGATTAGAGTTTTGTTTGAGAGTAGCAATGAGATCTAAAATGCTTTCTTGTGTGATAGGGGGTAAATTCTGTTGTTGCGTGGTATTGGTTTCTTCTGCATAGAGTGGCGTTTGGAGACTAAAAGCACCAAGTGCCAAACAAGCGATGAAAGCAAGATTTTGAGCTTTGAGATAGCGACTAAGTTTATAGAAGCGTCCATTTTTGGCAAAAAATGACCATAAAAGCCCTAGAGTTAGCATTGCATAACCAATATAAGTTGGGATTTTACCAGGATCGCGATTAACAGAGAGAATCGTTCCTAATTCATCTTGATCATAAGAGGATTGAAAGAATCTAAAACCACCATAATCTAAAACATTATTCATAAAGATTCTATAGGGTATTTCAGTTTTATTTGCTTCATCAATAATAGCTACTTCTGAAGCATAAGAAGAAGGACTCATAGAACCTGCATATCGATCTAATTGAAAATCTTTCAGTTCAATGCTAAAAGGCAATGTAATGGGGCGTGTTCCCCATTCTAATGCGAATTTAGCACTACTCAAACTAAAAGGAATTGGGGTTTGACCCATAATGTTTTTTGTAACTTCAATGATTTCTTTACAACCTTGATAACTCATTTCAACTTTTAAAATATCTAAAGTTGTTTTATCTTTTGCAGGAATGTATTCTAAAAATTTAACTTCTAGATTGTCATTTCCAAAAGGCAATTTATGATCAAATTTTTGTTGCACTAAAGGGGTGATTGTAGTAGGAAAAAAAGCCCGATAGAATTTATCGTCCATTTTAGCTAGAATAATTAAAAACTCTTCTTGAGATTGTATAGTGTTGCTTTTCTCGCCTTCGCGGATATGCATAACACCTTCAAAACCATAATAACGAGTGATTGCAGCACCAATAAAAATCACAACCAAGGAAGAATGAAAAAGGAAGCTTGCATATTTTTTGCGTTGCCAAGCTCTTGAGAGAATAATGAGCCCAATTAGATTTAAAACTAAAAGCAAATGCAATAAATCAAACCATTGTGTATCATAGACTAACGCTCTTGCAGAAGGCGTTCCATAGTCATTTTCTATGAAAGTTGCCACCGCACAAGAGCTGCCATAACCGAGTAATAAAATAAATGTAACCCAAAAATTACAAAATCCATGAATAATATTATTAAGCAATGTTTTTATTTGATTCATATTTGCCTTTCTGTGAAGTAAATTTGAAATTTTACTTTATTTTTAATAACCATTGGTAAATCATTAGATATTTTGAGCTTGGAATAACTCTTGTAATTCTTTAGCGATTTCCTTTTCATCTTTGGTTTCTAAATTTGGAGTTTTTAGGAACTCTAGTGTTGCTAAGAATCGTTCTTTGGGCATATAACCCGGATAAACAAAAAGTGTTTTTCCATGAGAAGAAACAAAAACAAGCGTTGGAGTTGGCTTGATATTGTAAAGGCGTCCTAGTTCAGAGGTTTCTTGAATATCTTTTAGAAAATCAACAGAATGAGATTTTGAGTAGCTTAGATTGATATAATAGGGCGAATAGTCATTTTTTAAAATTTTTTTAATTTCATTGTCATCACGAATGAGTGCTTTGAGTTTATCGCAATAAATACAACCATTTGCAGAAAAGACTAAAAAGTAAGGTTTATTGTCTTTGGTTGAGATTTTTTGTGTGTCTAAAAATACATCGGCTACTTCTTTGTAGGAATTTTTATCAACATTTTGCAAAGCATCAAGTTGTTCTTGAGTGCTTTTTGCACCACTTGAGATGATATTTGAATCAAGCTTTTCTTCACAACCAACAATTAAAAACGCTAAGATTAAAACATAAAGTAAATTTTTGATTTTCATTTTTTTCCTTTCAAGTTATTTTTATAGTTACTTCTTAACTTACGCACTTCTTTGAAAAATACTTTTGCATTTCTATTCCTGATTTATTTAATGATTTATTTAATTTGTTTTTAAAATTTCTCGCGTTTGTTCTAAGATAAATCTTGCAAAATCCTCACTATCATTGAGGCATTTGGAGACTCGGTAGTCTAAAATGCCTATTTTCTCTGCTTCTTGTTTGTATTGAATAGAGAGTTCAAAATCTGTCTCTGAATTATCAAGGCTAAAAGCAATAGGATAGATGATGAGTTTTTTCCCTTTGTAATTTTTTAAGCAATCTCCTAAGCTTGGTTCTAGCCACTTAACGGGTCCTAGTTTGGATTGATAGGCAACTTCAATGCTTGCAAATTCTAATCCTGCTTTAGGCAACATTTCTTTTAGCGTATCCACATTGGCTAGAATCTCTTTTTGATAAGGGTCGCCTTTGTCAATATTTTTTTGTGGGAGTGAGTGAGCAGAAAAGATAAGATGGAATTCCTTAGAATCTTCATTTCCTAGAGTCTCTTTAATGCGACTTAAAATAGCTTTGTTATAGCTTTGATTGTCAAAATAATGTTTGATGAAATGCACTTTAGGCTGATAATTAAGATTCTTAAGGGCTTTTAAAAAATCATCATAAGAACTTTGTGTGGTGGTATAGCTAAAATGTGGATAGAGGCTAAAGAGCACCACTTCTTGTATATTTTTGCTTTGTAATTCTTTGGCAACAAGATTGGCAAAGGGCGGTGTATATCGCATTGCATAAGTGTAAAAGTAGTTATCATCTAGGTTTTCTAGCTTTTGGCAGAGCTTGAAAGTGTGTTCGACTAAAGGAGATTTGCCGCCAATTTTTCTATAGTTATTTTTGGATTCTTCAAGGCGTTTATAAGTAATGAAACTTGCTATCATAGAGCGAAAGAAATTGCTTTTAATAGGCAAAATATAAGGATCATTAAACATATTTTTTAGAAAAACTTCAACTTCATCTAAAGAATTAGGACCTCCCATATTAAGAAGCACAATAGCAGTATTTTTTGTGTTTTGCATTAATCTACCTTTTTTACATTGATCATTCCGCAGAAATTTTTACCTTCATAAATCTCGATTCTATAGACTTTACCTTTTTTGTCTAGCGAGAAGTTTTTGTCAATATCTGTAGCAGTTAGGAATATTTCTTCTTCGCTTACCACGCCTTTTTTAGAATAACCAATCACATTAACTCTAGCCTTTGGATTTTTTTTAATTAAGAATCCCTCTTGGAATTCTAGTGTTTTGCCAAATTTAACTTTTTTGGTGATATTTTTATCGATTTGTATTTCCATATCTTCGATGCTACATTGCATAGGAAAATAATCAGGTTTTAAGAGTGCAATTTTTTGGTGTCCGATATAGACTTCATAGCCATTTTTGGTTTCTTTGATTCTTCCTAATGGATGGGTAAAAGTAAATTGATTGCCTTTTTTAAGCAAAGGGATAAAATTAAGTGTGTTTTTGATTTCACTTAATTCAAGGGTAATATTATTATTAATGTTGAGAGTTTTATAATCTTTGAGTTTATTTTCAACACCCTTTAAATCCAAAGTAAAATCGCGTGTGTATTCTATGCCTAAAATTTGCATTAAGGCTTCAATGGAGTTAAGTTGATAAAGAGTTTTTAGTGGAAGTTCTTGTATATTTTTGCTAGTTTCTATGGCAAGAGCAGGTTTTAAATGAGTGATTGCATAATAAGTTAGGGAGTTTTGCTGTTCTTCATCTTTGAAGCGTGTTTCAGTGTTTCTTACTCCAAAAGTGTGAAAATCATAATGTAATTCTTTATTGAGTTTGTTTTCAATTTCTTTGGCTATTTCATCAAGATTTCCAAAAGGAATATTATCAAGTGTTTTTTGATCGATGACATAAGTTTGTCCCCACGCTTTTGGATTAAAAATTGAGTTTTCCCATTTTTCTCGATAAAATCCGTGTCCATCGTGAAGGTTAATTACAAAATTCACTTTAGGGTTGATGATAATTTCTTTAATCCTAGCAACATTATCAAAATCTGGATCATTAGGTGCAATGTGGGCAAATTTACGATTCATATCTTTGTAGATTCCACGCTTAAAGGCTAAAATACTATCAGGATTAAGATTAGGCACCACTAAAACATTGCCCTTTAGGATATGATAAGAGTTTGCTAAAATGCTAGGTGCAAAATATCCACCGGGTTCATCTCCATGAATACCGCCAATGACAAGCAAAGTCGCTCCATCATTATCGCCTTTAAGTTCATAGAAATTAAAGGGAGTGTTTTTGGCGTTTATGAATTGCAAACTAAGAAAGCATAGGATAAAGATTTTAAAGAAAAGTAATTTCACAAAATTCCCTTTAGTGTCATTTTAATATAAAGCAAGCCATCTCTAAAATGCGATGAGAATAACCCCATTCATTGTCATACCAAACCATAATTTTTGCCATATCCTCTAACACAAAAGTCAAATCCAAAGCCACAACTCCACTTAAGGGGCAATTAACAAAATCTTGAGAGACTCCATAGGATTCATCAACGCCTAAGATTCCTTTTAAATGGCTAATTGAGGCTTGTTTAAAAAGAGTGTTGATAGATTCTTGCGTGGTATTTTGTAAAAGATTGATATTGAGATCAACCATAGAAACATCAGCTACAGGGACACGCACACTATGCCCGTGGAGTTTATTTTTCATTTGGGGTAAGACTAAATGCAATGCCTTTGCTGCTCCAGTTGTTGTGGGTATGATATTGATTCCAGCGGCTCTTGATCGTCTAAAATCACCCTTTCTATGGACAGAATCGATGAGGTTTTGATCATTTGTATAGCTATGGATGGTGGTTAAGATTCCATTTTTAACACCAAAGTTTTCATCTAATAGTTTGATAACAGGAGCTAGTGCATTAGTTGTGCAACTTGCATTAGAAATAATTTTTTCTCCCTTATAGTCTTGATGATTAACCCCAAGGACAAAAGTTTTTGTAGAATCTTTTGCAGGAGCTGAAAAAATCACGCGTTTAGCCCCCTTTTTTAAATGACATTCAACAAGCTCACTCTCTAAAAATAACCCACTTGCCTCAATAACAATATCAGCCCCACAAATATCAATTTCTTGTGGAGTTTTTGCATTGCTAAAGGGAATTTCTACGCCATTAAAAGTGAAATGATTAGTTTGCGGATTATAAGATTCTAGAGTGATTTTGTGAGTTTGATGAATCGAATCGTGTGCAAAAAGATAAGCAAGCATTTGGGAATCAGCAGAATCATTGATTCCAACAATTTCAATTTTATCTTGCATTTCGCATAAGGCAACGCGTGCGATGCAGCGTCCGATTCTGCCAAATCCATTAATAAAAACTTTAATTTTTTCCATATAATTCCACCACCAACCGCTTTTAAAAGCGTAATTGTAACATAAAAAAAATAAAGAATTGGGATTTATTTTTTATAAAATTAGGATATAATGTAATTTCTATAATTTAAAAACAAAGGAAATGAAAATGTCATTGTATGATAGGAAGCCAATGAACAACTATGGGCAGTATGCAGAAAATAGCTTTGTGCAAAGTGATATGGCATTGGTTAGCTTTGTAAAACAGACTTATCAGCTTTTTGCAGGTTCTCTTTTGGCAGCGACTATTGGTGCTTATATTGGCATCAGCGCTTTAGGTGGTGTGGTAGCACAATATTATATTGGATTTGTGATTTTAGAATTTGCCTTACTTTTTGGATTGTTTTTTACCAAAGCAAAACCAGGCATCAATCTTTTGATGCTTTTTGCTTTTACTTTTGTAAGTGGTTTGACATTAACTCCAATCCTTAGCAGAGTGCTTGGAATGCCAGGTGGAGCTTCTATTGTAGCACAGGCATTTTTATTGACAACAGCGATTTTTGGCGTGATGAGTATTTTTGCACTTCGCACTACAAAAGATTTAGCAAGTATGGGCAAGATACTTTTTATTGCTTTAATTGTTGTTGTGATTGGCTCACTCATTAATCTTTTCTTGGGAAGTCCGCTTTTACAAGTAGCAATTGCTGGGGTAAGTGCAATTTTATTTAGTATTTTTATTGCCTATGATACACAAAATATTGTAAGAGGACTTTATGATAGCCCTGTTACTGCTGCAGTAAGTCTTTATTTAGATTTCTTGAATCTTTTTGTATCCTTGCTTCAATTGCTTGGAATCTTTGGTTCTAGAGAGGAATAAGCGCTTTGAATCAACTCTCTGATTCAGAGTTAAGAATATTAGATGCCAATCTCAATCGTTTGAGAGAAGGCATTAGGGTTATTGAAGATATTTTGCGCTATAGCTTCAATGAAAAAGCTTTAGTACTCAAACTAAAAAATCTTCGTCATTCTTGCAAATTAAAAAATCTTCATTCTCTATTAAATTCAAGAGATTCTCAAAATGATGTTTTAAAAACTTCTATACCACAAGAACAGATACGAAAAGGCTTAAAAGATATTGTAGTTGCCAATTTTAAACGCACTCAAGAATCAGCGCGAGTTTTAGAAGAAATTCTCAAGCTTCAAAAAATTGAAGAAAGTGAGCAATTTAAAAATATTCGCTACACTCTTTATGTCTTGGAAAAAGAAATTTTTAATACTTTCTTTATGAATTAGATTTTTTTCTTTTGCTGCTTAAAGCGGCTAAGATTCCACCACAAGCAATTAATACCATTCCAACAATGATAAAGCCATGTGGAATTTGATCTCCTAAGATAATTCCTGCTAAAGTCGCCATAAAAATTGTTACATAACTAATTGCTCCAATTAGAGGCGGATTTCCTAAGCCATAAGCTTTTGTAAGGTAGATTTGTGCATAAGTTGAGACAACCCCAAGTCCAAGGATTAAAATCCATTCTTTAGAAGTTGGCATAACAAAAGGCATAAATAAAGAGATAGGGTAGTTTTCATAAGGGACTAATTGGGTAAAAAGAGGGAGAATTGATCCAAAGAACATTAAGGAACCAATAATGATTCTAGGATCATAATTTTTAGCTAATTCTGCGACTGAAAGATACGCTAAAGCAGCACCGATTCCACTATAAATTCCTATGGTTAATCCCCAAAGGCTTAAATGGAGATTTTGAGGATTGGAGATGAGCAAGATTCCGCTAAAGCCAAGGAAAATTGCAATCCAAACTTTAAAGGAAACTTTTTGACGGATAAAAAATACACTAAAAAGGGCTAAAAAGATAGGTGAAGTGTAAGAGAAAGCAAAGGCGATTCCAAGAGGCATTACAGACATATTATAAAAATATGCCATCATCGCACTTCCTCCGGCAAAGCCACGAAAAAGCAGAATAAAAGGTCTGCCGCCTTGTGGTGTTTTTGGGGGTTTGATTAATAAAGCAATGAGTATCCAAATTAACCCAAAGAAATTTCTAGCAAAGGCTACTTCAATGGCAGGTAGGTTTGGCGTTAAGATTTTAACAAACATTCCCATAAAAGTAAAAAGTAAGGCAGCAATAAGCATTGCTATAATGGCTTGTTTATTTTGATACATTATTATTCTTTTTGTATTTTTGTAAAAATCATACCCTTTTTAGTCTTATAGTTTAATTTGACAAAAGAGGTATTTAAGGGGTAAAATTTGCTTTTTAAAAGGGAATTTATGGATAAATTTTATGGAACTATTGCGATTATGGGGCGACCTAATGCAGGGAAAAGCTCACTTTTTAATCGTTTTTGTAAATCAAGAATTGCTATTACTTCTGAGATTGCTGGGACAACAAGAGATGTAAAAAAGGCTAATGTTAGCCTAAAAGACACTCCTTTTTTGTTATTGGATACAGGTGGGCTTGATGAGAGTGATTCCTTGTTTGTGCAGGTTACAAAACATTCGCATAATGCTGGAGAAAGTGCGGATTTGATTTTATATGTTGTTGATGGCAAAATGCCACCAAATCCTTTGGATAAAAAAATCTTTTATACCTTACAAAAGAAAAATCCTAATATTTTTTTAGTGGTTAATAAAATTGACAACGACAAAGAGCAAAGTAATGCTTGGGAATTTAGTGAATTTGGGGCTTGTCATTTATTTTTTATATCCGTATCTCATAATCGTGGAATTGGAAAATTAGAAGAAAGTATTGTTAGGTTGCTCAAAAAAGATTCACTTACACAACTTTTTAATGCAGTAGATGAGGAAGAATCATTAGAAGAGTTTTTGGAGACTTCTGCAATACAAGAGAAAGAAGAAGTTATTAATATTGGGATTATAGGTAGAGTAAATGTAGGCAAAAGCTCACTTTTGAATGCACTTTTGGGGCAAGAACGATCGGTAGTTTCTAGCAAGGCAGGGACAACTATTGATCCTGTTGATGAAATGGGTGAAATTGAAGGTAGAAAAGTAAATTTTGTGGATACAGCAGGTATTAGACGCCGAGGAAAAATTGAGGGATTGGAGAAATTTGCACTTAATCGCACTAGAGAAATTTTAAAAAGATCAGATATTGCAGTTTTGGTTCTAGATGCTTCAAGTCCTTTTGTAGAATTGGATGAAAAAATTGCAGGTTTGATTGATGAGTTTAAGTTGGGCGTTATTGTGGTGCTCAATAAATGGGATATCGCTCACAAAGACTACAAGGGAATTATGGAAGATTTTAGATTGCGTTTTAAATTTTTGGATTACGCACCTGTTTTAACGATTTCGGCAAAAAATGGACGCCATATTCAAAAATTAGAGCAAGAGATCTTGAAAGTTTATGAGCATTTTTCTTATCGTATCCCGACTGCTAAGATTAATGAGATAATCAAAGAAGCTACAATGCGACATCCTATTCCAAGTGATAGGGGAAAGATTGTCAAGGTTTATTATGCGACGCAGTTTGAGACAAAACCACCTCAAATTGCTTTAATTATGAATCGCCCTAATAGTTTGCATTTTAGTTATAAGCGTTATTTGGTTAATTTTTTGCAAGAAAGGTTTGATTTTAGTGGGACACGCATTATTTTTATTGCAAGAGGAAAAAACGCTTTTGAAGAAACAAAACAAAAGAATTTTGAAGAATAGTTTGTAGGTTTTAGAATCTAAAAATGGCACGACTGAGTTTTTACCAATATCTATAAATGCTTATTTTTAGGTATTTATAGCTTTTTTATATTTTTTAAAGAATCCCAAAAATAACCTTATTAAAATATAGATAGAAGAGGATCTTATCTTGCAACTATCCTTCTCTTGCTAGATTATTGCGACTTTTTATTTTGATAATTTAATAAAAAGAGAGTAAAACTACATTTTTTATAGTTGTATCATATAATGTTATGCTTTTTAAAATATTTTATGTATTTTGATATATTATGGGATACATGTTTGGTTCATGTTATAATATACTATTGTATAATATTTTTTAAATTAAAAAGAGCAATATATAATGTTTTAAGCTCAAAAAAAAAGGATGTATATTATTGAAAAGTGAAAAAACAATTGAACAGAGTTTTATCAAAAAACTGAAAGAATTAAAGTATATATATCGGGAAGATATTAAAGATAAAGCCTCTTTAGAGGAAAATTTTAGAAAGCATTTTCAAGAGCTTAATAGGGTCAGACTAAGTGATTCTGAATTTGTAAGATTGAAAGAAAGCATTATTACGCCGGATGTGTTTTCAGCGGCAAAAATCTTGAGAGAAATTAACACCTTCAAAAGGGATGATGATACCCCCCTACAATATACTCTTGTAAACACAAATGATTGGTGCAAGAACGAGTATGAGGTGATCAATCAGCTTCGTATTAATACTGAAAATAGTCACCATAGATACGATGTTATCATTCTTATCAATGGCATTCCTGTTGTACAAGTTGAATTAAAGTCGCTGCAAATTACTCCCAAAAGAGCTATGGAGCAAATTGTTGATTATAAAAACGATCCTGGGAATGGATATACAAATTCTTTGCTTTGTTTTATGCAACTTTTTATTGTCAGCAACGAAAGTAATACATATTATTTTGCCAACAACAACAAAGAGCATTTTGCTTTTGAGGCTGATGAACATTTTTTGCCTATATATCAATTTGCCGATAAGGATAATAAAAAAATTAACCATTTGCACGATTTTTCTCAAGCTGTGCTGCGTAAATGTGCTTTGGGTGAGCTGATTAGCAAATATATGGTCTTAGTAGCGAGTGAACAAAAGATGATGATTATGAGACCATATCAAATTTATGCGGTTAAAGCCATTATGGATTGCATTGAGCAAAACAGAGGGAATGGCTATATTTGGCATACAACAGGAAGTGGTAAAACCCTCACATCTTTTAAGGCATCCACCTTGTTAAAAGATAATCGCAATATAGCAAAATGCCTTTTTGTAGTAGATAGAAAAGATCTTGATCGGCAGACCAGAGAAGAATTTAACAAATTCCAAGAGGGATGTGTGGAAGAAAACACCAATACAGACACTTTAGTGAAAAGACTTACTTCGAAAGATTATAGAGATAAAGTAATTGTAACGACTATTCAAAAGTTGGGTTTGGCACTTGATAACGATAATAAGCAGAGTAAAGAGAAAAAGAAAAAAGGCGAACTCACATACAAAGAGAGATTGGCACCTTTAAAAGATAGTAGAATTGCAATTATCTTTGACGAGTGTCATCGTTCGCAATTTGGAGAAAATCACAAAGCGATTAAAAACTTCTTCCCAAAGGCTCAGTTGTTTGGGTTTACTGGCACACCTATTTTTGAAGAAAATGCAACTTACAAACAAATTGATGGAACAATCGGTTCTTATACAACCACGAATGATGTTTTTGAAAAAGAACTGCATGCTTATACGATTACTCATGCTATCGATGATAGAAATGTATTGCGATTCCATATTGACTACTTTAAGCCGAAAAATGACAGAGAGGCTTCAAGAATCAATGAGGAACAACAAAAAAAGGCTATAGTACAAACTATTCTGTCAAAACATGATGCTATAACAAATAATAGGAGATACAATGCTATTTTAGCCACATCATCCATCAATGATGCTATTGAATATTATAACTTGTTAAAAGAAGCAAAAGAAAATTGTATTAATGCTGATGATAGCAAATTTAAGCCATTAAATATCGCCTGCATATTCTCGCCACCGGCGGAAGGTAATAAGGATGTTCAGCAAATTCAAGAAGATCTTCCACAAGAAAAAGAAGATAACCAAAAAGAACCTGATAAAAAGAAAAAAGCATTAATGGAAATTATCAAAGATTATAACAAACAGTATGGAACTAGTCATGACATCGGCAATTTTGATGTGTATTATCAGGATATACAGCAAAGAATTAAAGACCAGAAATATACTAACGCAGATTATCCACATAAAAACAAAATTGACATTACCATTGTTGTGGATATGCTGCTGACTGGTTTTGATTCTAAGTATCTGAATACTTTGTATGTAGATAAGAACTTAAAATATCATGGCTTGATTCAGGCATTTTCTAGAACAAATCGAGTTTTAAATGATACAAAACCTTATGGTAATATCCTTGATTTCAGAAGCCAGTCTGATGAAGTAGATAAAGCCATTGCTCTGTTTTCCGGTGAAAATAACAGTAACCGAGCAAAAGAAATATGGCTTGTTGACCCAGCACCAAAAGTTGTTGAAAATCTTGATAAGGCAGTAAGCGAATTAGAAAAATTTATGGAATCTCAGGGATTGGAGTGCAAACCAGAAGAAGTAAATAATTTGAAAGGTGATGCTGCAAAATGTGAATTTATCAATAAATTCAAAGAAATACAGCGTTTAAAAACGCAGCTAGATCAGTACACGGAAATTGAAGAAAAAGACGCAAAAAGAATCGAGGAGCTGTTGCCGGAGGATACCCTGCGTGCGTTCCGTGGTGCTTATATTGATGTGGCACAAAGGCTGAAAGCTGAGCAAGGAAAAGAGAACGAAGATAAAAATTCTGAAGTTGAACAGCTCGATTTTGAGTTTGTTCTGTTTTCATCCGCAATTATAGATTATGACTATATCATGGCATTGATTGCAAAATACACTCAGACTGAACCAGAAAAGCAAAAAATGAATAAAGAACAACTCATTAACATGCTTTCGGCTACTTCCAATTTGCTTGATGAAAGGAAAGATATTATTGAATATATCAATTCGCTTCAAGTTGGCATGGCTTTGGATGAAAAGGGAATCAAAGCAGGGTATCAGAAATTTAGAGAACAGAAAAACAATCAAGAAATTAATACTATTGCAGAAAAATATAAAATTGAAATTCAAAGTTTGAAAGTGTTTATTCAAGAAATTGTCGACCGAATGATTTTCGATGGAGAAAAACTCGGTGATCTTCTGGCTCCGCTTGACCTAAGCTGGAGAGAAAGAACGCAAAAAGAATTGGATTTGATGGATGATTTGATCCCATTGTTAAAGAAACTGGCAGATGGTCGTGAAATTATAGGGTTGAATGCGTATGAATAAGAAGAAAGAAATAGTGCCTAAGTTAAGATTTTCTGAGTTTTCTAAATCATATTGGGGTATTACTCAACTTAATATGCTTGCAGGCAAAATAACAGAACGAAATAAAGATGATAGTATCAAAAGAGTTTTTACAAACTCCGCTACCGAAGGCGTTATAGACCAGGAAGAATACTTTGATAGGAATATTGCAAACAAAAATAACCTAACAGATTATTTTGTTGTGGAAAAAGGTGATTATGTCTATAACCCCAGAATATCAACCACTGCACTGGTAGGACCTATTTCTAAAAATAAACTCGGTATTGGGGTGATGTCTCCTCTGTACACTATCTTTAGATTTAAAAATAAAGGAAATGATTTTTATGAGCATTTTTTTCTTACAAATTTATGGCATGCTTATATAAAAAACCTTTCAAATACAGGGGCAAGGCATGATCGTATAACAATATCAGTGGATAATTTTATGAAAATGCCACTTCCGTATGCTTCTCCTGAAGAACAACAAAAGATTGCTGATTGTTTATCCTCCATTGATGAACTGATTGACACAGAAAGCAGAAAACTGAAAGCATTAGAAAAATACAAAAAAGGCTTGATGCAAAAGCTGTTTCCTACTGAGGGGAAAACTCTGCCTGAATGGAGATTCCCTGAGTTTCAAGGATGTGGAGAGTGGAAGTATGAAGAAATAGGAAACATCGGGGAAGTAATAACTGGAAAAACTCCATCCACTTCAGATGCCGCTTTGTGGGATGGTGATATACAATTTGTTACACCAACAGACATTACGGAAAACAAGTACCAGCACCACACGCAAAGAACAGTTGTAAAAACTCCTAAAATGAAGGTTTTGCCAAAATACACTATAATGTATACATGTATAGCATCTATTGGAAAGATGGCTTTATCCTTATATCCTTGTATCACAAACCAGCAGATCAACTCTATTGTTCCCAAGTCTTTTTACAACAATGAATTTATTTATTATTCATTACTGCAAAAAACATTTTTGATAAAAGCTGGATTTGCTAATTCCACATTACCTATTATTAATAAGACTGATTTTTCAAAAATACAAGTCCCGGTAATTTTGGATAAAAAAGAACAAGAAAAAATTGCAGGCTGCTTGTCAGAGATAGATACCATGATTACAGAGCAATTAAAAAAAATAGAGAGGTTAGAAACACATAAAAAAGGATTAATGCAGGGATTGTTTCCTTCTCTTGAGGAGGCAGATGTATGAGTATAAATGTACCGGAAAAGCTGTCTAAACAGGAATATAACGATCTTCTTAACGATTTGAAAAAATATGATTTAACTAAATACACGGATCTGATTAAAGAAAATTATAAAAAGCCAAAAGGAGAAACGGAGTATTTCTTAAAAGGTGGTATTACAGAGCCAATTCGCATCAATTTAGATTATGTGCTTAAACGGATTTCGGATAAGCAAGTATTCGACAACCTACAAGAAATCGTTCAATATTTGAGGATGCTGTTGGAAGATAAAAAGTATGTTTTATTATTTGCCTATAATGGTACTGGCAAAACAAGGTTATCTGCTGAATTTAAGACATTAGGGCAGACACTAAATGAGGAAACTGGAGAAAAAACGGCGGATACATTATATTATAATGCTTTTACAGAAGATCTCTTTTACTGGGATAACGATTTGGAAAATAATACTAAGCGATTTTTGAAATTAAATAGTAATTCCCGGTTCTTTTCTGGACTGAGAGACTTGGAAATGGAAAGCAGAATTCGCCCCTTTTTACATCGTTATGCCGATTTTGATTTTACTATCGATTATAATGAATATAGAATTAGCTTTTATAGGAATGTTGTGACTGACGAAGTCAGTCAGAGAGTTGACAATATTAAAGTTTCCCGTGGCGAAGAGAATATATTTGTCTGGTGTTTTTTCTTGGCTATTATGCAGTTAGTTGTTGATAAGGTAGAATCTTATAATTGGGTGAAATATATTTATATAGATGATCCTATTTCATCTCTGGATGATAATAATGCGATTGCTGTAGCAAGTCATTTAGCGACTTTAGTGAGTGGTTCAGATATAAAGGTAGTTGTATCGACACATCATGCGTTGTTTTATAATGTCTTGTGCAATGAAATTGCAAATCCCGAAAGATTGTTTTTTCAAAAATTATCAGGAACTAGATACATATTAAAAGATACGAGTAAGACGCCTTTTTTCCATCATGTTGCTTTGCTGAAGGAGCTAAAGAAGGCAGCTGATTCAGGAGAGCTCTATACTTATCACTTCAATATTCTTCGCAATATTTTAGAAAAGACGGCATCTTTCCACGGATATAAAGATTTCTCATCGTGTTTAAGAAAAGAAGATGAGGATTCTGTTGTGTATAGAAGAATCATAAATTTGCTAAGTCATGGGAACTATTCAATTTTTGATCCTAAAGAAATGGTTAAAGAAAACAAAGAATACTTCCAAAAAATACTCAATGACTTTTTGGAAGATTACAAATTTAATCAGAATATATTTGATACAGATCAGACACAAGAGGAAAACTGATGAATGATATACAACAAAAAAAGTTAGGCTCAACATTATGGGCGATTGCAGATAAACTGCGTGGTGCGATGAATGCTGATGATTTTAGAGATTATATGCTGTCTTTTCTCTTTTTGCGTTACTTGTCTGATAATTACGAAGAGGCGGTAAAAAAAGAATTAGGCAGCGATTATCACAAAAGTGAGCTTGAAATACAAAAGAATGGAGCAAATCAAGACGCTTATATTGACGAACTCAAAAATATAATCATCAAGCATAGCAATTCACTTTCTCCAAAGGAATTAGGCTTACAAGAGGACGAAAAAGACCAAGAAAAAATCAAAAAAGCAAGACAAGATTTTATAGATTATAATAATAAGATGCTTTATAGCCATAATGTCATTCCTCTTGCTGTTTGGTATATTCGCAATTTAGATCAAGTTGATATGCTTGAAAAACAAATGCGCCGTAAAATTCATTATGTGATAAAACCGGCATATTTGTGGAGCAATATATATGAATTGGCAAGGACACAAAATAGTCAATTATTAAAAACATTACAGAGAGGGTTTAAGTATATTGAGAATGAATCATTTGAAAGCAGATTTCGTGGTTTATTCTCAGAAGTGAATCTTGATTCTGATAAATTGGGAAAGAATTATAGTGAACGAAATATTCTTCTTTGTCAGGTTATAACTGAAATTGCACAAGGACTTTCAAAATTTCCAAATGAAACAGATCTTTTGGGCGATGCCTACGAATATTTGATTGGGCAGTTTGCTGCTGGTTCTGGTAAAAAAGCAGGTGAATTCTATACGCCACAACAGGTTTCAACCATTCTTTCCCGAATTGTATCTCTTGATAGCCAAGATCCAAGCACTGGAAAAAAAAGCAAACTAAAAAATATACTTGACTTTGCTTGTGGTTCAGGATCTTTGTTAATCAATGTGCGAAAGCAATTTGGTGCAAATAGCATCGGTCAGATCTATGGGCAGGAGAAAAATATTACTACCTACAACCTTGCTCGTATGAATATGCTACTTCATGGCGTCAAGGATTCTGAATTTCAGATTCATCATGGAGATTCTTTGTTAAATGATTGGAATATCTTAAATGAAATGAATCCTGCAAAAAAAATGCAGTTTGAAGTAGTTGTCGCAAATCCTCCATTTAGCTATAGGTGGCAGCCAAAAGAAGAAATGGCTGAAGATTTCCGATTTAAAAACTATGGACTTGCTCCGAAGTCAGCAGCAGATTTCGCTTTTTTACTGCATGGTTTCCACTTTTTAAGTGATGATGGAACAATGGCAATTATTTTGCCACATGGTGTGCTGTTCCGTGGTGGTGTTGAGGAAAAAATTAGAACAAAACTTCTTGAAGATGGAAATATTGATGCTATCATTGGTTTGCCTGCAAATCTCTTTTTTTCCACAGGGATTCCGGTATGTGTTTTGGTTCTGAAAAAGTGTAAAAAGTATGATGATGTTCTGATTATTAATGCTAGCGAGTATTTTGAAAAAGGAAAACGCCAGAATATACTTTTACCTGAGCATATCGATAAGATTATTGAAACATATCAATACCGAAAAGAAGATGATAAAAAATATTCTCGCCGAGTTTCTATGAAAGAAATAAAGAAAAATGGATATAACCTAAATATTTCTCGCTATGTCAGCACTGCACCTGAAGAAGAAATTGTTGACATTGAAGAAGTATGGGATGAGCTTGAAAAAATTGAGAATGAAATTAAGAAGGCAAAGGCTAAACACAATGAATTTTTAAAAGAACTAGGATTAAAATTAATTCCATAAAATTTTATTTCGATATAAAAATACTGAATATACAACAGTATTTTTTATGAATTTCAAGTTTTTTATCGCTGAATAGTTAAAATTTAAATTATTCAATATTTTTATTTACAAGATTTGCTTTGCTATGTCTGTAATTTTATTCAGAATTCTAATAAATTGAACATATATAGCGCGAAATAATTGAAATCAAAATTATTTATTTTGCTTATATAGTGCTTTGAAAATATTTTTTGGAGATTAAGGAAACCGAAAAAATTATCTGATTAAAATTAACAAATATCTATAAACACTTATTTTTAGGTATTTATAGCTTTTTATATTTTTTTTAAAGAATCTTAAAAGAACCCTATTTATAAAAACCCAAAAAAGAGATAATTGGAAGCTATTAAAAAAGCAGAAGTGAGTATGTCTATTTGACTTTATAGAATTAGAATTTTCACAAGGAGAAGAAAATGAGCAACAGAATAGAGAATTATCCAAACATAGAGAAGTTGCAGACAATATTAAACGAATTAGTATTTCATCAAATACATCAAGCGTGGATAGACAAGAAAATTCCACAATACAGCTTGATAATACTAGAGAGATGGGCAGAGATTTATCCAAACACAATCAAGAATCTAGGAATGTCAGATCTAATGACACTAGCATTACCACAAGCACAAATGGAGCTAGAAATCTTGGAGAGCGTGGAGGCAGACAAGAAGAGAGAACAGGGGCTAACAGATAGGGAGATACTAGCAGAAGAGCAAATCAATCTCAATCAATACATAGCAATAGAACCCCAAATTTATTCTCCTTTGTTTCAAGAAATGATGATGAAAGATAAGGAACAGATACAAGAAGAAACAATCAACGATCAGTATTGGAAACTCCAACAAGAAATGATGGATATGAAAGAAGAAGTCTCAAATCTGGACAAAAATTAGATTTTGTAAGCGATGATGAAGTCTATCTTGGCTCTTTAAAAGATAGATTTCAAAAAAATCTTCAAGCCATCAAACTTTTAAAAATTATAGAGTAAGAAAACCGCTATGCCACCAAACAAGAACAAGAGATTCTAAATAAATTTTCAGGATAGAGCGAATATTTTCTCTATCTCAATGTTAAGATTATATAGCAAATTTAAATTTTAGAGAAAGACATAAATTGATGATTACTTAGGCAAAGTAGAAACAAATGAAAGACAAGCGGAAGTGGGCGGGCGTAGTCATCCCCACCATCCCATATTTAATGACTTCAATTTTCGCAAATCCGCTAATGACATTATATTGTAAAAAAACAAATATAGCAAAAGAGATTTGGGGGGAAGGACACAGATTATTAACTGCTCATAGCAAAACAGAGAGGGGCGAACGGGGTCAGCTTCGCCAAGAGTTTAATGACCGCGATTTTCTCAACTCTGCTAGAAATATTATACCACAACAAAACAAATATGTGAATGATTTTAAAGCAAAGTGGTTGATTTTATAAGGGAATACAAAAGTATTTAACGAGCTATATCAAAGATAGCAATAATACTAGAATTTGCGACTAAGAAAGTAATAGCGGTATTTTTAGAATAGTAACAGGTAAAATCAAAGGGGAGGTCTCATCCCGCCACTATCCCCCTCTGATGAGATAATTATAACCTTTTATTTTGATAGAAATCTTAATAAACAAATGGAATTTAAAAATCCAAATGTTACGGAATATTACAAATAAAAAACGATGAATAAAGAGATGCAAGAACTAAAAGAAGACAAAACATACACAAGGGTTAAAATCAATGGGATACAATATGGTGGCCACGACTGGACTTGAACCAGCGACCACTACCATGTCAAGGTAGTGCTCTACCAACTGAGCTACGCGACCTTTTGTAAATAAGAAATATCAATAAAGGGAGAGTGAAATTCTATCAAACCGCTCTTTTATTTTTTCTTAAAAAGGGTTTGAAGAATGATGAGAAATACTCCAAGGTTAATCATCATATCTGCAAAATTGAAAATTGCAAATTCAAATTTATAATGCCAATAAATATAATCCACAACGCCAATATGCAAGAATCGATCAAGAATATTTGAAATGCCACCACCAAAAATAATACCAATAGGTAAAGAGTAGGTTTTAAAAATTTCTTTGTGTTTCCAAAGATAGATAAAGATGCCAATAAGCAAAAGAATTTGAAGGTATTTTAGCCATTCTTTTAAAAAATCAAAGAGAGAAAATGCGACCCCTTGATTATAGACAAGCACCAAAGAAATAACACTTCCTTGATATTCAAAATTACTTTGCACAAACCACCACTTGATGGCTTGATCGATTAATAAAACCAAAAATAAGGCTAGAAAAAAACTAACTAAGGATTGTTTTGGCATTAATAAAGTTTTCCTTTAAAAAAGGTTTCACATTCTTGCAAGACTTTTTCTAGGGTTTTTGTATCTTTTCCTTCAAGTAAAATGCGCAGTTTATTTTCTGTTCCGCTATAGCGAATTAAATGGCGAATCTTTTTGCTTTCAATTTCTTTGAGGAGAGTTTGATAATTTTCTAATGTGTCTAGATTAGGTTTGCTTTGAACATTGATATTTTTTAGGATTTGTGGATAGAGTTTGAAGCAGTCAAGTGCTTTTGAAGCCGTTTTTTTGGATTGCAAAATATAAGCCATTGTTTGTAAGGCACTCACTAAGCCATCGCCTGTTTTGGCAAAATCACTAAAAATAATATGTCCGCTTTGCTCTCCACCAAAATTAAGATTATTAGCCAACATATTTTCTAAAACATATTTATCGCCAACATTGGAGCGAATAAGTTTGATTCCATTTTCCTTTAGAAATTCTTCTAGGGCATAATTGCTCATAATAGTTGCTACAGCAGTGTTGTTTTTTAGGGTATTGTTTTGTTTAGCAGCAAGTGCTAAGACACCAATAAGTTTATCTCCATGCACCACTTCGCCTTTTTCATCAACAACTACTAATCTATCGGCATCTCCATCAAGAGCAAAACCAATATCGGCTCTTACCTTGCGAACTTCTTCTTGGAGCATTAAAGGTTGTGTAGCACCACAATTTTCATTGATATTAAAGCCATTTGGAGAATCATTAATCACAAAAACTTCGGCTCCAAGTTCGCTAAAAATCGTAGGAGCAACTTTATAGGCTGCTCCATTGGCACAATCAAGCACAACGCGGATACCATGCAGACTTAAATCTTTAGGAAAAGAGTTTTTAATATGCACAATGTAGCGTCCTACAACATCATCGATTCGCTTACTAGAGCCAATTTCTTTGCCACTTTTTTGTGCAGATTCTAATAATGATTCATTGTGATAGATTTTTTCAATCATTTCTTCATCTTTTTCATCAATTTTATAACCGCTTTTGCCAAAAAATTTGATTCCATTGTCCATAAAAGGATTGTGACTAGCACTAACCATAATTCCGCCATCGCATCGCATATCTTCTGTAAGGTAGGCAATGGCAGGAGTTGGCATAGGTCCAATTTGAATCACTTCATAACCTACTGCAGTTAGTCCGCTTACAAGTGCATTTTCTAGCATATAGCCACTACGCCTTGTGTCCTTGCCTACCAAGATTCGGTTAGTTTTGGAATGCTCTCGGTAATAGATTCCTGCTGCAATTCCTAATTTTAATGCACAAAATGCATTAAGTTTTACTCCTGCTTCCCCTCTTACTCCATCGGTTCCAAAAAGTTTCATAATGACTGCCTTTGAAATTTAGTTTTTCTTAAGCACTTTTATTTGCTTTTAATAAAAATTAAAATAGAATTTTAGCTTAAATTTTTTTATAAAAGGATTAACGCTCTATGGCAAATCATAAATCAGCAGAAAAACGCATTAGACAAACAAAAAAACGCACAGAGAGAAATCGTTACTATAAAACAAGAATCAAAAATATGACAAGAAGCTTAAAAGAGGCAATTGAAGCAAAAGATCTTAGTAAATCTCAAGAAGTTATGAAGCAGATTAATCAAGCATTTCATAGCTATGTAAGCAAAGGAATCTTGACAAAAAATACTGCCGCAAGAAAAGTTAGTCGTTTAAATTCTTCTGTTAAAAAACTTGCTTTAGCTAACGCTTAAAGTTAGCTAAGTTTCTAGATTCCTTAATGTTAGCTTCAAAATTAAAACCCTTTATTGATCGCTATGATGAGATTAGCAATTTGCTTATTCAGACAGAAATTCTAAGCGATATAAAAAGAATGACGGAATTAAGCAAAGAACAAAGCGATTTAGAAAAGCTTGTCCAAAAATCTAAGCAATATTTGAAAAATCTTGAAAGCATAGAAGAAAACAAAGGGCTTTTAGATGATAAAGAATTAGGGGATTTAGCTAAAGAAGAGATTAAAGAAGCGGAATTAGAGAATCAGAATCTAGAATCAGAGATCAAGATTTTATTATTACCCAAAGATCCTAACGATGAAAAAAATATTTATTTGGAATTGCGTGCAGGAACGGGAGGAGATGAGGCGGGAATCTTTGTTGGAGATTTGTTTAAAGCTTATATTCGCTATGCCGAATCAAAGGGTTGGAAAGTAGAGATTATTAGCTCTAGCGAAAATAATGTGGGTGGATATAAAGAGGTAATTGCTCTTATTAAGGGTAAAGGTGCATACTCTCGTTTAAAATTTGAAGGTGGGACTCATCGGGTGCAGCGTGTGCCAGAGACAGAATCCCAAGGAAGAATCCATACTTCAGCAATCACAGTGGCTATTATGCCAGAAGTGGATGATGTGGAAGTAGTGATTAATCCTAATGATTTGAGGATTGAGGTTTTTCGTGCGGGCGGACATGGTGGGCAGTGTGTTAATACCACCGATTCTGCTGTGCGTATCACGCATATCCCAACAGGTATTAGTGTCTCAATGCAAGATGAAAAATCTCAACACAAAAACAAAGACAAGGCTTTAAAAATTTTGAAGGCTAGAATCTATGAAGCCGAGCTTGAAGCTCAAATGGAACAAAATGCAGAAGCAAGAAAATCGCAAGTGGGAAGTGGAGATAGAAGCGAGAGAATCCGCACTTATAACTATCCCCAAAATCGCTTAAGTGATCATAGAATTGGCTTGACATTGTATAGTCTAGAAGAGATTATGCTCAATGGTGATTTAGATCAAGTGATTGAGCCTATTATTGCTTATTTTCAAGCAGAAGCGTTACAAAATAGTGGAATTGCCTAGAAATTGCAATTTTTAAGGATTTTTTTACATTTTTTCATTATAATTACACTTTTCTTACGGACAGATGGGTGAGTTGGCTGAAACCACATCCCTGCTAAGGATGCGTAGTCGCAAGATTACCGAGAGTTCGAATCTCTCTCTGTCCGCCACTTATTTCTTTCATTTAAATAAATCTAATTTTTGCAAATTTTGATTACTTTTTTTAATGTATTTTAGTGTTTTAAAAGTCATAAATGCTTGATTTTTAAAAAAAGATTCTAAAAATTAATAAGAATATGTTTATTTGGGAGTTATAAAAAAGTTTATTTGTTTTTTTGAATAAACTTTTATAAAATTTTTAAAAAACTTAGCTAAAATTCATAGTAAAAAAGTAGTGTGGTATGTTAAAACAAGATTTACAAATCAAACAAATTTTACAAGAAGCAAAGACTATTGCTATTTTGGGGCTTTCACCCGATGAAAGTAAGCCTAGCAATAAGGTAGCAAAATATCTTTTAGAGCAGGGTTATAGAGTGATACCTATTTATCCTAAAGGTGGTGAGATTCTTGGAATCACTGCTTATCGCACTTTGCAAGAGGCGTTTAGCAGTGAAGCACAAAGGGGTGGAATTGATATTTTAGATATTTTTCGCAAAAGTGAAGCGATTCTTGGAATTGCAAAAGAGGTATTGAGTTTAGAAGTTAAGCCAAAATGTGTATGGGTGCAACTTGGTCTTTTTAGTCAAGAATCTAAAGAGATTTTAGAAAATCAAGGTATTACATATTTTGAAAATTTATGCATTAAAATAGAGCATCAAAGGTTGTTTGAATGATTTCGTTAGCAAAAATTATGGATGCAAGCCGTAGATTAAAGGGAGTGGTGGAGCATACAAAATTAGCTTTTGCACCAAAACTTAGTCAATTAAGTGGAGCAAAAATTTATGTTAAGCAAGAAAATTTGCAAAATACAGGTTCTTTTAAATTGCGTGGAGCTTTTAATAAAATCGCTTCATTGACTACAGAAGAACGCAAAAAAGGCGTGATTGCTTCAAGTGCTGGGAATCACGCTCAAGGTGTTGCCTATAGTGCAAAACACTATGGAATTAAGGCAGTTATTGTGATGCCTGAATCAACGCCCTTATTAAAGGTAATGGGAGTAAAAGAACTTGGTGCAGAAGCAATTTTGTATGGGAATAATTATGATGAAGCTTATGCGTATGCTTTGGAATATGCACAAAAAAATAATTTACATTTTATTCATCCCTTTGCAGATGATGAAGTTATCGCAGGACAAGGGACAATAGCTTTAGAGATGATAGAGGATCAAAATGCTCTTACGACTATTGTTGTGCCTATTGGTGGTGGGGGATTGATTTCAGGGATAGCAGCTGCTTATAAGCAAATGTTGCCTAGTGTTAGGGTGATAGGTGTTGTAGCTCAAGGTGCTCCTGGAATGTATCATTCATTTTATAAAAAATCTATCCAAACCACGAAATCTGTGCGGACAATTGCCGATGGAATTGCGGTGCGTGATGTAAATGAAAAGAATTTTAATTATATTTTAGAATGTGTGGATGAGATTGTAATGGTGGATGATGAGGAGATTGCTAATGCAATTTTGTATCTACTAGAAAAACAAAAATTAGTTGTGGAGGGTGCTGGGGCAAGTGTTGTAGCAGCCCTTTTGCATCAAAAATTTAAAATCAACCGAAATGAATCTGTGGGTTTAGTTCTAAGCGGTGGCAATATTGATGTTACAATGCTAGGTGTGATTATTGAAAAAGGTTTAGTGCGTTCTCATCGTAAAATGCGTTTTAGTGTGGTATTGGTTGATAAGCCTGGAAGTTTGCAATCTTTAAGTAATTTACTCTCAAAGCTTGGAGCAAATATTGTAAAAATTGATTTTGATAGGACTTCCACTTCTTTGGGTTATGGCGATGCAAATGTGGTTGTGATGCTAGAGACAAAGGGCAAAGATCATCAAGATGAAATTCGTAAAGAGTTGCGTAAAAATGGTTATGAATTTATAGAGATGTAGGTTTCTTTTGGCAGAGAATAAAAAGGCGTATCTTTCTTTATTTCTTATTTTATTGATTGATTTTTTCTTGCTTTTATGGGTGGGAAAAAATTTAAGCATTAGCTTTTATGAAACGCAGTCTTTTTTTAATCCGCATGATTTTGCTGGATATTATGCCAAATTGAGCGTTTTTTTATTTGGGCAAAGTGATATTGGGCTTAGAAGTGGATTTTTAATCTTGCATTTGTGTAATGGTATTTTAATGTTTTTGTTAGCAAAAACATTTCTAAAACGCCCTAGTGATGCAGTATTTTGTGCATTACTTTTTTTGCTGTTGCCTGGAGTGAATGCAGGAGCGATTCTAATTTCTAATAGTGGAATCGTGATTTTTTTTAGCTTGCTTTTGTGCTTATGGTATCAAAAAACACAAAAATTTCCTTATTGGCTTTTATTAATAATGGTTTTTGTGGATAAGAGTTTTTCATTGGTATTTTTAGCTTTAATCTTTTATGGAATTGTTCATAAAAATACTTTTTTAGTTTTTGCTTCTTTGATATTTTTTGCAGTTAATATGTATTTATTTGATTTAGGGATTGGCGGACACCCTGAGAGCCATTTTATTAGCGTTATTGGGCATTTGCTTCTTATTTTTTCTCCTTTGGTTTTTTTATATTTTTTGTATATGATTTATCGATTTGCGAATTCTAAAACTAAGCCTTTAATGTGGTATATTGTTGTAGTGGCTTTGAGTTTTATTTTTATTTTTTCATTGCGTCAGAGAGTGGATATTGAATCTTTTGCAGCTTTATTGATGGTTGGGATTCCTTTGATGGTGAGTTTGTATTATTCTGGACTTAGGGTTAGGTTGCCTAAGTTTAAAGGGCGTTATAAAATTCCATTTAAAGTTACATTAATTATATTGTTGTGTATGACAGGTTTATTGATTTTTTCAAAGCCTCTGTTTGTGGTGCTTTCTAATAAGGAAAATCATTTTGCTTATCGGCATTATATTGCTCAAGAATTAGCAAAAGAACTTAAAAAACGAAAAATCAAAGCAGTTAGAACTGAAGTAAGAATGCAAGAGAGATTATTGTTTTATGGAATTGAAGAAGGGGGGAGAAAATTAAGCCAAATTTATAAAAAAGATTCTATTAAAATTCCTATTATTTATTATGGCAAAGAAGTTACCGCATTTTATGTTCAATAAAGCCTTTAGTTTATTTGAGATTTTACTGGTTTTAGGGATTTTGGGTATTTTAAGTGGAGTTGGTTATTTATTTTATCCAAAATCTGCGTTAAATTTAGCTCAAGAGCAGATTGTTAATCATTTAAATTATACGCGGTTTTTGGCTTTGAATGCTTCTAAGGATATTACACAAAGCTTATTTTGTCAAAGTGATTTTTGTCAAGATGAGAGAAGTAGATTTGAAGAGAGTTACTGGAGATTACAATTTTCTAATCTAAAAAACATTGAGTGGGCGTATTCTATCTTTAGTGATAGTGCAAGGAGTTCAAAGACGAAAAATTTTGATGATAGACCTATGGATTCTTTTGAAGTAGCAAGGGATCCTATGAGTGGAAAATATTTAAGCGTTTATACTTATAATAATACGAAATTTGCTAATACGCTAAGAGAGGGTGATTTGTCAATCTCCAAAAGATATGGGGTGAGCAAAGTGCAAATGTATGGGGGCTGTGGGAATCAAAGTGGCGGTAGGGCGATTTTTGATAATAGGGGGTTTTTGAGGTGCAAAAAAACTGGAGAAAAGGTGAGTTTTCCAACTAAGGAGGTAGTTTTGGAATTAAGCGATCATTTTGGGAATTCACTTAGGGTTTGCATTTTTGAAAATGGACTTGTTAAAAAATGTTAAAAATTATACAAAATTGTGCTACAATAAAAAAATATTTTTAAGGCTTAAAAGATTAAAACGACAGAAAAAAATAAAATTGCTAAAAAGCATTTTGGGCAGAATTTTTTACAAGATGAGAAAGTTTTATCACAGATTGTCCAATCCATTCCCAAGGAATTTAGAAATTTAAAATTCATTGAAATTGGGGCTGGCTTAGGTGATCTAACAAATAAGCTATTAAGCTTAGGAAATGTCACTGCTTATGAGGTTGATAAGGAATTAATCCCTTATTTAAAAGAGCGTTTTAAAGTAGCCCTTGAAAATGGACAATTAGAACTTAAAGTTGGCGATATATTAGAAATTTGGAGTAGAGAGAGTTTAGAAAATAAACCTTACTTTCTTATTTCTAATTTGCCTTATTATATTGCTACTTTATTGGTAATTAAAGCAATTAAAGATCCATTGTGTAAGGGTTGTGTCGTGATGACGCAAAAGGAAGTTGCCTTAAAATTTTGTGCGATTCAAAATCAAAGTGATTTTAGCGCTTTAAGTGTTTTAGCGCAAAGCGTGGGGGAAGCAAAGATGCTTTTTGAAGTTCCACCAAGTGCTTTTGTGCCTCAACCCAAGGTAACTTCAGCCGTATTTTTGATAGAAAAAAATCATATTCCATCAAGTGATTTTTTGGTAAAGCTAGAAGAATTGCTAAAGATTGCCTTTAGTGCTCCAAGAAAAACGCTTTTTAACAATCTCTCCAAGGTTTATTCTAAAGAAAAAATTATGGAAACTTTGGAGACATTAGGGATTGTTTCTAATAAAAGACCTCACGAGATTGATACGACCGATTATCACCGACTTTTGAAATTACTATAAAAGGCGGATTGTCATGGAAGAAAAAGAAACACAAAATACACAAAATATTTCTTCACAAGAGATAACAGAAACTCAAAAAGAACCAAATAAAAGGCGTTTTAGACCAAGAAATAATCAGCAAGGGGAAGAAAAACAAAGTCAAAATGGGCAACATCGGCACAATCAACGCTTTTCTAAGAAGTCTCAAAATACTGCACAAGGTGATCAAAAATTCCGCAATAAAAATATGGGGAGCAAAGAATCAAGTCATATTGATTTAAAAAAAGCAGTAGAGGCGAATGCAAGAGTGCATCAAAATTCACTCACTACCTATTCTAAAGCCCATTTTAATCCTAATGCAAGGGTGAGAATCACTCCTATTGGGGGACTTGGGGAAATTGGTGGAAATATGACAATCATTGAAACTCAAAATTCTGCCATTATTATTGATGCAGGAATGAGTTTCCCTGATAGCGATATGCATGGAGTTGATATTTTAGTGCCAGATTTTAGCTATTTAGAAGTCATTAAAGATAAAATTGCAGGAATTGTGATTACACACGCACACGAAGATCATATTGGTGCTATGCCTTATTTATTTAAAAAATATCAATTTCCTATTTATGGAACTGCACTACCTTTAGGTTTGATTGGATCGAAATTTGATGAACACGGACTTAAAAAATTCCGCTCTCTTTTTCGTCCAGTAGAAAAGAGAAAACCTATTAGAATTGGTGAATTTGAGATTGAATGGATTCACATCACGCATTCCATTGTAGATTCAAGTGCTTTGGCTATCAAGACAGAGGCAGGAGTGATTTTCCATACAGGAGATTTTAAAATAGATCATACCCCAATAGATGGATACCCAACAGATTTAAATCGGATAGCATATTATGGCGAACAGGGAGTTTTGCTTTTATTAAGTGATTCGACAAATTCTCATAAATCAGGTTACACACCAAGTGAAGCAAGTGTTGGACCGGCTTTTGATATGCTTTTTTCTCGTGCTAAGGGGCGTGTGATTATGAGCACTTTTAGCTCTAACATTCATCGCGTTTATCAAGCTATTCAACATGGATTGAAATATGGGCGTAAAGTCTCAGTTATAGGGCGTTCTATGGAGAAAAACTTAGAAATTGCAAGAGTGTTAGGCTATATTGATTTGCCACAAAATATTTTTATTGAAGCACATGAAGTAGCAAAATATGCAGATGAAGAAGTTTTGATTGTAACAACGGGTAGTCAAGGTGAGACAATGAGTGCGCTTTATCGTATGGCAACAGATGAGCATCGACATATTAAGATTAAACCTAGCGATATTGTGATTCTCTCAGCTAAGGCAATCCCAGGAAATGAAGGTTCAGTGTCTAATATTTTGAATTTTATTAATAAAGCTGGAGCAAAGGTTTATTATCAAGATTTTAGTGAGATTCATACAAGCGGGCACGCTGCACAAGAAGAGCAAAAGCTTATGTTGCGTCTTGTGAAGCCCAAGTTTTTCTTGCCAGTGCATGGGGAGTATAACCATATTTTAAAGCACAAAGAAACAGCCATTTCTTGCGGTGTTGATGAAAAAAATATCTATCTTATGGAAGATGGAGATCAAGTGGAAGTAGCGCACAATTATTTACGCAAAGTTCGAAGCGTGAAAACAGGCAAAACTTACATTGACAACCAAGTTAATGCAACCATTGCTAATGAAGTTGTTTTAGATAGACAAAATTTAGCTGAAAATGGGATTGTTAGTGTGATGGTGCAGATTGATAAAGCTAAAAATGCTCTTATTGGTAAGCCTAGAGTGCAAACTATGGGAATTATTGCTAATAAAGATATTATAAGCTTTAATAAAGAGATTGAGGAATTTTTTATTCTTTTTGTTAAGAATTGCAAAAAAGAGCTTTACAATAATCAAAAAGCTATGGAAAATGAGGTGCGTAATGCCTTAAGAAAGCTAATGTTTAAGAAAACTAAGCGTTATCCTATTATTTTCCCAAATATTATTTTTAACTAGAATCTTTATGATTCTTGCTTAACTTTTTTTGAAGGATTGAAATGTTTGAGTGGATTTTGAGTGCGGAAATGTGGGTTGCTTTAATAACGCTCATTGGCTTAGAAATTGTTTTAGGGATTGATAATATTATTTTTATTGCTATTTTGGTAGGTAGGCTTCCAAAGGAGCAAAGACAGAGAGCAAGAATCTTTGGTCTTGGTTTAGCAATGCTAACGCGTTTAATGCTATTGTTGTCTCTTTTTTGGATTATGAAACTTACCACACCCCTTTTTAGTGTGTTTTCTCAAGAAATTTCTGGGCGAGATATTATTTTGATTCTTGGGGGGTTATTTTTGATTGCAAAATCTACCTTAGAAATTCACCATGATATTGATAATGCCGGTGAAAAGAGTGATGAGAATCTATTAAAAGAAGGAGCTAAGAGGGGATTTTTTAGTGTGCTTATTCAAATTGCAATTTTAGATATAGTGTTTTCGCTTGATTCGGTTATCACTGCTGTGGGAATGGTTAATAATATAGAAATTATGATGATTGCTGTTATTATAGCGGTTTTGGTAATGATGCTTGCAAGTAAAAGTATTTCAGAATTTGTTGATGAAAATCCAACGATTAAGATTCTAGCCTTAGCCTTTTTGATCTTGGTGGGTGTAACTTTGGTGGCAGAAGGTTTAGAATTTCATATTTCTAAAGGTTATATTTATTTTGCTATGGCATTTTCTTTGGGGGTGGAATCAATTAATATTTATATTAAAAAGAAACACGCCTCACAAAGGAAATCTTAAAAAATGGCTACCAAAACTTTAACCATTATTGATACTTTTGGTTTTTTATTTCGGAGCTATTTTGCACTTCCGCCACTTAAGAATCACGAAGGATTTCCAACAGGACTTTTGACAGGCTTTGCAAAGTTGATTATGCAGTTACATAAGGATTATCCTAAAGATTATCTAGTGTTTGCACTTGATTCTAAGGGAGAAAATTTTCGCAAACAAATTGATCCACTTTATAAAGCAAATCGCCCAGAAGTGCCGCAAGATTTAAAATTGCAACTTGAGGTTGCCATAAGATGGGTGGAAGATATGGGCTTTAAAAATATTAGCATTGAAGGCTTTGAAGCAGATGATGTGATTGCTTCTATTAATAAGCAAGTCAATAAGCTTGATGTTAATGTGCGAATTATTAGTCACGACAAAGACCTTTATCAGCTAATCGACAAAGACACTTTCTTATTTAATCCTAGCAAAAAAGAAGAAATTAGAGAAGAAGAATGCAAAGAAAAATATGGAGTTTATCCTAGCCAGTTTGTAGATTATCAAAGTATTGTTGGGGATAGTGCAGATAATGTTCCAGGAGTGAAAGGCATCGGTGCAAAGGGTGCTGTTAATTTGCTTAATAATTTTGGAAGCTTAGATAGCATTTATCAACATTTAGATGAGATTCCGCAAAAGCGAACTAGAGAACTTCTAAGTGCGGCTAAAGATGATGCGTATCGCAGTAGAGAGCTTGTAAAGCTTAGAGATGATTTATTGGAAGATTTTGATTTAAGCGAATGTGAAATGCCTCAAGATTCACCTTTGCTTAGGATTTTAGATTCATTAAGGGAATATGATTTAAATAGTGTTTTGAAAAAATTACATAAAAATCCTATCACTAAAAAGAAAATTTCCCAAATTGAATCGCAAGAAAATGAACAAGAAAAAAAATTTATTTATAAAACCCATTTAATTGATAACGATTCAAAGCTTAAAGAATTTTTTTCAACATTGCCTAAAGAAAGTATTTTTTCTTTTGATACTGAAACAACTTCTTTAGATGTAAGAAAGGCTAAAATTGTTGGTTTCTCTTTTAGTGTGAATGGTGTGGATTGTTATTATATTCCTATCGCACATAATTATTTAGGTGTGGAATCACAAGTGAGTTTGGAATGTGCTAGAGAATGCATTGAGCAGATTTTTCAATCACAATATGTGATTGGGCATAATCTTAAATACGATCTTGAAATTTTAAAAACAAATTTTGATTTTGTTTTAGAAGATTTTTCAAAAGTGCGTGATAGTATGCTTTTGGCTTGGCTTTTGCAGAGTGATACACTTTGTAATTTAGATTTCTTAATGAAAAAATATTTTAATCATGAGATGATTCATTACAAAGACATTGTAGGTAAAAATGAGAATTTTTCAAATATTTTAATTCAACATGCGTGTGAGTATGCTAGTGAAGATGCAGCGGCTTGCTATCAACTTTACTTTAAATTACGGGGATTAATGGATGAATCACTTTTAGAGATTGCACAAAAAGTGGAATTTCCCTTTATTCAAAGTTTAATGAATATGGAATTATCTGGGATTAAAATTGATTTGGAATATTTTTTAGGGTTAAATGCAGAAACAAGAGAAAAGCTACATCAAATTTCTGAAGAAATTTTTGTTTTAGCTAATAAGCGTTTCAATCTTAATTCGCCTCAGCAGTTGGCTAGTATTTTATTTGATGATTTGAAGCTAGAAGCAAGTAAAAAGACTAAATCTGGCTATAGCACTTCTGAATTGGTGTTAAATTCTCTCTATGATTCACATCCCATTATCCCTAAAATTTTAGAATATAGAGAATCTTTTAAACTCTATAGCACTTATATTGAGCCTTTAATTGAACACGCTAAAAGTGATTTGGAGCATCGAATCTATACTTCTTTTATGCAGACAGGCACTAGCACGGGACGCCTTAGTTCTAAGAATCCTAATTTGCAAAATATTCCTGTGAAAACTTTGGAGGGAAGACGCATACGCAAGGGATTTATTGCAAAAGAAAATTGTTTGCTTATTAGTTTGGATTATTCGCAAATTGAATTGCGTCTTTTGGCACATTTTTCACAAGATAAGGCAATGATAGATGCATTTTTGCAAGATGCAGATATTCATCTAGAAACAGCCAAAAAGATTTTCGGTGAGGAAATGGCACAAGAGAAGCGAGCAGTTGCTAAGAGTATTAATTTTGGTTTAATTTATGGAATGGGTCCTAAAAAGCTTTCTGAAACTCTTAAAATTAATTTTCAAGAAGCCAAAACTTATATTCAAAATTATTTCACTTCCTTTCCGATGATTAAAAATTTTTTAAAGGAACAAGAAGAGTTTATTTTGGAAAATGGCTATTCTAAAACACTTTTAGGTAGAATGAGAAAATTTGATTTTGAAGGTGTTCAAGAATATCAAAAAGCAGCTTTTTTAAGGGAGGGTATTAATGCGATTTTTCAAGGTAGTGCAGCAGATATCATCAAAATGGCAATGAATAAAATTATGCATTCTTCCTTGGAATCAAAGTTGTTGTTGCAAGTGCATGATGAATTGATTTTTGAAGCTCCAAAAGAAATAGCTAGCAAGGAAGCTAAAAAGATTGCTTTAATTATGGAGAATATCGCTACGCTAAGAGTGCCGCTTAAATGCAGTATAAGTATCGGAGAGAATTGGGGGGAATTAAAATAAGTAAAAAATCACTCTAGATTCTCTTGGGCTATTCCCCTTAGAGTGCTTTTGATGCATTCCATTTCTTTTGCCCATTCTTTCCATAGCCCCTTTCTTTCGTTTCTTGCAACATTCTCTAATGTTTCTAAATTTGCAATAACTTCTCCTTGAGTGAGATCAAAATATTGAACCACTCCATAACCATCTTTGATAATTTGCTCATTAAATAAATTTCCTCCATTTTGTAAAAAACACCAGCCATTTTGGTAGCTTAGGAAGTATTGTTGTTCAGAAAAAATTTTGTTTTGCGTGTAATTCATTGCAAAATGACGCATTGCCTTTAGGGTTTTTGGGTCAATTTCACAAATCTCTGATTGGAAGTTTTTACTAGGGGTAGCCACACCATAAAGCTGACAATAAAGCTTTCCAAAATCTTTAGAATAAACTCCAAAAAGTGCAGGAGCATAAATAGATTTTAGAATCGCTTGTAAGGCAACGGGAGTGAAAACAAGAGAAAAAAGCGGTAAGGCTAATAAGAATAAAGCCAAAAGGGCGAATTTAAAGAATTTCATTGAATCCCACTTGCTTTGAGAAGATTTTGCACATAAGGATTTTTTGGATTTTTAAAGACTTCTTGGGTTTTGCCACACTCAAGGGCTTCTCCATTTTTTAATACAATGACATTTTGGCAAAGAGTGGCAATAACGCTTAAATCGTGACTGATGCAGAGATAGCTCAAACGATATTGTTGTGCCAATCTTAAAAGAAGGTTGAGGATTTGTTTTTGTGTGTTTTTATCTAAAGCACTCGTTGGCTCATCAAGCAGCAAGACTTTTGGTTTTAGAATCAAACTTCTTGCGATACTCACTCTTTGCCTTTGTCCGCCACTTAATTCATTGGGATAACGCTCCAAAAAACTTTCATCTAAGTTTGTATCCAAAAGAGCTTGTTTGATTCTTGCTTGATGATCTTTAATGTGATGAGCAATTAGTCCTTCTGCTAGGATTTGAGCGATTGTCATTTTGGGATTAAGTGAGCTAAAGGGATCTTGAAAAATCATTTGGATATTTTTTCTAAAATCCCTTAATTTTTCTCCTTGGAGTGAAAAGAAATCTTGATGAAGTAAATCCACTTTGCCTTTGGATTCTACTAAGCGACAAATAGCGTTTGCTAGAGAAGTTTTACCGCTACCTGATTCTCCAATAATGCCTAAACTCTCCCCCTCTCTTAACTCAAAACTAAGAGGTTTAAGAGCTTCAAAACTCTCCAAAGTTTTTCCAAAAAAACTTTTTTTAGTAGGATATGAAACTTGCAAATTTTGAACCCTTAAGAGTGGTTTGCCAAAATCTAAATGGGTATTGTAAGAGAAATGAAGGGATTGCACTAAAAGTTTAGTGTAAGGATTTTGTGGATTTTTAAAAATATCTTGTGTGGGACCTCTCTCAATGATTTCGCCTTGTTTTAATACAAGGATGGTTTTGCAGAGTTTGGAGATGACTAAGAGATCGTGACTAATAAATAAAATACTAAGATGAAGTTTTTTTTGTAGAGATTGCAAAAGCAAAAGAATTTGTTCTTGCGTGGTGGAATCTAAAGCGGTTGTGGGTTCATCAGCAATAAGAAGTTTAGGAGAGTTTGCAAGGGCAATGGCAATGCAGATTCTCTGCCTTTGTCCTCCGCTTAATTTATAAGGATATGATTCTAGCACTTTTTGTGGTAAATGGACATTTTCTAAAAGCTCTATTAATTTGCTTTGAAGATCTGTTTTGGAGAGATTTGGATTATGGATTAAAAGTGTTTCAGCGAGTTGTTTTTTGATTTTATGAAGTGGATTTAGGGCGCTTAGTGGTTCTTGAAAAATATAGCTAATTTCTTTACCGCGAATGTTTTGCATTTTAATTGGTGAGTATTGAAGCAAATTTTGTCCTAAAAAGCTAATTTCACCTTTTTGATATTGGAGATTAGGCAGGAGTTGTAAAATAGCATTACCTAGCATAGATTTTCCACTGCCTGATTCTCCAACAATCCCTAAAATACTTCCTTCTTCAAGCTCAAAAGAAATGTTTTTTAGATTGAAGTTGCCAAGTTTTAAACAGAGATCTTTAATTTCTAAAAGTTTCATTGTTTCCCTTTAAGCAATCCCGTAATCCCTCGCCAATAAAGACTAAAAGACAAAGTAAGATACTAAGAGTAAAGAATCCGCTTAGTCCTAGCCAAGGGGCATTAAGATTGTTTTTGCCTTGTGCTAAAATCTCTCCTAAACTCGCATTGGGTGGTGGCAATCCAAGTCCCAAAAAATCCAAAGAAGCTAGAGTGGTAATACTTCCACATAAAATAAAAGGCAGATAGGTTAGCAAAGCTACAAGAGCATTAGGTAAAATATGGTAGAAAATAATTCGATAATGACCTACCCCAAGCATTTTTGCAGCTTTAATGTAATCAAGATTCCTCACTTTTAAAAATTCTGCTCTCACAAAAGGGACAAGCGTAATCCAAGAAAATAAAAGCACGGCAAAAAGGATAGTCCAAAAGGTTGGCTGCAATAAACTAGCTAAAATAATCAAGATAAATAAAATAGGCATTCCACTCCAAATTTCAATGAGTCTTTGTCCAAATAAATCAATTTTCCCTCCAAAATATCCACAAATAGCACCAACTACAAGCCCAATAATGGAGCTAAAAAAGGTGAGAATAAAAGCAAAGAGTATAGAAGTCTTAAGTCCATAAAGCAAACGCGCTACAACATCTCTGCCTAAATCATCAGTGCCTAGAGGGTTTAAAAGGCTTGGTGGAGTAGGAGCAGGAGAGGGGAGTGTGTAGATGATTGTATCATAAGAATAAGGGATAAGTGGCATAATTAAAAAGCCTTTTTGGTTGATTAAATCTCGTAAATAAGGATCATTATAATTAGCCTCACTCTCAAAATCTCCCCCAAAGGTGGTTTCAGGATAGTTTTTAAAAATAGGAAAATAGTTTTGATTGTCATAGCGGATATAAAGAGGCTTGTCATTGGCGATAAATTCCGCATTAAGGCTAATAATGAAAATTGCTAAAAAAATCCATAGGGAATAAAAGGCTTTTTTGTTGGCTTTAAAAGTGTGGTAATGTCGTAGCGTGAAAAATCCCATTTTATACCTTTTGGAAGTGGATTCTAGGATCAATTAAAACATAGAGTAAATCGCTAATTAGCGTGATGATTAAGCCAAAAAGTGTAAAAAGATATAAGGTCCCAAAAATCACAGGATAATCACGCGTAATAATGGATTCATAGCCAAGCAATCCTAAACCATCTAAAGAAAAAATGATTTCCACCAAAAGTGATCCAGTAAGTAAGATTCCAAGTAGAGCTTGAGGAATTGATGAGAGGATTAAAAGCATTGCATTGCGAAAAATATGGCGATAGAGCACTTGATTTTGGTTTAGTCCTTTGGCAAAGGCAAGTTTGACATATTGTTTATGGATTTCTTCTAAAAAGGAATTTTTTGAAAGTAAAGTTAAGGTTGCAAATCCTCCAATACTAAGAGCAATAACAGGCAATGTAATATGCCAAAAATAATCTTTTATTTTTCCTATTAAGGAAAGTGATTCGAAGTTATCGCCTATGATTCCACGCAAAGGAAACCAACTAAAATAAGTGCCTCCAGCAAAGAAAATAATCAGTATCAAGGCAAAAAGAAAGGTAGGAATTGCATTGCCAATAATGATGAGTGTGCTTGTGAAGTGATCAAAAGGAGTGCCATTATGGATAGCTTTTTTAATGCCTAAGGGAATGGAGATAAGATAAATAAGCAAAGTGCTCCAAAGCCCAAGAGAAATAGAAACAGGAAGTTTTTCTACAAGGAGATCTAGCACGGAAGCATTTTTGTAAAAACTCTCTCCAAAGTCTAAGAAAACATAGTTTTTTAGCATCAAAAAATATCTCTCTAACAGCGGTTTGTCAAAGCCATAAAGGGCATTAATTTTGTTGATCATTTCTGAATCTAGCCCTTGATTTTTGTAGATTCCACCACTAGCGACTTCACCTTGCAAATTATGTGATTCTAGTTTGGCAATCATTTGCTCAACAGGACCACCTGGAGCGGCTTGAATAATGAAGAAATTAAGCGTGATGATTCCAAGTAAAGTAGGAATGATAAGCAAAAGCCTTTTAAGAATATAAATCCCCACGCAAATTTCCTTAGCGCCTAAAAGAAGGATAGTTTTCTTGTATTTTTAGGAGTTTATTTTCATTAACCCACCAAGTTTCAAATCCTACATCATAAATAGGAGTAATTTTGGGGTGTTCTAAAAAATTCCAAAAAGCAATTCGGAAGGTTTTTGTATGATAATGGGGAATCACATAATAATTCCACAAAAGCACTCTATCAAGTGCCCTTGTTGCAGTGAGCAAGTCTTGATAGTCTTCAGCATTAATCACTTTTTGTATGAGAGAATCAATGACAGGATTTTTGATTCCTGCGTAATTATAGCTGCCCTCTGCATCAGCAGCGCTAGATCCCCAAAAAAAGCTTTGCTCATTGCCTGGAGAGAGACTTTGAGGGAAAACCCCTACAATCATATCATAATCAAAAGTGCGAAGTTGGTTAATATATTGACTAATATCAACTAGTCTAATTTTCATTTCAATACCTAAAATTTGCAGGTTCTTAGCAAAGGGTATAGCAACGCGTTCCATCGCAGGAGAAACGAGTAAAAGTTCAAAAACAAATGGTTGATTGTTTTTATCATAAAGCTTACCATTTTTTGTTACAAAACCAGCTTCTTTGAGAAGTTTTTGTGCTTTTTTAAGATTGTCTCTATTGTTTCCATTGCCTTGTGTGGTAGGGAGTTTAAAACTTTGTGTAAAAAGCTCTTGTGGGAGATTATCTTTAAAAGATTCAAGGAGTTTTAATTCTTCTCCAAGTGGAATTCCAACGCTTGCAAATTCGGAATTATCAAAAAAGCTTGTTGTCCTTGCATATTGATTGAAAAAGAGATTTTTATTGCTCCATTCAAAGTCAAATGCTAACCCTAAAGCTTCTCTTACTTTGATGTCTTGAAAAATATTTTTGCGTAAATTAAAAACAAAACCTTGCATTCCGCTAGAGAGAGAGTGCAAGATTTCTTGTTTAATAATTTCGCCATTTTTGAGTGCCTTGCCATTATAACCTAAAGCCCAATTTTTAGCACTCATTTCTTGTCTGTAGTCGTATCTCCCTGCCTTAAAAGCCTCAAGTGCTACAGAATCATCTTTGTAATAATCAAAAGTGATTCGATCAAAATTAAAATATCCAATGCGTGTTGGGTGATCTTTTGCCCAATAGTTTTCTACTCTTTTATAAGTGATGCTACGCCCAGCTTCAAAAGATTCGATTTTATAAGGACCACTTCCAAGTGGGATTCTTAGTGGGTTTGCTTTGGGGGTTGTGGTTTCATA
Source organism: Helicobacter canadensis MIT 98-5491 (assembly GCF_000162575.1). Taxonomy (NCBI): domain Bacteria; kingdom Pseudomonadati; phylum Campylobacterota; class Epsilonproteobacteria; order Campylobacterales; family Helicobacteraceae; genus Helicobacter; species Helicobacter canadensis. Next base: position 586,607 of record NZ_CM000776.2, read on the forward strand.
ATAGTGTTTAGGAAGAATAGGTAAATCCCCTAGAATTAAAGCTAATTCTCGATTTTTAGAATCTTTAAAATTAAAACGAATGGTGTGTTTATCCACCACAATAGCTTCTTTAATGTCCGCATAGTAGCGATTCATTGAAGGATTTTCTCCGTGTGCGATAAGGTTAAAACTAAATTCAACATCAAAAGCCGTAATTTCCTTACCATCGTTAAATCTTGCATTAGGATCAAGATGAAAAATGACAAAGGTATTGTCTTTTGCTCTTTGGATTTGTTTGGCAATAAGCCCATATTGGCTACTTGGTTCATCTAAAGAACGCACCATTAAAGTATCATAAATAAGGTGTAATCCTTGAGCACTTGTGCCTTTAAGTAAAAAATCATAAAAACTATCAAAAGTTCCAATGGCATATTCTTTGATATGTCCTCCCTTTGGGGCATCAGGATTAACATAGTCAAAATGTTTGAAGTTTTTGTATTTTACTTCACCATTGATAGCAAAGGCATTGTTGCTGTAGGTGTCCGCACTAAAAAGATATAAAGCAAAGAAAAAAAGAAAAAATAAATAACGCATCGTATTCCTTAGGTTTTTTAGAAAGCTTTTTTGATTCTAGCAAATAAAAGATTATTTTTGCTTAACATTTTATTCACATTTTTTTATTATACTTTCGCTTCGAATTTTACTGCAAAAGGATTAACAATGACAAAACAATTTCGGAACATTCACATTTATCTTAGTTTATTTTTTCTGCCAGTTGCATTAATGTATGCACTAACAGGGATTTTGTATATTAGCGGATTTGACCAAGATAGTGGGGCAACTAAGAATACCTATACCCTTAATGCCGAGATTCCTAAGGGAGGAGAAGCAGAGGCGATGTTGAATTATTTGCAAAACAATAATATTCCTTTACCTTCTAAAACTGAACCTAAAGTGAATAAAAGTGGTGCTTTGAGTGTAGGTGGGACACATTATTCTGCAAGTATTGCTAAAAGTGGTGAAAATGTATGGACTATCACAACACTAAAGCGTTCTTTTATTGGCGATCTTATTATGCTTCATAAAGCAAAAGCAAAATGGTATTTTAATATTTTGGCTATAGGTTTTGGGATTACGCTAGTGTTGCTCTATCTTTCTGGACTTATGATTACTTTGTTTAATTCTAAGAAAAATCGTGGAATTCAGTATGGAACAATTATGGCAGGTATTGTGGTGAGTGTTGTTTTGGGGGTTTTAAGCCTTTCTTAATTATTTAGGTAGCTTTTTGGGCTACCTAATAAGAGCTTTTTATTTGAACCAATTTTTAATTTTATCCACAAGTCCTTCTAAACAATTAATAGGTTTTGCTTCTTCATAGCCAAAGGATTGATGTAATTCATTGAGTAGAGATTTTTGCTTCTCATCTAGTTTGGTAGGATAAGTGATATTTACAACTGCGATGAAATTTCCTTTTTTATTGCCATTGACACTTTTCACACCTTCACCATGGAAAACAAATTGTTGTTTGTCTTTGACGCCAATGGGGATTTTAAGTTCTAATTCCTTAGTAAGGGCTGGAATCTTAATAGTTCCTCCAAGCATTACAAGAGTGAAAAACACAGGGACTTCTAAATAAATATCATTGTGATGGCGGATAAAATGTTCATCTTCTAGGGCTTGGATTTCAATATATAAATCGCCTCTTGTGCCATCTGGCATAAGATTTCCGCGTTGGGTTACTCGAATTTGATTGTGGCTATCAACGCCTTCTGGGATATTAACTTCAAATTTTTCTTTTTCTTCTTTATAACCTTTGCCGTGGCATTTTTCGCATTTTTCACTAATCATTTGCCCACTTCCATTGCATTTAGAGCAGGTTTGAGCAAAAGTCATAAATCCTTGTGAAAAAGTTTCTCTACCGCTACCTTTACAAACTTTGCAAGTTTCTACCTTTCCATCTTTTGCACCACTTCCTTGGCAAGAATCGCAAGATTTTTTATAGAGTATTTCTATTTCCTTTTTGCAGCCAAAAACTGCTTCTTGAAAAGTGAGTTCAAGGGCTATTCCCAAATCGCGTGGGTATTTTTCATTTTTTTTACTTCTTTGGCTAAATCCACCAAAACCTCCAAAATTACCACCAAATACCGAATTGAAAATATCAAAAATACTTTCTCCCATATCGCCAAATCCAAATCCGCTACTCTCTAATCCTTTTTTGCCATAAGTATCATAAATTTGTCTTTTTTCTTTGTCACTTAAAATTTGATAGGCTTCATTGACTTTTTTAAACATTTCTTCGGCTTCTTTATCATCAGGGTTTCTATCTGGATGATATTTTAAAGCCATTTTGCGATAAGCTTTTTTAATTTCATCTCCACTTGCATTGCGTTGCACTTCTAATACTTCATAATAATCAAATTCTTCCAAATTAATAACTCCTCATTATTTTTAAAAAATTAATATCAGATTCTAGCTAATTTTAACTAGATTTATTATTAACTTTATTCTTGGATTTTAGGTGGATTTATTGGTTATTTATCTAGTTGAAGTTATAATTTATTTTAAATTTAATAGGCATTTTTTAATACAAAAAGGCTAGGGTAATATTTTATGAAATCGCTTCCAGAGAGTTTTGTAAAACTAGTAGAATCTTTAGAAAAACTTCCAAGTATAGGGAAAAAATCAGCAATGCGTCTTGCTTATTTTTTGGCTTTTGAGGATAAATTCAGTGCTTTGCAGATTGCTCATAATATTGAACATTGTATGCAAGAATTGCGGATTTGTGAAGAGTGCTTTGGGATTAGTAAAGAGCCAGTTTGTGAGATTTGTTCAAATGCGATGCGAAATAATGGAGAGCTTTGTATTCTTACAAGTCCCAAAGATATTTTTTTGTTAGAAGAAAGTGGTGAATTTCACGGGAAGTATTTTGTGATTACTTCTTTAGAAGCACTTAATTTGAAACTTTTAGAAAATAAAATCATCAAAGATAAAGTTACAGAAGTGATTTTTGCACTTAGTCCTTCTTTGAAGAGTGATAGTTTAATGCTATATTTAGAAGATAAACTTAGTCATTTAGATTTACAATTTACGAAGATTGCACAAGGAGTGCCAACAGGTGTGAGTTTAGAAAATATTGATCAGCTCTCTATTATTCGTGCTTTGCAATCTCGCGTGAAGATTTAAAGAGGGAAATAATGGCAGAGATTGTAGCGAATTTAAATCTTTATATTGTCATCATTGGTGTGATTTTGTTTATCAGTGTTTATGCAAGTAAAATTTCAGAGAAAATTGGAATCCCATTATTGCTTGTGTTTTTAGGGATTGGAATGTTGCTTGGAAGTGAAGGGATTGGCGGAATCGAATTTGATAATGCACTTCTAACTCAAGCCATAGGGACAATTGCATTGATTTTTATTTTGTATAGCGGAGGGCTTGATACTTTTTGGGAAGAAGTGAAGCCAGTTGCAATTAATGGAATCTTACTTGCAACATTTGGTGTTTTAATTACAGCTTTGGTGATGGCTTGTTTTATTTATTTGATTTTAGATTTTACATTTTTAGAATCAATGCTTTTGGGTTCGATTGTTTCTTCTACAGATGCCGCAGCAGTTTTTATGATTCTGCGTTCTCAAAAGATTAGGCTTAAAAATAATATCCGTCCGCTTTTGGAATTGGAATCAGGAAGCAATGATCCTATGGCAATTTTTTTAACAATTATTGTTTTGCAAATTCTTACGATGCCCCAAGCTAATGTGGTGAGTGAATGGTTTTTTTATTTTGTTATACAATTTGCGATTGGAGGGGTGCTCGGGCTAGTGTGTGGATATCTATTTCCTAAGATTTGCCAGTTTATTAATATTTCTCAAGCGGGGCTTTATCCTCTTATTAGTGTAGCGTGGTTATTTATGATTTTTGGACTTTCTTCACTTTTAGGGGGAAATGGTTTTTTGAGCATTTATATTGCAGGAATTATGACAAATAAATTTGCTTTTCCTAATAAAGCACATATTATTGCTTTTCACGATGTGATTGCTTGGATGATGCAAATTGTAGTGTTTTTGGTTTTAGGTTTGTTGGTGTTCCCATCAGAACTCCCAGAAGTAGCTATTCAAGCCTTAATCCTTTCTTTGGTGTTAATTTTTATTGCGCGTCCAATGAGTGTGTTTATTTCTCTAATGAAGAGTAAATATAGCACTAAAGAAAAAGCTTATATTTCGTGGGTGGGATTGAGGGGAGCGGTGCCTATTATTTTAGCCACTTATCCTTATGCTTATAAGCTTGAAAATTCACATATGATTTTTAATGTGGTGTTTTTTATGGTGCTTGTTTCAGTGCTTTTACAGGGAATTACGATTGGTTTTATGGCAAAACGACTTGGAATTATTGAAGAGTAGCTTGGAATTATTTTTGCTTTTTGTTTATTAAAGAAGTTTAATAAGAGGAGTTTTTGTGCGTTTTTTGTTATTTCTATTGGCAATGGTTGAATTTTTAGTGAGTTATGAAGTTTATCAAGGAATAGCTCCTCAAAGCACTTATCATCCCTTGTATGAAACAAGAAAGAATCGTTTGCTTGGCGTTTATGGGACTTATAATAAAGTAGAATCAGATGCCAATCTTGGAATTACAGGCTTTGATTCTCAAAAACACGATTTAAATGAAAAACCTTTTGGGTTTGGAATAAAGGCGGGATATTTATTAAGTCCAAATCACAGAATCTTGCTTGGTTTTGAGAATACTTTAAAGAAAAATGGATTTTCTTATCGCACTTTAACTTTTGGTTATTCCTTTACTCCGCGGATTCCAAACACACAAAGTTGGCGGCTTTTGCTTGGAGTGGAAGCAGGATTGGCATTTGGAAAATTTGATTCTGGAAGTTTTGTGATTAATGATAGTGCTATGGGGAAACTTGATTATACTGGGCTAACTTATGGCGTTAGAGCAGGGGCAATTTATGAAATGCAATTTGGGGAGTTAGAGTTTGGCATTCAATCAAAACGATTAGATTTTGGAGAGGAGAGCAGTAGTGTGCTTATTAATGATACTCCAACAGGGGCAAGTTTGGATTTAAGCGACACTTCTAGCACAGGAATTTATTTTGGTTACAATTTCTTATTTTAAAGAGAATCTTTGATAAAGATTCCCAAAAATCCTTCTAAGAAATTCGTGTATCATCTCTTAGAAGAGCAATATGAAGCGTTTAATCATTATCATTCCATTACAACAGATTTGCCCGATCCATTAGGTGTTGCAAGACAATTTATGAGCGATAAAGTAGCACTTTTTTGTGCTTTGTTTGCTTATGGGAATGCAAGGGCAATTGTGCGATTTTTAGAATCTTGCAATTTATATTTTTTGGATCAAGCAAGCTATAAATCCCACCATAATCTGCATTTAAATGAGATTCCTTATTGCACAAATAAGCCTTATCGCTTTCAAAACCAAGATGAAATACAAGATTTTTTTGAATCTCTTTTGATGAGTGGGGATTTATATGAAATTTTTTATCGAGCTTATAAAAAGGATTCTTTGTTAAAAGGGATTGAAGCTTTACAGAATTATCTTTATAGTAATCTCAAAAAAACAACAAAAAGCTTAGAGTTTCTTATTGGCAAATCTCAATCAAATTCTCCTTTGAAGCGTTGGAATATGTTCTTGCGTTGGATGGTGCGTAAAGATTGCGTTGATCTTGGACTTTGGGAAGGAATTAAGCGGAGTGATTTGATTTTGCCTTTGGATACGCACACTTTTAGAGTGTCTCAAAGGCTTGGTATTTTAAAGAGAAAAAGCTATGATTTAAAGGCGGCTTTAGAAGTCAGTGAGTTTCTTAAAAAGCTAGATTTAAATGACCCAATCAAATATGATTTTGCACTTTATAGGATTGGTCAGCTAGGGCTTATCTAGCCTTTGATGCCAAGTAGAGTGTTTAGCATTTCATCAATGGTTGAAACCATTTTGGCATTAGCACTATAACCGCTTTGGTATTTGATGAGGTTAATGAGTTCATCATCTACAGAGACTTCAGAAATCGCTTTGTATTCTTGCTTGATAGAGATATAAACTGCTTCTTTAGTTTCTAGTGTGATTTGCGTGCTTTCAGTTTGGGAAGAGACTTTTCCAGCAATATAACGAAAATATCCACTAATGGTTTCTTCTTGTTGTGTTCCATCTTGACTTGTGAAAGTAATTTTGTCATATTGGAGTTGTTGCATAAGGTTGGCAACTTCAAAGTTCCCATCAACAGGTTCTCGGTAAGCACGAATCAATGTTGCATCGCTTTTATAAGGTTCGGCTAGTTCGATATTGTCAGCACTATTTCCAGCAAAAAATCGATTGATTCCAAGTGCTCCTGCAAAATTTGTCCCATCATCTTGAATGGAAATATAAATTTCTTCTGATGGGTTTTTTGAAGTGATAGTGAATGTCTTTGAATCATTATTAAAGGTAGCTACAAAGCGATCATCAAAATCATCGCTAGCATTCATATTGCCATTGTCATCAATGTTGGCATTGAGTTGATCTAAAACATCTTGCATACTTGTAAGATTGTCGATATTAACACTCCTTGAGCCAATTTCTTGTCCTTGTTTGTTATACATTACTACTTTAAAACTTCCAGAATTGATATTATAATCACTAGTAACTAACGCATCTTGGCTATTGATATTTAAGGTATCACTTTTTGCACTTAGCTGTGAGCTTTGTGCATAGATATTATTTGTAGCCTCAATAAGTCCATTTGCAAAGGTGTCTAAATCATTGATATAAACTTGTAATTTGCCTAAAGTTCCATTGCAATCTAACACATCTTCAGTACGGATTAAATCAAGTATAGCACCCACTTTTCCTTCATTGATGGCATTGGTAAGATTGTATTCTTTATGATCGCTTCTTAGATATTTAATTGTATAGATTCCGCTTGGATTTTGAGAATTATCAAGAGTGAGTGGATGAAATGAAGTGCCATCAACAATCGCCTTTCCTCCAATAGTGAGCGTGTAGCCATCATCAAAATCGGCAATATTTTCATCTACACAAGCACTCCCTTTAACTCCTTGTTTAAAAACATCGCATCCAATGAGATTATTAATTTCAAATTCATATTGATCTCTTAAATCTCTTAAATCATTGGCTTTTTGATTAAGTTCTTGATATTCATATTCGGCAATTTTTTTGTTAAGTTGAGCAATTTGTTCTCCCAAGCGATTAACTTCATCAACAGCGACTTTAAGCTCATTATTTAAGCTTTGTTGGAGATTAACAAGTCTATCTCTTGTGCTAGAGATATTGTTAGCAAGGGTTGAAGCTTGTTCGGCAAGAGCAATTTTTTGAGCAGAATCTCCAGATTTTGTTGATAGATCTTTCCAAGCATTGAAATAATTTTGCAAGTCATTGTAGATTCCTACCCCATCAACCTCTGGATAATAAGATGAGGCTTCTTTTAACCCTTCAAAACTTTTTTCATAATAGGTTTTTTCCATACTTGCTTTTTTGTAGCGAGAAAAGGTGTATTCATCATGGACGCGTTCAACGCTTATAATATTTAGTCCTTGTCCAATGACATAATTAGACGAAGTTTGGAGTGGTGTCTGTGCTGAGCTCCTAACGACTTGACGGGAGTAAAATTCGTTATTGGCATTAGCGATATTATTGCTCACGGTATCCACCATCACTTGGTGTCCAGTTAATCCAGTGTAAGGCGTATTTAAAGAAGAAAGTAATCCACCCATAATCTCTCTCCTAAACTTCGGTTTTCAAGAAAGAAGAATTGCTTAAGGTGCTTTTATTGTAACCTTGTTGCTCCACAGGGACAATATTTCGTAAAAGAGAATTATAAAATTCCGAAACCGCTAATGACATTTTTCCAAAGCGGTAATTAAGTTTTTTTAGTTCTTCAAGCTTATCGTGAAGTTGTGCGGTAAATTCGCTTGCACCTTCCCCTAAAAGTTTTTGTTTTTCTTCATAGGTTAAATCAGCAAGTGTAGCGTTTGGATAATCTTTTTTTAGTTTTGATTCAATGCTTTTAGCATAAGCTTCTTTTTTGCGAATAAAAGAATTAGTTAGTTCTTCTTTTTGAGCGATTCTAGCAAAAATAGGTTCATTTTTTGCCTCTTTGATATCTGAAATATCTTGTTCTGTAATTGCAATGAGTGCTTTAATGTCCTCTAGTGCATCTTTTAAAAATTGCAAAGACATAGATAACTCCTAAAAAAGTGAATTATCTACTATCTAAGCAATTCTTGTGCCAATTTTTCTGCACTCCCCTTTAGATCAATTTGATAGCTACCATTTTTGATGGCATTTTTGATTTCTTCTACTCTTGAAGAAGAGGTTTTTTGTGAAGAGACTTTTTGTTTGTCTTCTATCTGCTCATTTTTAGCGTGATTAATCTGCGATGTATTTTTGTTATTTGCTTGATTAATTGCACTTGAAAAAGCAGAATTACTCATTAATTGACTAATCATCACTTTTCCTTCTTTAAATTATATTTTATGGTTCAATAAATCGACCATTTTTCCTAAAACTAAAGTTTTTTTCGTATATTTTTAGAAATATCTTGTAAAAATTTCTCTGTTTCAGTCTTTGGTGGTGCTATATAGTTATCCATATCATAAAGGGGGACATTAGCTCCTCCGATTTTTATGGTATAGAGTATCACAAAAAGCATAAAATAAATAAACAACCCAAAGCCAATGGAAGGTATAAACCAATCTTTCATTTTATTCCTTTTAGTTTTAAAAGTATAGCAAAATTTCTTATTTTTTGAGTTGAGTTTAGTTTTAATATCTTTAAAAGTTACTTTTATTGTGGTATAATCTAAGATTTTAATATTTTTCTAAAGATTCCACAATAAAAGAGGTTTTATGCAGCAAATTCAAATTTTGGTTTTTAGATTCCTTTGTGTTTTTGGGTGTTTGTTATCCAGTCTAGTAGCAGCGAATATTCAAGAATCGCAATGGGAAAATGGGCAGACTTTACTAACATTTTTTGAAAAAAATTCAATTCCTCTTAAAGTTTATTATGATTTGCCGCGTGAAGATAAAGAGTTAGCCGATGAAATTGTGAGTGGAAATACTTTTTATACTCTTTATGATGAAGAAGGAAAATTGTTACAAGCTTTGATACCAATTAATGAAAATTCTCAACTGCATATTTATAAACAAGATTCAACTTATGGGATGCGTGCTATTCCGATTGTTTATCTTCAAAAGGAACACAATATTGCCCTTTCTGTGGAGAGCTTACTTTATAATGATATTGTGAAATATACTGGCGATACTTTTCTTGCATCGGATTTTATTCAGGCTTATAAAGGGAGTGTGAATTTTAAAAGGCAAATAAAAAGGGGTGATAAATTAGCTATTATTTATGAGCGAAAATACCGATTAGGTAAGGTTTTTGGTAGTCCTAATATCAAGGCTTCTATTTTGCAAACGAGCGATGAGGAAAAATATGTGGTTCGCTATGATGGGAATTTTTATGATTTACAAGGAAATAATTTAAATAAGTATCTTTTTATGATTCCTTTGCAATATAAGAGAATCTCCTCTCATTTCTCAATGGGGAGAAAGCACCCAATTCTTGGCTATAAACGCCCACATTTAGGCACAGATTATGCAGCGCCAAGACACACTCCAATCAAAGCAGCCGCTCAAGGCAAAGTGATTTTTGCAGGAACTAAAGGTGGATATGGTAAAACCGTGATTATTCAACATGAAAATGGATATCGCACACTCTATGGGCATATGCATAAAATAAATAAAGGAATTAGGACAGGAGTTTATGTTTCTCAAGGCAAACAGATAGGAACAGTCGGTAGCACAGGGCTTAGCACAGGACCTCATTTGCATTTTGGACTTTATAAGAATGGTAGTGCTATTAATCCGCAAAAACATTTGAGAATCGCTACAATTAAGCTTAAAGGCAAGGAAAAAGAAGAGTTTTCTATTCTTGCAAAATCATTTCAAGATAAATTAGGTGTGATTTTAGCGAATAATCTTGAAAATGAGCCTTTCAAAAAAATGCAAAATTCCTACATAGTGTATCTTAGTGAGGAAATAGGAAATAATGAAGACACCAAAAGAAATAACTAATATTCGTTTTTGTGCTTGTGAATCATCGCTTTATATTAAGCCCAAAAGAATGCTCTTTTGTGAAAATGGCAAGGAGAGAAGTTGGGATATTATTGAAGCACACGATAGTGTCGCAGCATTACTTTATCATAAACAAAAAGATTCTTTTGTTGTGGTTAAGCAATTTCGCCCCGCAGTCTTTTTAAAAGAACAAGCAAGAGAAAATAAGAAGCTAAAGTGCGAGATTGGTTACACTTATGAGTTGTGTGCAGGGATTACAGATAAGCCAAATAAAACTTTGAAAGAAATTATGCAAGAAGAAATTTTGGAAGAATGTGGCTATCGTATCCCATTAGAAAAAATAGAGAAAATTACAGAGTTTTATAGTTCAGTTGGGTTTGCAGGTAGCAAACAAACTTTATTTTTTGCCCAAATAGATGAGGAGTTTAGAGTTCATAAGGGAGGTGGGATTGATGATGAAAATATTGAAGTTATTTTTATTCCACGCAAAGAAGCCTATTCTTTTATTTTAGATGAGACTTATCCTAAAACTTCTGGCGTAATGTTTGCGTTTTTGTGGTTTTTTAAGGAAAAAATCAATGAAATGTGATTTTGCTCTTCAAGAAATCACTAAAAAGCTTGATGAGATTAAAGAAGTATGGCAAATTTATGAGATTTTTGAAAAAGCAAAAAAAGATTTTAATGAAGAGTATGAATCTCTATCAAAAGATAGAGATTCTTTAATTCAAAGTTTTAACGAAACTTCCGCAAAGAATGCTCTCCTGCTTTCTCAAAACCAAGAGTTAGAAACCCAAAATAAAGTTTTAGAACAAACTTTAGCTAAAAAGCAAAAAGCTCTAGAAGAGCTAGATTCCAAGGTTGCTTTGGAGGGAATTTATTTTGATTTTTCAAATCTTGAGAGTTTGTGTGAAGATTTAAAGGCACATTTAGAAAAGATAGATACTGCATTGCCGGCAAAACCAAATGCTTTACAAAAGCTAGAAGTCTCTTATCAACAACATCAAAAATTGGTCGCTAAACCAGCGAATTCTTATGTTACTTTAGCGCAAGCACAGGAGCTTTATGAAAGGATAGAAGTTTTTTTAAAGCATTTCAAATCATTAGATTTGGAGATTGCAAAAATACTTTTGGAAGTGCGGGATTTAAAGAATCAATGTCAGGAAAAATACGAAGATTCTTCCAAAGAAAGCCTTTAAAAGCTTAAAGTAGATTTTAAAGTGAAGAAAATTAAAATTTTTGTTTCAGCGTTGGAGTATTCGGCTAATATTCACCTTTTTTATTTATTAAATGCATTGCAAAAAAAGCAGCTAGAATTTGAGATTTGTGGGATTTTTGATTCGGAGATTTTAAAGAGAGATAGCTCTTTTAGTCCCAATGAATTTAGAGTAATGGGGTTTGTTGAGGTTTTAAGGCTTATACCAAAGTTTTTTAAGATAAAAAAAGCCTTGATTGCATTGGCAAAAGAATGTGATTTTGCGCTTTTTATGGATTCTTCATCTTTTAATATACCTTTGCTTAAGTCGCTTCATCAAGCAAAAAATAAGCCTTATTTAGCCTATTATATCTTGCCTCAAGTGTGGGCGTGGAAACCTTATAGGGCAAAGATTTTTTCTGTTTATTGTGATGCATTATGGGGGATTTTACCTTTTGAAGGTTTTTATTACCCAAAAACTTCAAATTTTTCGTATGTAGGTCATCCTTTGTTAGATGAAATTCCTTTTTCTTATACAAAGGCTAATTCCACCAATTTTATTGCCTTTATGCCTGGTTCAAGAATCTCTGAAATTAAAGCTCTTTTTCCTGTTTTTAAAGAACTCGTTAAGCATTTTAAAACAATGAATAAAAAGGCATTGTTAATTATTCCAAGGCATTTTAAAAATCGTGATTTATCAAAAATTTATGGAGATTTGAGAGATTTTGAGATTTCTTTTGAAACTTATGAGGGGTTAAAGCAGTGTGAATTTGCTTTTGTTTGCAGTGGAACAGCGACATTAGAATCCACACTTCTTGGAATTCCTACAATTTTAGTTTATAAAGCAAGATGGCTTGATTATTGGATTGCAAAAAGATTGGTTAAGCTTAATTATATTGGATTGGCTAATATTTTTTTGGAATTCCTTGCGTATGGATCGCCTAAAAACAATCATAACCCACAAAATTTCCCCATTCACGCAGAATTTTTGCAAGATCAAGTGAAAGTAGAAACGCTTTTAAAAGCCTTTTATAAATTTGATAATGAGAAATTTTTTGCACAAAAAGAAAAATTAATTCAATATTTAAAAAATGGAAGTGCAGAAAATTGTGCGAGAAAAATTGAAAATTTTGTAAAAAATTTGCAAAACTAAAGGGCTTTTTAACTCTCTTTAGCATAGTATTATAAATTATTTTCAGTATTTTGGAGATTTTTGTGCAACCAATGACAGAATATGGCTACAATAAGCTAATTAATGAATTAAAGAATCTTAAGGAAGTCGAGCGACCCAATAATATTAAAGAAATTGATACCGCAAGAGAACATGGGGATTTAAAGGAAAATGCCGAATATCACGCTGCAAGAGAAAGGCAGCTTTTTTTGGATGCGCGGATTAATGAATTAACGCAGCTTGTCGCAGAAGCTCGCGTGATTGATCCAAGCACTATTACTCACGATAAAGTAAGTTTTGGTTCAACTATTACGCTAGAAGATTTAGATAGCGAGGAGCAGTTTTGTTATACGATTGTTGGGGCAACTGAGAGCAATCCTGATAAGGGTTTGATTTCATACCATTCTCCTTTGGCAAAACAGCTTTTAGGAAAAGTTGTTGGAGATGAAGTAACAATCCAACTTCCCAAAGGCAAAGTGGATTATGAGATTTTAGAGATTTGTTATAAAGAAATTCAATTTTAGGCGGATAGAAATGGCGGTTTTAAAAATAAAAAAGTTGCTTCCAGAGGCAATTTTGCCAAAATACCAAACGCAAGGTTCTGCAGGATTTGATTTGTGTGCGGTGCAATCTGCTACAATCCCTGCTGGTAAATGGGCTTTGATTCCAACAGGATTGGCTTTTAGCTTTAAAGAAGGCTATGAAATACAAGTGCGTCCAAGAAGTGGTTTGGCTTTGCAATATGGAATCACACTGCTTAATACTCCTGGAACAATTGATAGTGATTATCGTGGAGAAATTAAAGTCATTATGATGAATTTAGGTGAAGAAGACTTTGTGATTAATAAAGGCGATAGAATTGCCCAAGCAGTCTTATGTAAAATCAAACAAGCTAAGATTGAAGAAGTGGAAGTGCTTGATGAAACTAAGCGTGGCAAGGGTGGATTTGGTAGCACAGGTAAATCATAAGCAAAAGGAGAAATTTTGAGCTTAAAGCAAAATGTGGATTATATTAAAGAAGAGATCAATAATGATGAAAAAATGTTAGAAGGTTTGATACGATTTGAGGGATGGTTTAAGCGATACAAGATTCCTTTAGTGATAATTGTTGCATTTTTGGTGATATTAGGTGTTGGTTATAATATTAATCAATACTATCAAGAGCAGCTAAAAGAAAAAAATGCGTCACTTTATCAAAAAGCGCTTTTAGGTGATGAAGTAGCTATCGCAGATTTAAAGGATTCAAAAAGTTTGCTTTATGATTTATATCTTTATCAAAAGGCTTTAAAAGAAAATAACGCAACCATTCTTAAAGAGCTTGAATCTTCAAAAGATCCTATGATTGCAAAGCTTTCAAAGCAGCAAAATATGAGTTTAAATCAGGATTTAAAAGAGTTAAATTCTAAAGATTCTAATGAAGTGGGTTATCTTGAAGCTGCTTTTTTGGAAATCAAAAAGGGTAATACTAAGGAAGCAAAGGCAATTTTAGCAAAGATTCCTAGTGATTCGGCTATTAAAGAAATCGCAAATTCTCTAGAGCATTTAACAATCAAAGGAATTAATTATGCCAAATAATGCGTTAAAAGTTTTAGTAGGAATTGTTTTATTGGCTTTTTTAAGTGGTTGTGGCTCTAAATATTATTTTGAGCCTAAAGAAGGAGAAATTGTTGATGACATTTCTTATGGTGATTCCTTGCCTAGTGATATTATAGGAATCACACGCGATGGAGCGACTTTAGAAAATGGGCAGTTCATTACCAAATATTCTCAAATTTCAAAAGTTAAGCTTCCTAAAAATGCGCGTTATCTTAATGAATCAGAGAAGTTTTATATTGCAACAACTAACAATAAAGAAATGCTTTTGATTGATAAGGAAACGCTTAATGAAAATATTATTGCTTTAGAGGGAAATCCAATTAGTGTTACTATAGAAGGAAATTTGGCGGCTATTATTTTTGATAATAATTCGTTTGTGCTTTATGATCTCAATCTTGGGCGTGCAGTTTATAAGCAAGAAAATACACCAGCACCCACTAATAATACTTTGATTGCTTCACCTTATTTTTTGAGTGATATTGCTGTGATTCCGACTCTAGATGGCAAACTTGTGATAGTAGATAAGAATACCCATCAGATGATTCGAAGTATTGTTGTTAATGGGGGTGAGAAGTATTTTAACAATGTCATTTTTCTAGAAGCTATTAATGATAGAATGGTGGCAGCAACTCCTAAACGCGTTATTTCTGTTAGTCCAAGTATAATTAATACCTTTGATGCTAATTTGCAGGATATTTTATTTTTTGGCGATCAAATTGTGCTTTTTACAACAGAGGGAGAAGTGATTTTGACAGATAAAGATTTAAATGAAATTAGGCGTCAAAAATTTCCTTTTGCGCATTTTAGTGCAGCCAATCACGGAGATAGAATCGTAGTTTTAGAGACACAAGGTTATATGATAAGCTTAAGTGAAGATTTACAAGAGTGGCAGATTTTTGCTTTGCCAAATAAAATTAAAGAGCCGACATTTTCAGCAACAGGTAAGATTTTTGTGGGTGATGAAATTTTAGAAGTGAAATAAAATGATTCTTTGTGATATTGGAAATACTTTTTTACATTTCTACTATCGCGGTAGAGTTTGGAAAGAAAAGAGAAATAATCTTAGCCAAAAAGATTCAAGTGAAGTTGTGATTTATATTAGTGTTAATCAAGAATCAACAAGATCTCTTCTTTTGTCGCATCCTTATTGTTTTGATCTTACGCCTTATATGAATTTGGATACAAATTATAAGGGCTTGGGGATTGATAGAATCGCAGCTTGCAATGCCATTAGTGATGGCGTTATTATTGATGCAGGGAGTGCAATTACATTAGATATTATGCACGATGGTTTGCATTTGGGGGGTTGTATTTTGCCGGGGATTGCACAAATTCAAAAAGGTTTTAAATCTATTTCAGTTTTAGATTGCGGGATTAATCTTTCTGTTCCTTTGGACACTTTACCGCAAAATACTAAAGATGCCGTTAGTTATGGGATTTTAAAACCAATTATACTATTAATAGAGAATTTCTCTAAAAATAAAAAAATTTATTTTACAGGTGGTGATGGGAAATTCCTTTCGCGATTTTTTGAAAATGCAATTTATGATGATTTACTTATTTTTAAAGGAATGCAAAATATTATTACAGCAAAAATTACTTCCAAAGGAATCTATTTATGATAAAAATCGCATTGCCAAAGGGAAGAATTGCACAAGAAGCATTGAAAATTTTTGAAGGATATTTGCAAAGTCCGCTAGATTTTGAAGATAGAAAACTAATTCTCAAAAAACAAGACTTTGAATTTATGCTAGTAAGAAGTCAAGATGTGCCTGTTTATGTGGAGAGAGGTGCGGCTGATATTGGGATTGTGGGATTAGATGTTTTAGAAGAAAAGCAAAGCCGTTTAGTGAGATTACTAGATTTGGAATTTGGAAAGTGCAGGGTTGCTATTGGTTCGCCTAAGAATGTGATTTTGGATTTTTCAAAGCCAAATTTAAAGATTGCAACTAAAATGGAGAATATCACAAAGGCTTATTTTTCTAAAAAAGCCATTAGCGTGGATATTATCAAGCTTTATGGCTCTATTGAATTAGCACCACTTGTAGGAATGGCAGATGCTATTGTGGATTTGGTTGAGACTGGCAATACACTAGAACAAAATAATCTTAAAATTGATGCAGTGATTATGGAAGTTAGTGCGTATTTGGTGGCAAACTCAAATAGCTTTTATGTGCAAAAGAAAGAAATTTTAGAGATTCAAAAGTATTTTAAAAATTTTATTAAAAAGGATTGAAAATGGGTCAAACAATTACAGAGAAGATTTTTTCAGAACATGTAGGCAAAGAAGTTTATGCAGGTGAAATAGTGGATTGTCCGATTGATATGGTGATTGGAAATGACATTACTACTCCTTTGTCAATTAAGGCATTTGAGCAAAGTGGGGCAGAAAGTCTTGCTAATCCTGATGGATTTTGTATAGTGATGGATCATTTTATTCCCGCTAAGGATATTGCAAGTGCTAATCAAGCTAAAATTAGTCGTGATTTTGCTAAAAAACATAATTTGAAACATTTCTTTGATGAAAAAGATATGGGGATAGAACACGCTCTTTTACCCGAAAAAGGTTTGGTTGTGAGTGGGGATGTGATTATTGGAGCTGATTCCCATACCTGCACTCACGGAGCTTTGGGTGCATTTAGCACAGGTATGGGAAGCACAGATTTAGCCTATGCGATGATTACGGGTAAAAATTGGTTTAAAATTCCAAGTGCTATTAAGGTAGAATTTATAGGTAAGCCTGCTAAGCATATTTATGGTAAGGATTTGATTTTAGAGGTAATACGACAAATTGGTGTGGATGGAGCATTGTATCAGACTTTGGAATTTTGTGGAGATGGCATACAATATTTAAGTATGGATGATCGATTTTCACTCTGTAATATGGCTATTGAAGCAGGTGCAAAAAACGGAATCATTGCTTCAGATGAAATTACGCGTGAATTTTTGGCTTCACGCAAGGAATTGCGTGCAAAACCAAAAGAATTTTATTCCGATAAAGACGCTAATTATACTAGAGTTTTAAAAATTGATATTAGCACATTAGAGCCAGTGATTGCTTATCCTTTTTTACCTAGCAATGGTAAGAGTATCTCTCAAGCACTCAAAGATGATTTAAAAATCGATCAAGTCTTTATTGGAAGTTGCACAAATGGTAGATTAGCGGATTTGAAGATTGCAAGTGAGATTTTAAAAGGCAAGAAAGTGCATAAAGATGTTCGCCTTATTGTTACTCCAGGCACTCAACAAATCTATAAAGAAGCATACCAACTTGGATATATTGACATTTTATTAGAATCAGGTGCGTTAATCTCTAATCCAACTTGTGGAGCTTGTTTGGGTGGCTATATGGGGATTTTAGGCGATAATGAGCGTTGTGTTTCAACCACTAATCGTAATTTTGTTGGGAGAATGGGAGCAAGAAGTTCAGAAGTGTATTTGGCAAATTCTGCAGTGGCAGCTATGAGTGCAATAAAAGGTCAAATTGCCGATCCAAGAGAATAATGCTTGGATAATGCAATTTTAAAAGATTTAAATCATAAAGAAAAAGTTGCAAATTCACTAAAAGGCAAAATCATATAAGGGGTGCCAAGATTTTCACCTTGTGCCTTTTGATTTAGCGTAATAATAAGAAATTTCTCACAATATTCTCTCTCTCTTATTATTTTATTAAGCTTTTGTTCTAAGATTTGGGATTGAATGAAAGGCAAACAAAGAATACCAAGCGTAGAATTAGGGAGATAAAAATCAAGCTTATCAGTAAAAAACACCACTTCTTTGAAATTGTAGAGTAGCTCTAAAAAAACCATATTTTCAAAAAGTGCAGAAAAATTTCGTTCATAACTAACAGCGTTTTTAAGTGTGAAATCATAGAAATAAAGCTTTTTAGGAGCAAGATCGTGTTCAAATTTTTCTACCCAAAAGAGTGTTTTGCTTTCTTTTAAAGTATTGGCATATTCATAGAATCGATCTTTAGAGATTTTACCTTCTTTTTTAAGTTTAGTGTAAATTTGATGGAGAGAGACTTTTAAACCAAGGTTTTGAATGAAATTTTTTAGAATCCAAAAATTAGTTTTATCATTGGCTAAAGACTTTAATAATTCACCCTTTTTGTATTCATTTAGGGTCTCTGCTTCAAAAAGATTGCCATATTTAAGGTAGTAATTAAAAGAATCATAGGGAGTTTGTTTGTGGATTTGAAGGTATTCTTTGAAGGTTATAGGTGGTATTTCTTGAATTTGAAAATGGGGAATTTCATAAGGAAATTGGCTAATTAGCGTAATATAGGGGAGATTTGGGATTGGAAATTGGGGTATATAAGAATCAAGAATCAAAATTTCAATTTTTTCTTTATGGCAAAAGGCTTCAAGATTATTTAAATCTTGGTATGAATTGATTCGGCAATCTGAAAGGTTAATGTAGAGTTTTTTGAGATTTTTAAAAGATTCTTGCTGATAGTATTGCAAGATAAAATCGGTTTTTCCAATATTTTTACTGCCATAAATTAAATGATGAGGTTTGAGATTTAAAGTGAGTTTGCGGTGGATTTTTGAGAAATTTTTTGGATAATTTTCAAAAAGAGTTTCTAAAAGCATTAAAGAATCCTTTAAATATTTGTAGGGCGATATTTTATTTATTTCCTTTTTAAAAGGAAATAAATTGTAAAAATTCTCTAAAAAAACTTCACAAAAATGAGAGTTTAAAGTATAATTTCGGCTTCCAAAACATGGCATTGATTTAATCAATGAGTTCTTTATAAGGAAAAAAAATGGAAAAAATTAGACTTAAGTTGAAAGCGTATGATCATCGCGTTCTTGATAGATCGGTTGTTTCAATCGTAGAAGCCGTTAAGAGAACAGGTGCAGAGATTCGTGGTCCTATTCCACTTCCAACTAAAAAAAGACGATACACAGTCTTAAAATCTCCTCATATCAATAAAGATTCAAGAGAACAATTTGAAATTCGTGTTCATTGCAGAGTGATTGATATTGTTTCGGCAACTCCGGAGACGGTGGATAGTCTTACAAAATTAGATATGGCTCCTGAAGTGGATGTAGAAGTCCGTTCAATGGATAAATAAGGGTTATAAATGGAATTTTTAGTAGAAAAAATTGGAATGAGTAGAACCGTTGCTAAACCAAGCATTCCTGTAACATTGTTAAAAGTTAAAACTGCAAAGGTTTGCGAAGTTTTAGATGGAGGTAAGGCACTTGTTGCTTATCATCAAGGAAAAACACTCAATAAAGCAATTGCAGGACAACAAAAGAAATATAATTTAGATAAAGAATTTAATAAATTTGCAACTATTGAAGTAGGCAATGCAGAAGTGGGTGATTTGGATTTAGCGATTTTAGAAAGCGCAAAAAGAGCAAAAGTATCTTTTAATACAAAAGGTCGAGGCTTTAGCGGTGTTATGAAGCGATGGAATTTCCAAGGTGGTCCAGGTGCTCATGGTAGCCGATTCCACAGAGCTCCAGGTTCAATTGGGAATCGTGAGTGGCCAGGTCGTGTTCAGCCAGGTAAAAAAATGGCAGGGCATTATGGGAATGAAAAAGTTACCGTTCAAAATGAAATTATTTCATTTGATAAAGAAAACAATGTGCTTGTTTTAAAGGGTTCTGTTCCTGGATTTAATGGTGCATTTGGTAAGTTAAAGGTTGTAAAATGAGTAAGGCAATTATTTTAGATAATGGATTGAAGAAAAGTGGTGAATTGCAGTTACCTGAAAGTTATAAGGCAATCAATTCTCACAATCTTTATCTTTATATCAAATCTTTTTTAGCTTCAATGCGTGCTAACAATGCGATGGCAAAAACACGCGGTAGAGTTAGCGGTGGTGGTAAAAAGCCTTGGATTCAAAAAGGTGGTGGTAGAGCAAGGGCAGGAAGTATTACTTCACCAGTATTTGTTGGTGGTGGTGTTTCTCATGGTCCTAGTAATAATAGAAACTACAATCTAAAAGTTAATAAAAAACAAAAAAAGCTTGCTTTACAATATGCATTGCAAGAAAAAGCAGATAATGGTAGTTTGTTTGTTGTGGATAAAATTCAAATTCCAAGTGGCAAAACAAAAGATGCTAATGCAATGTTTAAAACTTTGAATCAAAGAAATGTTTTGTTGGTTTCTGAAATGTTTGATGAGAAAACTTATTTAGCATTTAGAAATCTTAAAAATTGTTATTTGATTGATGGTGCTGAGCTTAATGCATATTTAGCGGCAACATTTAGATCTGTGGTGATTGAAAAAGCGCTTTTTGAAGCTATCACAAAAGAGGGTTAAAAATGGCAAGTATTACAGATATTAAAGCAATTATGTATACAGAGAAATCTTTACAGCTTCAAGAGCAAAATGTCCTTGTGGTTCAGACTTCTCCAAAACTAAGTAAAACACAACTAAAAGAAGTGTTTAAAGAATATTTTGGTGTGACTCCACTTGCAATCAATTCTTTAAGACAAGAAGGAAAAGTAAAAAGATTCCGTGGTGTTATTGGTAAAAGAAGCGACTTCAAAAAGTTTTTTGTAAAACTTCCAGAAGGTGCAAAAATTGAATCATTGGCAGTTTAAGGAGTAAAACATGGCAATTAAAACTTACAAACCATACACTCCAAGTAGAAGATTTATGAGCAATTTAAGCTCAGAAAACATTACAGCAAAAGCTAGTGTAAGAAAACTATTGGTTAAACTTCCTGTTCATGCAGGACGAAACAATAATGGTAGAATCACTAGCCGACATAAAGAAGGTGGTGCTAAAAAGCTTTATCGTATCATTGATTTTAAACGCAATAAATTTAATATTGAAGGTAAAGTAAGCACTATTGAATATGATCCATACAGAAATTGTAGAATCGCACTTGTAACTTATAAAGATGGTGATAAGAGATATATCATTCAACCAAGTGGTTTAAAAGTAGGGGATACTATTATTTCTGCAGAAGGTGGTTTAGATATTCGTTTAGGCTATGCAATGAAGCTTAAAAACATTCCTATTGGAACAGTGGTGCATAATATTGAAATGTATCCAGGTCGTGGTGGGCAGCTTGCAAGAAGTGCAGGTGCTAGTGCGCAACTTATGGGAAGAGAAGGTAAATATTCTATCGTTAGAATGCCAAGTGGTGAAATGCGATATATTTTAGGTGAATGTATGGCAACTATTGGGGTAGTTGGGAATGAAGATTTTGCAAACATCAATATTGGTAAAGCAGGTCGAAGCAGACATCTAGGTATCCGCCCACAAACAAGAGGTAGTGCGATGAACCCAGTAGATCACCCACATGGTGGTGGTGAAGGTAAAACAGGCTCAAGCGGACATCCTGTGTCTCCATGGGGTATGCCAGCAAAAGGTTATAAAACAAGAAGAAAGAAAGCAAGCGATAAGCTTATTATTTCAAGAAGAAAAAAATAAGGAAAATAAATGGCTAGATCGATAAAAAAAGGTCCTTTTGTTGATGAGCATTTGATGAAAAAAGTGCTTAAGGCAAAAGAAGCAAAAGATAACAAACCTATTAAAACATGGTCTCGCAGAAGCACCATCATTCCAGAAATGATTGGATTTACTTTTAATGTTCATAATGGTAGAGCTTTCGTTCCTGTTTATGTAACAGAAAACCATGTTGGTTATAAGTTGGGTGAATTTGCACCTACAAGAACCTTTAAAGGACACAAAGGTAGTGTCCAAAAGAAAATCGGCAAATAAGGGGAGAGAGATGAGTAAAGCATTATTACGATATATCCGCCTTTCACCTACAAAAGCAAGATTGATTGCACGAGAGGTTCAAGGAATGAATGCTGAATTAGCAATTGCTTCTTTGGAATTTATGCCAAATAAAGCAGCAAAAATTATTTCTAAAGTAATTGCATCAGCGGTTGCAAATGGGGGTTATGAAGCAGAGAATGTTGTTGTTTCATCTTGTAGAGTTGATGCAGGTCCTGTGCTTAGACGATTTACACCTAGAGCAAGAGGTCGAGCAACTCCAGTAAGAAAACCTACTTCACATATTTTCGTAGAAGTAGCACAAAAAAGTAAGGATAAGTAATGGGTCAAAAAGTTAATCCTATTGGTCTAAGACTTGGTATAAATAGAAATTGGGAATCAAGATGGTTTCCTTCATTTGCAACAGCACCACAAAATGTTGCAGAGGATTATAAAATTAGAAAATTCCTCAAAAAAGAACTTTATTATGCAGGGGTAAGCGATATTTTAATTGAGAGAACTGCAAGAAAAGTGCGTGTAACCGTGGTAGCAGCAAGACCGGGAATTATCATTGGTAAAAAAGGTGCTGATGTTGAAAAATTAAAAGAATCACTTAATAAAATTGTTAATAAAGATATTTTCCTAAACATTAAAGAAGTGAAAAAACCACAAAGTAACGCTCAATTAGCTGCTGAAAGTGTTGCAACACAACTTGAAAGACGCGTAGCATTCCGCCGTGCGATGAAAAAAGTGATGCAAGGTGCGATGAAATCTGGAGCCAAAGGAATCAAAGTTAAAGTTTCTGGTCGTTTAGCAGGTGCTGAAATGGCAAGAACAGAATGGTATATGGAAGGAAGAATTCCACTTCATACGCTAAGAGCTAAAATTGATTATGGTTTTGCAGAAGCTTTAACAACTTATGGAAATATTGGTGTTAAGGTTTGGATTTTTAAAGGAGAAGTTCTTCAAAAAGGGATTCAAGCTGAAAAGCCACAAGAAGAGGGCGAAGCAAAAGCAACTCGTCCAACTAGAAAGAGAAGGGGGCAATAACTATGCTAATGCCAAAGAAAACAAAATACAGAAAGCAAATGAAAGGTCGCAATAGAGGAAAAGCATTCCGTGGCACTTCCTTAGCTTTTGGAGAATTTGGAATTAAGGCTATTGAACATGGTAGAATTGATTCAAGACAAATTGAAGCAGCGCGTATTGCAATGACTCGTGCGACAAAGAGAACAGGTATGGTATGGATTAGGGTGTTCCCTGATAAACCATTAACTGCAAAACCTCTTGAAACTCGTATGGGTAAAGGTAAGGGTGCTGTTGATAAATGGGTTATGAATATTAAGCCTGGTAGAATTATTTATGAAATGGGCAGTGTTGATGAAACTTTGGCAAGAAGCGCCTTAGCATTAGCACAAAGCAAACTCCCTTTTAAAACAAAAATTGTAACAAGAGAGGGCGAGAATGAAATATACTGAAATTAATGAGAAAAGTATTCAAGAATTGCAAGAGCTTCTAAAAGAAAAAGAAACTTCTTTGTTTGAACTTAATTTAAAACTTAGAACTATGCAACAAACAAATACAAGTGAGCTTAAAGCAACAAGAAAAGATATTGCAAGAATCAAAACTGCGATGAATGCAAAAAGGAGGGCTGAATAATGAGCAGTGTTCAACCACATAAGAGAATTATCTCTGGAAAAGTTGTAACAAAAGCTGGAGATAAAAGTGCAACGATTTTAGTTGAAAGACGTGTTATCCACCCAAAATATAGAAAAATTGTAAAGAGATTTAAACGCTATATCGTGCATGATGAAAACAATAGCGTGAAAGTAGGAGATGTAATTGAGGCGATTGAATGTAAGCCAATTTCTAAAAGAAAAGCTTTTACACTCCACAAAGTAGTATCTGTGGGAGTTGAATTATGATTCAAAGTTTTACAAGATTGAATGTCGCTGATAATAGTGGTGCAAAAGAGATAATGTGCATTAAGGTATTAGGTGGCAGCAAAAGACGATATGCCACGGTTGGTGATGTGATTGTTGCTTCAGTTAAAAAAGCTCTTCCTAGTGGAAAAGTAAAAAAAGGACAAGTTGTCAAAGCAGTAGTGGTAAGAACTAAGAAAGAAATTCACCGCGAAGATGGTGCGCTAATTCGTTTTGATGACAATGCAGCTGTCATTTTAGATAGCAAAAGAGAGCCTATTGGAACGCGTATTTTTGGACCTGTTGGCAGAGAAATTCGTTATGCCAATTTTATGAAAATTGTTTCATTGGCGCCGGAGGTATTATAATGGCTAAGTTTAAAATCAAAAAAGGCGATATGGTAGAAATTATCACAGGTGATGATAAAGGTAAAAAAGCTAAAATTTTACGCGTAATTCCTAAGTCTTCACAAGTGGTGGTAGAGGGTTGTAAATTGGCTAAAAAAGCGGTAAAACCAACAGACAAGAATCCAAAGGGTGGCTTTATTGAGAAAGAAATGCCTATTCATATTTCAAATGTTAAAAAAGCGGAGGATTAATCTATGTATCAATTAAAAACCGCCTATAAAAATGAAATTAAGTCAAAATTAGCAGAAGAATTGGGAATTAAAAATCCTATGCTTTTGCCAAAGCTTGAAAAAATTGTTATTAGCGTGGGTGCTGGTATGCACGCAAAAGATACCAAAATCATGCAAAATATTGCAGATACAATCTCTTTAATTGCTGGACAAAAAGCAGTCATTACAAGTGCAAAAAAATCTGTTGCTGGATTTAAAATGCGTGAGGGAATGCCAATGGGAGCTAAGGTAACTTTAAGAGGGAATCAAATGTATAACTTCTTAGAGAAACTTATCGTAATTGCACTTCCTAGAGTAAAAGACTTCAGAGGGATTCCGCGTAATGGGTTTGATGGAAGAGGAAATTATAGCTTTGGTGTGAATGAGCAATTGATTTTCCCTGAAGTTGTATATGATGATATTATGGTAAGCCATGGTATGAATATCACTTTTGTTACTTCAGCAAAAAATGATAAAGATGCCTTGAAACTTCTAGAACTCTTTGGCTTACCTTTTGCAAAAGGAAGAATAAATGGCTAAGAAATCTATGATCGCAAAGGCTAATAGAAAGCCTAAATTTAAAGTAAGAGCTTACACAAGATGTTCAATTTGTGGAAGACCACATTCTGTTTATAGGGATTTTGGTATTTGCCGTGTTTGCCTTCGTAAGATGGGAAATGAAGGCTTGATTCCAGGACTTAGAAAAGCAAGTTGGTAAGGGGATAAAATGGTAAATGATATTATTGCAGATTCACTAACAAGAATCAGAAATGCAAGTATGAGAAGATTAGATACAACAACTTTATATTATGCAAAAATTGTTGTTTCTATTTTGGAAGTATTTCAAGCAAAAGGATTTATTGAGGGCTATAAAGTCATTGAAAAAGACAAAAAACAATCTATTAATGTTGTTTTGAAATATGATGAAAAAGGTCATTCAGTTATCAATGAAATCACTCGAATCTCTAAACCTGGAAGACGCGTTTATAAAGCTAGAAATGAATTGAAGCGTTTTAAAAATGGTTATGGAACTATTGTTGTAAGCACAAGTAAGGGCGTGATTGCCAATGATGATGCTTATAAATCAAATGTGGGCGGAGAAGCCCTTTGCAGTATTTGGTAGGAGTATGTAATGTCAAGAGTTGGTAAAAAACCTATTAGCATTCCAAGTAGTGTTCAAGTTAGCATTGAAGGAAGCAAAATAGTTTTTAAGGGTGGCAAGATCACAAAAGAATTGGAAACTTATGGTCGCGTTGGAATTGAATTTAAAGATAATGAATTAAGTTTCTCTCTTGCTGGAAGTGATGCACAATCAAGAGCTTATTGGGGGACTTATAGAGCTTTAGCCAATAATATTGTTGTAGGCTTAACAGAAGGTTTCACAAAGCAATTAGAAATTAATGGTGTGGGTTATAAGGCAGCAGTTAAAGGTAAAGTTTTAGAGCTTGCACTTGGATTTTCTCATCCTATTAACTATGACATTCCAGAAGGTATTGAAATTTCAGTGGATAAAAATCTTGTCATCATTAAAGGTGCTGATAAACAACAAGTAGGACAAATTGCTGCAGAAATTAGAGAGTTTAGACCGCCAGAACCTTATAAAGGTAAAGGTGTGAAATATGTTGATGAGCGTATTATCCGCAAAGCTGGTAAAACTTCTAAAAAATAAGGATTGAGCAATGACAGACAAAATTATTAGAAAAAAAAGAAGTTTAAGAATCAAAAGAAAGCTGAGAATTCGTGCAAGAATCTTTGGGGATTCAACAACTCCAAGATTAAGCATTTTTCGCTCTAATAGATATTTCTATGCACAAGTGATTGATGATGTAAAAGGTGTTACATTAGCAAGTGTTGATGGTAAGAAAATGGGGCTAAAAAATAATAAAGAAGATGTGAAAAAGATCGCTTCTAATTTGGCAGAATCTCTTAAAAAAGCTAATATCTCTCAAGTAATCTTTGATAGAAATGGATATTTATATCATGGTGTTGTTGCAAGTTTTGCTGATTCTCTACGCGAGAATGGAATTAGTTTATAGGGGATAATATGGAAATCAATAGAGAAGATTTTAAAGAGGTTGTTGTAAATATTG
The DNA here is from genome assembly GCF_000162575.1 of Helicobacter canadensis MIT 98-5491. Lineage (NCBI taxonomy): Bacteria > Pseudomonadati > Campylobacterota > Epsilonproteobacteria > Campylobacterales > Helicobacteraceae > Helicobacter > Helicobacter canadensis. The sequence continues at coordinate 612,953 of NZ_CM000776.2, forward strand.
GTCGTGTAACAAAAGTTGTTAAAGGTGGGCGTCGATTTCGCTTTAATGCTTTAGTTGTTGTTGGTAATAAAGAAGGTTTAGTTGGATTTGGATTAGGGAAAGCAAAAGAGGTCCCTGATGCTGTTAAAAAAGCCATTGATGATGCATTTAAAAATATTGTGAAAGTTAATATTAAAGGCACAACAATTGCGCATGATGTTCAACAAAAGTATAATTCAAGCATTATCTTGCTAAAACCTGCTAGCGAGGGAACTGGAGTAATTGCTGGTGGTTCTGTGCGTCCTGTATTAGAGATGGCAGGTATTAAGGATATATTGACTAAATCACTTGGTTCTAATAATCCTTACAATGTAGTAAGAGCTACAATCGATGCACTTTCTAAAGTAAAGGCATAAGGAGAATTTATGGCATTAGAAAATTTAGCACCTGCAAAAGGTAGTGTAAAAAAAATCAAAAGAGTAGGACGCGGTCAAGGTAGCGGTATGGGTAAAACCTCTACAAGAGGTGGTAAAGGACAAACTGCTAGGACGGGTTCTAAACAAAAAAGAGGTTTTGAAGGTGGGCAACAACCATTACAAAGACGATTGCCCAAAGTAGGTTTTACAAGTAGAGTGATTAAACCCTATGTTATTAATGTAGAATTAATTAAAGCAATCGCTACATTAGAAGAAATTACTTTTGAAAGTATTAAGAGTATACATAAATTCCCTACTTATACAACTAAAATTAAGTTAATTGGTGCAAGTGCAAGAAATCTTGCGGCAAAAATTAAAGACGAAAGAATTACGACAAGCGGACAAAAATAATGAGTAAAACAATTGTCAATAAGATTCTAATTACACTAGGCTTTCTTTTAGCCTATCGTGTATTGGCGTATGTTCCAGTTCCTGGAGTAGATACAAGTGTCATTAAGACTTTCTTTGATAATAACGCTTCCAATGCTTTGGGCTTGTTTAATATGTTTAGCGGAAATGCGGTTGAACGCCTTAGTATCATTTCTCTAGGTATTATGCCCTACATTACTGCTTCTATTATTATGGAGCTTTTAGCAGCTACTTTCCCAAATTTAGGCAAGATGAAAAAAGAGCGTGATGGTATGCAAAAATATATGCAAATTATCCGTTATACCACAGTGGTAATTACTTTGATTCAAGCTATTGGTGTTTCTATTGGGTTAAAGAGTTTGGGCACAGGTGCTAATGGTGCAATTATGATAGATATGAATGTCTTTATTGCGATTTCTGCATTTTCTATGCTTTGTGGAACAATGTTGCTTATGTGGATTGGTGAGCAAATCACACAAAGAGGTATTGGAAATGGTATTAGTTTAATTATTTTTAGTGGGATTGTATCAGGGATTCCAAGTGCGATTGCGGGAACATTCAATTTGGTTAATACCAATCAAATTAGTTGGTTAGTGTTACTCTTTATTATGGCAATTATTATTATCACTGTAGGATGCATCATTTTTGTTGAGCTTGGAGAGAGGAGAATCCCTATTTCATATTCTCGTAAAGTTGTTATGCAAAATCAAGATAAGAGAATTATGAATTATATTCCTATTAAAATGAATTTAAGTGGAGTGATCCCACCTATTTTTGCTTCAGCTATTTTAATGTTTCCAAGCACGATTCTGCAGTCTTCTTCTAACACTATTATTATGCAAATTGCAGATTATTTGAATCCTAATGGTTATCTCTATAATGTCTTAATGTTTTTGTTTGTTATCTTTTTTGCTTATTTTTATGCTTCAATTGTGTTTAATCCAAAAGATATTTCTGAAAACTTGAAACGACAGGGTGGATTCATACCAGGTATTCGTCCTGGAGAAGGGACAGCAAATTTCTTAACAGAAGTGGCAAATAGACTAACGCTTTGGGGTGCTTTATATCTTGCATTGATTGCAACATTACCTTGGGTCTTGGTTAAGGCTTCAGGGGTTCCTTTTTATTTTGGAGGGACAGCGGTTTTAATTGTCGTGCAAGTAGCAGTTGATACAATGAGAAAAATTGAAGCACAAATTTATATGAATAAATATAAAACATTAAGTGCAGTGGGTCTATAAATGTCAATTGCAATTCGAAAACCATCGGAGATAGAATCTCTCCGAAAGGCTAATAAAATCGTTGCTAAAACGCTTAATTATCTAAAAGCAAATGTTAAGCCAGGGATTACACTAAAAGAATTAGATACAATGGGTGAAGATTTTATCCGCTCAAATGGAGGGATTCCTGCCTTTAAAGGTCTTTATGGTTTTAGTGGTTCAGTGTGTATATCAGTTAATGAAGTAATTATTCATGGAATTCCCACAGATTATGCATTAAAAGAAGGTGATATTGTTGGGCTTGATTTGGGAGTTAATCTTGATGGTTGGTATGGAGATAGTGCAATTACTTGTGGGGTGGGTAATATCTCACAAGAAAATCAAAGATTAATAGCTTGTGCTAAAGATGCACTTTATTTTGCGATTGACCAAATCAAAGTGGGTATGCACTTCAAAGAATTAAGCCATTTGATTGAGCAATTTATTTTGGATTATGGTTATGTGCCTTTAAGAGGATTTTGTGGGCATGGGATTGGTAAAAAGCCTCACGAAGAACCAGAGATTCCAAATTATCTAGAAGGAAATAATCCTAAGCAAGGTTATAAAATTAAAGAAGGAATGGTTTTTTGCATTGAACCAATGATTTGTCAAAAAAGTGGGGAGCCTAAAATACTTAAAGATGATTGGAGTGTGGTATCAACTGATGGATTAAATGGAAGTCATTATGAACATACTATAGCCATTATTAAAGGCAAAGCTGAAATTTTATCAAAGGAATAAGGAAACAGAATGGCAAAAGATGATGTGATTGAGATTGATGGAATAGTCAAAGAAGCACTGCCTAATGCTACTTTTCGTGTGGAATTAGAAAATGGACATGTGATTTTGTGTCATATTGCAGGTAGGATGCGTATGAATTATATTAAGATTTTGCAAGGCGATAAAGTGAAAATTGAACTTACTCCCTATAGTTTAGATAAAGGGAGAATTACTTTTAGGTATAAGTAGTTTTTAATAAGTATTAGAATATAATACGCCCTTTATTGTAAAAATTTCATAGTCGTTTGGGTGATGAATAAGCCTTTGGAGGACTATAAACTCAATGTCTAATAATTTTTATTAGAAAGTAGTAGATTTTTTCTTACTTACGATTCAAAGTGATAATTTTAAGATTTTAGATCTTAAAAGTGTTAAAAATATTTGATGGTTTATAAAAAACATCAAAGTAAAGTTAGGAGTAAGCTATGAAAGTCAGACCTTCTGTGAAGAAAATGTGTGACAAATGCAAGGTTATTAAGAGAAAAGGCGTGATTCGAGTGATTTGCGAGAATCCAAAACATAAACAAAGACAAGGATAAAAAGGAAAAATAATGGCGAGAATTGCTGGTGTTGATTTACCCAAAAAAAAGAGAATTGAATATGCTTTAACTTATATTTATGGTATTGGTTTAAAAGCATCAAGAGATATTTTGAATGCAGTGAATATCTCTTATGATAAGAGGGTTCAAGACCTTGGTGAGGATGAAGTTTCTGCAATTGCAAAAGAGATTCAAGCTCATCATATCGTAGAGGGTGATTTGCGCAAAAAAGTTACAATGGACATTAAAGCACTTATGGATTTAGGTAACTATCGTGGATTACGACATAGAAAAGGCTTGCCTGTTCGCGGTCAAACAACAAAAAACAATGCAAGAACGCGAAAAGGTAAAAGAAAAACCGTTGGTAGTGCATCAAAATAAGGGGTAAATAATGGCTAAAAGAAATGTAACAAAAAAAAGAGTTGTCAAAAAGAATATCGCAAGAGGTATTATTCATATTTCTGCTGCTTTTAACAATACAAGCGTAACTATCACTGATGAAATGGGTAATGTAATTTGCTGGAGCACAGCAGGTGCATTGGGATTTAAAGGAAGTAAGAAATCAACTCCTTATGCAGCACAACAAGCGGTTGAAGATGCGGTTTCAAAAGCAAAAGAGCACGGCATTAAAGAGCTTGGTGTCAAGATTCAAGGTCCTGGAAGCGGTAGAGAGACTGCTGTTAAGAGTCTTGGAAGCATTGAAGGGATTAAAGTATTGTGGTTTAAAGATGTTACTCCATTGCCACACAATGGTTGCCGACCACCAAAAAGAAGAAGAGTGTAAGGAGAGAGAATGGCAAGATATAGAGGTCCAGTAGAGAAAATTGAAAGAAGATTTGGAGTAAGCCTTGCATTAAAGGGCGAGAGAAGATTAGCAGGAAAAAGTGCATTAGATAAACGCCCTTATGGTCCCGGACAACATGGACAAAGAAGAGGTAAAATCTCTGAATATGGAATCCAACTTCGCGAAAAACAAAAAGCAAGATTAATGTATGGAGTTTCTGAAAAGCAATTCCGATCTATTTTCGTAGAGGCAAATAGACTTGAGGGAAATACAGGAGAAAATCTTATTAAATTAATTGAAAGAAGATTGGATAATGTGGTTTATAGAATGGGATTTGCTACAACAAGGAGATTTGCAAGACAATTAGTTGTGCATGGACATATTCTTGTAGATGGAAAGCGACTAAATATCCCTTCTGCATTCGTTAGTGCTGGGCAAAAAATTGAAATTTGTGAAAAAACTAAAAAGAATCCACAAATTCAAAGAGCTATTGAGCTTACTAAACAAACTGGAATTGTTCCTTGGGTAGATGTGGATCAAGAGAAAGTGTTTGGGATTTTCACAAGATTGCCTGAAAGAGAAGAGGTTGTTATACCTATCGAAGAAAGGCTCATTGTTGAGTTGTATTCTAAATAATAAATAGAGGTGTTAGTATGAAAAGTATTAAAACTTCTCCTCATATTCCAACAAAAATTGAAGTTAAAGAAGTTGGTGTGAATAAGGTTCAAATTACTGCATATCCATTTGAAAATGGGTATGCTATTACTTTGGCACACCCTTTGAGACGCTTGTTGCTTGGAAGTTCTGTTGGATTTGCACCGGTTGCTTTACATATTGCTGGAGTTGCTCATGAGTTTGATTCGGTGCGTGGTGTAACAGAAGATGTTTCTCAATTCATTGTTAATTTAAAGACTATTCGTTTTAAAATTAAAGATGATAGTGATAGTGTTAGTGTTGATTATACATTTAATGGACCAAAAGTAATTACAGGTGCAGATTTGTCTAATGATCTTGTAGAAGTTGTAACTCCTGATGTGCATTTGGCTACTATCAATAAAGATGCGACCTTATCTTTTTCTATTGTAATTTATAAGGGTATCGGTTATGTTCCAAGCGAGGAGATTCGTGCTAATGTTCCAGAGGGTTTTATGCCACTTGATGCGTATTTCACTCCAGTGACAAGTGCGACTTATGCAACAGAAAATATGCTTTTAGAAGATGATCCAAATTATGAAAAAGTAATTTTTGAGATTCAAACTGATGGACAAGTGGATCCTTTAACTGCTTTTAAAAATGCTTTGAGCGTGATGCATAAACAAATGTCCATTTTTAATTCAGAGTTAAATATAGAGATTCCAGAAGTGGCTATTTCTGAAGAGGAGCGTCCTGAATTAAAAGTATTATCGCAAACCATTGATAGTCTAAATTTTAGTGCGAGATGTTTTAATTGTTTGGACCGATCAGGCATTAAATATTTAGGTGAATTAGTTTTATTAAATGAAGAACAAATTAAGAATATTAAGAATTTAGGTAAAAAATCTTTAGATGAAATTACAGCTAAACTTGATGAGTTAGGATATCCTGTTAATCGAGAGATTTCAGAAGATTTAATGCAAATTCTTAAGAAAAAATTTTCTAATTAAGAAAAAAGGAATAAGAAATGAGACATAAACACGGATACAGAAAGCTTGGTAGAACTTCCTCTCATCGAAAAGCTTTATTAAAAAATCTTTCAATTGCTTTGATTGCAAGCGGTAAAATTGAAACAACGCTTCCAAAAGCAAAGGAATTGCAAAGTTATTTTGAAAAGCTTTTAACAAAAGCTAGAACAAATGATTCTATGGCACATCGCTTAGTCTTTTCCCATTTACAACATAAAGAATCTGTAAAAAAACTTGTGAAAGAAATTGCGCCAAAGTATGTTGGTAAAAATGGTGGTTATACAAGAATTATTAAGACAAGAGTAAGAACAGGTGATGCTGCCCCTATGGCATTTATAGAGTTAGTGTAATGTGGAATAGCAATAAGTTCTCTTATTGCTAATTTCTTTTAGATATTGTGTAAATTATAATTATTTTTTACTTTATTTTAAAAATTTCTTCTAATCTTACAAAAAATTAAAGTTTTCCTATGCTAAAATACAAAGTTTTGTCAAACAATAAAATGATTTTATTAAGTAATTAGGAGGAAATAGATGGCAGAAAATGTCAATCGTAGGGATTTCCTTGGTATGACTCTTGGAGCGATTGCTGTTGTGGGTGCTGGTGCATCATTAGTTGCAATGAAGTCTTCTTGGGATCCTTTGCCAAGTGTAGTTTCAGCTGGTTTTACAACTATTGATTTAAGCACAATGCAAGAGGGTGAGTATCGACAAGTAGAATATCGAGGAACTCCAGTGTATGTGATTAAAAAAACCGCAGAAATGAAAAAATGTGAAGAAAGAGATGTTGTTGTTGGAAATGCAGATTATAGCTTAGGGATTCAAATTTGCACACACCTTGGCTGTATTCCTTCTTATGATTCTGCTACAACAGAATTTCATTGTGCTTGCCATGGAGGTAGATTTGATGCCTGTGGTAGAAATATTTTTGGACCACCTCCAACTCCTATGGCAATTCCGCCTTTCAAAATTGATGGGCAAAAACTTGTGTTAGGTGAAGAAGGACCAGAGTATTTAAAATTAGTAGGGAAGGCATAAGGAGTTTTAATGGCGCAGATAGAAAAAGCAAATGGTATTGTGGATTGGTTGGATAAAAGACTTGCCATAAAGCCTTTAATGAAAGTTTTGATGACGGAGTATTGGATTCCTAAAAACATTAATTTTTTATGGGCAATGGGTATTGTTTTGGTTGTATTATTTACACTTTTGGTTATTTCGGGTTTATTTTTGTTAATGTATTATAAGCCAGATACAAAATTAGCTTTTGATAGTGTAAATTACACTATTATGCAAGAAGTAAAATATGGTTGGTTGTGGAGACATTTGCATGCAGTAAGTGCTTCAGTTTGTTTCTTGATTATCTATATTCATATGTTTGTAGCAATTTATTATGGATCTTACAAACGCGGTAGAGAAATGATTTGGATTACTGGAATGGTTCTTTTTGGATTATTTTCTGCTGAAGCATTTAGTGGTTATATGCTACCATGGGGACAAATGAGTTATTGGGCAGCAGCAGTTATTACTAATCTTTTTGGTGGAATTCCAGTGATTGGTCCAGATTTAGTTGTTTGGATTAGAGGCAATTTTATTGTTGCAGATGCGACCTTAACGCGATTTTTTATGTTGCATGTTGTGTTATTGCCTGTTGTTATTATGATTGTCATTGCTATCCATTTCTATGCTTTAAGAATTCCACATGTAAATAATGCTTATGGAGAAGAAATTGATTTTGAAAAAGAAGCAGAGAAGTTTAAAGCAGGAAATAAAAAAGAGTCAAAAGTCATTCCTTTTTGGCCAATGTTCTTATCGAAAGATTTCTTTGTGGCAAGTTTCTTTTTGGCTATTTTATTTTATTTGACTTGTTATCATTATAGTTTTGCACTTGATCCTATCAATTTTGATCCAGCCGATCATTTGAAAACTCCTCCGCATATTTATCCAGAATGGTATTTTTTATGGAGTTATGAAATTTTAAGAGGATTTTTCTTTAGCGCAGATTTAGGATTAATTGCATTTGGTATTGCTAATGTAATTTTTATGCTTTTGCCTTGGTTAGATAGAAGCAATGTTGTTGCTCCAGCTCATAAGCGTCCAGCATTTATGGTATGGTTCTGGTTATTGGTCATTGATATGATTATTTTAACAATCTATGGTAAATTGCCTCCAACAGGGATTAATGCCTATATTGGTTTTGCAGTTACTATTGCATTCTTTGCATTATTGTTTGTAGTGTTGCCTATCATTACAAAACTAGAAAATAAAAAGAATAGTTAAGGAGTTGGAATGAAAGAATTCTTAGCATTAATTGTAGTAGTTATTGTTACAGGTGTCATTTATTGGGGTGTAGAGCCTTTTGCACATGGGCAAATGTATCCCAAAGTCGCTCCTGCAGACTATACTTTTTCAGATTTAAAACCACTTGAAGCACAAGAAGGAAATGCTGCAAATGGTAAAGAAATTGTTGTGGCTAATTGCGTTGCGTGTCACTCCATTAAGGCAGAAGGTATGGAAATGCCATTTTCTCCTGAAGATGCATTGGCGGCTTATGGGGTAGTTCCTCCAGATCTTTCTAGTGCAGGATTGATTTATGATAAAAATTTCTTAGGTAATGCTATTAAAAATATTGCAACAGCAACTAAACAAACTCATAAATTTAGTGGCAATCATCCTATGCCAGCATATGATTGGATGAGCGATCAAGAAATAGCAGATGTTGTGGCATATTTGCAGAGCATTGCACCAAAAGAAATGACAAATAAAGAAGTCTTTATTGATGCGTGTGGAAGATGTCATGATATGAAATATGATAAATGGTCAGCAAATGGTGGATTAAAGACTTATTTAGAGACAAAAGTGCCTGATTTATCAATGATGATTCGAAGTCGTAATTTAGAGTATTTGCACACCTTTGTTAATGATCCGCAAAAAAGATTGGCAGGAACTGCAATGCCTAGAGTTGGATTGACAGAACAAGCAGAAAACCAAGTGATTGCCTATATGGAAAGTGTAGGTGATAGTAAAAAAGCAGAAAGAGAATCATTGGGTTGGAAGTTAGTTGTCTTTATGGTATTTATGGGAATTGTTGCTTATTTATGGAAACGAAAAATTTGGCGTGATGCCCATTAAGAATCTTAAAAGCTAGTAGAAACTTAGTGTTTCTGACTAGTTTTTAACCTCATATAATAAGTTTGACCAAAGCTAATCCCTCCATCATTACAGGGTATTTCCCCATTTAAAAAAACTTTTTTTCCTTTGAGTGCTTTAAGAGTGAGTTTGGTAAGAATTGCGTTTTGAAAGCAGCCGCCACTTAAGAGAATTGTTGAATATTTTTGAGCAATAATACTAATAATATTTGCAAGAGTTTGGTGAAAGTTTAGAGCAATATTTTCTAGGGGAATGTGGTTTTGTAGATCTTGGTAAATTTCTTGTATGATAGATTCCCAAAAAATAATATTTTTTGAAATTCTAAAAGGATAGATTTTGGCTTGTTTTTTATGCTTTAATGCCTTATAAGCAAGTGATTCAAGAACCATTCCCCCTTCACCTTCATAGCTTGTTTTTTCTATGAGATTGCATAAAGAAGCCACCATATCAAAGATTCTACCTACTGAATTGCAAGTGTAACTTTGAGCATTTTGGTGTTGTTTATAGAAAAAATTAATGATATTTTCTCCATAGTCTTTTTTTAAACTATTAAGAAGCGGCAAATTTAAGTTTTTGTAATCATTTCCAAAGGCGATAAATAAAGCCTCTATGCCTAATCTCCGTGTATCTTTGATTGCCATTTCTCCGCCTAAGAGCTTAAAAGGGGCAAAAAAAGCTTTTCGCTTAAAGTTAAGTGGTTTTTTGTGGTCGTAAAATAAAAACTCACCACCCCAAATATTTCCATCTAGTCCATAGCCTGTGCCATCAAAAATAACTCCCAAAACTTCTTGTTTAATTTTATTTTCCGCGACATTTGAAAGAAGGTGTGCAAAATGGTGTTGGATAAAATGTGAATCACTACCATTTAAAAATTCCCTTTGTGTGTAATTTGGATGTAAATCTCCGCAAAATGTATGGATTTTAGCTTGATATTGTTGGCTAAAGAGCGAAAGATTTTGTTTGAAATTGTTGATTGATTCAAGATTATCTAAATCTCCTAAATGCGGACTTAAAAAAAGTTTATTATGTAGATTGAGACAAAAAGTAGATTTTTGCTGAGCACCAAGAGCGATAAAATCTTTAGTATGATGTGGCGTTTGCAGTGGAATATCTGATAAATATCCCCTAGCTCGTCTTAAAACTTGTGTCTTTTTGCCTAGTATTCTTACAAGACTATCATCAATTGGGTTTAAAATATCTCGATTGTAAGATAAAATTCCATCACAGACATTTTGAAGCTTTTGAATAACACTATAACAATCTTTAATAATGGGTTCTCCGCTTATATTGGCGCTTGTAAAAACTAAAGGAAAATCAATGGAATGAAAAAGCAAATGGTGTAAGCCAGAATAGGGAAGTATGATTCCTAGGGTTGAAAGGTTTGGTGCAATAAGAGAGAGGGGGAGATTTGCTTTAGTTTTGGAATAACTTAGCACGATAGGAGAAATACTTGAGTTAAGCATCGCTATTGCTTGAGAATTTAAATAAGCGTAATTCTTAGCCATTTGAATATTTTTACACATTAAAGCAAATGGCTTTTTGGGGCGATTCTTTCTTTCCCTTAAAGCTTTGATTGAATTAGCATTAGTCGCATCGCAGATTAAAGCATAACCGCCAATACCTTTAAGTGCTAAAATTTTGCCTTCTTTGAGAGCCTTAAGCGCACTTTTGATAGGAGAATCTTGTTTGGCTAAGTGAGAGTGAATTTGAGAATCAGGGAGAAAATTGCCTTGATAATTAAGCTCATCAGTAAAAAAAAGTTGCGGACCACAAGTAGGGCAGCAATTAATTTCAGAATGAAATCGTCTTGAAGTTTTGTCATTGTATTCTTTTTGGCAGCTTTCACACATAACAAAGGAATGCATAGCGGTATTTTTTCTATCATAGGGAAGTACTGAAATAAGACTGTATCTTCCTCCGCAATCTGTGCAGCTAATAAAGGGATAAAGGAAGCGATGATTTTTGGGATCAAGAAATTCTTGTTTGCAAGATTCACATAAAGCAATATCAGCAGGAATGGTAGCAGTTTTTATGGAGTGAGCTTGACTTTCTTGGATTAAAAAAGTAGAGAAAGTTTTTTTTGTTTGGATTAGCTTTTTGGAGATAGAGATAATCTTGGCAGCTTTAGGGGGATTTTTTAAATCATTAAAGAATTTTTCTAACTTCTTTTCATTACCTTGGACAAGTATTTCTACGCCTTGGTTATTGTTTAATACATATCCCTTTAAATGATTTTGTGTTGCGATTTTATATACAAAAGGGCGGAATCCAACCCCTTGAACAATGCCGGTTAAGTTTAGAATATAGGTTTTTTCCATTATTTTTTGAAGCATAAGCAAAAATGGATTAAAACAAGGTTAAAATTTTACTTTTAGAGCTTTTGAGTAATATTTGGAGGTTTGTAATGTTGCAGGGAATTTATGCCATTAGTGATGAAATCCTTACGCCCTATCAAGAGATTTTTGCAATGTTGCAAAAGGCTATTGAAGGCGGGATTAGTATTTTTCAATTTCGCGATAAAAGCCATCAAGATAATCAAATCGAATCTTTGGTAGCAGAATTAATGGATTATTGCGAACAAGAGCAGATTTTGTTTGTATTAAATGACAGAATCGAGCTTGCAATGAAACTTCAAACAAAGGGTTTGCATATAGGAAAAAAGCAGGAAGTGCATCCTTATAGTTTGGAAGAATTGTATATGATTCGCAAAAGTTATGGGGGGATTTTGGGTATTTCGTGTTATGGGGATTTGCAGTTAGCGCAAAATGCCAAAGAGATTGGGGCAGATTATATTGCTTTTGGATCTTGCTTTGCTTCTCCGACAAAAACACAGGCTAAGGTGATTTCTCTAGATTTATTTCAAAAGATTCAAGGGATTAAAAAATGTGCTATTGGCGGAATTAATCAGCAAAATATTCATCAATTGCAAAATGTAGATATGGTAGCGTGTATTAGTAGCATTTGGAAGGGAGATATTATTAAAAATATTGATAATCTTAAGAGAAATTGGAAAAACCTTTGAAATAGTGTTATAATGAAAAACAAAAAGACAAAAAAGGAAAACAATGAAAAATTTATTTATAATTCTTGTAACTTACACAAAAGAGTTAGCGGAGATCGAAAAAATTCTTGCCTCTCATAGAGAATATCTTAAAACCGGTTATGCAAGTGGGAATCTTTTAGCAAGTGGTCCTCAAAATCCTCGCAAAGGTGGAATCATTGTTGGGCAATTTGACAATAAAGAAGCGGCGATTAATTTTACAAAACAAGATCCTTTTTATTTACAGAATGTTGCAAAATATGAAATTTTAGAGTTTGAACCTGTTTTGCACCAAGACTTCTTAAAGGATTTTTTGGTTTAGCGGACTGGAGATTGTTTTTGATTAAGCAGGGTTTGTTCATATAAATCTCTATCAAAATAATACCACTCTAGCTCAGAAGGTATTGAAGTGTCTGCAATATTTTGCTTCGAGGAATTTTGAAGGGAATTAGAGAGAGAATTTTTGCTAATTCCATCGATTTTTCCTCCATTTAAAAAGTAGTAAGTTACCCCTGCACCAAGTCCAGCACCGACTAAAAAAGCATCGGTTTTGGGAGAAATGCAACCATTTAGCAAAAATCCTACTCCAAGCATTATAACAACAAGAAATTTTTTCATTATCGATTCCCCATACAAATGAACTTTAATAATTTTAAAGACTCTAAGCACACTTTATTCCAAAATTAGATAAAATTTATCCTTACAAAAAATAAAAAGCAAAAAGGCAGAAAATTATCAATGTTTGGAATGGGATTTTTTGAAATTTTAGTAATTGCAGCAGTGGCAATTATTTTTTTAGGTCCTGAGAAATTGCCTAAAGCCTTGGTTGATGTTGCAAAGTTTATTAAAGCGGTTAAGAAAACAATGGATGATGCCAAAGAAAGCTTAGATAGAGAAGTCAATCTAAATAAAATTAAAGAAGAAGCTTTAGCATATAAAAATAGTCTCACACAAGGAGTGGAGAACTTCACAAAAGAAATGGATTTAAAAGAGCTTTCTTCTTTGGATTTTGAGGAAGAACAAAAGCCGCAAACTTCAGAAACAAAAGAATCGCCCCTTGCTCCAAATGTTAATACTCTGCCAACTTCTAATTTTAAAGAGGGGATTAAGCCTTCACAAACAAAGCAGACTTTAAGCTTTAAAGAAGATGTGAAGAGCGAAGAGAAAGTTATTAATGGTTAATTAGTTAAGAAGAAAGTGAGATTATAATGTTTGAAGATTTAAAGCCACATATTCAAGATTTACGCAAGTGTTTAATCGTAATTACCTTAGCACTTTTGACAACTTTTTTAATTTCTTTTTATTTTTGGGAGATTATTTTAGATTGGATGGTGGCTCCTTTGAGTGCCGCTTTGCCTAAGGGGCGTGAAAGTGTTATTTTTACTCAAGTTGGAGAGGCATTTTTTACAGCTATTAAGGTTGCTTTTTTTAGTGGGTTTATTTTTGCTTTACCTGTTATATTTTGGCAGATTTGGGCATTTGTAGCACCAGGTCTTTATGACAATGAAAAAAAGCTTGTTGTTCCCTTTGTGATTTTTGGAACCTTTTTCTTTTTGTGTGGTTGTGCGTTTGCATATTATGTAGCTTTTCCAATTGGTTTTCATTATTTGATTAATTTTGGTAGCCAACTTTTTACTGCACTTCCAAGTATTGGGGATTATGTTGGATTTTTTGCAAAATTAATGGTGGGATTTGGAATTTCCTTTGAATTCCCTGTGATTACATTTTTTTTGGCAAAAATTGGACTAGTTACGGATAAGACTTTAAAAGATTATTTTAAATATGCCATTATTTTTATTTTTATTTTGGCAGCTATTCTTACTCCTCCAGATATTCTTTCTCAATTTTTAATGGCAATTCCTTTAGTTTTTCTTTATGGATTATCTATTGTTATTGCCAAATTAGTTAATCCTTATAAAAATGAGCAAGATGAGAATGAATGAATTATTGTTGGAGAGTTATGATTATGATCTCCCTAAAGAACTCATTGCTTTAAATCCAATAATGCCTCAAGAAAATGCCAGACTTTTAGTCTATGATAGAAAAGATCACTCTATCACACATACGACCTTTAGAGATTTTGCGAAGTTTTTACCAAAAGAAACTCTACTTGTTTTTAATGATACTAAAGTGATTCCAGCTAGAATCTATGGTAAAAAATTACAAAAAGAGGCTTTGGGTGGTGGAAAAATAGAAGCTTTATTTCATAAAGAAATAATGGAAAATTTATATTTAATGCAATTAAAAGGGCGATTAAAAATAGGAAATATTGTTGAGTTTGTTGGGGTTTTTGCAAAAATTCTTAAAGATTGCGGAATGGGGTTTAAGGAAGTCTCATTTTTTAGAGATGAAAAATGTTTGCTTCCCCTAAGTCGCCAAGAATTTTTTGACTTTTTAGAGCAGTTTGGGCATATTCCCTTGCCGCCTTATATTAAGCGTGAGGATAATCAAGAAGATAGGGTGAATTATAATTCTGTTTTTGCTAAGAATGTTGGAGCTATTGCTGCTCCAACGGCTTCCTTGCATTTTAATCAAGAGGCTTTTAAAGCATTGCAAAGAGATTTTGAAAGTGCTTTTGTGACTTTACATGTTGGCGCAGGAACTTTTATTGGAGTGAGCACAGAGAATATTTTGGAGCATAAAATGCACCAAGAAACTTTCGTGATACCTAAAGAGAGTGTAGAGAAAATCAAAAAAGTCTCACATATTACTGCTATTGGGACGACTGCAACAAGGGTAGTGGAGTATTTTGCTCGCACCAAACAAACACAGGGAGAATGTGATTTGTTTTTGCATCCGCAAAATAAGCCAATTATTACAAATGCTTTGCTGACAAATTTTCACTTACCTAAAACAACTTTATTAATGCTTGTTGCTTCATTTGTGGGATTGGAGGAAACAAAGAGAATTTATAAACAAGCCATTGAAGAAAAATACCGCTTTTATTCCTATGGTGATGGAATGTTGGTGCTATGAGTTTTATTTTAACAACACAAGCCAATCAGGCTTTAGAAACTTATGCAAAATTGCTTTTAGAATGGAATGGGATTCATAGCTTAAGTGGGGCTAGGGATTTGCAGAGTGTTTATAAAAATATTCAAGATTCTTTATATCCTTTAGAGTTTTTAGGCGAAGTTTTAAGGAATAAAACGAAGCTTTTTGATGTGGGAAGTGGAAATGGATTTCCAGCAGTTGCTTTAGGAATTGCACTTGGAATCGAAGTTGTGCTATGTGAGCCTAATGCAAAAAAAGCTGCTTTTTTGCAGAATCTTAAATCGCAATTGGGATTAAAAAATTTTATGATCTTACGCCAGAGAGTGGAGGAAGTTAAGCTAGATAAAAAGCCAGATTTAATTACTTCAAGAGCGACTTTTAGCGTGGAAGATTTTTTAAAAAAGACAAAATCAATTATTGGGAGAGAGAGCTTAATTTTACTTTATAAGGGTTCTTTGGTGGAAAATGAGATTCCGCAAGGATTGGAATATGAGCGTTTCCAAAAAGATTTTAGGAATTATCTAGTGATAAAAGGGGAGGCAATATGTTGAAGTTTTTATTAATTATTTTATTGATAGTTGGCGTTTATTTTTTTGTTCGAAAAATTGGTTCTAAAAGCACACAAGAAACTCACTCAAAAAAAACTAATCACGAAGAGATTATGCTAGAGTGCAAAAAATGTGGCACTTATATTTCTTCTAAAGAGGCAATCATTAGTAATGGCGAGTATTATTGTTCTAAAGAATGTTTAGAGAGGTCTTAAATGCTGATTTTAAATCATAAGCTTGTTAATCCTTTAAAAATTGTTTGTGTGGATTCAATAGAAGCGGTTAAAAAGACTTTGCCTAATGAATTTTTAGTGATTAATGGGAATTTAGAGTTGGCAAAATTTTGTTATGAAAATGCAGTAGAATATGCCAGTGTGGTTAAGAATCTTACGGAAGTGTTATTGCTTGTGAATCTTGGAGTAAAATTTTTAATTTGTGAAAATTTGGAGAATGCAAGAGAGATTCAAAAATTAGCTGAAAATTATTTGTTTGATTCAAAGGTTTTGTTGTGTATTTCATTAGACTATGAAATTGAGCACGCTGCTAAAGCGGGGATTGATGGGGTAATTTTTTGGAAAATTTAGGGGAGTTTGAACCATTTTGTGAGTTGGATTTAGAATCACAAGAAGCTTTAAGCAAGATTGCTATCTTAAAAAATTATAAAAAGAAAGAAATTATTTTTTATGAAGAAGATGAAGTTAGAGAAATTTATTTTTTAATTAAAGGTAGCGTGAAAATCTATAAAGTGGATAGATTTGATAATGAAGTATTTTTTGGGATTTCTACAAAGGGTTTATTGAATGATTATGATGATACAAAAGATCTAGTGTCTTTTATGAATGTGGAGTGTATGGAAGATTCTTTAGTAGCTTGTTTTGATATAGAAGGATTGCGAGTAGTTTTTGATTCTCATCCTCAGATTCTAAAAATGTTTTTTAAAGAGGCGTTAAAAAGGATTAAAGTTTTTGAAAATGTGGTTTTGAAAGAATTGATTTTTGATAGCACAGCTAAAGTAGCTTATTCATTGTATTATGATTTAGAGGAATTTAACACGCATAAAAAACAAGAAAATGCAGCATTTTTGAATATTCAGCCCGAGACACTTTCAAGGATTTTAAAAAAAATGCATCGCGATAATGTGATAGAAACCAATCAAGCAGGAAAAATAGAAATTTTAGATCAACATAAACTCCAAATGATTTTTAAACAGGATACAAGATGACAAAAATTGTTACGCGTCTTATTGTTATTGGTATTATCACAACAATTTGTGTAGGGATTATGATAGGTTCTGTTATTTTGATTAATCAAAGAAGTTTGCAAGATGGATATTTGATTAATATTGCGGGCAAACAAAGAATGCTTACCCAAAAAATTACTAAAGAAGTTTTTATGATTAATTCTCAAAATAAGCAGGGATTTGATGAATTAAATCAGTCTATTAAGGAATTTGAGAGTAATCTTGATATTTTACAATATGGCAGTCAGGAAAAAAATATTCACGCATCGACTAATTTAACAATTATTAAGCAGCTTAATTCCATTGAAAGTCAATGGCTGGTTTTTAAAAAAGAAGTGGAGGATTTTCAAAAAAAAGCACTTAATATCTATACCGATAGAAATTTCCTAGAGGATAATAATTTAGCGATTCTAAGGCTTTCAGATCATATTGTTCAAGCTATGGTGAAAGCAAAAATGCCACAAAATGTGATTGATGAAGCCGCCAAACAAAGGATGCTTATTCAGAGAATGGCTTATTTACTGATTCATTACACTAATCAATGGGATAGTATTTCTTATCGCGAATTAAAGGAAGTGTGTGAATTATATGATTCTGTGATTTCAAATTTTTATTACAATAAGAATTATCAAAAATATCCAAATATTTATAAGGCTATTAAAGCAAATTATGAATTTTGGAGTGTTTATTATCAGCATCTCCAAAGTGCTATGGTTACACAAGAGGAAATGGTGGGAAACTTAAAAAATATTGCTGTGCAGAATACGGATTTGCTAAAGCAAATTAATTGGATGGTGAATTATTATTCAGATATTTCAACCCATTCGCGTTCTTATTTAGAGAAATTTCAATATGTAGCAGCTTTTATTATGGTGCTTTTGGCATTGTATTCAATGAGAAATTTATTCAATATTCACATTCATCTTAAAAAATTTGTCAAAAAAACCCAAATGTTAGCCCAAGGTGATTTTAAAGGGAATCTAGCAGAAGCTATCAAACTAGAGGGAGAAAGCGAGTTATCTCTTGCTTCAAAGAATCTTTCAAAATTTCTAAATAAATTTCATATGGCAAAAGAAACTTCAAATCGTGCTAAAGAATTGAGTGATGATATTAGTCGAGAGATTTTAGAAATTAGCGAAGAAATAAGAGAAAAATTGGAAATGGCGCAAATTAGCCAAAATAAAAGAAAAAGCATAGAAAATGCAATTAATTTAGGTGAAGATATAGCGATTCAATCGAGCGAACAACTTATTGTTGTTGCAAGATTATTAGAAAAGCTCCACGCAATTTTGCAAGACATTGAGCAATCTTGCAAAGAAAAGGAAAACAATAAAATATTAAAGTGAAGTGAGATAATCTACATTCCCTTTTTGGCTTCTTCAAGTCTTTGTTGTTCAGAAATATTTTGTGCAAGATTATCCCAGCGTAGTTTAGCACCCCCTAGAAGATGAAAGTGTAAATAAGGAATCTCTTGTCCTCCATCGATTCCAACATTGCTAATAATGCGGTAACCATTTTTATCTAAACCTAGAGTTTTAGCGCATTCTTGAATAAATTCTGTCATTCCTGCCATTTCTTTGGGGCTTACTTGTTGGAAGTCTTTAGCAAATTTTTTGGGGATAATTAAAACATGAATGGGGGCTTTTGGAGCAATATCGTGGAAAGCAAGAAAATCTTCATTTTCTAAAACTTTATTGCAAGGTGCTTCACCTTTGATAATTTTTTCAAAAATAGTCATTTGCAATCCTTTATTAAGAAGTCTTTTTAGAATTTTACCTTAATTTTATGCAGTATTTTTTAAAAAATTAAGAAAAGTAAATCATTTTTTTATTACAATTGCTAAAAATAATCGACTTAGGAAACAGGAAGGAACTATTGGAAGAGATATTTTCTAAAATTAATCAAGCTAAGAATACCACAGAACTAGAAGAGATTCGTATTTCGGTGATGGGAAAAAAGGGGAGTTTGACTGCGAAATTTGCGGCATTAAAAAATTGTGATGAAGCCCAAAAAAAGACTTTGGCAAAAGAGTTAAATTTGCTAAAAATGGAATTTGAAAAAGCATTGGCTAATAAAAAAGAAGAATTAAGTTTTAAAGAATTGCAAGAAAAATTACAAGCGCAAAAAATTGATGTTTCTTTGTTTAGCTCTTGTAGTTTTAAAGGTTCAAATCATCCAATTATGTTAATGTTGGATAGAATTGTAGAGTATTTTTTAAGTATGAATTTTATGATTAAAACAGGACCTTTGGTGGAAGATGATTTTCATAATTTTGAAGCTCTAAATCTTCCTAAATATCATCCTGCAAGGGATATGCAAGACACTTTTTATTTTAAGGATGGAAAGTTATTAAGGACGCACACTTCGCCGGTGCAGATTCGAACAATGGAATCCCAAAAGCCTCCTATTCGTATGATTTGCCCTGGAAATGTTTTTCGATGTGATTATGATTTGACACATACGCCAATGTTTCATCAAGTGGAGGGCTTGGTTGTTGAGAATGGTAAGGATTCGGTGAGCTTTGCTAATTTGAAGTTTATTTTGGAAGATTTTTTGAAATATATGTTTGGGGATGTAAAAGTGCGATTTAGATCAAGCTATTTTCCTTTTACCGAACCTAGTGCAGAAGTGGATATGAGTTGTATTTTTTGCAAAGGAGAGGGTTGTCGTGTTTGCTCTCACACAGGTTGGTTAGAAGTGCTTGGTTGTGGATGCGTGAGTGAAAATGTATTTAAGGCAGTTGGATATGAAAATGTTAGTGGTTATGCTTTTGGATTAGGGGTTGAGAGGTTTGCAATGTTGGCTTATAGTGTGCCAGATTTGCGTGCATTTTTTGAAAGTGATTTGAGGATTTTGGAGCAGTTTCAATGAAATTTACAAGAAGTATTTTAGGAAATTTTTTACCTTTAGAAAATATTAGTAGTGAGGTAATGTATAAAACATTAAATAAAATTGGCTTGGAAGTGGAATCGCTTCAAAATATTTGTGCTCCAAAAAAGGTTGTAGTAGGTAAGATTTTAGAATGCCAAAAGCACCCTGATGCCACAAAATTAAATATTTGCCAAGTTGCAGTGAGTGGAAGTGAAGGTAATTACGAAACGCGACAAATTGTTTGTGGTGCTCCCAATGCTAGAGCAGGGATTTTTGTTGCTGTTGCGCTAGAAGGGGCAGTTTTGCCACAAATTACAATCAAAAAAGCGGTGTTAAGGGGAGTAGAGAGTTGCGGTATGCTATGTTCTACAACTGAACTCGGATTCCCTGCTATTAATGATGGAATTGTTGAACTTGATGCAAGTATTGGTGTATTAGAAATTGGGAAAGAACTTTTAGAGTATTCGCATTTTAATGATGAGGTTTATGAGATTTCTGTTACTCCCAATCGTGGAGATTGTATGAGTTTACTTGGAATTGCTAGAGATTTAAGTGTGGCGCTTAATTTAGAAAGAAAGCCACTAGAATCGCTAAAAAGCACAGAAAATGCGCCAGGAATTGGTCGTGTGTTACAGATTACAGCAGAGAAAGGTCATGAGTCTTCTTTATTGTATCGTGCAATTGAAACAGAGCCCATTACAATTCCACTTTGTGTGAGTTTATTTTTGGCTTATAATGATTCTTTGGCAAATCATTGGCTTTTGAATGCTTTAAATTTTTCTACACTTGTAAGTGGGGTAATTTTAAATGCTTACCCACAAACATTTTGTCAATTAGGCAAGGCTTCGGGTGAAAATAAAGTAATATTAAATCTCCAAAATGATGAATTGGGTTTTGAGAGTATTTATCATAATGGCAAAAAGCTTTCTGTTATTGGTATTCACTCTTGTTTAAGTGAAGAAAGTCTTAAAGATTTTAAAGAAGGTAGAGAGTTTGTTATTTTGGAGGCAAGCTATATACCGCCAAAAATTATCGCACAAAAGGTTTTGGAAACTAAAAGTAAATCTAAGGTTGATCCTAAGGTATTCCAACGCACTGCTAGGGGTAGTAATCCTAATTTGCAAATGGGTTTTGATGTATTGGGTAAGCTTTTATGTTGTGAAGATGTGGTTTTGTATAGCGATTCTCAAGAATTAATCATAGCACAAAATAACGATTCGATTACTATTGATATTTCTTTGATAGCAAAGATTATTGGAATCACACTTGAGCGAACAAAAGTTGTGCAAATTTTGCAGGCATTGGAATTTCAAATTGAGATTCCAATGGATGAAAATTTGCTTGTGGTAACTCCACCACCTTTTAGACACGATATTTCAAGCTATCAAGATGTCGCCGAAGAAGTGATTAGATTTATTGGGATTGATGAGATTCCAAGCCAACCTTTAGTGTTTATTCAAAGTAACCAAAATAATGCCGAATCAAATCTTTATTGTTTTAAGCGAAAATTAGCAAAGAAAGCAATAGGTGCAAATTTTAATGAGAGTGTGCATTTTGTCTTCCAAGATAAACAAAAACTCCAACAATATGGCTTTGAAGTCTTAAAGGATGAGCTAGAATTACTTAATCCTATTACTAATGAATTAAATACTTTGCGAACTACTTTGCTTTTAGGTTTGCTTGAGGCAGCGCAATTGAATAAAAACAATGGTTTTAATGGGATTTCATTAATGGAAGTGGGAGAAGTTTATGATTCTAATCGCAATCAAAGCACTAAAATTGCATTTTTGCAAAGTGGATTAGCAATGGAAGAGCGTTATCCTAATGCCAAAGGAATGAAAGGGAATTATTTTGCTTTTGCTAATAGAATCTCTCGTGTGATTGGAGAGTTTTTATTGCAAGAAACAAAAAGCAAGATAGCACTTTTTCATCCAGGACAATGTGCAAAAATAATTTACAATCATCAAGAAATTGGTATTCTCTCAGCACTTCATCCACAAATTGCAGAGGAGTTTGGATTAGAGGATACTTATTTGTGTGAAGTGGATTTAGAAAAACTCTCTAGCAAGAATCCACAAGTTAAAATGTATTCAAAATTCCAAAAAATCACTCGAGATTTGAGTGTGGTTGTAGATAAATCTATTCCTTATTATTGTTTAAAAGAGACTATTTCACATCTAAATATTCCAATTATTGTGAGTTTTTATCCTCTTGATATTTATAGGGATGATAATCTCAAAGAATCAATTAGCTTAACCATTCGCTTTGAACTTCAATCGCATCACAAAACTTTGGAAGAAAAAGATATTGCTAGTGCAATGGAGCAAGTTTTAGAAGCATTAGTGCAGAATCATAAGGTAATATTGCGATGATTTTAAGAGTTCTAAGTGCATCAAGTTTTGATCTTGAGATACGAGAGATTGCCGCAGATAAGTCTATTTCGCATCGTTGTGCAATTTTTTCGCTTTTGAGTGATAAGCCTTCCTTGATTCGTAATTATCTTAAAGGCGAAGATACACTAGATAGCTTAAATATTGCCAAAAGGCTTGGTTTGGAAGTGAGGGAAGAAGGCAATGAAATGGTGCTAACTCCACCACCAAGCATTCAAGAACCAAAGAGTATTTTAGAATGTGGTAATGCAGGAACAGCCATTAGGCTTTATTTGGGATTGCTTAGTGCGCAAAAGGGCTTGTTTGTTTTAAGTGGGGATTGTTATTTGAATAAACGCCCTATGAAACGCGTTGTGTTGCCATTAAGAAGCATTGGGGCTGTAATTTTGGGTCGAGAAGATGGGAATCTAGCACCGCTTGTCGTAGTGGGAAATGGAAATTTACAATCTTTTGATTATACAAGCCAGATTCCAAGTGCGCAAGTAAAATCGGCTTTATTGCTAAGCGGGCTTTTTGCAAAGGGTGATTCAAGATATAGAGAACCTGAGCTTAGCCGTGATCATACTGAACGAATGCTAAGTGGAATGGGTGTAGAGCTTGAAAGTAAAATGAATGGAATGGGTGAAGTGGAGATACGCCTATCCCCTTTAAAGCAAAAGCTTAAGCCACTTATAATGGAGATTCCAGCTGATCCTTCAAGTGCTTTTTTCTTTGCCTTAGCGGCTGCTATTATGCCAAATTCTCATCTTGTGCTAAAAAATATCTTATTAAATCCAACTCGTATTGAAGCTTTTAGAATCTTGGAAAAAATGGGTGTAAAAATCATCTATAAAGAAACTTCAAATACCTATGAAAGTATCGGTGATATTGAGATTTTTTCACCACAAAGTTTGCAAAGTGTTGAGGTAAGTGAGAAAATTTCGTGGTTGATTGATGAGATTCCTGCTTTAGCTATTGCAATGGCTTGCGCTAAAGGGATAAGTAGAGTAAAAAATGCCAAGGAATTGCGTGTTAAAGAAACTGATAGAATCAAAGCGGTGGTAGAGAATTTGAAGCTTTGTGGAATTGAAGCAAACGAATTAGAGGATGGATTTGAGATCAAAGGTGGAGAGATACAAAGAGCGGAAGTTTCTAGCTATGGGGATCATAGAATTGCAATGAGTTTTGCAATTGCAGGATTAAAAAATGGAATGGAGATAACTCAAGCGGAATATATTAACATTTCATTCCCAAATTTCTTAGAGATTCTAAGTAAGATCACGCAGGTGGAGAAAAAAGAATGCAAGTAAAATTGGCTAAGAGCTATGGTTTTTGTTTTGGAGTAAGGCGTGCTATTAAGCTTGCTGAAAATAAGCCCAATGGAATCACACTAGGACCATTAATACATAATGCTAAAGAAATTAATCGATTAAAAGATAAATTCAATGTGGTTGTTAATGAAAATATTCAAGAGATTCCCAAAGATGCTGAAGTCATCATCCGCACTCACGGAATTACAAAAGAAGACTTGCAAAAATTAAAGGAGAAAACAAAAAATATTACTGATGCCACTTGTCCTTTTGTTACCAAGCCACAAGAAATTTGTGAAAAAATGAGCAATGAAGGTTATGGTATTATTATTTTTGGTGATGAAAAACACCCTGAAGTCAAAGGGGTGATGAGTTATTGTAAGACAATTCCTTTGGTGGTAGAGAGTTTAGAAGCACTCAAAAAAGCTAAAATTCCAGATAAAGTCGCATTAATCTCTCAAACTACTAAAAATATTGAACTTTTTTTAGAAATTGCGGATTTTTTGATTCGGCATTGTTCGGAATGTCGGGTATTTAACACAATTTGTAATGCCACTTTTGATAACCAAGAATCAGCAAGAAATCTTGCTAAAGAAGTGGATATTATGGTCATTGTTGGTGGAAAAAATTCCTCTAATACAAAACAGCTTTATAATATTTCCAAAGAGTATTGTGAGGATTGTTACTTAATAGAAGATTTTCAAGAATTACATCGGGAATGGTTTAAAGGTAAAAAACTCTGTGGAGTGAGTGCTGGGGCTTCAACTCCAAATTGGATTATTAATGAAGTTGTTGAAACAATCCAAAAATATTGATACTTTTAATACTTTTAAAAGGCTATTTTGGTTAAAATAGAAATATTTTATTTTTAAAAAGGGTGCAGATGGCTGTGGTAGGAATTAATATACAAGAATTGGATGAAATTATAGTTGATGAAGATTTTGCTTCAATGTTGGAGCAATACGAAAAAAGAGAAAGTGAAAAAATTTCACAAGGCGAGATAGTCTCTATTGAGAATGGACAAGCAATTATTGCAGTTCCAGGCGAGAAAAAAGAGGGTATGATTTCTGTAATTGAAATTCAAGATGCACAAGGAAATTTACTTTTTAAAGTTGGAGATTTATTGCCTATAGTGATTATGGGAAAAAGAAATGAACAACCTTTACTCTCTTATAAAAAGGCGATTCGCAGAGAGAAGATTCGAGAATATATTAAAAATCTTGGCGAAGATTATAAAGATAAAGTTGTTGAAGGCGTAGTGATCAAGAAAAATAAAGGTGGTTATATTGTAGAAGGTGAGGGTATAGAGTTTTTTATGCCTAAATTTGCAGCCGCTTTTAAAGAGGGTAGTAAAAATGAAGGGAGACGCATTAAAGCGTGTATTATTAATGTAAAACCCGAAGAAGATAGTGTTGTAATTTCAAGAAAACGCTTATTTGAGATTGAAAATAGTGTCAAAAAAGATGTGATTGAAAATCTACTCAAACAAGAAGGTCCATTAGAAGGCACTATTAAAAAGATTACGAGCTTTGGTATGTTTGTGGATGTAGAAGGCGTTGAAGGTTTAGTGCATTACACTGAAATTAGCCATAAGGGACCGGTGAATCCATCAAAACTCTATAAAGAGGGCGATAAAGTATCTGTTAAAATTCTTTCATATGATAAAGATAAGAAGCGTTTAGCACTTTCTATTAAAGATACCATTGAAGATCCTTGGAAAGAAGTTGAAAATGAATTAGAAGTAGGAGATGCAATTAAGGTTATTGTAAGTAATATTGAACCTTATGGTGTATTTGTGGATTTGGGAAATGATATTGAAGGGTTTTTACATATTTCTGAAATTTCTTGGAATAAAAATATTCAAAATCCAGAAGAATTTTTGAAAACAGGGCAAGAAATTGATGTAGAAGTTATTGAAATTGATACAAAAGAAAGACGCCTAAGAGTGTCTTTGAAAAAATTGCTTGACAAGCCTTTCACGCAGTTTGTGAAAAAGCACAAAGAGGGAGATATTTTAAAAGGTTCTGTAGCGACGCTAACAGATTTTGGTGCTTTTATTAAATTAGATGGAATTGATGGATTACTGCATAATGAAGATGCATATTGGAACAAGAATGAAAAATGTAAAGATTTAATGAAAATCGGTGATGAAATCGAAGTTAAAATTGCCAAGATTGATAGAGAAAAAGAAAGAATTTCATTGACACGTAAAGGTATTATTGCTTCACCTGTAGAAGAATTTGCAAAAAAACATTTTGAAGATGAAGAAGTGCAGGGTGTGGTGAGAGATATTAAAGATTTTGGAGTATTTATTAAACTTGATGAAGATATGGATGCACTAATTCGAAATGAAGATTTATTTCCAATTAAAAAAGAAGAGATTAAAATTGGAGATTCCATTAAAGGTGTTATCTCTTTAATTGATAAACAAAATAATAAAATCCGTGTTTCTATTAGGCGTTTAGAAAAGCAAAAAGAAAAGGCTAACTTAAAAAATTTCAATAGTAATGCCGATGATAAAATGACTTTGGGAGATATTCTTAAAAATCAAATCTCTTAAAAGAAAACACAATGCAAACAAGGGTTTTGATAGGCATTTTTAGTTTTTTTACTTGTGTGATTCTGTATGTTTTAATACGGAATTACTCTCAAGCGATACACTCTTATTCAACTCCGAATGTAGAGCCTTATCAATTAGGGAAAGCAGAAAGTAATGCAACAATTGAAATTCCTAATGAGATAAGTTGGCTTAATCAACTTTCTGCAAAGGATGGGGTTAGCTATCTTTATCCGGCTTCTGAATTGCGTGTAAAGCTATTATTTGAAAACAATCTTAAGAAAGACGAAACAGAAATCTTTAGAGTTTCTGTTGGAATCATCGATGATTATCAATTTTTTTGCATTAATCAAGTTTTAAGTGCCAATAATATTGATTATTCTTATTATAAGGTGGGAGAAAGTATTTGGTTGGTTGTCGCTACAGATAACGAGAAATATTTGCGTAGTGTTTTAGAAGAATTAAAGCATTATGAAATTCAGTATTCTTTGTCTAAATCTTAAAAAGGGGTTCAGATGTCTAAATTTACAATTATGGTTTGTGATCATATTCATCAAAGCGGTTTGGATTTATTGGAAAAGGCAGCAGATGTTGAGGTTTTAAATCTTGCAAGTTTGCCAAAAGAAGAATTAGAAAAAGAGCTTCATAAAGCTGATGTAGCTATTACAAGAAGTTCTACAGATGTAGATGAGTCATTTTTGTCTTTGGCTACTAAACTTCGAGCAGTTGTTCGTGCTGGAGTGGGTGTAGATAATGTTGATATTGAAGCATCTAGTAAGCGTGGTGTAGTGGTAATGAATGTTCCTACTGCAAACACTATTGCAGCAGTAGAATTGACTTGTGCACATATTTTGAGTGCTATTAGAAATTTTCCTGGAGCTAATGCACAGCTTAAAGTTGAGAGAGTGTGGAAGCGTGAAGATTGGTATGGCACAGAATTAAAAGGCAAAAAACTTGGGATTATTGGTTTTGGTAACATTGGGAGTCGTGTTGGGAAACGCATGAAAGCCTTTGAAGTGGAAGTGATAACATACGATCCTTATATTAATCCAACAAAAGCCACTGATTTAGGAATTGCCTATACGAGAGATTTTGATGAAATCTTAGCTTGTGATATTATTACAATCCACACTCCAAAAAATAAAGAAACTATAAACATTATTGATAAAGAGCAAATTGCAAAAATGAAAAATGGTGTGATTTTAATTAATTGTGCTAGGGGTGGTTTGTATAATGAAGATGCGCTTTTTGAGGCTTTAGAGAGTGGCAAGGTGAGATGGGCAGGGATTGATGTTTTTACAAAAGAGCCTGCCACTTCTAATAAATTACTTGATTTGCCAAATATTTATGTAACGCCACATATTGGAGCCAATACGCTTGAATCTCAAGAGAAAATTGCTATTGAAGCCGCAGAAGCAGCGCTTGAATCAGCTAGAGGTTCTAGTTTCCCTAATGCCTTGAATCTACCCATAAAAGAAACCGAATTGCCAGATTTTATGAAAGCTTATTTGGAATTGGTTCAAAAAATGGCATTTTTTGCAATCCAAGTTAATAAAAATGAAATTCGATCCATTAAACTTGAAGCGCAAGGGGAAGTTAGTGAATACTTATCCTCACTTTCAACTTTCGCATTGGTTGGAATTTTGAATGCAACAATTGGTGATAAAGTAAATTATGTGAATGCTCCTTATGTAGCCAAAGAGCGAGGGGTAGAGATTGCACTTGAAGTTAAAACATTGCAAGATGTTTATAAGAATCAAATTAGGCTAACCTTGCTAACTCAAGATGGTGAATTTAGTGTTTCAGGGACAGTCTTTAATGAAAATACACCAAAAATTGTAGAAATTAATCATTTTGAGCTTGATATTGCACCAAAAGGGCGTATGATTCTTTTTAGAAATAATGATACTCCAGGAGTAATTGGATTTGTTGGAACAACTTTGGCGAAGCATAATATCAATATTGCTGATTTTAGATTGGGACGATATGGTAAAGAAGCTTTGGCGGTGATTCTTGTTGATGATGAAGTTTCTAATGAAGTAATAAAGGAGCTTGCGGGTATCGAAGCTTGTTTATCAATCAAATATGTTGTGCTATAATTTTTCCTCCTTTTTGGAGGAATTAAGTAAATTTTGAGCTAATTTTTGGAATAATTATACACTTAATACAAGCCGGGGTGGTGAAATTGGTAGACGCGCCAGACTCAAAATCTGGTGGGGGCAACCCCGTGTCGGTTCGATTCCGACCCTCGGCACCATAGCTTACATTCTTTTTTAATCCGCATTGTCTATTAAAATACCAAATATAATTTCTTTTTAGTTACATTTTTTATTCTTTATGCATTTTTTGAAAAAAAGTAACAAATTTAAGATAATTAATGGCAAATTAATTTTAAATTATAGAATATATGGGTAAAAAATAAACATTTTTTGAAAAAAATGTTGAAATGATAGATTTTTTTCATTCCTTTGTGTAATTTTGTAGAGAAATATAGAATAATATCTATGTTATTACATTTTTAAGGATGATTAATGAATAAGGTTTTGAGTTTATTGCTTTGGGCTATCATTGCATTTATTGGTGCATGGGGCTTTGGTGTTTTGGCATTACATAGAGGTGAGCAGATTTCAGCTGTATGGATTGTTGTAGCAGCAGTCTGTATTTATGCTATTGGATATCGGTTTTATTCTAAGTATATTGCTTTAAAGGTGCTTGGGCTTGATGACAATCGTGCAACCCCTGCTTTAACTATGAATGATGGTAGAGATTTTGTTCCTACTAACAAAATTGTTCTTTTTGGGCATCATTTTGCTGCGATTGCTGGAGCTGGTCCGCTTGTAGGTCCGATTTTGGCTGCACAAATGGGTTATTTGCCAAGTATGATTTGGATTGTTGTGGGGGTTGTTCTAGCAGGAGCTGTGCATGATTTTACTGTGCTTTTTATTTCTACGCGTCGAAATGGTAAAAGTTTAGGAGAGATGATTAAACTAGAGCTTGGTAAGGGTGTAGGAAGTATTGCAATGATAGGGATTTTGGGTATTATGATGCTAATTATTGCAATTTTGGCACTTGTTGTAGTGAATGCACTAGCAGAATCACCTTGGGGGCTTTTTACAATTGCAATGACAATTCCTATTGCCATTTATATGGGAATACATATGAGATTCTTGCGTCCTGGCAGAATTGGTGAAGCAAGTATTATAGGGTTTATTTTATTGATTTTGGCGTTATATTATGGAAGTGTTGTAGCAGAAAATGAATTTTTATCTTCCATTTTTACTTTAAGTCCTGTTACATTAACTTATATTATGATTGCATATGGTTTTGTTGCTGCAATTTTGCCTGTTTGGTTTTTGCTTGCACCTAGGGATTATTTGAGCACATTTTTAAAAATTGGTGTTATTGTGCTTATGGGACTTGGAATCTTGATTGTAAGACCAGACGTGCAATTTCCTAGCATTACGAAATTTATTGATGGAAGCGGTCCTGTTTTTAGTGGTCAGCTTTTCCCTTTTTTGTTTATTACCATTGCTTGTGGAGCTATTAGTGGATTCCACGCATTAATTTCAAGTGGAACTACACCAAAAATGCTTGAAAAAGAATCTCATGCTAGAATGGTTGGATATGGCTCTATGATTATGGAATCAGCAGTTGCCGTTATGGCTTTGATTGCAGCTTGTATTTTGACTCCAGGTTTATATTTTGCTATCAATGTTGCTCCTGCTGGACTTGGAACAACGGGGATTTCTGATGTTGCACAAGCAGCAAGTATAGCTGCACAAACAATTAGCAATTTTGGATTTGTTATCACGCCTCAAGAAATCTTGGGAATGGCTGAGAGTATTGGAGAGAATAGTGTGTTAAGTCGCACAGGTGGAGCACCTACTTTTGCTATCGGATTGGCGATGATTGTTTCTGAAATACCTTTATTTAATCAAGGTTCTATTGCATTTTGGTATCATTTTGCTATTTTGTTTGAAGCGCTTTTTATTCTTACTGCCGTTGATGCTGGGACTAGAGCAGGAAGATTTATGGTGCAAGATATTTTAGGAAATGTTTATAAGCCAATTGGGAATATTCATTCGATATTTTGGGGAGTTGTTGCAACTTTAATTTGCGTTGTGGCTTGGGGTTATATTCTTTATCAAGGTGTAACAGATCCACAAGGTGGAATCAAATCACTTTGGACACTTTTTGGAGTTTCTAACCAAATGTTAGCAGGTATGGCACTTTTGCTTGTAATTGCCGTTTTATTTAAAATGGGTCGAGGCAAACAAGCTTGGGTTGCTATTATCCCAGCGGTTTGGGTTTTGGTTTCAACTCTTTATGCAGGTATTTTAAAGTTGCTTCCTGCTAATGGTGAGAAGATTCATGATTCTGTTAGCCACATTGCACTTTGGCAAATCAATAGTGCAAAAGCTGCAAGTGAGACCAATATAGAATTGGCAGAAAAATTTGCCACCATTGCTACTAATAATCTAATTAATGCGGGGTTGTGTGCATTTTTTATGATAGTAACTTGTTTGGTGCTATTGCAAACAATTCGTATTTGTTGGAAATGCACCAAGGGTGAAAATGATATTCCACTTGCTGAATCGCCTTATCTTAAAGCTAGTGATTATGAAGGTAAAGTGATAGCCCACTAAATAAAATAGGCTTTTAAGCCTATTTTAAAATTTTCTACTTTTTAGACTCTCAGATAATTTCTTAGAATTTAAATTATTATTTTCTATCTTAAATTTTATATTGTTAGAGTATTTTTGAGAATATTTTTGTCTTTAATTAAAATCTTGATTGCATTATGAATTTGAGTTCGTTTTTTGTAGTTTTGGCTATATTTACTTGAAGTGATAAATGATAGAATCCAAAGATAAAGGTTGATTTAAAATTGATAGCATATAAAACTATGTGTATTTAAAAAAACTGCAAATGTCTATATCTAATGCTTTTGATATTTTGTATAGATGTTCTAAATTAAAATGCTTTCCATAGCGACAACTCTCGCAATTTGAATAGAAAGCGACAGATTTAATGCCTATTTCAAGTGCTAAATCTAGCTGCGAAATTCCTTTTTTCTGTCGCACATTTCTCACGATCTTAGAGATGTTTTGATAAAAATTTAGAATTTCTTCTTCGGTTGTATTTACAAAATGATTATCCATTGTAATTTATCCTATAGGATTAATTTATACTTAAAATTTACAATGTTATAATTCTGAATTCTATATCCTATAGGATAAATTACAAAAAAGGTTGAAAAATGAAAAAAAATATTTATCGTGGTATTATTTGCTTTGTTTGCTAATTTTTGCTTTGCAGCTGATGATGAGCTTACTAATGATATTACAAATAAGGCAATAGATATAGGTTTTGGAGCGATTAGTGGGTTTTTATCTGGAAAAAGTGGAGAGGAAATAGCAAAAGAAGCAAAAGAAAAAACAATTGAAGCTACCAAAGAAACTGCTAATAAAAAGCTTGATGAAGTTAAAAAATAGTGATTTCTCCCATTAATGGGAGAGTGATTATTGATTGTATTTGGCTGTGAGCTTCATCCATTGTTTTGTTGCCCGTTTAGCGATTTCTAAAGTCGCATCCATTCCTCCTGCTAATGAGAAAAGCCAAAATTTGTGTGCATAAAGCCAATCAATCTGTTTAACTTGTTTTTCAATAAGTGTTTTTACAGGACGCACGGCTATTTTTGCAAACTCTAATTCTTGATGCACAATGTAAGATTGAACGGCATCAGAAAAGACTTTGATAAAAATATCTTCTTGAAAGAAAAGTTTAATATCATCAATTTCTTCAAGAAGCTTGTCCATTTTTTTGAAATTGATTTTTTCTAATTTGTTTGCTTTATTTAAGTGTTCCAATTCTTCTGTCATTTTGACAACTTTTAAGAAAGTTTTTTCCACTACTTTTTTCTTTTTATAGCCATAATCCAAAAATTCTTTTACTTTAGATTGAATATGTTTTTGGTTTGCTTTAATTTGTTCTTTGCTAGGAGGAGTGAGCTTGATAGCTTTCTTTTTTGTTTTTGGGAGTGATTGCAAAGCTTCTAGGAATGGAATTTCTTTTGTTCCTACGATTCTTGCTCCTCCTTCTGTTGAGTTAATCACTTCCATTTCATAAGGTGTTTCAGCAATGTCTTTTTCAAAGAAGTTTAAAAACATTTTCCACACCGAAGTAGTTTCAACAACTCCAACTCCACCATAAGCAGGCACTACAAGTTTTTCAGTTGCATTTTCTTTGCGTTTATATTGAGATTCTGTTTCTCCAAAAATCGCATCTTTGGAATGCGTTTTCCCATCTTCAGAAAACGCTAGATCTTGTCCGATAAAAATACACCGCTTAAAGTGCGAATGCACAATAATTTCATATGCCATATTAGCTGCACTCATTCCAATTCCAGCATAACCATAATCTTGCAAATCAAAGAATCTAGTATAGCCAAATGGACGCATACTAAAAGACTTAATGCCTTGTGTAATCGCATTGGTAGTGGCTTTATGCACAATGCTTGTAAGGGCAAAAATAACGCCTTTTTGAGCTTCTTTTGGAGTTTTGATGAAAAAATCCGCAGTGGGTTCTACACGCTCTAGTGTTGCAACGATATCGGGTTTTATTCCGTGTTTGGTGAGAATCGGGAAAGATGCATCAACAGAGATAATTGTAATATAGGGTGCATATTCTTTTAGCAGCGGTATTTGTTTATATAAAGAAGGTCCTGTAGAGACAATTACGGCTGTGTCTGTTGTTTTTGCATTAGAGATTAATTCTTTGAAACTTGGGGTAGTGATGAGCTCTGGGAGATTTAAAAGATGGTGTTCTAAGCCAATTAAAGCATCTGTTGAATCATTTCCTACTGCAATAACATGATGCTCCAAGCTTCTAGTGATAATCGCATTTAAATCAAGACATTCTTCTGTGTATTTGCCATAATAGCTATTGTAAATATGAAGATTGTAAATTTTAGAATAAATCCATTGACCCTCTTTGACAAGATATTGATCAAGTTGTCCAAAATTAATCGTTTTAGTCCAAAAAATCAAAATTTTTTCTTCTAGAATCTCTTGTTCAAAATCCACAAAATTAAGTGCAATGTAAATGAGTTCTAATTCAGGTTCAAAAATAAAAAGTTTCTTCAATGAAGGGTTGCTGGAGAGATATTTATAAAAAATCCCATTTCCCATTCCAAAAAAATAAAAGAAAGGATAAAGATTGTAAGGTTCAAATTCTTTGATTTTTTGAGTGATTTCTGCCAATGGTTCTTTAGAGAAAAGTGCCACTTTGTTTTCTTTATCGTAAATATTAATATTTAGCGGATCATTTCCAATATACACTTCATATTTTTTGTTTGGTTCTAGAATTTTAAGTTGTGCAGCTAGAAGTGGATTTTTTTGATAGAGTGCTTTGAGATTTTTTTCAAGCCTTGGGTTAAGAGTATCTGACATAGGATTCCTTGAAGTATAAGCTTAAAAAGTCTAAAGCCAAAAAGGCTAAAAGACTTATTGTAAAAGTTGGAGAATGTTTTGTTGCACTTGGTTGGCTTGTGCCATTGCAAAGCTTCCTGATTGTGCAAGAATGTTTGTTTTAGAGAAGTTTGCAGATTCTTCAGCGAAGTCTGTATCGCGGATTTGTGATTCAGCGGATTTCACATTTACTTGCGTTACGGTAATGTTGTTAATAGTTGAAACAAGTTGTTGTTGCACAGAACCAAGGTCAGCACGGATTTTATCTAAATGTTCTTGTGCAGATTGCGCCATATCCATAACTGCCATAGCACCTTCTAGGCTTGTTACTCCAGCCCCAATTCCATTAGAATTAACAGCAGCAACAGCTGTATTGGCATTAGCTCCAATGGCAGAAGCAATATTAGCATCAAACTCACCATTAACACTTCTTAGATTCACAGTGTATTGTGCGATTCCGGAACCATTTTGAATGTTGGTTGCACCAGAGTGTAAGCCAACTTGAGAGAAATTTGTTCCAGATACTAAAATGTCTCTTGCATTAAGACGAATGAGAGTTAAGCGTCCAACAATAGCGTGCGTTGTCCCTGAAACTCCAGCAAATGAACCTCCACCAAGAACAGAGGAGCCGCTAGCTACTTGGACAGAAATTGCTCGTCCATCGGTGCTTGTAAGCTGTAATGCTCCTGAAATGCTTAAAGAAGCTTGCACACCTGTTCTTTCTTTTTGAGCATTGATGGCATTAATGAGTCTTCCATCATAATCATTTTTTTGGACATCATTCACATCGCCAATAGCAATACCATTAATAACTAATCCCCTAACAGTTCCTGAAGCAATTGCTCCAGCCCCTTGCCCCATTACATTATAAGTTGCCCTCACGCCTAAAGTATCAGAGTTTTTATTGATGGCTTCGGCTAATGCACCAATTCCTGTTCCTGCTGAAGTAGAGATTTTAATTGATTCGATGGCGTAATTATTAGTTCCATCTGTGTTTAAAAATCTTAAAGTTACTTCATTGAGATTGCTTGATCCCGCACTTACGGACATTTCAGCTCCTGTTTCATAGCGAACATGTCCTATTTTATGAGAATTAGTTGGTTGGATAGAGGCTTTAACAGTAATATTAGAATAAGCACCAATTTGAAATTCTTTGTTAGTGAAAGCACCAGAGAGCATTTGTTGTCCATTGAAGCTTGTTGTATTGGCGATATTGTCAAGTTCTTCCATAAGTCTTAGAATATCACTTTGTAGCGCATTTCTTGTTGTGGTGGTTTGACCATCTTGTGCTGCTTGTGTGGCTTTTGTTTTGATTGTATCTAGAATTTTAATTTGCTCATCCATTGCTTTATCGGCTGTTTGAATCATACCAATAGCATCATTAGCGTTTCTTGTGGCTTGACCCAATGCAGCTGCTTGAGAACGGAGGCTATCGGCAATCGCCATTCCCGATGCGTCATCCGCGGCTTTATTGATTCTTAAACCAGAGCTTAATTTCTCTAGAGATTCTGACATGTTTCTATTATTAACAAGACCAGAAGTGTGTGCGTTTAACGCATTAACATTTGTGTATATCCTATAACTCATTATGCATCCTTTGCAAAAAATTAAATTCGCAAGATCTAAAGCAATATGTGTTCCACTTTTTAATATAGTAAAAAATGATTAGCTAAGTAAAGTTTTGATAGAATATGCCGATAGTATGAGAAATTATTTTATAATGAAAGAATTTTATGCAGATTCAAACACAAGAGATTTTAAATAGACTTAAAGAAGCAAAAACTAAAGAGAATATTAATGAATGTATGTTGTTAATCCGTGCTTTTGGGCAGGAATGGCAGAAACAATTGGAAGATTCTTATAGAGAAGAAATTATTGCTTTATTAAAAGAAAAGATTTTAGAAATTATTGTTTCTAAGGGGGATATTTTAGATAAGTCTATTTTATGGGCTTATGGGCTTTTTAAATGCAAAGAAGAAACTCAAAAAGATGAGAGATTTTTCAAATACTTTGAATTCTGTTCTCCCTATGTAGAAGATGCCAATGCTTCCTATTATGAAAGGTTGTTGTTTATTGAATTTGCAAGTGCAGCTTTGCTGCTTAGTGGGGACAAAGAAGGGGCAGTGAAGTTTTTTTTCTCCAAAGTGATTTATTTGAGCTTGAGAGAAAATTATATGGTGGAGCTAGATCCTTTTGCAAGGGAGTTTCTATATTATTATGAGATTCCAGTAGAATGGATTTTGGAGATTCAAAGGGAAGCTTTGAAATGGGAGAATTTCTCTAAGCTTGATGATTTTACTAAAAAGACAATATTTTTGTGGAATATGCATTGTTTTTGGAATGTGAAACATTATTTTAATCATCTAAAATGGAGGGAGAATTTTCCTGTTTGGCTTGATTGCTTAAAAGGATTATTAGAACAAGGCAATCTTGATATGGCGATGTATGTGGAGTTTTATATTTATCATAAATTTGGTAACTCTGCGCAAACCCAAGAAGATTGGCAAGAATATAATGATAAGGTAGTAAAACTTGTAGAGCCTTATTATGTGGAATATGGTAAGAATCTCCCTAAGTGCAAGGCAAGTATAGGTGGCAAATCGGGAGAAAAGATTAAGATTGCTCTTATTAAAGATAGGATTGTTGAGAATTCACCTTATAAGGTAGAATATTCGCTTTGCAAGGCTTTAATGCAAAATGAAGAGTTTGCTAGTCAATATGAATTGGTTGTGTATAGTATGAACTACATCCAAAAAAGCGAGGATGGAATTGAGGCTATGCAGAGCTTTGTGCAGGTTGGAGTGCCTGTGGTGTGTCCGGCTTATCAGCTAACAAGACAACATGGCTATTATTACTCGCATTTGCAAAAGGCATTATCAATAAGACAATCTCTTCTAAGTGAAGGGGTAGATATTATTATCATTACAGGCACCATTGATTGTGCAGATTTTTTGTTTGCGACAAGAAGTGCTCCTAAGCAGATTTATTGGAGTCATGGGAATGGTCGGTATGATATTGTGGGGATTGATGAAAGGATAAGTCATTTTTCTCCATCAAACACGCCTTATGTTTTTAAAAGTTTTTCAGTGCCGATGGATATTGAAAGATTTTATAATCCACCAAGAGATCCAAAGCTCATAGAGGCAGAGAGGGCAAAATATCCTATCACAAAAGACACGGTAGTTTTGGGTGTGATAGGTAGGCTTGTCAAAGTGGATAGTGATGAGTATTTAGAGTGCATTGCAGAGGTTATGAAAAAACACTCCAATACGATTTTTATCGCTGCTGGAAGTGGGAATATGCCGGTGATTAGAGAGAAGGTTGAAAAACTTGGGATTTCGGATCGATTTTTTATGCCTGGATTTGTGGATCCACATATTTATGGGCATATCATTGATATTTTTTGTAATACTTTTCCTATGGGGCAAGGGGAGAGTTTAAGTGAATTTATACATAAAAAAGGAACTTTTTTGACAAGGGTTGATAATAGATTAGACATTGAAGATGATAAAATGTATAAATTAAAAATGAGCGATAAAGTATTAATTTATTTTGAAAACCTTGAAGCACTTACTCCCAAAGTAGAGGGATATAGTGAATTTATAAAAGGGGATATTATTTTTATTTACAATAAAAAAGATTGTTCTTTAGATACTGAAGTGCAAAAAAGAGCGTTATATTGTGAATTTACCCATAAAGAAATGTTACAGATTGGAGATTATTCTTGCAAGGTTAAAATGAATAATAAAGTTGAGTATATTACAGGAAATTTTATTAGAGAAAAACAAAATATATGGCAAGTTTATTATGCTGAAAATTTAAAATATTATCTTGATATTGTTAATACACTCTCTTGCTATCTTGATGATAGTGGTAGATATGTTGGGTGGTTGTGTGGTGGATTTGGTTTTAAGGGCTATTATAAAAATTTAGCAGAAATGATAGAGAATAATGAAATTAGAAGCAAGTTGGATGCGTTATTTAAGTTACATAATAAACTGACTTATAACAATCAGGTTAGAATTTGTAATCAAAGTTTTGTGGGAGCTGTCAATGCAGAGAATTAATATTCCATCTCATTATAATTATATAGCACTATTTTTAACACTTAGTTGTAATCTATCGTGTTCTTATTGCATTAATCTCAATGAAAGAGGATCTTCTCGGAGTTCTGTGAGTAAAAAGCAAATTAAACCAAGTGAATGGGTAGATTTTATTAATCGGATTTGCCTTTTGGATGAAAAAGGAAATCCTAGAGAAGACATTCCATTAACTTTGCAAGGTGGAGAACCCACCATGTATAAAGGTTTTTATGAAGTTGTTAATGGAGTTGATTCGAGATTTAAATTAGATTTGCTGACTAATTTTATGTTTGATGTTGATGAATTTATTCAAAGAGTTCCTGTTGAAAAATTTACTAGGGATGCTAAGTATGCTGCGATTCGTGTGAGTTATCATCCCGGTCAAAATAAGATTGATGATTTGATAATCAAGCACCATAAGATGCGGGATGCGGGATTTTATGTAGGAATTTATTCGGTTGCAACACCACAAAACATGGAACATATCAATGAAATAAAGGAAAAATGCAAAAAAGAAGGCATTGATTTTAGAGTTAAAGAGTATTTAGGGTTTGATGGTAAAAGATGGCATGGAACTTATAAATATCAAGATGCTATTTCGCAAAAAACAGAAAAATATTGTGAATGCAAGACAACAGAATTAATAGTAGGACCAAATGGGAAAATATATCGATGTCATTCGGATTTATACGAAAATAGAACTCCTATTGGAAATATTTTAGATTCAGATTTTAAAATCGAGGATATTTATCGACCTTGCTATGTTTATGGGCATTGTAATCCCTGTGATATAAAGGTTAAAACCAATCGATTTCAAGAGTTTGGTCATACATCTGTGGATATAAAGAATATTAGAGATTTGACATCCGATGAGAGAGTGGCATTAAATGGAGGTTATTTTGGAATATGAGCGATATTTTTAGAATCGATTCTCACAAGTTAATTTTTCATCCTACAAGGGTATCGCAATGGCTTGAATCTTATGGTAATTGGGAAAAAGAAAAAGAGATTTATCCTATTTATGTTGAAGTTTCTCCTTATGGTGCATGCAATCATCGCTGCACATTTTGTGGAGTTGATTATATGGGATATAAAAATATTAAAATTGATTTTGAAATTTATAAGCAAATAGTTCGTGAGATGGGTGATCTTGGGGTTAAAAGTGTAATGTTCGCAGGAGAGGGGGAGCCAATGTTACATAGAGATCTTGATTTAATGATAGAGGCAACAAAGAAAGCTGGAATTGATGTAGCTATTACTACCAATTTTGTTCCTATTAAACTAGATAAAATGCCTAAGATTCTAAAGAATACGACCTGGATTAAAGCTAGTATTAATGCAGGAAATGCAAAAGTTTATTCTCAAATTCATAGAACAAGGGAAGATGATTTTTACAGAGTTCTTAAAAATTTAGAAGAATCAATAAAAATACGGCAAAAAATAGAAAGCTCTTGTACTATTGGAGTGCAAATGTTGCTTTTGCCTCAAAATTACCAAACCGCTATAGAGTTTGCAATTACATTAAGGGATATTGGAGTTGATTATTTGGTAATTAAGCCGTATTCTCAGCATCTTTTTAGCCGAACTAGAGAATATGAAGGTTTAGATTATAGTCAATATTTGTTTCTAGAAAAAAGTCTAAATGAATTAAGCAGTGAAGAGTTTTCTATTATTTTTAGGTCAGATACAATGAAAAAGTTAACTGGAAATAGAAATTTTTATGAAAAATGTTATTCTACTCCATATTTTTGGGGATATATAAGTGCTAATGGAGAGGTTTATGGTTGCAGTTGTTATTTAGGTGATGATCGTTTTTCATATGGAAATATTAATCAGAATAGTTTTAAGCAAATTTGGCAAAGCATAAAGAGGCAGGAAAATATTCGATTCATACAAAATGATTTAGATATAAAAAAGTGTAGAGTAAATTGCAGAATGGATTCCATTAATCGATATTTATGGGAATTAAAACATTCAAATTCCCATGTGAATTTTATCTAGGATTTATCTAATGAAAGAATTTGTTTTAGATTCTCATAAGTTACATTACCATTTTGAGAGGGTGGCAGAATTTCAGAAAAATGGAGATTGTTATCCTATATATATGGAAGTTTCTCCTGTTGGATTATGCAATCATCGATGTATTTTTTGTGCCTATGATTATATTGATTATCCTAATAGACATTTGGATAAAGAAAGATTTTTGAGTTTTTTGGATGAAGTTGCTTCACTTGGTCTTAAAAGCATTTTGTATGCTGGGGAAGGAGAACCATTAATTCATAAAAATATTGCGGATTTTGTTAAAAAGACAAAAGAAGTGGGAATTGATTGTGGTATGTTTAGCAATGGAGAACTTTTAAGTGAAAGATTAGCTGAACAATTATTGCCCTATCTTACATTTTTGCGATTTAGTTTTAATGGTGGGGATGCACAAACTTATGCTAAAGTTCATAAACCTTCTAGGAATGTAGGATCTAATATAGGTTCGGGGGGGGGGGGGGCATATCAATTAATGAGTAAGGTATTGCACAATATAGAATATGCTGTTAATTTTAAAAATAAAAACCAATTAAATGTGGATTTGGGTTCGCAATTTGTGCTTTTGCCCGAAAATAAAGATACATTATTATCGGCTATTTCCCATTTAAAAAATGCTGGAGTAGATTTTATTTCCGTTAAACCCTTTGTTTTTCAAAATGAGCAACAAAAATATAGTGAGAGGCAGGGTTTTATTTTTTTTGATGAAATTAAGGACTTGGCTAAAGAAGCTAAAAGTTATGAAGATGATAATTTTAAGGTTATTTTTAGAGAAAATGCTTTTTTAAATAAACAAAATGGGAGAAGTTATTCTCATTGCTATGGATGCAATTTTATAACAACTTTAAATTCTGCTGGAGATTTAGCTACTTGCCTTCCGTATTGGAATAAAGAAGAGTTTGTGTATGGCAATATTTATCAAAATTCTTTTTATGAAATTTGGAATGGAGAGAAACGAAAAAAAATTAAATCTTTTTTAGAGCGAGACTTGAATTGTCAAAAGTGTCCAACAAATTGCCGTCCAAATGCAATTAATGAATTTTTAAATGATATTTTTAGCAAAGAAATAAAGCATGTTAATTTTATTTGAAAATATGTTATAGGAGATGTATCGTATGACACAAACAGCAAAAGAGATTCGTAAAACAATTTTGCAAATTGCTAATCGTGCAAAAAGCCCACACATTGGTTCGGCTTTAGGGTGTGTAGATATTTTAAGTGCCTTATATTTTAAAGTTTTGAATTTACAGAATTATGAAACTAGAGACATTTTTATACTTTCAAAGGCACATGCTGCAATGGCATTGTATGCAACTTTATACCATAGAGACTTAATGAATAAACAAACGCTTTTGGGATATTACCAAAATGGCGGAACATTGCCAGCACACACAGATAGGAATTCTCATGCTTATATTGAGATTTCTGCAGGAAGTTTAGGGCATGGGTTGCCTATTGGCATTGGTATGGCAATGGCTTTTAAAAAGAGTAAGGAAGATAGGAAGCGTAATGTTTATATCTTGATGGGTGATGGTGAGATTCAGGAGGGAAGTATTTGGGAAGCAGCAATGCTTGGATCAAAGTTGAAGTTGGATAATATTGTAGTATTTATAGATAGAAATGATCTACAAGGTTATGGCAGGGCTAGTGAACTTGTAGAGTTTGAACCATTAGAGGATAAATGGAAGGCATTTGGTTGGGATTGCATACGGGTGGATGGACATTGCGAGGAAAAGATTGTTGAGGCAGCCACAAATAGAAGAAATCGACCACTTTGTATAATTTGTGATACCATAAAGGGCAAGGGAGTGGAATTTATGGAGGATAAATTAGAATGGCATTATTATTTGGTAACAGATGAGATTTATTCTAAAGCATTAGAGGTTTTAAAATGAGAAATGCAATAGCAAATTGTATCATTGAAGTAGCTAAAAAAGATTCAAATGTATTTTTGATTAGCGGAGATGCTGGGCTTGGTGTTTGGGATACATTTAAAGAGGAGTATAAAGAGCAATATATCAATCCTGGAATCAATGAAGCATTATGTGTTAGTATGGCAGCTGGTTTGGCTTTGTGCGGAAGAAAGGTTGTGTATTATAATATTGCTCCATTTGTAATGATGCGTCCTTATGAGCAAGTAAGAAATGACATTTGCTATCAAGAGTTGCCTGTTATTTTGGTTGGAACTGGAAGTGGCTTTACCTATATGCCAAGTGGTATGACTCATTATGCTTTAGAAGATATAGGTTTAGCCTTGAGTTTGCCAAATTTAAATATTTTTTCACCTTGTGATCCTTTGGAAGCAAAGGCTTGTTTTCAGTATGCTTATCACTCCAAGAAGCCAAGTTATATTAGAATCCCTAAAGCAGGCGAACCTAATTTGCATAAAAGGGAGATTGAAGATGTTGCACAATTGCAATTTTTATTGAAAAACAAGAGTGAGATTTTGCTTTTATCTCATAGTTCAATTGTTCAAGAAGTGCTTAAAGCAGGTGAAATTCTTGGATGTGATGTTGCGAGTAAGCCTTTTATTAATTCAATGGACTTTAATTTAGAATCCTATAAAATTATTTTTGTTATTGAAGAGCATTTTAGTTATGGTGGCTTAGGGACATTTTTAAGATCCCATACAAATGCAAATATAGAAATTTTAGGTGTGCCAAATAAATATGTGCATTTAATAGGGAATTGTGATTATGGACGCACTTTTTTTGGAATTGATTGTAAGGGAATCGTTGAATCTGTGCAAAAGAGAATGGAGTTATAATGGGTGTTTTACGAAATATTTTTACAAAATTGCATCAAAAGACCAAAAGGGATTATTTCACAAGGATGGCAGATTCTAAAGTAGAATGTATGGGTATTGCTAAGAAATATGAAAAGGATTTTTGGGATGGAGATAGGCGATATGGGTATGGTGGATATAAATATGATGGAAGATGGGAAGCGGTTGCTAGAGATTTGATAGAAATTTATCAATTAAATAACAAAAGCAAAATTTTAGATGTAGGTTGCGGAAAAGCATTTTTGTTGTATGAGATTAAAAAGATTTTACCTAATATACAGGTAGTTGGCTTTGATATTTCAGAGTATGCAATAAAAAATGCTAAGGAGGAAGTTGCAGAAAATTTATTTGTTTATGATGCACGAAGTCCTTTTCCATTTGGGGATGAAGAATTTGACTTAGTAATCTCACTTGGGACATTGCATAATTTAGCATTGTTTGATTTGAAAATAGCTTTTAGTGAGATTGAGCGTGTAGGAAAGCAAAAATATATTATGGCGGAATCTTATAGAAATAATCAAGAACTTTTCAATCTTCAATGCTGGGCACTTACTTGCGAGAGTTTTTTAAACCCTAGTGAGTGGATATGGATAGCAAGGGAGTTTGGATATAAAGGTGATTATGAATTTATTTATTTTGAATAGGAATGGTTATGGGATTGTTATATACGAAATATAAAATGTTTCATTATAAAGACAAGCTTGATTCTTTGCCTAAAGATAAAGCAATAATGCCGCCAATACATATAAGGATTAAACCTACAAATGTATGCAATCATGATTGTTGGTATTGTGCCTATAAAGTTTCGCATTTGCAACTTGGAAAAGATATGGTTGAGCGGGATTTTATACCAGAACAAAAGATGCTTGAAATTATTGATGATTGCGAGTTGATGGGTGTTAAAGCTATCACATTTAGTGGGGGCGGGGAACCATTGATTTATAAATATATGCCACAAACCTTGAAGCGTTTAATTGAAACAAATATTGCTTTTGCAACATTGACAAATGGAGCTAAATTAGATGGAGAGGTGGCAGAACT
This sequence comes from Helicobacter canadensis MIT 98-5491, assembly GCF_000162575.1. Lineage (NCBI taxonomy): Bacteria > Pseudomonadati > Campylobacterota > Epsilonproteobacteria > Campylobacterales > Helicobacteraceae > Helicobacter > Helicobacter canadensis. Next base: position 656,289 of record NZ_CM000776.2, read on the forward strand.
TTTTGCGAAATATGGCACTTGGGTGCGCGTGAGTATGGATGGCTATGATAATGAAAGTTATCAAAAATTTCGCGGTGTAGGGAAAAAGGAATTTGATAAAATTATTTCTAATATGGAGAAATTTAAAAAAATTGGCGGACAATGTTATCTTGGAGTGAGTTATATTGTGGGACAGGATAATTGGCATAAGATTTATGAAATTTCAAAGATACTTAGTGAGATAGGGGTAGATAGCCTTAAAATATCTCCAGCAATTGTTAGTAATGAAGGGGGAAAAACTAATATCTATCATCAAGCTTTTTATAAACAAGCAAAAGAAGAGATAGAAAAAGCACAAAATGATTTTGGAAAAACATTAGAGATTTATGATTCTTATCATTATCAGCTTAATAGTTTTGAAAAAGATTATTCTTGGTGTCCTTATTCTCAAATGCTTATGGTTATTGGTGCAGATTTAAATGTGTATCCTTGTCAAGATAAGGCTTATAATCTTGATGAAGCATTACTTGGAAGTATTAAAAATATATCCTTTAGAGAGTGGTGGTATCAAAATAAAGAGTCTTTTTTCAGGGTTAATCCATCTTGTGTTTGTAATCATCATTGTGTAGCACACGAAAAGAATAAAATGATTTTAGAATATTTGAATGCCGATGAGAAGCATTTAGGGTTTGTGTGAGGAGTGAAGTATGAATGAATTTGTAAGGTTTTATGAAGAAAATGGAATTTCTCCGGTTAGTCAAGATATTAGTGATTTAGAATTACATATTAAAAGAAGAGAGCGATTGTATCGGTTACTAGGTATTGATTCTAGATTATTTAAGGATGCGGATATTTTAGAGGTTGGTGCTGGAAGTGGCTATAATACTTTGGTTTTTTTGTTGCTTGGAGCTAAAGTAGATATTGTAGAGCCAAATCCGGTTGGCAGAAAGGAAATGCAAAAGCTTTTTGATAATTATAGTATTGACCCCAAACGCTATAGAATTTATGACTGCGTTATTGAAAAATATGAAAGCTCTAAAAAATATGATTTTGTAATTGCGGAGGGATTTTTGCCAGCTTTTGGTGATAGTGAAAGGGAAAAAATTTTACAAGCTTTATTGAAACAGGTTTCTCATAATACTTATTTAATTCTTACCACAATTTGTGAATTTTCGTATTTTTTTGAATATTTGAGAATAGTTTTAGGTTTATGCTTAGTTAGAGAAGTTAGTAATTTTTCAAATAAAGTCCAAAAACTATGTGTAGCTTTTAAAAGTCACTTAGATTCTCTTGGATTTGCTTCAAGACCTATAGAGGACTGGGTAAAAGATAGTATATTAAATCCTACAAATGATCATTTTTCATATAGTCTTAAGAAAAGCGCAGAAGATATTAGAAAATTTTCTATTTATAATAAAGAAGTGGGGAGATTTGATGTTATTGGAATATCTCCCAATTTTATTTTAAATTTAAGTTGGTATAAAGATATGGGATATTCTTATATTGATGCAGTCATAGAGCAGTTTGATTGCAAAAAGTATTTATTACTTAGCACAGAGTTTAAGGAAATGAATTTGAATCAAAAGACTATAGGGTGGTTATCAGATAATGTAGTTCAATTACGCTTGTTGGTGCATAAACTTAGAAAAAATGTAGATTTTTCAATAATTGAAGCAATAGTGGAGTTGTTACAGCAAATGAGTAATAATTGCTTTCAATTGGGAGAATTTTTCGTTGAAAGTTTGAGAGAATGTATTGAATTGCTTAAAAATCCATTGGAGCTAACTGAATATAAAATTTCTGCTATGCCAAATTTTTCTAGAGCTTGGGGAAGAGGGCAACAATATATGAGTATTAAAGCAATAATTGAGTAGTACCGAGAATTATATAAGAACTAGTATCTTTGGGTTAATTTTAAAAACATTGATGATAAATTAAATTTTGTTGAGATGATTTGGCATTGTCTAGAGTATATTTGTAATAAAATAAAAATATAAATTGGAATCATGTTTAAAGCAATAGTTGTTATGGATGATTTCAATTTGAATATTGATAGAGCAATAAAAAATGTAATATTGCTTAAAGAAGTTAGTGCTCTCTGCAATTAAAGTAACTTTAATTGTTATTACAATAGAATAAACAAGATTGTATTTTTTTATGTATTGTAGAAATTTAGAGGGGTTTATGAAAATTAAAAATATGAAATTACAAGAGTTATTAATGGGAATATAAAATCTTGTAAGATAGAAATAATTAGCGTTAGAGATGCAATGTAATTTGTAATTTTCTTATTGTAGAATAGATATATAAATAGTTTGGAAATTAGTATTTATGCTTAAAGTTTTAATAACAGGTGCCAGTTCTGGGGTTGGATTAGAAGTAGCAAGGCGGTTTCACAATGAAAATTTTTATATTTTACTTGTTGCTAGAAGTGCTGATAAATTATTAGCGATTAAAAATGAATTAAAAAATAATATAGAAGTATATCCTTTTGACTTGATGGATCGTAATAGTTTACATAATTTTTTGCTTTCCTTACAGAGTGATAACATATTACCTGATATTGTAATTCATAATGTTGGTGGAAGATTAGAAGCTGATGAGCAGCCTCTTACTTATGAGGCGTTACAACAAAGTGTGCATTTAAATTTAGGAATAGCAGTATCTATTAATTCATTTTTGTTGCCATTCTATGTCAAAAGGAAAAAAGGTTATATTTTACATATTTCTTCAGATTCTGCAACCAATGGCGAAGGTGCCCCTGGTTATGTTGCTTCTAAGGCTGCTTTAAATGCTTATATTAAAAGTACTGCAAGATTTTATGCTAAAGATAATATTTGTATTAATGGAGTGATGCCTGGAATTATTGAATTTGAAGGAAGTTCTTGGGCAAGAAAAAGACAAATAGCTCCCAAGATATATTATCAAGCTTTATCTAGGCAACCATTACAAAGATTTGCGACTCTGCAGGAAATTTCTCAATTTATATTATTGTTGGTTAAAGCACAGAATATGCAAACTACCGGACAAATTTATATTCTTAATGGAGGTAAGTGATGTTAGAAACCAAAGAAGACATTGCACAAAGATTAGGGATTTTAGACTATGATGCCTGTTTATTGTTCCCAAGATATTTTGAGATTGAAACAATTAATGCTTGCAATGCAAGGTGTATTATGTGCACCATAAATGAATGGAATGCTAGTGTAAAAAAGATAATTAGCGATACACTTTGGCAGAAATTTGTGAAGAATGTGGCAAATTATGTTAATGTAATTGAAAAAATTACATTGACGCGTGATGGAGAGCCGTTATTAGATAAGAAATTATCTCAAAGAATACAAGAATTAAAGTGCATTGGTATCAAAAAAGTAGTAATTGTCACTAATGCGCAAATTTTAGATAAGAATAAAGCACAGGAAATTTTGGAAAGTGGAATTGATGAAGTTATGTTTTCTATTGATGGATATTCTAAAGAAGTTTATGAAAAGATTCGTATCGGATTAAATAGAGAAAGAGTATATAGTAATGTGCTTAATTTTATAAAATTAAGAAATGAAAGTTTTCCTAAAGTCTGTATAAAAGTTCGCTTTATAGAGCAAGAATTAAATAAAATGGAATCCAAAATTTGGTTAGATTTTTGGAAATCAAAAATAAAATCAACAGATGTTGCTTATATTATGCCTTTGCATAGTTGGGGTAATCAGTTGGTTTCGGAAAAACAAGAAAAAATTGAATTATTTTCTTCGTTTGCTTGTATTTCTCCTTTTGGTTCTATGGCTATTCATTATGATGGTCGAGTGGGACTATGCGGGGTTGATTATGGTGGAAAATGTTTGATGGGAGATTTTTCGCGCGAAACTATAGAAAAGATTTGGCGTGGGAATAAGTTTAATGAGGTTAGAGATCTACATTTATCAAAACAGAGAAATGTTATTGAGTTATGTAGGGGTTGTGATTTATGGGATCGAACTTATAAATATTAGCTTGGGAGTAAGAATGGATAGGGTTTTTAAGATTCAAAGTTGTCGTTTATGTGGTTGCAATGATTTGAAGAAAGTTTTAGAATTATCTAAAAATCCAATTGGGGATAGGTTTTTTAAGAATAAAGAGTTGGCGTTATCTTGCGAATTGCATGATGTTGTAGTGATGATGTGCAATGTATGCGGTCAAATGCAATTAAGCGAAGTTGTGGAACCAAAAGAAATTTATGAGCAGGATTATTTATATACTTCTGGCACTTCAGTTGGTTTGGTGGAACATTTCAGACAGGGAGCTAAGGATTTAATTAAAAGGTTTAAGATACCAAAAGATTCTTTGGTAATCGAGATTGGAAGCAATGAAGGGGCAATGCTAGAAGTTTTTAAAAATGAAGGCATGCGAGTTTTAGGGATTGATCCTGCTTCTATTGCAGTAGAAATTGCAAAAAAGCGTGGAGTTGAGACGATTTGTGGCTTTTTTACACAGAATCTAGCTAGAGAAATTAAACTACAAAAAGGTAAAGCCAACATTGTGATTGCCAACAATGTGATTGCCAACATTCCTTTATTGGCAGATGTGGTGAAAGGTATTGAGTTATTGCTTGATGATAATGGTGTATTTGTGTTTGAGACAAGTTATGCACAAAGTGTTTTAAAGAAGCATTTGATTGACACGATTTATCATGAGCATATTAGTTACTTTAGCGCAAAACCTTTGGCAAAATTTTTCAATCATTGTGGATTGGAATTATTTGATGCAGAGGAAATCTGGACTAAAGGTGGGAGTTTGAGGGGATATGTCTCTAAGCCTCTGCGTTTTATTAAAACGCAGAGGCTAATGGAGATAATTCAAAATGAAGATGCCTTTGTTTTTGCTAGTCATATTGTTGCAAATAGTGTGAATTTAGAAAGATTGTTTAATGAAATAAAAGAAACACTTAAAGAGGGTGGAGAATTTATTTTTGAAAGTTTCTATGCTAAAGCGGTTTTGGAGAAAAATTTGGTGGATATGATATTTTTAGAACATATCAATTACCTATATCTTTTGCCATTATGTGAGTTTTTGGAAAAGAAAAATTTGAATCTGTATGATGCTAAGATTATTGAGAGTAAAGGTGGAAGCATACAAATTAAAATTACTCAAGATATGAGTAAGTCAAAGACTAAAGAATTGCTTTCTCTGATAGAAGCTGAAAAAGATTTTTTCAAACAGAGTGATATTTTTATAAATTTCACTAAAGGTTTGGAAGATTTTAGAGAGAAGGTTAGAAAGCTTGCATTGGAGATTAAGGAGCGTCAAGGAAGTGTTGGTGTGTATGGTGCTTCAGTGGGTGGAGTGATGATGGTGTATCATTTAGGGCTATCTGATGTGATTGATTATTTTTTAGATGATAATATTGTCAAGATTGGTAAATATGCACCAAATTTAGGCGTTTTGGTAAATGATTCTAAAATTTTAGAAGAAGATCCTAATATAAAAGAGATTATCAATGTAGCTTGGAGGTTTATAGATTCTATTGCACAAAAGCATAAGGAATTTCTAAAGAGAGGAGGAATATTCTATAATTTGGAATTACCGCAGCTTGAAATTAAGGAATGTCGTGAATAAAAAGAATTTATTTGTCTTTGGCGGTAGCAAAGGAATTGGGAGTGTTTTTACTCGGGAATTATCCAAAAAAGGAAAGTATAATGTTACTTTATTTGCAAGAACTAATCCAAATTCTATTGCTGTAGAATTTTATAGTGTTGATTTTTGTCATCAAGATAGTTTTTTGAAAGTGTTAGAGGAAGTAGCTAAGATAAAAGGCAAAATAGATCATATGGTATTTTTTCTTAAATTCCGTGGTAATAAATTTATGGATAGTTGGGAAGGTGAGATTCGTGTAGAGCTAGATACAATAAAAAATGTTATGGAGATATTAGATGTTTATTTATCAGATGATTCTAGCATTGTTTTTGTGAGCTCACTTTGTGGGAGTTTGATTTCTTTAAATCAATCTATTGGATATCATATGGCAAAAGCAGGGTTGGAACAAATGGCTCGATATTATGCAGTCAAACTCGGTTTTAGGGGAATTAGAGTTAATGTTGTTGCACCTACTTTGACTTTAAAGCCCGAAAATGAAGAGTTTTATAATCAAGAAACAGAATTGACCGCACTTTATTCTAGAATTTCTCCTCTTGGTAGGATTGCTAAAAGTGAGGATGTTTGCGAAGTGATAAATTTTTTACTTGATGTGAAATTTATGACGGGACAGATTTTAAGAGTAGATGGAGGTATAAGTTTGCAAGAGTATGAGAGTTTATTTAGGGATGTTGTTGAGGAGTATTTAAATAGAAATTTACAAAAGAAACAATGTGGTGCATTGAATTACTCTGTGAGTGGGGGGGGGGGGGCGTATTAAACCCTAAAATAAATAAAAACCTATTAAGCTTTTTAAAGGTTGCTTAATGGGAAAAATTAATTGGTGGAATATAGAATTAGGAGAAGAGGAGCAAGAGGCTATTAGAAAAGCTTTAGCGACAAGGCATATTGCTCAAGGTGAAATTACAGAAGAATTTGAGAGTAGAGTCGCAGATTTTTTAAATGTCCCTTATGTTGTTGCCGTTCCAAATGGAACTCAAGCATTGAGTTTAGCCTATATGGCATCAGGTCTAAAAGAAGGTGATGAAGTAATTGTTTCTAATCGCACATTTATTGCCACTGCACACGCTGCTATGATATTGGGTGCAAAGGTGAGAGTAGTTGATGTTAAAGAGAATCAAACTATTGATGAAGAATTAATAGAAGATAGAATTACAAACAAGACTAAACTTGTTGTGCCTGTTCATATGAATGGGGTTGCCTCGAATATGGATAGAATCTTAGAAATAGCAAAAAAATATAATTTGCAGGTAATTGAAGATGCTTGTCAGGCTTTTGGATCTAGGGATATTAAGGGTAGGTACTTAGGAACTATTGGGAGATTTGGTTGTTTTTCATTAGGGTTAGCAAAGATTCTTACTACTGGGCAAGGTGGGCTTGTGGTTGCACACAATAGGGAAGATTATGATTTATTAAGAAGAATTAGGAACCAAGGAGTTTTTGATGTAAGGCTTGAAAATATTTATAATATTCAGGCTTATAATTTCAAATTTAATGATATGCAAGCAAGTATTGGTATTGTTCAGCTAAGTAAAATGAAACAAAAAATTGAAAGAGTAAAAACAATTTATAAACGCTATCAAGAACTTTTGTCTAATAATTTACAAATTTTAGAAGTAAATGCAAATGAAATCCCAATGAGAAGTATTATTATTGCTGATCAAGTGAGGGATATTAAGGATTTTTTAGAAAAAATGGGAATAGGTAGTGCTTATGAGAGTCCTTCGCTTAATCATTGTTCTCATTTGAAAATTCAAACGGTTTTCCCTAAGAGCGATATTTTTCATAATCGAATGTTGATTTTACCGAGTGGACCTGATTTAAAGATAGAATATGTAGATGAAGTTTGTTTAAATATTAAGCGATGGTTTGGAGGTAATTAATGCGTTGTGTAGTAATAGGAACAACAGAGTGTGCAAGAAGTCTTGCAAAAGGAATATTAAAAAGCGGACATACTTTAGCGGCTGTTATTAGTTTAAAAAAAGAGTTGTTGCCTAATAATTCAATTTCATTAGAACTTTTTGCTAGGGAACATGGTGCTTTATATTTTGAGGTAAGTGATATCAATCAAGAAGAATTGCTTTTAAAGAATTTAAAGATGGATATTTTGGTGTGCGTATGGCCAAAGATTCTTAGAGAAAATATCTTTAAAATTCCAGAGATTACTATTTGTGCACACCCAACTGAACTTCCTAATAATAGAGGTAGACATGCCCTTCATTGGAGTAAAGTTTTAGGATTAAAACAAAGTGCCTTAACCTTTTTTGAGGTAGATAGTGGGATTGATACTGGCAAGATTATTTTGCAAAAGTTTTTTGAATTAGATGAAAGTGATACTATTAATACATTGAATGATAAAATTAATATTTTGGCGGAAGCTGGAATACAAGAGATTTTAAATAATTGTGAGTTGATAACAAATAGAAAATCACAAAGGCAAGGAGGAAATTATTGGAGAAAAAGGAATTTGCATGATGTGCTTTTAGATATGAGAATGTCTAAAGAAATGATTATCAATATTGTAAAATCATTTTGTTCTCCTTATCCTTGTGCTAAGTTAATTGTTGATGATCGTGTGATAGATATTCAGGAAGCTTATGAGGTGCAAGGACTAGAATGTCCTATAAATATAGAACATGGTAAAGTTTTTAATCTTTCATCTTGTGAAATTGTAGCTAAATGTGAAAATGGTTTAATTGGATTGAAAAGCAAGAATGATAAAGATTTTGAATTTTTAATGAATGCTTTTGATGAGCGGGGGGGGGGGTATATATTTATCCTCCAAGTTATTATATGGTCAAACACAAAATTATCCTTTAGCGTAAGTGGGGGATAAAATGTTTTATCCCCGTAAAGAACTTAAAAAAATGGGCTTTAAGAGTTTAGGAGAAAATGTTTATATTGATACGCGAACCACTATTGATAATCCTCGGAGCATTAGCATAGGTAATAATGTAAAAATTGGAAGTTTTGTTATCTTAAGTGGAGATATTATAATGGGTAATTATATACATATTGCTTCTTTTTCTGGATTATATGGTGGAGGAGGAATTAAAATAGAAGATTTTGTTAGTATTAGTAACTATGTGCGTTTGATTACCGAAAGTGATGATTATTCAGGGGAATCTATGTCAGCACCTTTTGTTCCTGATAAATTTAAATTTAAAGCACAAAAAGATGCTATATGTATCAAAAAACATTGCATTGTTGGATCAGGCTCTTTAATACTCCCTGGAGTGGTATTGGAAGAGGGAGTAGCAGTTGGTGCTATGAGTATGGTTTCAAAAAATACAGAAGCTTGGGGAATTTATGTTGGTATTCCTGCAAGAAGAATTAAAGATAGAAGTAAAAAGATTCTTCAACTAGAGAAACAATTTTTAAATGAAAATAATAAAAATAGTAATTTGTTAATTTAGTTTAAAGCTAATATACAAGGAAGTGCAATGAAGAAACAAGAAATAAGAAAGCCGCTCTAGGATTTTTATTTATCCAAAAGGCAAAGTTGGCTTAGATATTGCCTATCTTTTGAAGTTTGTTGGCTATAGTGATATAGTTTTTATAGATGATTCAATGGTGTATAGTAGTTTAGAAACCATGAGGGAAACTATTGGGAGTAAAGACTCGGTTTTTAGTGGTTTCAAGAAAAAATTATCTACCAATTTAAATATTTATTAAGATGTTTTTGCGACTCTTATATTTAGAATTACTTTAATATATTATGGGTTATCTTGATTGTTAGCACGAGCTTTTTTGCTCTACATAATTTTTATTTGCTAATATTATTGTGCAATATTTAAAAGAAGAAGTTTATAACTTTGGAAAAGCATCTCTTGAAATTGCCAATTTTGTCTTAAGATTATTGTGTATTAAATAGAATTTAATTGTTGCTAGATTAGAATAATGCATTTCTTTTTTTGGAAAAATGGGTGAAAATTTTAATTATTAAACTTGGTTATTCTGAAACATTAGATCCTGAAATGGGTAAAGTAGTTAGTCTTGGAGATGTCGTGCGATGCACGGTTGTATTGGAGGCTTTAAAGCAGAAATATCCCAATTCTTGCATTACTTGGTTGGTTGCCCCTGAAGCGTTTCCTTTGATAGTGGATAATCCTTATTTAGAGAGAGTGCTTGTGTGGGATGAATTTATCCCTTTTGCCTTGATGCGAGAGCAGTTTGATATGGTGGTGAATTTAGAAAAGATTCACGGAATTTGCGGATTAGCAGATATGATTCAAGCTTGGGAGAAGGTTGGATTTCGATTTGATGTGGTGAGTGGTAATTATAGTGCTTATGAGCGTAGTCTAGGTGCTACAAATTATATACAAGATAAGGCTAGCGGGAAAAAGAGTCACGAAATTTGGCAAAAGGTGATTGTTGAAATGGTGGGTTGCGAATGGAGAGAGCAGGAATATTCTCTCGGGTATAAACCAAAGCCAAAAGAAAAATTTCAGGTTGGATTAAATTATCAAGTGGGTAGCAAATGGCCCACAAAAGCGATGAAGAAAGAAAAATGGGAGGAGTTAGCAGTCTTACTTGAAAAAGATCAGATTAGTTTTTCTTGGCAGCAAGGAATGAATAATTTATATGATTATATGGATTGGATTGCAGGGTGTGATGTGCTAGTAACACACGATAGTTTGGGGGTGCATCTAGCATTAGCGATGAAAAAAAGTGTGATTGTGTTATTTGGAGCTACAAGTGGTGAAGAGATCTATTATTATGGGCGTGGAGTTTCAGTGTATCCAAAAAGTCTAGGTTTAAGTGGGTATGAATGCATCCCTTGTTATAATCCAACTTGCAATAAAGACATTCATTGTATGGATTTTATTGAGTTAAATGATATAGTTGGTTATATTAATAGGTACTTATAAGAAAAGGAGGGTATGTGTTTTTTACTATTGCAATTCCAACCTATAATAGGGCAAATTTATTGCAAAGATGCTTAGATTCTATAAAAAAACAAGATTTTATGGATTATGAAGTCTTGATACTTGATGATTGTTCAACTGATAATACCATTGAGATTGTTCAAGAATATTTAAAGGATAAACGCTATCAGTATATTAAAATGCCAAAAAAAATGGGATTTGGCGATAAAGTATATAAGTTTGCCCAGGATAGTAAATTATATAAAGGTGATTGGGTATTGCTTTTATCGGATGATGAATTTTTGTATAATGAGAATCATTTAGAGAATATTTATATTCATATTCAAAATAATCCACAAGTTAATTTTATTAGCGTGGATGCTGGTTATGGTTATGGAGAGATTGTTATTTTTGAGCAACAAAGTAATGTCGTGCTGCCTGAAACATTTTTATACCAAAACTTAAATGACAAACAAAAAGAGATTTTGCAAACAAAAATTAAAGTAGTCTATAAAAAAGATTTTTTAATTCAACAGGATCCTTTTAATAATGTAACTGATAATCATAGGGCTGACATTACAGCAGAAGTTGATTATTTGAAGTTATATAAAGCAGCTTCAATGGGGTATGTGGGTGGTATTGCACATATTTTTGGGGTAACGCCAAATGCTAGAGCGAAATATTTAGATTTTTATAATTGGATAACTTCTAGTGGAATGTGTTGCGTTAATATGGATTCTCAAGAAAAATTTTATCTAATATTGAAGCAATATTATTCCGAAGTATCTATGTGCCTTAACGCTTTTTTTGATTGGGGGGGCAATGAGTTGGCAGGAGCATTGTCTTATTTTTATGATGATGAGAATTATCCTATTTTTTTAAGAAGATTTGCACAAATTTATAAGGATAAGTTTCAAGATAAATTGTATTGTTATTATGAGGATTTCAATAAAAATTTAATGACAGAAATAGAAAGAGATATTGCTATAGAAAATTCAAAAAATATTGTTATTTATGGAGAAAATAGTTGGAGAGTGCAATTAGAAGATTTTTTAGTGAAGAGAGGGAAACATATTTTATTTGTTGCAGATGATAAGAAGGAAGGATATAAAACATATGAAGACATCGTTAGGGAAAAGGAAAATATCGATTTAGTGTTTATTTCAAGTGGATCTCCAAAGATTATTTATCAAATGATGCAAAAACTACAATTTAAGAAGAATCGAATTAATGTGGCAACTCTAATATTAAGAGATGAGAATTGGAA